>NZ_QAJO01000003.1:413457-878313 GCF_003852415.1 Chryseobacterium sp. KBW03 | reverse complement strand
CACTCTAAAAATACACCGCGGGATGGAGCAGTAGGTAGCTCGTCGGGCTCATAACCCGAAGGTCATCGGTTCGAGTCCGGTTCCCGCTACTAAACAAGAGAAGCAATATACTATTGCTTCTCTTTTTTGTTTTGGTAAATAAGATTCCAAAATTTGGAAGATTTTAATTATACTATTTTATATAATTATAAAAAATGATCTTAAAAGATTGTTTTTTGTAGCGTCTTTAATTCAGTTTGCCGTATTTCTATTAAAGGCAAAGAGATATCACATTGTTTCAGAGTTATTTTTGTACAAAAATACTGTGCGGAATAAGAATGTCATCTCCTTCTCTACCATATTGCGGTACAATAAATCCTTTAGGTTCATATCGGTTGGTACCGGAATTATAATACCAATTTGCACAGCCGCTTATCTGTAATTTAATGTGATAGATATGGTTATATGCCGCTTCCTGAAACTCTCCGAAATCGGGAAGAGATTGATGGAGATCGTCCAACTCCCGGCCATATGCATCGTGTAATCTCATGGCTTCCGTGCATGCTTCCTGATAAGTTAGTTTATACTGGTGGCTTAGAATAAAGATGATGTTCAGACTTTCAGTTTCTATTTCAAGTTCTTTTTTCAAGGAGGCAAAATCATTCTGAATTACAATAATCAGGGAAAGCAATTCTCTGCAACGTTGTACAATAGGATGATTGTAAATATGAACAGGCAGTACAGAATTGGTAGCAGGATCTATCAAATCACCATATGGCCACATACCGATTGAATATTTCCGAAAACTAAGATAATGTGGAAGTAGGGGATAGACTCTGGTTTCAGATTGTTTGAAAGGGATCTCTTCCGCCATTCCATACATAATAAATTCATAGAAATTCATAGAAACACGATCTATCCAGAATTGAGGCATTCCATTTATAATCCATTCTTTTCTTGCCTGGGCCATTTGTCGTAAAATTCCGATTTCGTCAGGACGAGGCTTATCACCCATCATGACTTCATACACTCGATCAGCCATTATTTTTAATTCTTTTGCAGGTGTCAGCCCAAAATAGTCATCGAAAATCGTGATATAGATCATTAGTCTGGCACAGGGGCGCATCCGTTCTATGCTATCACAAGTTGGGTTCATATAAGTCGCTACCCGGGATAAGAACTGAGGTTTGCATCTTTTTATTCCTTCTTCAGAAATAAAAGTATAATCATCATCATACCATTCTTTTTCTTCCTCATCAAAGGCATTCGCAATAGGACTATTCACTGTTGGCCACGGGTAATGGCATTGAGGTACTATTAATTCTTCTCTCATGAATTTGACTTTTAATAAATTATTAATAATATTATAGCTGATTTAGTTTTTCTTTCAGTTCTTTTGCTTCCGGAAACTCCATTGCATTGTAACGATCCAGTTTGGTAGATATGTTTTTCCAGCCACTCAGTACCATACTCATATAATGGACCCAGTTTACTACGGCATCGTGCCATATCCCAAAATCTGGAAGAGAAGCTTGTAATTCTAAGAATTCTTTCAGGTCTTCATTGTGAAGCCGCAAATCTTCGAGGCATGCCTCCTTCAGTGACATTTGATGTTCATGTTGAATCACTTTTACTATATTGTAATAAATACTATCGGTTGCCTCATCTTTCAGTACAGACTGTACTTCATTGAAAAAAGTAACCAGATGACAGGCTAGTGTTTGTAAACGAATGATTATCGGATGTTCATGTATTTCCGGAGGTAGAATGATTCCCGTTTCCAATTCTGTAAGCTGTAGGAAAGGGTAGAGACAAATAGAGTTTTCACGAAGAGCGATACATTCAGTCACACTGGGATAAATTTTGTGTTTCTTGTATTTTAATTCAGTTTCTAATCCTGTGAAATATCTGCTGATCATTTGCGTAAAGCGGGAAATTGATTCTTCCGGGATAAATTGTAGTAATTCCAGTCTTAAAGAAGCTAGCATTTTCCCTAATGGTATTCCTGAGTCTTCTGCACTTATCTCACCATTGAGTATGGCAACGGATTGAATACGTACATGTTCAATATCTTCGGGTTTGCTTTCCTCATAAAGGTCATCATTGTACAAGGTCCACAGCATTAGCCGGCAAATCGGTTTGAATCTTTCCGGTGATGCGGTGGGAAACCATTGAGCTGCAATATGTGCTGTTTTAGTTTTTTTGTACTTTTTGCGAAGAGTAGGGTTTTGCTCATAAATCCACAGATAATCACCGTCTATCCATTGATTCTCAGTAATCTCCTGCAACTGTTCTGCATTCGGGTTTTTTAGTGTTGGGAAAGGATACCTGAATTGCTTGTGAAGGAGTTCAAGGGTGTTAAAATTTTCATTGTTCATGGTATTGAGTTTTGGTATAAGACTAATATATCATTTATTTAACATAATATATTTATATTTCACAGAATGTTGATATTTTATTTTGTATACTCCGATATGGTAATGGTAATAGTCAATTAAAAGGAGGAACGTGTTGAATTATAGTATGAAATTGAGGATATGTCCACTTATTTGAAATAATTTTCGCTTTTTTTTCTCCTTTTTTGATTGCAGAAACCTTCAGAAAATAGAAATTTAAAAAAAATATGAAAATTTAAAATTGATTATGTGGGTTTAATTATCTCATTTATAAAATGTTATAATGATATTTTGTTGAAAAAATGAAGAATAAGACACCTCTGATTTATAGTAATACGGTAGCATAGCAGATACACCATATGAATACTAGTAAATCCTTAATAAAAAATTCTTGAGGCTGTAACGTTTTAGTCCTCTGATAGTATTCAGAAGAGATTACTTTTCCATCTTTTATACTCTTCTTTCATGCAATGCCCACAGGGACGATAATTGTTTTGCAGTGCTTCTTTTTCATCTGTGAAAAAAACTCGGTTTTCCTTTTTCATTCTTTTTCCTGATCGGCAGCTGAGTAATCCAAAGATCTTCAGTTTTTTATTGCCTCCAAAACGAACTTTTCCGCTGTGGATTTTACTTCTCAGGCTCTCGGGTGATATTTGAGAATGTTGGAACATTATGATTAAAAAATTTATACTTGAAGGGTTAAAGTTTTTGATAGAAACAATTCAGGTTCGTTATATGACTAGCTTATGGCATCATGGAAGATAATTCCCAAAGCATAACGGCTGCCTCCTTTTACTTCACTTACCCCATGTTTCATATTGACTCTATAGTAGCCTTTGGTTCCCTTTTCAGGTTTAAATTGAGTCGTGAAAATAAGTGCATCTCCTTTTTTAGGTTGTAAGACAATAGCTTTAGACTGCGCTCTTGGAATCTGCTGGGTAAGAACAAATTCTCCTCCTGTGAAATCCTGATCAGGCTCACTGAGCATTAATACGACCTGAATAGGGAAATACAGATCACCATATAAGTCCTGGTGTAAAGTATTGAACCCTTTTTCTTTATATTTTAAAACCAATACAGTGGCTTTATGCTGGCCGTTTGCATGACATTGCTGTAAAAATTCCTGATGATCTGATGGAAATTGAATGTCAATATGCAAAGCTTTGAACCATGAATTGGCTATAGGAGCCAGATATGGATATATATTTGTTCGTACAGTCTGGATAATTTCAGGCAGGGGATAGTTAAAATATTTATATTCACCCAGGCCAAAACGATGCCGTGCCATGACAACAGTTTTGCGGTAAAGGGCAGTGTTATTATAATTTGACTTTATGATTTCACATTCTTCATCTGATAATAGATTGGAAATAACAGCATACCCGTTTTCATGCATCATTTCTGTAATATGCTGCCAATCTGTGTTTTTAATTGTCTGGATGATGTTTTTCATTGGTTTGATTTTATACGGCAAAAATCCGAAGTTGTTCAGATTAATAAAATCCAAAACATGTGGTATTTATATTTTTGTGAATGGCAGATCTCTCATGTTTCCAACTCTGGACTATGGGTATAAGATTAATCTGGATGATAAGACTGGTCCTGTTTAAGGCTACTTTTGCCCTGTTAATCAAAATAAATAACGATGAATTACATTATTAAAAAGGCAAGTCTTGAGGATCTTAATGAAACGGCAGAATTATTTGATCTTTACCGTGTTTTTTACAGGCAGGAATCTAATATTGAAAAAGGAAAGGCTTTTCTGAAAGAACGATTTTTAAACAGTGAATCGGATATTTTTCTTGTCATAGCCGATGGAAAAGCTGTGGGATTTGTACAGCTTTACAAATTATTTCATTATACCAAATTAGAAAAGCAATGGCTGTTGAGTGATTTGTTTGTTCACCCCGATTATAGAGGAAAAGGGCTTTCTGTAGCGTTAATTGACCGCAGCAAGCAATGGTGTGAAGAAACAGGAGCATGCGGACTAATGCTTGAAACAGAAAAGACAAATGATATTGGAAATACATTGTATCCGCGTTGTGGATTTGAATATGATGGGCAGCACAATTATTACCATTGGTGGAAATAGGTTAACAATATTTCAGCCCTAAATATTGTCATAATAAATAATAAAGCACCTGAAAAAACGGGTGCTTATTTAGTTTCTATGCTAAAAAGTAGTATTAGTTCTACAATTCCAAACATTTAATTCTACATGCATTTCCTATCATTAGTGGCGTATAGTTCTATTTTTGTAATGCTCTTACAGATCATGGGTAGGACAGTTGATCTGTAGAGTGTATGCAAAAAAATCTCTGCCTCATTTTCTACTTTTTCCCCAAGAGTTTTATGATTAGTACCACAAAACTGCTTTTTCCGGCGGAGATTTTTTGCTTTACATAAAAAGAGAACTGCAAATAGCAGTTCTCTTTTTTATGGGGTAAGGATCGTTTTATATTATTGAGCCAGCTGAGCGTAAGGAGTCAATTTGTTATCATCAGACATGGTCTGTCCTAGAAACTCTCTTTTCTGATCGGCTTTCATTCTTCCTGCAGCATCATTGGCATTGAAATAAGCTTCACTTAGTTTTGTAGCAATATCAGCAGGTTTAAAATCAAATTTTGTATCTCCTTCAACTCCTAAATATCCGTTTTTTCTTGTAAGATTAGAAATATAGTTGTTGTAATTGATGAATGTATTTCTCAGATACTGTGTGTGGTATTCCATACATTTTTTAGCTTTTTTAGAAGAATTGTTCAGAATACAGTTTTTCATATTGTTTCTGTATAAGAACCATTCGGATTCTAAAATGCCATATTCTTTACCTAAAGCAATTTTCCCGTTGTTGACAATATTATTATCCCCTTCTTTTGTAGAAATAGTCTGAAGATGCTGGATAACTAATGGAACGGTAGCTTCGATTTTTGATTTTGTATCTTTTAACAAGCTAAGATCGGCAGCAGGAGAACCCTTCTTTTGAGCTGTAGTAACATTGAAAATAAGCAGTAATAGTACAATCAATAAATTATATCTTTTCATGAGAAATTTTTAAAGCACTAAAATAAATATAATTTCCCAGTTAAAACAAATACATTTTAATATTATTTAATAAAATTTAACAATTCTTTAATGTATGGTATTCATTGTTGTATAAATGGTGTGGTTAGGGTCTTTATTGAAGCGATTTTTATAATTGAATTTATACATGAAAAGCAATTTCACCTACTTATAATGCTCTTTTTCCTGAAAATATCATTCTGAACCTTTCACCAGGATAGTTTAGGGATTAAAGTAAAGCAATAATAACAGGGGTAAAAAAATCCACTACTATCATTTCGAAAGTAGTGGATTTTTAATTGACTGATCAATTTATTTAAAATAATGAGTAATCTTATCACTTTCAGGAACCACTTTAGAATCAAAATGTTCCAATAGTTTTCCTTCCGGGCTGATCAGAAATTTGTTGAAGTTCCAGCTTATCGCTGCATCCAGTACTCCATTTTGAGACTTGTGGGTAAGGTAATCAAATACAGGCGTTATTTTTGAACCTTTCACGTTCACAGAAGTGGTAAGTGGAAAAGTTACCCCATAGTTTTTTTCACAAAAAGACTTGATTTCAACATTGTCATGAAATTCCTGGTCTGCGAAATTGTCAGACGGGAAACCGATTACAACCAGCTTATCTCCGTAATCTTTATACAGCTGCTCCAATCCTTTGTACTGAGGAGTATATCCACATTTGGATGCTGTATTCACGATAAGGATGTATTTTCCTTTGTAATCAGAGAAATTGATTTTTCCTCCGTCAATGGATTCAATCTTAAAATCATAAATTGATTTTACAGGTTTTGGAACTGTAGAATCATCTGACTTGATAAATGATGAAAGGCTTATAATTCCTATAAGTACCATTCCGATAAAAAGTATTTTTTTCATTTGAAAAAAGATTTTAATATTAATTTATAAAACTTAGATTATTTATTTAAGAGCATTGTTTGATCTGCAGCAAATACTTTGCCTTCTTCATCTTTAAAAATTTTTCCTTCATTTTCCATTTTTTTCAGTACTCTGCTTACCACTTCTCTTGAAGTTCCCAATCCTCCTGCTATTTCTCTGTGCTTTATCTTCACAGGCTGATTCCCTGCCAGGGTTACTTTTCTTTTAATATAATTCAAAACCCGGGTATCCAAATGATGAAACATGGCCTCGTTAATCATATCCATTACCGCTGAAAACCTTCTTTCATACTCATGAAAAAATATTTTGTTAATGGCCGGAAATGCAACCAGCCATCTGTTCATTACAGATAACGGAACCAATAATACTTCAGAATCCTCTTCCGCAGTAGCATATACCTTACTTATATTGTTATTAAAAATAGATGAAAAGGTCATCAGGCAGTTTTCATTATCTCCAATATGATAGTAAGTAAGTTCACGTCCATCATTAAGTGAATAAACTTTAATGGCTCCTTTTATTAAAAATAAAACATATTTCACACGGTCGCCTTCCCGGATAATCTCCTGTCTGGCCTCTATGGTATCATATACAGCATGAGTCTTGATCTCTTCCAGAAAGCCTTCACCCAAAAAGCCAAATTTACGGTTAATAAACTCGCTAATGATATTATTTTTTTGATCCATTTTATATTTTTAATAAGACAAAACATTACCTTTCTCCGATTATAATCAGAGAATTGTTTTAATGTATATTTTTATAAGGGTTGCTGCCTCTTTTATCGCTCTTCAAGCCATTGAAGGAAACGGGAAGCTTTATCTTTCGTGACGAGTGGCTTTTCAGGAGTGGTAATCTTCAAACTGACAAGAAGCTTGCGGGAAAAATAATGTTCCACTTCCACAATTGCTGTAAAATTGATCAGATATTGTCTGTTGATTCTAAAGAACTGAACTCCTGAAACCAGCTGCCCCACTTCATCCAGAGACTGGGGTATTGAATATTCTTTCTGATCGAAAGTTACCAGTACCGTACTTCCAAACTGACTATAAAAACAGGCAATTCTGTCGATAGGAATATTATTGTATTTATTATTGGAAAACACCAGAAAATTGGTCTTGCCTCTGCCGGTAGTCAGATTAGCCAGTATATCTTCCAGTTTCCGGTCCGGTGAAGGGGAGTGCTGAAAGAAATTTTTAAGGTTGTTGATCTTTTCAAAAGCCGACTGAATATCTTTTTTCTCAAAAGGTTTTAATATATAATCTACTCCGTTACTTTTAAATGCTTCTATTGCATACTCATCAAATGCAGTACAGAAAACAACAGGAACTTTTATACTGACCCGGCTGAATATCTCAAAACAGTTTCCGTCTGCCAGCTGGATATCCATAAATATAATATCCGGAGTTTCATTTTCTGAAAGATATTCTACCGCCATGGCAACACTCTCAATATATTGTACTACAGTAGCTTCCGGCTGTACCGCAACAATCATCCGACCCAAAGCCTTTGCGGTCTTTATCTCATCTTCTATTACTAAAACTTTCATCTACTATTGGTAATTTGACTGTGAAATTAATATCATTTTGCAGTATAGTCAGTTCTTTTTCAGCAAAGTGCTTGTAACGTTCCCTGATATTTTCAATTCCTATCCCAGCGGAATCCTGTGGAATATTCTTTGGCTGAAAATTGTTTTCAATAATAATATATCCTTCATCACTGTATAACTTTATGAGTAATGGATGTGCCATTGATACGATATTATGTTTGATACAGTTCTCACACAACAGCTGCAGGGTAAATGGTGGGATATAAGAATTTAATATCTCTTCCTTAATGTCTATTTTAAACTCAATACCATCTTCAAATCTTGAAGTCAGGAGAAACATATACGCATCCAATATGGCCAGTTCTTTTTTTAAGGGAATAAGATCCAGCTTTCTGTTATCTAAAGTAAAACGGTAGAAATCAGCGAGCCTGACAACAAAATCCCCGGAATTATCATCTTTTATATCAATCATAGACTTCAGCGTATTGAGGCTGTTGAACAAAAAATGAGGATTAATCTGTTGTTTCAACAGTTCATACTGAGCATGGAGGTTATCGGTTCTGATCTGCTCAAGCTCAAACTTGATCTGCTGTGAATTATAAGTCTGATACAAAAGATACAAAAACATATAAATAGTCAGATTAATCAGTATTCCTCTGAATTCATACATCAATACCATCGTATTGAATCCATATTTTGGAAAGATAATATGATGAATGAGTACTATTGCCGCCATCACTACAATCCCTATGGACAGACTGATCACAAGCTTTTTATTGAAAAAACGGGTCGATATATTCTGGATAGAAAACTTGGGCAGACTGTAAATATTAAAATACCATACAAACAGTGAGAATAGAAATGAGATAGAAAAATCGATCATCAGCTCTCCCAATGTAATATGGATACGGAGTATTTTAGGTACCGAAGCCAGAATCCCCATAAATAAGGAGCTGAAGAGGATGATTCTCGGATCAATCCTGAATACCTTCTTTCCGTTTGTGTTTATATATTTAGCATAGATCATAAATAAAAATCAGGCAGTTAAGCAATAACAAATATACAAAAGCTAAATAACGGCATGGCAGCACGTCCGCTATTTAGCACAGAGATTTCTATAAAAACAAAAAATTAAGGCATAGCTGCTGCCATATTTTTCACAGGAACAGGCCAGATACCGCCGGGAGAAGGGAAGGAAACTCCTTTATTGGACCCCATCACCATATTATCCTGACCAAAGCGGTAAAGCGGCCATCCTTTATAAGTAAGCTGTTTTCTTCCAAATACAGTAATCGATCCGAAAAGTGATTTATCCAAACCGGACGGAACCACTATTTTATCCGTTTCATAAATAGGCCATACCCCATTATTCGAAAAATCAGAAGCTGTAAAATTGTTTTTATTCTGCTTATCATTTTTAAAGGTGTATAGTGTTACTCCTTTAGCATCCGTAAAATATAATGTTTTTCCTGTGCCTTCTGTATAGGTTGACGTATAGTTTTTCCCGTCATGTCCTACAAGCTGGGCATTGGTAAGCATAATGGTATAATCTGGTTTTGCTACAAACCATACACCTCCGATATTTTCGCCTCCGGTTTTTCCTGCATCTTCTTTTACATTGGTTCCGTTCACCAAAGGGGCATAGTAATAAAGAGGTCTTCCTTTATAGGTTACCTGCTTTTTCCCGGAACCCGTTGTTATTGTTGTAAAATCAGAAAGTTCTAATCCTGATCCCAGTTTTTCAGCAGAAAGATGATCTATATTGAAAATGGGCCATACCGGTTCACATCCTCCTGTACAATTATTGGTAGCGGTGGCATCATTAGCAAAAGAATAAAGAGTATGCCCTTCTTTATCTGTTAGAACACTTCCAAGGCTTGCATCATTTCTCAATTGTACCTCCTTTACTGCAGGATCAGAGCTTTCATCCTGATTATCCTTTGAACATGCAACAGAAGTAAAAAGCAGTAACGTCGCTGAAATGCATCCCGTTACTATGCTTGAACTGAATTTAACTTTTTCCATTTTTTAATAGTTTTAATGAATATTATTTTTTTTAATGTGATTTTAAAAATCTTATGTTAAGGCATAATCGAAGGTTTCATACTGAGAATGGTATGGATTCTTTCCGTTCCGCTGGCATCTACTTTTTTAAGGTCTTTCCCTTCATATCTTTGGTAGCTGATTTCTGAATGATCTGAAAAAGGTTGTCTGCTTTTAATAACTTCTACAGATAACAGATGATCCGGGATTTTTGCCCCATACCAATAAGGATCTTCCTTCTGTGACCAGGTAATCAGGGTCAATATTCTTTCTGTATGTTCCTCTTTTCCGGCATTACCTTTCAGTTCATCTATAGCCGGGATATTACCATAAAGAGTTGTCATAGCCTGCTTTTTATGATTAATAGAAGAGGTTACCACTTTCAGATTCATGGCATTAAAATCAAAACTTTCAGGAAGTGAGGCATTTTCATTCACTGCTTCGTATTCTTTTTTAGAACTGCAGCTCACAATAAGCACACTCATCATTAAATAAACAATCAGATTCTTCATAGCTTAATGGTTAATAGGAGAGGTAAATACAAAATCATTATCTTTCATAGGACGGTGGCAGCTGATGCATTCGCTGGCAAAATCTGCTGTTTTTCCGTACGGTTCAAGCTTGGGAGATAAAAATCTTGCCCATCCCCATCCTTTTGTGGAAGCGAATTTCTTAGAGTCCTTGATCATATATTCAACCTGTTTGAAAGCTCCGGTAGTGACATTACCATCACTGTCAATAATCTGTTCCCATGCTACTTTCGCCAATATGGTTCCGTCAGGCCAGGGATTGGTTTTATGTTCTTTCGCTGCTTTTACCGCAATATCGTTTCCAAATATGATACGCATTGTCCCGTTATCGAATCTCTCAGTAGAACTTATTG
This sequence comes from Chryseobacterium sp. KBW03, assembly GCF_003852415.1. Classification (NCBI taxonomy): domain Bacteria; kingdom Pseudomonadati; phylum Bacteroidota; class Flavobacteriia; order Flavobacteriales; family Weeksellaceae; genus Chryseobacterium; species Chryseobacterium sp. KBW03. Next base: position 867,506 of record NZ_QAJO01000003.1, on the reverse strand, counting down.
GTTTCCAGTTTTTATAATCAGGGATATAGCTGATGCCGTTCAGAGCAGTTGGTAGTGAAAGGTTGGGTGCTGTAGCATGCATTGCATTCACTTGCAGGTATTGTTTGTTATAAGCAGAAACTTTTGCTGTATCAGGCTTTTGTTTAGGAGCAAGAGAGGTTACATATTTTTTTAGGATGTTGATATCATTTTCAGAAAGTTTAGCTTCCGGATGAAGCAGTTCATAACTTTTGAGTGGCATCGCTTTCAGATTAATCTGATTGAAAGCTTCCCAAAGTTTTGCATTTTGTGCCGGAGGAGCTAGCTTGTCCCACTCAGAAAAGTTCAGGCCTTTTTTTCCTTTTTTAATATGATCTGCTACCAGCCAGTAAGCCGGGGCAATCTGATCAAACCATTTCAGGTCTGTCTGATTAGAATGACAATCGAAACATGAACGCTGCAATATGGCTCTTACATCACTGGGAACATGAATCTCACCGGTTATTGGTTTTTGCGTCATTTCAGGTCTGTAAAACTGTATCCCTATAAAAACAATCAGTACAATGAGCAGTATATTTTTTGTTTTTATTTTTTTTACAAAACGGTTCATATCTGTCTATTTTTATTCAAATTTCGCGACTTTACAGGGGATGTTTTCTTAGAAATTTGATCAATCGGACAAATTTTACTTTGAATCTGACAATTGTGATTATGAATTTTTTTTAGCTTAAAAAATAAGTACAGAAAATATTTCCATGATACTTTTTTCACTTTAGTAATCATCCTTTTCAAGGTTTAAAATCTTGAAAAGGATATGAGTCCAAAAACTTATTTCTTAAATGAACTAAGCCTTTACTATTAATTAAGGTCTTGGAGTAATCTGAGACTTTTTACTATAAAATAACAACCCCATTGAGTGATTTTCTATACAATAAACAGCAAATAATTTCATTCATTAAAAATTTAATAAATTTTAACTATTTATATGTTGTTGATTTTCAAATAATTATATTTTGTTAGCGTTTATCACTAAAAAAATAGTTGTTTGATTCAATTTTATTTCTACATTTGTATAACTAATTTCTTAGTGATATAGAATTGGACACTTTATATCACGATAATGATAAAATGAACAGGATATGAAAATTCAGACTTTAACAAAAGCAGAAGAACAGGTAATGCAGTATGTATGGAAAATAGAAAGAGGCTTTCTAAAGGATGTTCTTGATCTTTTTCCGGAACCCAAGCCGCATACCAATACGGTTTCTACCATTTTAAAAGTATTGAAAGATAAAGAGTTTGTAGACTTTCATGTTCATGGAAGACAGCATGAGTATTTTCCGCTTGTTTCAAAAGAACAATACTCCGGGAAAACCATGAAAAGTCTTGTGAAAAACTATTTTAAGGGATCCTATAAAAGTGCTGTTTCGTTTCTGGTAGAAAAAAATGAAATGACCGTAGAAGATCTTGAGATGTTATTGGATGAACTCAAAAAGAAAGATTAATACTATGGAAGCAATACTTTTATACTTTGGGAAAACTATTTTATGTTCGGGTGTAACGTTTTTGTACTATCAGTTGTCTTTAAAAGACAAGACATTCCATCATTATAACAGATTTTATCTGTTGGCAGCGATTGTGATATCACTGTTATTACCGCTCATCAGAGTAGACGATTTTACGATAGAAGTAAATAATGATATGTACATGCTTCTTGACAAGATTCAGAATTTTAACACAGAAAAAAACATAGACAATGGTAACCTTTATTTTAACATTATTTTTTCAACTCTGGGACTGGTTTCTCTCTATTTTTTAGGGAAACTTATCTATGGGATTTTTAAAATCCAGCAGTTTAAAAAACAGTTTCAGAAAGAAAGTTTTGACGGGATCAATTTTTACCGTACAGACCTCACCGAAGCTCCATTTTCTTACTTTAAAAACCTTTTCTGGAAGAATGCCATCACACTGCATTCTGATATCGGGAAACAGATTTTAAAGCATGAGATGGTACATATTGAACAGAAACATTCCTTTGATAAGATTTTTATCGAGATTATTACGTCTGTTTTTTGGTTCAACCCGTTCTTTCATATTATCAAAAAAGAAATTAGTTTAATCCACGAGTACCTGGCTGATAAAAAAGCCGTAAAACAATCGGACACCAAAGCATTTGCGCAGATGCTTTTAGCAAGCCACTTTTCCGGAACACAGTTGCCTGCCGCCAGTCCGTTTCTAAGTTCAAACCTTAAAAAAAGACTTAAGATGTTACAAAAACCAAAAACCAAGTTCGGATATGCGCGAAGAATTTTTGCATTACCGGTTTTATTTTCAGTAGCTTTTGCTTATCTGGTAAATGCTAAAAACAGAGAAATTGAAGAAACAAACCTTTCTATTAAAAAAGTCGTTTCAGAAATCAAGAAAGATACCGTAAGACCTGAAAAATCTGGACAGGAAATAAATTCAGAATTGAAATCTTTATCAGCAGAAGATCATACAAAATTGACTGATTTAGAGAAAAAAATAAAAGAAAAGGAGAAGGAGCTGAATGGACTGGATCCTGAAAGTGCTCTCTTCAGTGATAAAATAGAAGAAATAAGCAATCTGGCATCTGAGATAGGAGAGATTGCAGCAAACGCTGAAGTTGATGAATATTTCAATTCTGCCGAATGGAAGAATCAGATGAAGGAGCTTGAAAATATAGATCCTCTTGATAAAAAAGAACTTCGTAAAATTGAAAGAGCGGCAAGAAAAGCAGCAAGAGCGGCAGCCAGAATAGAAAAATTGCCAGTTCCGCCTGCTCCTCCCAAAGAACCCAAAGAACCGAAAATAACGTATTTCAAAACCAATAAAACGATCTACTATAAAGACCTAAGCCCTAAAGATAAAGAAGAAGTACGCAAAGCAATGGCAGAAGCTAAAAATGCTATGAAAGAAGCAGCAAATGCTAAAGTGGAAGGAGAAAAAGCCAGAATAGAGAGTGCAAAAGCTAGGATAGAAGGCGAAAAGGCCAGAAAAGAAAGCGAGTCTTTCAGAATAGAGAGAGCAAATGCGAGAATAGAGAGTGAAAAAGCAAGAAAAGAAAGCGAAGTTGCCAGAATAGAGAGTGCAAGAGCAAGGATAGAAGGAGACAAAGCCAGAAAAGAAAGTGAAGTTGCCAGAATAGAGAGTGCAAGAGCCAAGATAGAAAGCGAGGCTTTCAGAAGAGAGGGAGCAAAAGCGAGAATAGAAGCTGAAAAAATGAGACTGGAAGCCCAGAAAAACCTTAAAGATATTCATTTTACAAGGATTAATGGTTCTTCCAAAGTAATGGTAATGAGTGCCGATTTTATCAAAAAAGATGGCAACGGAAACATTGCAATGAATGGGGTGAAAAAATTTAATATAACTGGCAGTGATGATATGAAATACAAGTATTACATTGACGGGAAAGAAGTTTCTAAAGACGAAATCAATGCATTGGACACAAATAATATATCAAGAGTGAATGTCAACACTCAGAAAAAAGGAGATGTTCAGCAGGGAGAAGTAAGAATCAAGACAAAGAATTAAAGTTCCATCAGGCTTTGTCAATATCAATTGGCAAAGCCTTTTTTAAAAAATACATTATGAAAGGTAAAATTCTATTTTTTATATTTCTGGGAGTACTTGCCAGTGCTCAGGTCAACAGATTCTTTTATGAATACAAGTTTATTCCGGATTCCAATAATAAGGAAAATGTGAAGACAGAAATGATGATGCTGGATATTGATAAAAATGGATCAAACTATTACAGTCGGGATAAATTTGTAGCAGATTCCACCGGAAAAGTAGAACTTGAAAAACAGCTGAAAGCCGGAGGTGGAAATATTAATATCAACAGACGGGAAAGGCCGGGACAGGTTTCCTATACAGTAACGAAAAAATATCCGGATTTTACAACCTATCTTTTCAGAAGCATTTCTACAGATAAGTATAAAATAAAAGAAGATAAAAAACCGGAATGGAAAATATTGCCTGAAAAACAAAAAATTGGCACATACCAAGCTCAGAAAGCAGTCGCCAGTTTTGGAGGAAGAGAATGGGCAGCCTGGTTTACAACAGATTTACCTTTTCAGGATGGACCCTATGTGTTTTATGGACTTCCGGGTCTTATTGTAAAGATTGAAGATGCTACAGGATCTCATGTTATGACGATGATCGGCAATAAAACGATCAATACCCCGGCTGCGGAGACAGAAATGCAGATTCCTGATCATGTAAGAGTATTGGGAATAGGCGGAAAAGAGCTTGAAGTGACAAAAGACCAGTTCAAAAAAGTATGGAAAGCTTATGTGAATGATCCTACCAAGAATATGAGAGAAATGATGATGAAAAATGGAGATGGGAACACCAAAGTAAGCTTTAAAGTAAAAACAGGAGATGGCAAGGAAATCTCAGACCCTAATCAGGTACTTAGGGAAATGGAAAAAAATACCAAAGAGGCCCTTAAAAAAGATAACAATCCGATAGAACCGGATTTGGTGAATTAAAATTATTATTATTTTCTAAAGTAAACAGGATGACATACGTGTCATCCTGTTTTTGTTTTTTCAAGCAGCAGATGTTAAGATGGAGGAGGTGAATGATAAATATCAATTAAGCTTATAATAACAAATTTCTTATCTTTCAATAGACAATAGACAATAGACAATAGACAATAGACAATAGACAATAGACAATAGACAATAAGCAATAACCAATCAACATTATATCTCATGACAGAAAAGGAAAAATGCGCAGCCGGACTTTTGTACAATGCCAATTATGATAAAGAACTGATTCAGGAACGTATTGCCTGCAAAGATTTGTGCCAGGAATATAATGGACTGAAAAATTCTGATACAGAAAATAGATACAGATTACTCAAAAACATTATCGGAAGTATCAAAGAAAATATCTGCATAGAACCTACCTTCTGGTGTGATTACGGGTATAACATAAAAGTAGGTGAGAATTTCTATGCCAATCATAACCTTGTCATTTTAGACTGTGCAAGTGTAGAGTTTGGAGATAACGTGTTCATTGGCCCCAACTGCAGTTTTTATACTGCAGGTCACCCACTGGATGCAAAACAGAGAAATGAAGGTCTGGAATATGCGCATCCGATCAAAGTTGGGGATAATGTGTGGTTAGGAGGCAATGTCGTAGTACTTCCCGGAGTTTCTATTGGAAATAACTCTGTAATTGGTGCAGGAAGTGTAGTAACGAAAGATATCCCGGACAATGTAGTGGCAGTGGGAAACCCCTGTAGGATTGTTAAAAATATAAAAGAAGAAAACTAAAACTATATCAAAAACTAACCATGAAAAAAATCATCATTTTACTCAGTCTTATATTGGCTGTGATAGCTAATGCCCAGAATCAAAGATTTATTTATGAATATAAATTTATCATCGATTCTACAGCTAAAGATAAACAGGAAACCGAAATCATGTTATTGGATATTGCCCCAAAAGGCTCCAAATTTTACAGTAAAGATTATTTTGAATCAGATTCCATAATGAGAGCTATGATTGACAAGCAGTCTCAGAGCGGAAATTTTAATCTTTCAGGATTTAAATTTAAAGGTAAAATGCGGTATAGTATAGAAAAAATGTACCCGGAATATTCTGTTAATTTCTTTACTACTCTTGCTTCTGAAGAATACCTGGTACAGGAAAGCAGAAAACAGGACTGGAAAATTCTTCCTGAAAAAGAAAAAATAGGAGAATTCAATGCACAAAAAGCTATTTGTGATTTTGCTGGCAGAAAATGGACGGCATGGTTTACAACAGATCTTCCCATTCAGGATGGTCCGTATAAATTTCATGGACTTCCGGGATTGATTGTAAAACTTGAAGACCATAGCCGTACCCATTCATTCGAATTAAAAGGAGCTAAAAAACTTCAGGCAGGCTATGAATGGAAGAGTACCAAAGATAAAGAACGGTATAATTCTATCATCACACTTAACGAAAAAAAATACAAAAAAGCATTTAAAGACTATTGTAATGATCCCATCAAGAGTGAAAGACAAATGATGGCACAGGGAGTTATCATGGAAATGATAGATGAATCAGGAAAATTGATGGACCCGGAAAAAGCCTTAAAAGATCAGGAAGCAGTGGCCAAAGCCAATATTAAAAAGGAAAATAACATTATTGAACTGGATCTGTTGAAATAATATTCCAATATATCATACAATGTCTGAAAACACAATTTCAGGCATTTTTTATTTCAAAATCTTATCCCAGAGTTCTCTGTGGAATTGTATCATATTGCTGTATACATTTGGATTTTCCCCCATTCTTACAATAATAAGATTCTTGCTGGGAACAATATCGAGGATTTGACCGTTTTTGCCCAATGCACAAAACATATCTTTAGGAGCACCAGGAACCAGTGACTGACTGAACGATTTTTCAAATCCGGGAACCCTTGCTTTTTCTTTTCCGTTAAGCCACCAAAGGTAACCATAGGAAGGGTTGAGGTCCTGTGAAGTATCAGTCATTTGCTGAAAATAGCTGTCGTTCTTGTAATAGATCTTTTCATTCAGTTTCCCCTTATTTAAAACAAGTTTTCCGAATTGTAAAAAGCTCTTTGCAGTACTTGAAAATACAAGTCCGTTCTCATAAGGCATCCATTTTCCTGAAATACCCGAACCTGAAAGCTTTTCAGAAGTATATTCATCCATGCTTTTATGACTTGCCTTTTCAATCACTTTTGCCAGTTGGGAATAGGCTGAAGTATCATAATACCAGAAATTCCCAGCCGGATTTTTAAAAACAAAGCAGTTTCCATATTCACAGACCTGATCTTTAGAATAGTCAAGCCCGGAAGTCATGGTCAGAAGATTTCTGATGGTAATTTTATCTTCAGCACTTTTATCCATTCCGGTCCATTTTCCAAGATATTTTGAGACCGGATCATTGATGTTGAGCAAATTTTCCTGTTGAGCAATTCCGATAAGAACAGCGGTCAGGGATTTCCCGGCAGAAGCCCAGTACCAATTAGAATTTGAATCGAAAGGCTGTTTGTCAATCATCTTTGTTCCAAAATATTTTTCATTAATGATTTCTCCATTCTGAAAAATGATAAAAGCACGGCTCTTATTTTCAAGATTAAACTGATTAAGCTGTTCCAGTTTTTCCTTTGAAAAAATGATGTTTTGAGAGAATCCTAAAACAAAAGAAAATAGGGTGAACAGAATGATATTTTTTTTCATGGCTCTTTTTGTTTTTGGATTCAGATATTGCGAAGTAGTTAAATCAAAAAAATCCCGAAACTTTGTTTCGGGATTTTTATATCTGAATAAGAGTCAGTTATTATGCTAATTTCTGAGAATCTGCAATAAACTGAGCCAAACCACTGTCTGTTAATGGGTGCTTCAATAAGCTCAAGATCGGAGGAAGTGGAGATGTAATTACATCAGCTCCGATTTTAGCACAATCGATGATGTGCATAGAATGACGGATAGAAGCTGCTAAGATCTCAGTTTCGAACATATAGTTATCGAAAATCAATCTGATTTCTTCGATAAGGTTCAGACCGTCTGTAGAAATATCATCTAATCTTCCTAAGAATGGAGAAACATAATTAGCTCCTGCTTTAGCTGCTAAAAGAGCCTGCCCAGCAGAGAAGATCAATGTACAGTTCGTTTTGATTCCTTTATCAGAAAAATATTTTAAAGCTTTGATACCGTCTTTGATCATAGGGATCTTTACAACGATATTTGGGTGAATAGCGGCCAATTCGTCTCCTTCTTTAATCATTTCTTCGTAGGTTGTAGAAAGAACTTCAGCAGAAATGTCTCCGTCTACAAGCTCGCAGATCGTTTTATAATGGTTTTTGATTGCTTCAGCTCCCTGAATACCTTCTTTTGCCATTAATGAAGGATTGGTGGTTACACCATCTAAAATTCCAAGGTCTCTTGCTTCCTTGATTTGCTCTAAATTAGCTGTGTCAATAAAAAATTTCATTTTGATAAATAGATTTATTGATACAAAGATAGGGAATTAATTGGGTTCTGAAGTATGAATTTTGAGTTACGAGGTTCGGGATTTTGGGGTAAACAGGTTTGAGTGTAGGAGAGTTTTAGGGTATGAGGGTTTTAGAGAATGAAAAAATAATTTTATGCTGATCTTAAATCAAATAGTTATTTTAGCTTCTAGCTTTTAAATTTGTTATCCATGAAAGACAGCAGCTTCACCGCCACATTAGACATCATAGGAATTAACCCTTTTGTATTTGTTCCGGAAGATATTTTGGACAAAATTTTTGACGAATCGGGGAGAAATAAAAGCCCGATTCCTGTAAAAGGAACTGTAAATGGAAAAGAATTTACACAAAATCTAATGAAATATCTGGGTGAATGGAGGTTGTATATTAATCTGATGATGTTGAAGAATTCCCCGAAGAGAATCGGCGAAATCATAGAAGTGGTATTGGAATATGATGATTCTGACAGAAGTATTCCTATTCATCCCCAATTGGAAAAGTCAATCAGAGAAAGTGCCTTAGCAGCAAAAAATTTCGAAAACCTGATTCCATCAAGAAGACATGAGCTGATTCGATACATCAATAATCTAAAAACAGAAGCCAGTATCCAACGGAATATTGAGAAAATAATGAAGCATCTGCATGGGGAAATTGATTTTTATGGTAAGAGGATTGAGTAGATGAAAGAATCAAGAGCCAAGATGGCATATGTCAGACTTTTATAATAAAAAAGACCGGAAATTTTTCCGGTCTTTCTTTTTATGAATTTAAAGCTTTGCTAAGCTTTACAGCATCTTGGTTGGTTGGGTCATACTGTATTGACTTGGCGATATGCTCTTTTGCTTTATTAGGATCAGTTTGCTGTTCTGAAAAGGCAAGATAGAAATAGGCATAAGCAAGATTCTTCTTATTTTGCTCTACTTCTTCCGGTTTTACAGTAGCAATGTACTTTTCATAGGCAATTTTTGCATTGGCATCATCTTTTGAAGCCTGATACACATAGGCCTGGCTGTAATAAGAAGGTGCCCAGTCCGGCAATAAAACGGAGATTTTCTTCCAGGTATCAAGGGCATTGGTCCAGTCTGATGCTTCCTGATAGGCATTAGCCAATTTTGCTAATGATTCTGCATCCTTTGGATTGGCCTCAATTTGTTTTTTAAGACCTTCAATTGTTGGGTTGGTCGATTGACTCGTTGAAGCCGATGTTTCCGGCTGAGTCGTTTGTGCATTTACAAGACTTACACTTCCTGCTAATATTAAACCTAAAAACAGGTTTCTGCTATTAATTTTACTCATTTTCATAATCTTATATTTTAAATTCATAATCTAAAATTCAATAATAATTCCACAAAAGCATAAATTTTAGAGGCTTTAAGGTTTTTTAGAAAATATTAACGGGATTGAGCTTTTTTTTAGATTAATTTTTGATTCGTTACTGTTTGAGGTTATCTTTGTGATTCACTTTTTTAATAATAAATATAATCTCGTGGTATGAACATCATATTAGCCTCAACATCCACAATTTTTGGTGGAGAATATCTGGAATATTTAAGAGAAGAATTAATCCAACTATACAAAGGAATTGACGAAATTGTGTTTATCCCTTTTGCAAGACCAGGGGGAATTTCTCACGATGACTATACTGCAAAAGCACGTTCTTTCTTTGAAACCATCAATATAAAAGTAAAAGGACTTCATGAATTTGAAGATAAGAAGGAAGCCCTAAACCAGGCAAAAGGGTACTTTACCGGAGGTGGAAATACTTTTTTATTGGTTAAAACATTACACGAAGAAGGTCTGATGTCTGTATTAAAAGAAAATGTATTGAACGGAAAAGCATATCTTGGATGCAGTGCAGGAAGCAATATCGGAGGACAGAACATGAAAACGACCAACGATATGCCGATTGTATATCCGCCAAGTTTTGAGTGTATGGGATTGGTTCCTTTCAATATCAATCCTCATTACCTTGACCCTAACCCGGATTTGAAACACAATGGGGAAACCAGAGAAACCCGTATTCAAGAGTTTCTTACCCAGAATGACATCAAGGTTGTAGGCCTTAGAGAAGGAAACTGGATCAGAAGAACAGATGATTCAATTACTGTAGAGGGAAGCGAACTGACCAGGATTTTTGAAAAAGGGAAAGAGCCTTACGAAATAGAAGCAGGCAGCAGACTTTAATGAACAAAGAAGAAATCAATCATTTTATAGAAAGAAATCTGACCAATTTTTCAGTGAACAGTACCGGATGGGATGACCTGATCCGGAAATTACTGTTTGAATTTGCCATTGCAGGCTGGAATATGGAAAATCGGGTCTTTGGAAAGGAGAAATTTGGTCAGCTGAGATGTTACACTTATTCTGAGGACGAAGTACTCAACATTCAACTTAAAAATATCAAAGACAAATATTCAGAATTGTCTGGGAAGATTTGTGAGATCTGTGGCAGTGAAGGTAAAATGAGGTCCATAGGTTCCTGGCAAACTACGTTATGCTTAAATCATTTTCTTGAACAGCATCATATTATTGAAGTTGATGCAGATCAGAATATCAGAATTAATAACAAAGCTGTTCTGAATATTAAAGACATCCGTAAAGCGGAACTTGAATATGATCTTCAGAAATTGTGGATTTCCAGAAAAGGATATGATGATCCTGAAGAAAAAAAATATTTTTCATGGAGGGATCCTAATTATTATCTGCTTTTAAAAATGATTCCACTCACCCTTTTTCCGGAAGACAGGCGAAATGAAATTTCAATGTTGTTTCAAAATTTGCAATATTGTGAGATATGCGGTCATAAAGCTGTTCATGAAAGAAGCTGTCTACGCTGTCATCAGGAGCCCTGGAATGATTCAGGATATTTTATAGAAGATTACGGCGAAAAATCTAATTATATAAAAGAATGCCAGATGGATATTTTTATAGATGAAGATGATTACGAGAAATATTTTAAATATGACCGTTCATTTGAAAAATCCACTGACCATCAGATTCTTTTCAGCCCCGAGGATCTCAGGGAGTATGAAAAGCTTTTATTTTAACTATATTTGATTAGAATTTAAATAAATGAAAAGGTCAGCTATTACCGGTCAGTATTACTATTGCTGCGGTAAGTGATACTTGAAACCGATCCATTTAAAACAATAATGCAATGAAAAAAATACTTGCTGTTCTCACACTTTCTGTACAGATGGTTGCTGCGCAGAATATGGCCCAGAAATTAGATAAAGTAACCAGGGATCTTATGGATTCTTCGGGGGCAGTTTCTTCGAGTTTATCATTTTATGTTTCAGATGAAAACGGCAACTTTATATACGAATATCAGGGAAGCAAAGGACTCTCCACAGCTTCTACACAGAAAATTTTTACCGCAGCTGCTGCTTTGGAAACGTTAGGAAAGAACTATACTTATACAACGACTTCCAGCTATTCCGGAAATATATCAGGAGGAGCGCTTAGCGGAAACCTTTTTATCAGTTCCAATGGCGATCCCACATTGGGAAGCTGGAGATATGATGCCTATAAACCTGAAAATTTTAAAAAGAAGCTGATGGATGCCATTAAAAATTCGGGGATTACAAAAATATCCGGAGATCTGGTCATTGATGATTCTTATTTTGACCATCAAACCATTCCGGGAGGCTGGCCGTGGGATGACCTTGGAAATTACTATGGAGCCGGTGTATGGGGAATCAACTGGAAAGAAAACCAGTTTGACATCAATATTAACGGAACAGATTTTAAAAGCTTTTCTTATCCTTTAGAAGGTGTACAATGGCTGAATGATCTGAAAACAGGGGGAAGCTCAGATCAGAGTCTGATTTTCACCGCTCCCCATTCAAATGTTGCATTGATCAACGGAATGCTACCGGCAGGAAAAACGGTAATGGTTTCCGGTTCTACTCCTAATCCACCTTTACAGCTGGCGGCAGAAGTAAAACAATGGCTGAAAGAATCAGGAATTGAACTTTCAGGAAAAGCTGTTACCAATTCACAGCTTGAAATAGAAGGAAAAAAAGCCTTAGAAGCTCCGAAAAATACCATTATTCTGACGTATCAATCTCCAACGCTGGATAAAATGGTGTACTGGTTTCTGAGAAAAAGTGTGAATCTGTATGGAGAAACATTTATTAAAACCCTGGGAAAAGAGAAAAAGGGAAATCCGAGTTTCAAAAGCGGGGTTGCCTATCTGAAAGAGTTCTGGAAATCAAAAGGAATCAATCCTAATATGATCAACTTTGCTGACGGAAGCGGACTTTCCCCACAGAATTATGTAGCGGCAAAAGCAGAAGTACAGGCCCTTTTATATGCTAAAAAGCAATCATGGTTTGAAGTATACTACGATGGATTCCCGGTTCAGGACAATGGAATGAAAATGAAAAGCGGAACCATGAGAGATACCAAATCTTTTGCAGGATATCACACCGCAAAAGATGGTAAAAAATATGTATTTTCGATTATTATCAACAACTATCAGGGAAGTGGAAGTGCAGAGCTGCAGAAAATCCTGAATGTTTTAAAATAAAATACCTTTGAGAAAATCCATACTCACCAGACTGAATAACTGGATCATTTTTGTGGTCATGACTACTTTGGTTATTGCCATTGTAGCGGCTTCAACATCGCTTATTAATTTTCTCAGAAAAGAGGAGATCAAAAGGATAAGCCTTCTTTCCAAAGCGATAAGAATACAGCAGGAAGTAAAAACTCCGGATACAGATGTTCTGGATCTGCTGCCGGATATCCTTAATATCAACAATACCATTCCGTTCATTGTAACAGATAAATATAAAAATCCGATTCTTGATCTTGGATACTACCGGAATATTCCTGAAAGTACCATAAAAGATCCTGAAAAGCTACAGGACGTGATCCTGAAGATGGAGAAGAATTATGATCCTATTGAAATCAAAGTACCCGATGGAAATAATCAGTTTGTGTACTATGATAACTCGCGTATGCTTAATAATCTTCAGTATTCGCCTTATATTTTAGGACTGTTTATTCTGCTGTATTTTGGTTTTTCGTTCTGGTTTTTCAGGACCATCAAAAAGACAGATGAAGGTTATCTTTGGGCAGGTCTGGCTAAAGAAACGGCGCATCAGATCGGAACTCCTTTATCCTCTATGATAGGCTGGATAGAAATAATGAAGCTGGATGATCCAAATTCGGAGGGGGTACATGAGATTGAAAAAGATATTGAAAGGCTTAGAACCATCTCTGAAAGATTCTCGAAAATAGGTTCTGTTCCTGAGCTGAATGATAGAAATTTCAATGAAACGATTCAGCAGAATTATGATTATTTAAAGACCCGTATTTCAAGAAAAATCAATTTTACGCTGAATCTTCCTACTTATACTGTCCTGGTTCCTCACAATAAAATTCTGATGAGCTGGGTGATTGAAAACCTGGTAAAAAATGCTGTAGATGCTATGAAAGGTGAAGGCGCTATTACCATGTCAGTTTTTGAAAGAAACAAAAATATTCTGGTCGAAGTAAAGGATAACGGAAGCGGAATGACAAAACAACAGGCAAGAAACGCTTTCAATCCCGGATATTCTACCAAAAAAAGAGGTTGGGGATTAGGACTGTCATTAGCAAGAAGGGTAATCCATGAGTATCATAACGGGGATATTAAAATTTCCCAGACTGAAGTAGGAAAGGGAAGTACCTTTAGGATAACAATAAGGAAAGGAGAGGATATTTAATTGGAAATTAGTTTTACAAACAATAAACCTATAAGGTTTAAATATACAACTTGAAGAAAATAAAAAGCGGGGAAAATTTCCCCGCTTTTCTGTTTATTTTTTACCTGTAAGCCACTGTGTCTGTAGTTTCAGTTCTTCCGGAGTTGGATTCGCCTTATATGAAGGTGTTTCCAATATCATTTTATCCAGAACAGCCTTTCCTTTCAGGTTCATTTTCTCTTTCTTACCGGCATTATCTCTTAAAATAGTTACCGTAACGTCTTGTCCGTCTTTGATGGTTCTTGTATAGGCAATAAAATCCTGTACCTTTTTGATGTCTACTGTTTTTCCATCTATAGCAAGTACCTGGTCTGTGATTTTAAATCCTATGCTTTTTGCAAATGGAGATAGAGCAGAATGGTCGTCAAAAGCAAATGCATTGTTCTTTTCATCAAAACCTGTCTGATTCGGGTCTTTGATAAACCAGAAAACGGGCTGGCTTTCCTGCTTTTTGATATCCACGCCTACCATGCTTAGATATTTTGCATAAGGAGTTGGCTGGTTTCCTGCAATATATTGATTATAAAAATCTTTCACCTGAGGATATCCGGTTACTGTTACCAATTCATCAATCAGTTTATCATCTTTAAAAGGCTTGTTTTCTCCAAATCTTTGAGACAATTTTCTGATCATATCACGGTATCCCATTTCTCCATTAGAAAGCTTTCTAAGTTCAATATCAAGACACATTGCCAAAAGAGCTCCTTTTTCATAAACATTTCTGTATTGGTCCTTATAAGGCTCCACCAATACATTCTTACTCATTACCGTAAACGGCATCGTATCATCGTAGCTCTTGGAATTAGCAATTTTTTCTGCCATTCTTTGAAGGAACTGATCTTTATTGATCAAACCTTCCTGAATCTGGAATAGATTGGCAAAATATTCTGTACCCCCTTCATACATCCATAAGTGCTGAGACATTTTAGGATCTGCATAGTCGAAATAGTGGATCTCTTCCGAGTGCGTCTTCAGAGGATTTACCGTGTGGAAAAACTCGTGAGAAACCACGTCAGTAATGGTATTGTCAATAGCCTCTTTCGGCATTCCCTCCGGAAGCACTACACTTGTAGATTCATGGTGCTCCAGTGCTCCGAAACCTTTTACTTGAGGTCCGTCACCGCCGGAAAGATAAAGCATGATTGCATACTTTTTATTGGTATTCATATCCCCCAGGAATTTCTTCTGAGCGACAACCATTTTTTCCAGATTTTCTTTGAAGTCTGCTGCTTTGTATTTTCCTGTTGGAGAATATACGCCCAGTACAAGATCCATTCCTCCAGCATTGAAGGTAATATAATCAGGTTTTGTGTACATTAGCGGAGAATCAGTTACCTTAGCATAATTAGCAAGAGTAAACGTATCTGTAGATTCAGATTTATCCTGATCTACCAAAGCTGTTGTTCCGTAGAAGTCAGTGGGTTTCTGAATTACCAGCTGATAAGGAACATCCTGCATATTTTCAATATATCCGATAAACCCATGGGTATTGATCATATAAATTTTTCCTGCTTCAATGTCAGTTCCTGACGGAGAAAATACCGCTTTATGCTTTGATGTATCATTTTCTTCATCAAAGCTGTCATTCACAAGATAAGAGATTTTGGAAAGGCCCTGGGCATTTTTCAATGAATAGGTATTATCATTTACTTTGGTAAAAGTAAGTTCTTTCCCTTTATTATCGTAAAATTTGATTCCTTCGATGAATCTTCCATAATCGTCTATAGAATAAGTACCCGGAACCGTTTTGGGGAAATGAAATTTGATATCTCCGGATTTCATTTTCGGGAAATCCATGGTAACGGCTACTTTATCATCTTTTACATTGACAAGATCAATGGTTGTTTTTATAGACTGAGCATTTGCTAAAAAAGAAGCAAAAATACCTAGACTAAGTACTGTTTTTCTCATTAGGTTTACATTAATAGTTAAATAGTTGCTTTTTTTGTCACTTTGTTACGGAAGAAGTATTAAACTTTTCTTAAAATTTTAAACTTAAAAAGCAAAAAGGCAAATTTGCTTGATCCGCGAATTTGCCTTTTTCTTTATGTAGTGCTATAAAAATTAATATAATAGTTGGGGTTAAACTCAACCGGAGTATTCTTTTTAAGCTTTACCGTCTGCCAGTTTTCTGTAGGATTGATAGTCTGGTCACCGCTAATGATGATAGGTAATTTCAGGTTCTTTACCCCATCTGCATATCGGAACTTTAAAGTATCACCATTTTGAGTATACTCAAGGGTTGGTATTTTTATTGTTCTCAGATACTGATCAAAAACAGTTGAGAAATCGATTCCTGATTTTGATGAAATATACTTTTCGATCTGCTGGGTGGTAACGGTCTGATGGTAAAAATCTTGGTTGAGTCCTCTCAGAATCTGTCTGAATTTTTCATCATTATTAATCACCTGTCTTATCGTATGAAGCATATTAGCTCCCTTTGGATACATATCTCCACTGCCTTCATTTCTTACTCCATACTGTCCAATAATAGGGATGTCGTTATTAATATTATTTCTAATTCCTATTATATAAGTTTCTGCCGATTTTTTATCTAGATATTTTTCTGTGAAAAGAACTTCAGAATACATGGTGAAACTTTCATGAATCCACATATCAGCCTGATCTTTTGCCGTAATATTATTAGCAAACCACTCGTGGCCACTTTCATGAATGATGATGTAGTCCCACTTCATTCCAACTCCCGTTCCGGAAAGATCTTTTCCACGATAGCCATTCTGATAACCGTTTCCGTAGGCAACATTACTTTGATGCTCCATTCCTAAGTAGGGTGAATCAACCAGTTTATAAGAATCTTCATAGAAAGGATAAGGTCCAAACCAGTACTCAAAAGCAGAAAGCATAGGCTTTACCTGCTGAAACTGTTTCTTTGCTTTATCCAGATTATAGTCAAGTACCCAGTAATCCAAATCAAGTTTCCCTTTTTCTCCATCATAAGTGTCCTTGAAGTTCACATACTTACCAATATTGGGAATAATAGAGTAGGCATTGATAGGGTTTTTTACTTCCCATGTGTATGTCGTTTTATTCCCCTCTGTTTTTTGGCTGGTAAGTCTTCCGTTTCCAACTCCTACAAGATTGCTGGGAGTAATGATGTTCATAACGATGCCATTATCAGGTTCGTCACTCCAGATATCCTTTGTAGGAAGCCAGATTGAAGCACCTATTCCTTCATCAGCAACGCTCATCCATGGATTTCCGTTTCTATCTTTAGTGAAAACCCAGCCTCCATCCCATGGAGCATTTTTAGCAATGGTAGGTTTTCCAGAATAAAGAACGTTGATGGTATATTTTTCTCCTTTTTTGAATTTTTTATTGGTTGTAATTAAAATAAAGTCTCCCTCTTGCTTGTAATTTACAATAGGAAGGCTTCCTTCTATTTTATCAGCTTTCATGGGCTGCTGAAGGTCAATCTGGAAAACAGGATTGGTAACATCTTTGATGATCTCAAAACTGATCGTATTATTTCCTTTAATGCTTTTTTGTTCAAAATCAGGCTCTACAGAAAGATCATATTTTTTGACATCCCAGAAATTTCTGAATTCAGTATTGGAACCTTTTAAAATATCCTGCTTGGTGAAAGTCTTACCTTTCTCAAAGAACTGCCCGAAGACAATCCCTGATGCAAATAAGAGTGTATATGATAATTTTTTCATTACAATTTTTATTAATACTTCTCAAAAGTATAAAATTAAATTAACAGGCACATGCCGGAGCTCAAATTAAATATAAATTTTTGGAAGGCATCAAAAAAGCCCGGCAATGGCCGGGCTTAGGTATAAAGTTGTAATTTTTTAATTATTTCTGTGCTACCGGAAGATTTCCGTTATTTTTCTGTGCTTTCTTATAGGTTACTGTACACATCATAATACTGAACTCATATAGAACAAGCAGCGGTAATGCAGCCATTATCATACTTAAAACATCTGCCGGAGTAATGATTGCAGCAACGACCATAATCAAAACAATAGCATGACGGCGATAGGTTTTCATAAATTGAGGCGTTAAAATTCCGATGCTGGTAAGGAAATAGATAAGAATAGGGAATAGGAAAATAATTCCCATACCTAAAACCACCTGCAAAAATAGAGTCGTATAATCACTTAAGTCATACAGAGGAACGATAATATCTGAGATTTTAAAAATAACCCCAAAATTAACCGCAAACGGAAGGATTAAAAAATACCCGCATAATACCCCGGTCATGAAAAGCATCCATACCGAATTGATGATATAAATAGAATTTTTTCTCTCTTTGGGATGTAAAGCCGGACCGATAAAACGCCATAACTCCCATACAATATATGGAAATGCAGCCACCATTCCTCCAAAAATAGAAACTGCCATCATCACATTGAACTGCTGATACAATCTCTGTACACGCACAGGGAATTCTTTTGGAAGGTGAATACTATCTTCCCCCAAAATCATTCTTGAAAAATGATTAACAATTCTGAATGTAGGAAAATCATTTCTGGTAGGTCCAAAAAAGATGTGGTCCATAATCCAGTTGATATTAAAGCCCACTACAAATGCCGCAATTATGATAGCAATAATCGAACGGACCAGGTGTCCCCTTAATTCTCCAATGTGCCCAAGAAAGGACATGTCTTTACCATCACTCACAGAATAAAATTTTTAATGCGCAAATTTATATAAAAAAATGATAGAAGTGAGATTATGTACATTATTAGTTAGATTTTACTTTTAATCCAAACATTACATCACCATACTTTCCAATCTCCTTCTAACTTCTAATGTCTAGTTAATCCCTTCGTCCAGAAGTTTATGCAGATCTATAATCCCGAAATAGGTCCCGTTTTCCGTTACAATCAGCTGGCCGATATTATTTTCTTTCAGAACTTTCATGGCTTCTTTGGCAAGAGCTTCTTTTTCAATCGTTCTTGGATGGGAAGACATAATATCTTTAGCCAAAACTTTATTGATATCTTCTCCTTTCATCAGCATTCTTCTCAAATCTCCATCTGTGATGACCCCGATGATCTGGTCTCCATTGGTCACCACTGTGATTCCATGGCTTGAAGCACTGATCGAGATGATCACATCCCTTATCGAAGCATCTTCTGCAACCTGAGGCTTTTGAGAAGAAAGGAACTGTTCTACGGTAGAGGTCAGGTTTTTTCCTAAGCTTCCTCCCGGATGGAATTTGGCAAAATCATTGGCCTTAAAATCGTTCAGTTCCATTAAAGCAACAGCCAAAGCATCTCCCAATGCCATCTGAATCGTGGTAGAGCTGGTAGGTGCCAGTTTATTCGGGCACGCTTCAACGTCCACATGAGTATCCAGGATAACTTCAGAGAATTCAGCAAGTTTGCTGGTTTTATTTCCGGTCATTCCGATCAAAGCTGAAGAATAACCTTTTAAATAAGGAACCAGATTGGCGATTTCGGGAGAATTTCCAGAATTGGAAATACACAAGACCACATCCTGCTTCTGAATAACTCCAAGATCTCCATGGATCGCTTCTGAAGCATGCAAAAATTGAGAAGGAGTACCTGTTGAATTCAACGTAGCTACAATTTTGTTACCTACATGGGCAGATTTTCCTATTCCTACTACGATGAGCTTTCCTTTTGCCGAGTGGATGATTTCTACTGCCTGGGCAAATTGATCGTCAATTCTATTTTTTAATTTTTCGAGCTCAGAAATCTCTATCTCTAAAGTGCTTTTTGCAATTGATATAATGTTGGTTCTATCCATTTTACGATAATAAGGTATACAAAAAAGTTCTTAAAAAACGTTATATTTTAAAAAGAATATTTAATATAAATTTTATTTTTATAAATTCGTTCGCTTTTATTTTAAGCAGAATTTTTATAACTTTGGGTGAGTTGCAAATTTAGCAATAGAAAATTAGATGAGCGCAAAAAAAGCCAATTTATCAGGCGAATTGAAAAAGTATTTTGGGTTTTCTACATTTAAGGGCCAGCAGGAACAAATTATAGAGAACCTATTGAATGGGAAGGATATATTTGTTTTAATGCCTACAGGAGGTGGAAAATCATTATGTTATCAACTTCCGGCACTGATTTCGGAAGGCACAGCAATAGTTGTTTCGCCCTTAATAGCGTTGATGAAAAATCAGGTAGATGCAGTGAACGGCCTTTCATCTGAAGACGGGGTAGCACATGTATTGAATTCATCATTGAACAAAACGCAGACCAAACAGGTTTTTGACGATATCAAAAGCGGCAAAACCAAACTTCTGTATGTAGCTCCTGAATCATTGATTAAAGATGATTACCTGGAATTTTTGAAAGATGTGAAAATTTCTTTCTTTGCTATTGACGAAGCCCACTGTATTTCAGAGTGGGGACATGATTTCAGGCCAGAATACAGAAATCTGAAACAGATTATAGACAAAATTGCCAATGTACCGGTGATTGCTTTGACGGCTACTGCCACTCCTAAGGTTCAGGATGATATCCAGAAAACGTTGGGAATGACCAATGCATTGGTATTTAAGGAAAGTTTCAACCGGCCTAATCTATATTATGAAGTATGTCCGAAAATCAACGTAGATAGGGAAATTGTAAAATTTATCAATCAGCATAAAGGGAAATCAGGGATTGTATATTGCCTGAGCCGAAGAAAAGTTGAAGAATTTGCCCAGCTTCTGCAGGTAAACGGCATCAATGCACTTCCTTACCACGCCGGTCTTGACCAGAAAGTCAGGGTGACCAATCAGGATAAGTTTCTGATGGAAGACGTGGACGTAATTGTGGCAACCATTGCCTTTGGGATGGGAATTGATAAACCGGATGTCCGTTTTGTGATCCACTACGATTTTCCAAAATCACTGGAAAGCTACTATCAGGAAACCGGAAGGGCTGGAAGAGATGGTGGTGAAGGCCATTGTCTGGCATTCTACGATCCGAAAGATATTGAGAAATTAGAAAAATTCCTGGCACAAAAACCTGTTTCTGAAAGAGAAATCGGATTACAACTTTTGAATGAAGTGGTAGGCTATGCCGAAACTTCTATGAGCAGAAGACAATATATTCTGTATTATTTTGGAGAAACTTTTGATCCGGTAAAAGGAGATGGTGCCAATATGTGTGACAACTCTTCCAATCCGCCAAAACTGAAGGATGCAACTGCCGACTTGAAAAAAGCGCTGGAACTGATCAATGATACAGGAGAAAAATTCAAATCCAAAGATCTGATTTCTGTCATCGTAGGAAAAGAAACTGCAGTGACGAAGTCTTACAAACTAGAGCAAACTTCTCATTTTGGTTTTGGAAAAGATGAAAAAGATAATTATTGGAAAACAATCCTTAGACAAGCTACTGTTCAGAACTTTTTACAGAAAGATATCGAAACCTATGGTGTTTTGAAGCTTACAGAAAAAGGAAAAACTGTTCTGAATGGAAAATCTAAAGATCTCTTTTTAATTGCTGAAGACAAAGAATTTGATCTTACGCAGGCAAAAGCGGAGAGCGATCAGATACAGCAGCAAGCCGGGGGAGGTTTGGATCAAAAACTTTTTAACCTGTTAAAGGAACTTAGAAAGAAAGTAGCCAAGAAACATGGGATTCCACCGTATACTGTATTTATGGATCCCAGTTTGGAGGATATGACGGTTCAGTATCCGATTACAGTAGATGAGATCACCAAAATTTATGGAGTAGGTGAAGGAAAAGCCAAAAAGTACGGTAAAGAATTTGCGGATTACATCAAAACATATGTAGAAGATAATAATATAGAACGTACTCAGGATATGGTATTGAAGCAGGTGGCCAACAAATCGAGCCATAAAGTTTTCATTATCCAGAGCACTGATAAAAAGATCGACCTTGAAGATATAGCAAGAGCTAAAAATCTTTCTATGGATGAACTTCTGAAAGAAATGGAAAGGATCGTTTATCAGGGAACAAAACTGAATATCGATTACTATATTGAAGATAATTTTGACGAAGACATCGTAGACGGCTTCATGGAATTTATGAACGAATCTGAAAGTGACAGCATGAAAGTATTGCTGGACGAGTTCGGGGATGAATTGTCTGATGAGGAAGTGAGGATGCTGAGAATAAAGTTTATCAGTGACGTAGCGAATTAAAATGATTTTAAATAATAACGAGATAATTTTAAAAGAAATTCTTCCTAAGAAGGGTTTCTTTTTTAATATGACAGAGAAGTTGAGAACAGCTTTTTCTATATTTTATTTAGCAATCGCTGTATTCATTATTACCAATAGTTTAATTTCCAGTTTTGGGCTTTTTTCAATAATAGGGATTGTTATTTTTTGCAATGCTTTGTATATTACTTTTTTTAGGTGGATTTTAAAATATAGGAACCTGAAAAACAATTGCTATATAATTACAAATCAAAGAATAGCCATTGTTGAAAGGGCAAATGGAAATATTGTAAAAGATAAAAAATTGAATGAAATAGATCAGGTGAATGTTGAAATGAATACGAAACACTTTGGCAACATCATTTTTGGTGAACCTGAAAATATATTTGGTAAAGATGATGAGAGTTTTTCTTTTTTTAGAAGAAGAGGTGCTAATTTTACTGAAGATAAATATACTTTTCTAAGTGTTGAAAATATTCACGAAATTATTCCTGTATTTAATGAGTTGGGATTGAAGGTTAATAAAACTTTTTACTAACTTTACATTGATGAAAAAGATATCTGTCATATTTATTCTGCCGGACTTAGAAACCGGGGGAGCAGAAAGAATTGTTACTACTATAGCGAATCATCTCTCCAGAGATCGGTTTGAACCCAAGATTTTGCTGTTACGTAAACAAGGCGGATATCTGAATTTTCTGAAAAAAGACGTTGAAATTATCGACATCAATACCGAAAGAATAAGGCATTCATTAAAGCCTATTTTAGGAGAAATATACAGAAGAAAACCCGATATCGTATTCTCCGGTTTTGGGGAAGTAAATGCTTATTTGTCTCTATTTATAAAACTTTTTCCAAGAACAAAATTCATTGCCCGCGAAACCAATGTCGTGACGCAGCATGTTACCCGAAAAGAAATTAAATTTTTCTATAATTTTTATAATAACTATCAGAAAATCATTGCTCAAAGTGATGATATGATGAAAGATCTTGTCGATAATTTTAATATTAAAAAGAAAAGAATTGTTAAGATCAATAATCCTGTAGACTTTGATTTCATTGAAGATAAAATGGCATTATCCTTAAAGCCTGAATGCTTCAAATACAATTATAAGAACGTAGTTGCAATTGGCAATTTATCTTCCAGAAAAGGATTTGATAACCTGCTGAAAGTTTTTTCAAGACTGAAAAATGAAAATATTATGCTTCATATTTTAGGCGATGGAAAAGATAAAGATCTTCTGCTTCAGACGAAAGAAATTTTAGGCCTGAAAAAAGTCATCTTCCACGGAAGACAGGAAAATCCTTATCAATACCTGAAATATGCAGATTTATTTGTTCTTTCTTCAAGATATGAAGGATTTCCAAATGTTCTTCTGGAAGCAGGTGCATGTGGTATTTATTCTCTGGCCAATAACTGTCCGGGTGGGATTAATGAGATTATCCAGCACAATATAAACGGTGAAGTTTCAAATATTGAAAACTATGATGGTTTTGCCCAGCAGATTGTAAGAGTGCTGCACAGCAATTACAATCGGGATGCTATAAAAAACTCGATTAAATCCAGGTTTTCGAAGAATATTATATTAGATAAATATGAGCAGGTTTTGCTGGATTTAATGAAGTAGTATTGCCCTATTATTTGCCTTATGGGGTTTTATTTTCTTAGATTTGGACCCGTATAAAATAAATGTCAATGAATAAAATTTCCAAAATAGGATGCTCTTGTGAAAAACCAGATTCCAATTATACAGAATATAGAAGTTCAGAACTGGGTATAGATCATACTAACGGAAGATATGGAGAAGTAACCATTCAACAGTGTAAGTTGTGTCAAAGAATATGGATTCGTTATTTTGTTGAATATGAAAGTTTTTCAAAATCAGGAAGATGGTACAAAGGAATCGTTTCGAAAAAAGATCGTTTACAGATAACCCCGGAAAATGCAGTAGAGTATTTGGAAAACCTTGAATGGTATGTGTATGGAGGGTCATTTTTTGAAAGCACAGGTAAATTTGGACAAGGAAAATTGAATTTATAGTATTTCCTGCTGATTTAATAAGAAAAACAGTAAAATTAAATATCATATCAATGAAACCATTTATAACTGGTATTTTGATACTGAATTCTGTTGTAATAATGGCTCAGCAGAAGACGATCTCCAGAAAAGAATTATTGAAAACGGCTATTGATCAGACGATCAAATCCGCAGAAATTCAGGAAATAGCAATGGCTGCAGGTCAGGGAGCTCCCGAACATCTGCATCCTTGCCCCGTTTTAGGAATGATAAAATCAGGAGAAGCTGTTTTTCAGATAGAAGGACAACAGAAAGTGGTACTTCATGAAGGTGATGCTTTTTATGAGCCCAAAAATGTAAAAATTCTTCATTTTGATAATGCTTCAGCAGAAAAGCCACTTGTCTTCACGGCAATTTATCTGAAAGAGGGGAATGAAGAAAATATAAAGTTCATAAAATAATACTTTTCATAAAACTAAAGCATATAATTATCATTTTTAAAATTGATAAAACTCACTTTGGTGCTTGGTAATTTATATGTAAATTTGTGAGAATTAAGATAGATAATAATAAACAAATTCATACAATAACATGAGTCAATTCGATGTTACCGTAATAGGTTCTGGTCCCGGTGGTTATGTTGCTGCAATCCGTGCAGCACAGTTAGGTTTCAAAACAGCAATTATTGAAAAATATTCAACTTTAGGCGGAACTTGTCTTAACGTTGGATGTATTCCGTCAAAAGCACTTCTTGACAGCTCTGAGCATTTCGAAAATGCAAAACACAATTTTGCAGGTCATGGAATTATCATCAATGAGCCGCAAGCAGATATCGCAAGAATGATTGCGAGAAAAAATGAAGTAGTAGAGCAGACTACAAAAGGAATCAACTTCTTGATGGACAAAAACAAAATTACTGTTTTTGAAGGTCTTGGAAGTTTTGAATCTGCGACTCAGATTAAAGTGACTAAAAACGACGGTTCTACTGAAACTATCGATTCTAAATATACAATCATTGCAACAGGTTCTAAACCTTCATCTTTGCCTTTCATCACTTTAGATAAAGAAAGAGTGATCACTTCTACAGAAGCTTTAAATTTAAAAGAAATTCCTAAGCATTTAGTAGTAATCGGTGGTGGAGTAATCGGTCTTGAATTAGGTTCAGTTTATTTGAGACTTGGAGCTCAGGTTACTGTTGTTGAGTTTATGGATAAAATCATCCCTACAATGGATGGAGCTTTAAGCAAAGAATTGACTAAAGTTCTGAAAAAACAAGGTATGAAATTCATGCTTTCTACAGCAGTTTCTGCAGTGGAAAGAAATGGAGATACAGTAAAAGTAACTGCAAAAGACAAAAAAGGAGAAGAAGTAGTAGTAGAAGGAGACTACTGTTTAGTTTCTGTAGGTAGAAAACCTTATACAGACGGTCTTGGATTAGAGAAAGCAGGTGTAGAACTTGACGAAAGAGGAAGAGTAAAAACAAATGATCATTTACAGACCAATGTTGCAAACATTTATGCAATCGGTGATGTAATTAAAGGAGCAATGTTGGCTCACAAAGCTGAAGAAGAAGGAGTTTTCGTTGCTGAAACTTTGGCTGGACAAAAACCTCACATCAATTATAATTTAATTCCTGGAGTGGTTTACACATGGCCGGAAGTTGCTGGAGTTGGTAAAACTGAAGAGCAATTGAAAGAAGAAGGTGTAGCTTACAAAGTTGGGTCTTTCCCGATGAGAGCTTTAGGAAGAAGCCGTGCAAGTGGTGATATCGACGGTTTGGTGAAAATCATCGCTGACGAAAAAACGGATGAAGTTCTTGGTTTCCACATGATCGGAGCAAGAGCCGCAGATTTAGTTGCTGAAGGTGTCATTGCTATGGAATTCCGTGCAAGTGCTGAAGATATCGCAAGAAGTTCTCATGCTCACCCAACGTATGCAGAAGCGATTAAAGAAGCTGCATTGGATGCTACGGGAAAAAGACCAATCCATATGTAATATCTGATTAAAGATTTAATCATTTAAATATTTAAAAATAAAAAGGCTGTTTCTTTTGAAACAGCCTTTTTTGCGCCATTTATGGCATGAAAATGGAAATAAATTTTGAAAATTTCATAGATGAAAAAGATTTTTATCAGTTGGATGCTTTTGGCAGGGATCAGCTCATTTGCCCAGGAAGCAGGAAAAGCAGGAGAATTATTAAAGAATGAAGCTTCTGCCACAGAAATAAAAGCTTCTAAAAGCCCGGATGAAAAAAATAGAACTTTTGATCAGTCGAGATCAGGAAATACTCCAATTCCTCAGAGAAATAGAAATGAAAACAGAATAAAAACCCCTAATTATCAATGGAACAGAAATTACGGTTATGCTGAAGTTTTTCTGAGAATTCCTGAACAGGGCTTTTTTACAGTTGAGGTTGGTGATCAGATGATGGCAAACGGCTCCGGAAAATACAGATTCTTTGATTTATCTTCAGGAAGAATGCCTGTCTCAATCTATGAAAATGGTTTTCTGATCTACAGAACCACTTTGATGCTTCGCAATAACAGTAGAATGGTACTCGATTTCTTTACCAATGAAGGTTTGTATCTTTTGGATTCTTATCCTGTTCAGGGGCAGTATGGTTTTAATGACTGGAATGATGTATGGAATAATCCGTACGGAAATCAGTCAGGAGACTGGTCTCATCAGGGAAATGTAATGGATCATAATTCTTTCCGTCAGTTTTTTGATATGATGATGAGGAATGAGAAGTTTGACGATGGGAAAGTTGCCATGATCAATCAGCAGATGCGGACTTCTATGTTTACTTCCGCACAGGTCAGGGATCTTGTAAAAGCAATCAGTTTTGATGATAAAAAGCTGGCATTAGCAAAATCAATGTACCGCAGCTGTGTTGATAAAAACAACTATTTTATGGTCTATGATGCCTTTGATTTTGAAAGCAGCAAACGAGAACTGATGGATTATATTTCTAAATTATAGTATTGAATAGGAACGAGCTTTAGCCCGTTTTAATTTTTATAGACATACCATTTGGCTTCAGCCCAAACTTATTTTTTTACATAAGTTTCATTTTGTCGTAAAACTTAGAATGTTTCGGTGTAATGTTGAATTGTATTCCAAAAGTCACTCCATTAAAATACTTTTCTTTATGAATAGGGAAACCGTATCCTGTATTGAGAAATATTGCATTAAATATCGAAAATCCTATCCTTGGCTCCAATGAATACGGATTACCTGATATTCCAAACAACAGTCCGGCGCGGATAAAATTAATATTCACCTCCGGAATGAATTTGTCCGTCTGATTGACACGGGTGTAAAGTAAGGAAGGTCCCAAAATAATAGATCCATCATAGGTTTCACCAAATCTATATTCTAATCCTGCCTGCAAAACATTTCTTCCGGTATACCGGTACGAAAGGTTAATTGCTGTTTTCTCCAATAATTGGGCTTTTGAAAAGACAGCAGAGAGGAGAAGGAGTAGAATAAAATATTTTTTCATGTTTTGTTTTTTTATTCAAATGTACAGGTTTTACAGCCTTTATGAAAGATTAAAAAGGATCTTCAAAAGATTATAATCGTATTGACTAGGTTGGCATCTTCAAATTTCCGTACCTTTGTCAGCTAATTTTATCATCAATGCAACTCGGAAAAACTCAAACTTTAACAATTTCAGAAAAAATTAATTCAGGATGGTTCCTCGCGGACGAATCCGGTGAAAGAGCTTTTCTGCCTAAAATTTTCATTCAGAATGAAAAAGAAATAGGCGAGGAGGTTGAAGTTTTTGTGTATCAGGATGACGATAAATTGAAGGCAACTACTGAAATTCCATTGGCGGAAGTAGGAGAATTTGCAGTAATGAGCTGCGTACAAAGTCTTCCGAGCGGAGCATTTATGGATTGGGGAATCATTAAAGATTTATTTATCCCTTACAAACAGCAGAAAACTAAAATTATAGAAGGAAAAAGGTATCTGGTTTATCTTTATGTAGATGAAGATATGGAGCTGATCACAGGAACTACAAAATTCAAGAGAAATCCACAGTATGACGATCTTGAGTTCAAAAAAGGAGATAAAGTAGACCTGATCATGATGAATGAAAGTGAGCTGGGCTGGAACGTTATCATCAATAAACAATATATTGGTTTGATATATGCTTCAGATGTTTTCAAAAAATTGTATCCTTTATCGGAAGAAAGCGGGTATATCAAAACAATACGTGAGGACGGAAAAATAGATATTTCCTTACAGCCGGAAGGGTTTGAAAATATTGACGAGTTCAAACAGAAAATCCTGAACAAACTGGAAGAAAATTATGGACTTCTGTATGTTTCAGATAAATCTTCTCCTGAAGATATTCAGGCTGAACTTCAGATGAGTAAGAAAAACTTCAAAAAGGCGATCGGCGGACTATATAGAGATAAGGTGATCGATATTTTGGAAGATAAGATCAAATTATTATAAAATAAAAAACGAGCAGAAATTTCTGCTCGTTTTTTTGTTACTCTCTGTTTTTGATCAGAAGCCATCCGTTGTAGATTCTTCCGTCAGAAACTTTTATAGTATACCAGTAATTTCCTGTAGAGATGGGTTGAGATTCATATTTTCCGTCCCATTGGAAAGGTTTCTTTTTAATGACTTCTTTATAGAGTATAGCTCCTTTTCTGTCATATAAATAAACTTCTGTTCCAGGATAGTTTTCCAGTCCGGCTATTCTCCATGTATCATTAATTCCGTCGCCGTTAGGGCTGATTGCATTAGGAATATTGAATATTGAGAAGTTTTTCTTTCCGATAATACATCCGGATTTTGTTCTTACATACACGGTATATTCTCCCATATTTAAATTGGTGAAAATATTAGAATCCTGCCATGTGAAATTATTTAAAGAGAATTCGTAGTTTCCACTCTGAGAAAGAATAACAGTTGCTGTATTATTTGTAATATTCACAGAAACAATATGGGCTAAAACAGAATAGCTTACCTGAGTAGAACTGGTACTTTCACACCCGAAAACATTGGTTACTTTCACGGTATAAGTTCCCGGAGTAGATACGGTAATGGTTTGGGTGGTTGCTCCGGTATTCCATTCATAAGATTTGAATCCAGGTCCTGCATCCAGAATGACCGATTTTCCTTCACAGAAATCAAGTTGATTAGGAAGCTGAACAAAAGGTTTTGGATTAAGGGTAAGATTGAGTCTCACAACTTTAAAACATCCGTCCGGAGTTGCTACTTTAACGTGGAGAAGGGTTGTTCCTACATTTAACACATACGCTGAAGGATTGGCAATAGGATTTCCTGCCGTATCCGTATAGGTAAAAATATAACCGCCGGGATTATTAATAATACCCGCTTCATACGAATGAAGGTTGACTACCATTGAAGTGGCTGTAGTAGTATTACACTGTACCTGTGTAAAGTCTTTAGCGGGAACATTATCTGTAGATAGAGTCACGGTTATAGCCAGTTTCTCAGATTCACAGTTGTTTAATGTCTGAGTTACATAATATGTTTGCCCATTTACAAGAGGAGTTGTCATAGGTATTACAGCTCCGGCTGCATTATAAAATGTCAGTGAGTTTCCAGTTACAACCAGCTTATCCAAAGTAGGATTGGCAGAAGCACAAAAATCCTGGTTTGCATTGGCTGTTGGTTTAGGGGTACTGTTTACTGTGACCTGAATAGCTGTTTTATTACTTTCACAACCATTAATAGTCTGAGAGGCATAATATGTTTGCCCATTGACAAGAGAAGTAGTCGCTGGTAAAATATTTCCTGCAGCATCATACCATTTTATATTCTGCCCGGTGATCTGGAGGTCAGAAACTTTTGGGTTGCTGGTAGCGCAGAAAGTTTGTTGAACGTTTGTACTTGTTGGAAGAGCGGGAGATGTTACAATTACATTCTGATTCTGAGTGGCTGTATTTCCATTCCCATCATTATAAGTCCAATGAATAATATAGTTTCCGGGGATTGAATAAGATAAAGGATCTGTTGTTGTTGCAGTAACTATTCCTGCACAGTTATCCGTAGCAGTAGGAGCAGTCGTAATTGCTGTATGACAGTCTCCTGTAATATCTGCTAGAGTAGCAATATTCGGAACCGGAGCGATATTGTCACCCACAACAACGTTTACTGTAAAAGTACCGTCGCAGGCTCCCGATCCTGAAACCTGACATGTATAGGTGCCCGCATGAGCTATTGTTGCATTAGGGATGGTTGGGTTTTGCTGGTTAGAAGTGAAACCATTTGGACCCGTCCAGTGATAGGTTGTTCCTCCTGTAGCGTTAAGCTGAACAGTTGAATTGGTACAAACCGGAGAGTTTGATGTGACAGATATTCCTGCAGCACAATCATAAAATTTAGCGAAATTATTATTAACTTGGGTTCCTCCTAAGGTATATATATTATTACTTTTTGCATAGATGGAATGAACGGATGAATAAAAATAAGTTCCCCAAACCTGATTACCTGCCGGATTAAATTTAGTAAAAAAACCTGAACGATAACCATTATTATTATCAGGCATATAACCATTTGGAGTTGCTATCTGAACTGCGTTTGATGTCTGCCCTGAAAATATAAGACTATTATTGTCATCTACGGAAAGTCCGAAGGCCTGATCATCATTTACAGCATTGCTTGTTGTTGCTCCGAAATAAGTTCCCCAAATTTGATTTCCTGCAGGATTGAATTTTGTTAAAAAGATATCATCACCAAGATTAGATGTACGTATTGGCTGATGTGTTCCTGGAGTTGATATTCTTTCATTAGCATTCGTATTTCCTAATAAAACTACATTGTTATCTTTGTCAACTTTTAAATCTCTTACTATTGTTCTCCCTTCATTATAATTGTGCTGAATACCATACGCGTTTCTACCTCCATAATAAGTTCCCCACAAAAATTGAAAATTACTGTCTAGCTTGGCTAGAAATGTATTGCCTTCTCCGATCAAAGTTTGCTGATGAGTACCTGCTGTTCCATTTCCGGTAATATTATACCCCTGATAAACATCGCCGGCCAAATAAATATTATTATTACTGTCTCTGTCAATTTTTTTAATTCCCGACTCTTTTAAAAAAAAATAGGAGCCATACATTTGTTGACCATTCGGAGAAAACTTTGCGATAAAAGAAACCCCATTATAAATATTAGGATTATTTTGAATATTTCCATTAGCTGTTACAATCCCATTGTTTCCGGTGGAAAGGCCCCCGATAATTAAGTTCTGGTTTGAATCTAATACAATAGAATTTGCTGTGTCAAATTGATCTCCTCCGAAATAGGTTCCCCATATTCTTATACCATTATCATTAAATTTCATGATGAAAGAATCAATGTCATATCCCATCCATTGCCCCTGGTAATTTGTATGTTCTTTATGGGCACCGGGAGTGGTTATATTGTTTATACCTCCCTGAGAATCTCTTGCCTGGCCAATAGCATATATTTCATTGTTATTATTAATGGCAATATCCTTCAGAAGATTGGTTTCATCCCCTCCATAATTGAATTGATGATTTCCTAAAAATACACCCCATATTTTATTTCCTGCCGGATCAAATTTACAGATATAACCATAGTTCTGAGAGTTAGAGTCCATTATTGTATAAGTACTAGTAGCAATATTATATCTTGCAATAGTAGTAAATCCAGTATAAACTTCCTGATTGGAATTGGCCAATACTCTGTAATAGGTATTAGATTGCCATACCCAGTTAGGATGATTTTTAATCCATAAAGGAGTTGGTACAGGATCAATAACCAAAGTTTTAGTAAAAGTGTCCTGTTTTCCAATAAAACCATAGGTGTCTTCACCAATCTGTCGATAACTAATTTGTGTTTCTTTCTTAGAATTTCCTTCTACGAGCCATGAAAGAGGAATATTTTCATGCATATCTCCAAAACGGAGGTTCATTACAATTTTTTTATCTTTTAATGAGGTCTTAACACCCTTGAATTGCATTTTAATATCTGAAACTTTTCCTCCAGGTTTTATAATAAAATTGTATTCCATAGGCTTCAAGGTATCTTTTGGCTTAAAAAAAACAAGATCAATATTATTGTAAATATTTTTATAAGTGACCTTTTTAAAGCGATAAACATTTAAGATTCCATTGGGTTTGCCAGGGACATTGTAAAAATGATCATAATCAGGGGATCTTTCTTCAGGAATTATTTCTGAGTTAGAATTAGAACCGATAAGGTCTATATCTATCCTGTGATATTTGTATTTAACATTCTCTTTCTGTTGGTTATATGACTTTTTAATCTTGTCATTTTTGGGGTCTGTTATACTTTCTACCTGATATACATCATAAGAAAAGCCGTTAGATCTCAGCTGTACATTCAGGCCATTAGAAAGAAAAAGATATTTTACATCACTATTTTCTTTTCCATCCTGATCTATAATCTGACCTTTATTTTCATAAAAACAATAGGAGTTATCTTCAGAAATTTTTTTTTGTGAAAATAGAAGTACTGCGCTCAAAATCGCGAACAGCGAAAGAATTTTCTTCATCAGGTTATTAATTTTGCGGCAAAGATATAAAAATAGCCTTCTCGATAGACATTAAGTAATCACAATCTTAAATTCAAAAATATGACGCATATCATAACATGAGTGTTTAATTTTTTTGTTTAACAATTTTGTCAAAAATAAAATTTAATATAAATTTGCACAAATTTGTTTAACAAAAATGTCAAATCAAGCAAAAAAAGACCAAACACAGGAATTGATCAAAGAGACAGCGAAGAATTTGTTCTTTGTGAAAGGAAAATTTGATGCTACTACGCAGGAGATTGCAGATGAAGCAGGGGTGAACCGAACCCTTATTAATTACTATTTCCGTTCAAGAGATAAGCTTATCCAGATCATCTTTGACGATGCGCAGAGAGTAGAGCAGGAAAAATCGAAGATCATTCAGAATTCTGATCTGCCTTTTAAAGAAAAGATCGGCCAATTTATAGAAAGTAGTCTTTCTACAAGTCTTCAGTATCCATATCTGGAAACGTATATCGTATCACAGATCAATAAAGGGACCTGCCATCACAGAGAAATTGAAGAAGATATCCTAAACGAGATGTATAGTGATATCGAAAAAGAAATGGAATTGGGAAATATTGAGAAAATGGCTCCGGTTCAGTTTATTCTGAATATGGTGTCGTTATTGGTGTTCCCAAGTGCCATAAGACCATTATTTATGGAGAATTTGTTAATTAATGATGAAGAATATGATAAGATAATTTCTGAGCGAAAACAGATTATTATCAATATGTTGTTCAAAAACTAAAAAAACTAAAGTATTTCTCACAATGATTCGTCATTTAGAAATAAATAATGACTGAACGAAAATTAAATAAAAAATAAACGAAGTATAAAATTATGAATAGAAAACGTATAACTGCTACAAAGCTAAAGATTGGTATAGCTTCAGCATTTATGATTTTCGGCTCTTCATTGGTGTCTGCCCAGCAGCAGGTTTCCCTGCAGGAAGCAATTAAACAGGCGCTTCAGAATAAAGCAGAAGCCAAAAAAGCTGCTTTACAGGTAAGAAAAGCCGAATATAAGATTGATGAGGCCAGAGCCGGTGCTCTTCCACAGATCACTGCGACGGCGGGCTTAACCTATAACCCGATTATTCAGGAATCTTTGTTGGAATTTGGAGGAGAGAAAATCAGGGCCCAGTTTGGTCAGCCATGGGGTTCTACAGCTTCTGTACAACTTCAGCAGGCGATTTTTGATCAAAGAGTATTTACAGGACTTAAAGCAGCCAAATCAACAAGAGAGTTTTATGTACTGAATGCTCAATTAACCAATGAACAGATTATTGAAAATGTAGCAACAGCTTATTATCAGGTGTTTGTACAGGAGGAAAATCTTAAAACGGTAACCGCCAGCTATGCCAACACTGAAAAAGTTAGAAATGTTATTAAAAGTCTAGTTGATAACGGTTTGGCAAAATCAATCGATTTAGACAGAACAAATGTTCAGCTTACGAATATTGGTTCCAATAAGCAGACTTTAATCAACTCTGTTGAGCTTTCAAAAAATGCGCTGAAGTTTTATATGGGAATTCCTATTGCTACAGACATCGAGCTTGAAGAAAAAGAGATCCAGCCAAAGCCTGAGCTGATTGCAAGCAACGTAAATCTTAATGATCGTACAGAGATCAAAGTTTTAAATAAAAACAGAGAGCTTTTGGTTTTCAATAAAAAAGCAACCGAAGCTTATCTTTATCCATCAGTAAATCTTACTGCGAACTACGGATGGGGAGCAAACGGAGCAAAATTCCCGTTGACAAGTGGTCTTAGTAAGGGAGTTCTTTGGAGCGATTATTCAGCAATTGGTTTGAATGTAAATATTCCTATTTTCACGGGAGGAGCTACAAAAGCAAAGATCAATCAGGCAGAAATCGATATTCAGGATCTTGATGTTGATATTGAAAACACTCAGTTGAGCTTAAGCTTAGATTATAAAAATGCAATCACCAATATGGAAAATGCATTGATTAATATCGAAAGCATGAAAGATAATGTAGGATTGGCAGAAAGAGTTCAGAAGAACACTCAGGCAAACTATCAATATGGTTTAGCAACTCTTACAGAAGTACTGGATTCTGAAAATGCTCTGACACAGGCAAAACAGAACTATTCCAATTCATTGCTAGATTACAAACAGGCAGAGATCAAGCTGATAAAAGCTAAGGGTGAACTAAACACACTACAAAACTTATAATAAACTAAAATGAAAAAAACTTTAATATATATCATCGTAGCAGCTGTACTTGTAGGTTTAGCCGCTTATAAGATTGCCGGTAACAAAGAAAAGCAGACTAAGGAAGTAAAAGAGGTTGCCAAGCAGGTAGATAAAATCAATGTTAATATTGTAACCGTTACAAGAGAAAATATTGATACAGACTACTCAGCTAACGGAACTTTTCTTCCAAAACAGGAAATGAACCAGTCTTCTGAAATCGCAGGACGTATTGTAAATGTTTTGGTTAAAGAAGGTTCAAGAGTATCAGCAGGTCAGGTCTTAGCAACTATAAAAAGAGATGCTATCGAAGTTGATGTTAGTCAGGCTCAAAACAACTTACAGAATGCAATCATTGACAACCAACGTTATGAAAACGCATACAAAACAGGAGGAGTTACAAAACAGCAGGTTGATAACTCAAGATTGCAGCTGAAAAACATGCAGGCTGCTGTTAAAGCTCAGGGAGTAAGAGTAAATGATACAAGTATCCGTGCAGGAATCAGTGGTACAATCAATAAAAAAATGGTTGAGCCGGGAACAGTAGTTTCTATAGGAACTTCCATGTTTGAAATCGTTAATATCAACAGCCTTAAACTTTCTGTATTGGTAGACGAAAGCCAGATTGGCAGAATTGCACTTGGTCAGGAAGTTCCAATTAATGTGAATGTCTTACCCGAAGATTCTTTCAGTGGTAGAATTACATTCATTGCTCCTAAAAGTGATGCTACTTTAAATTTCCCGGTTGAAATTGAGGTTCAGAATAGAGGAAATCTAAAAGCAGGGATGTATGCAACGGCTACATTTAAAACCAATCACGGTGCTGAAACCCAAAATATGTTGACTGTTCCTGCACAAGCTTTTGTAAACGGAGTAAGTTCAGGTCAGTTATTTATTGTAAACAATGGTACTGCTAAATTAATTAAGGTTCAGACCGGAAAAGTATATGGCGACAAAGTTCAGATCTTAAGCGGACTGAATGGAGGCGAGCAGGTAGTTACCAGCGGACAGATTAACCTTGATAATGGTTCGAAAATCAATATCGTAAAGTAAGCAGAAGATGAAGTTAGCAGAAATATCCATTAAAAGGCCATCGCTGGTTATCGTATTATTTACGATACTTACGCTGGGTGGTTTATTAAGTTACTCCATGATGGGGTATGAGTTGATTCCAAAGTTTGAAACCAATATGGTAACCATTTCTACGGTATATCCGGGAGCTTCGCCTGCTGAGGTGGAAACTTCGGTAACCCGAAAAATTGAAGATGCTGTAGGTTCCTTGGAAAACGTGAAAAAAGTAGAATCTTCATCTTACGAAAGTTTATCAGTTATCATGGTGCAGCTGAATACAGGTGCCGATGTAAACTATGCTTTGAATGATGCACAGAGAAAAGTAAATGCTATTTTGGCAGATCTTCCTGACGATGCAGATCCTCCTTCTTTGCAAAAGTTCTCATTGGATGATCTTCCGATTATGACTTTGAGTATTTCCAGTGATAAACTGAATAATAAGGATCTTTATGACCTTTTAGATAAAAAAATAGAGCCTATTTTTTCCCGTGTAAACGGTGTTGCTCAGGTAGACCTTGTAGGGGGCCAGGAAAGAGAAATTCAGGTAAGTTTGGATGAAAAGAAAATGCAGGGATACGGTCTTGCCATCGCAGATGTACAGCAGGCAATTCTTTCTTCCAATCTGGATTTCCCGACGGGAGCTTTAAAAACGAGGACTTCAAGATCTACGATCAGACTTTCTGGAAAGTATAAAAATGTTGCGGAGATGAATAACCTTGTCGTTTCCAATAAAAATGGGGCTCAGGTTCGTTTATCTGATATTGCAACCGTTTTCGATACACAGAAAGATGTAGAGAAAGTGGCAAGATATAACCAGAATTCAACGATTTTACTTCAGGTTAAAAAACAATCTGATGCCAATGCGGTTTCAGTTTCAGAATTAATTAAGAAAACAATCGCTGATGTTCAGACCAATTATAAAACTCAGGCGATTAAAATAAATATTGTAGATGATACAACAGACTTTACGCTTGAAGCTGCAGACCATGTAATTTTTGATTTATTCTTAGCGATTATCCTGGTAGCAGTAGTAATGTTATTGTTCCTTCATAACATCAGAAACGCATTTATCGTAATGGTTTCTATTCCGATGTCATTGATTGCAACGGTAATTGGAATGTATCTGATGGGATATACCTTAAACCTGATGAGTTTACTGGGACTTTCATTAGTTGTTGGTATTCTTGTGGATGATGCGATTGTAGTTTTGGAGAACGTTTATCGTCACATGGAGATGGGGAAAAGCAGAATTCGTGCGGCATATGATGGAGCTTCGGAAATCGGATTTACCGTAACGGCGATTACTTTGGTAATTGTGGTGGTATTCTTACCGATTGCAATGAGTTCAGGATTGGTTGCTGATATCCTGGCACAGTTCTGTGTTACCGTAGTTATTGCGACAATGTTTTCATTATTGGCCTCATTTACGATTATTCCTTGGTTATCTTCAAGATATGGTAAATTGGTACACCTTTCAGGTAAAAACCCTTTTGAAAAGTTTATTCTTTGGTTCGAAAAGCAATTGGAGAAATTCACACACTGGATTACAGGAATTCTGGAATGGTGTTTGAAAACGACATTAAGAAGAGTAATGACGGTTATTATAACATTTATTATTTTGATCTCTTCATTTATGTTGGTTGCATTTGGATTTATCGGAGGTGAATTCTTCCCTAAAATGGATAGAGGACAGTTCCTTGTTCAGATGGAATTACCAAAAGATGCTTCTGTAGAAAAAACCAACCAGGTTACTCTTGCCGTTGAAAAATATCTGAGAGAAGACAAAGATGTTGTAGATATGATCACGACAGTTGGTCAGCAGTCATCAGGTTTTGGTGGGGCACAGGCTACATTGTATCAGTCAGAGATTCAGGTGATTTTGGTAGATAAATCTGAACGTAACGAAAGTACAGATATCAAGTCTGCAAGAATCAAGAGAGCTTTAGAAGAAAAATTCACAGGAGTTGAATTTAAAACGGCACCGATTGGATTAATGGGAGCAGATAATGCACCTATTGAAATGGTAGTGACCGCTCAGGATAATGAAACAGCAAATAAAGAGGCGAACAGAATTCTAGAGTTACTTAAAAAAGTTCCTGGTTCTGTAGATGCCGAATTATCAACTGACGCCGGAAGCCCTGAAGTACAGGTGAATATTGACAGAGATAAAATGGCTTCTTTAGGCTTAAATCTTTCTAGTGTAGGACAAACAATGCAGACTGCATTTAACGGAAATACAGACGGAAAATTCAGAGCTGGAGAATATGAATATGATATTAATATCCGTTTTGGAGATGCAAACAGACAGTCTATTGAAGATGTAAGAAATCTTATGTTTACCAATCCTAAAGGAGAACAGGTAAGATTGAGCCAGTTTGCAGAAGTAAAAATGGGTTCTGGACCAAGTTTGTTGGAACGTAGAGATAAAGCACCTTCTGTAAAGGTAAAATCTAAAGTAGTAGGTCGTCCTGTAGGGGATGTTGCCAATGAATGGGCTGCTCAATTTATGAACAACGAAAAGACCAAACCGGCAGGAGTAAGCTACATCTGGAGTGGTGATATGGAAAACCAGACCGAAGGTTTCGGTACTTTAGGGATTGCATTGATGGCTGCTATTGTATTGGTTTATTTGGTAATGGTTTCATTATATGACTCATTTGTTTATCCGTTCGTGGTATTATTTTCCATCCCTCTGGCATTGATCGGGGTAATGGTTATTCTTGCCATCACCGGAAATTCATTAAACATATTTACGATGCTGGGGATGATCATGTTGATTGGTTTGGTCGCGAAGAACGCCATTATGATTGTCGACTTTGCGAATATGAGAAAAGAAGCCGGTGCAAGTACGCATGATGCTTTGATTCAGGCAAACCACGCACGTCTTCGTCCGATCCTTATGACCACTATTGCGATGATCTTCGGTATGATCCCGATTGCAATTGCAAAAGGTGCCGGAGCAGAAATGAACAATGGATTAGCTTGGGTAATTATCGGTGGTTTGACATCATCTTTATTCCTGACTCTAATTATTGTACCGGTAGTTTATTCATTATTTGACTCTATCTTAAGAAGAATGGGCAGACATGAAAAAGTGGATTATGAAGCTGAAATGAAGGCTGAATATGAACACAAAGAACTAAGTGAAGACGGTTACACACCGAAACACGTAGACTAAAATATAACAACCTTTAATTAACCGAAAGCGCCTCAGATTTTCTGAGGCGCTTTTTTATATCTATGTTTTTATCAATTGGATTGCTTACTTCTGATTGTGCCGCCAATGGATAAATTTCTGGGTTGATTGTGGATCACTTTTGAACCAGAGATCCATATCCTTTAAAAGTTCTGCCTTTTCTTTGGAGATGATCATATTGTCTTTCAGAATTTGTTCCTTATATTCTTTTTGAGTTTCTGCTTTTGCCTCTGCGGTTTTGGAGTAGACAAAAAAGAAGACACCAAAGCTGATGATAAGCATTGCGAAAGAAGAGATCCATACATATAAACTTAAGCGTGGAACCTGTAACCGCGAATTAAGACGCTTTATGTTTTCTTCAGTCTTTATTTTGTAAAAAGAATTTAAGTGGCTTAAATCAGGCTCTATGCGCATCGTTTTAAGCTCTGTAATTTTATACTCAAGCTGTGTTATAGCTTGCTCAATCTCTATTGCGATTTTCTCTTCTCTTTGAATGTTGGAATTTATTTTCTCAGCATTCGAAGACATAATTTTTACTAATTCCTCGTAGGTGTATTCTGTCATTTGTATTTTTTTTAATAATAATTTATTCGGGTAATAAAATCTTTTTACGAATTATATTTTATAAACATTCGAGTATTTAATAATTTTTATTGAATATGTTTTTAATTCAAGTAAATACTAGATTTTCAGTTGTTTAACATAATAAAATAATTCTCCATTGGTTTGAATTATTTGATATTTTTGATTCAAATTTAAAATTAATTATCAACTATTTTAAAAAACAATTATGAAAAAAACAATTTTATTAAGTGCATTATTAATAGCAGGTGTAGTAAGTGCATTTCCTTTCAGAACTTCTTGTGGACAGGTTGTAATGGTAAATGGAGCAACAGGCTCTTTGGCGCATATTGAAAATATTTGCGAATCAATTAACTTAGCTGTTTGTGGGACGTATGCTAATGTAATTTTATATACTCATTAATTATTAGCAAGCAAAAATCCATAATTAATTTGTGGATTCTTTCCCTTTTAAATTATGAAAAAACTTATTATATTTTTTGTCCTGTTGTCTGTAAAATTGATTTCTCAAATAAGTTTCAATGTTATTTATGAAGCAGATTATAAATTACAGTATAAAATGCTTAATATTCAAAATGCAAAGCTTGAAGAGGCTGCATTTGCATTATTAATAAATGAAAAAGAATCTTACTTCAAAAATATGAATAAATATGTCGGAGATTCTTTACGATACGAAAAGAGGCTGGATGAAAATAGTAGTAATGGCAAATACTTTACTCCTTTTCGTGAAAATATTGGTACAACCAATGGGAAAATCTATGTTACAGCTCCTATTTCAAATAAAAATTTCAAATATGAAGAAACCAATGATATAGATTGGAAATTAGTAAACGAATATAAGACGATTGGAAAGTATAAAGTTCAAAAAGCAACATCAAAAAAATATGGTAGAACCTGGATAGCCTGGTTTGCTAAAGATATTCCTTTTCCATTTGGTCCGTATAAATTCAACAAATTACCTGGATTAATTGTAGAGGTATATGATGATGATAATGAGTATCATTACACCTTATATAAGTTTGGGAAAAGAAAGTATGTATGTAAATCTGCAAATATGAATACGGATGCCAAACTTGTAGAGAAATCCAAAATATTTGATTACCAGCGTAAGGAAATAGGAGATCAAAATCAGTTTAACGAAGTTATTGAGGATAAAGAAACGTTGAATATGTTAAGGAAAAAATCTTCTGAAAGAGCAAAACAATATAATCCTATCGAATTAAGTATATACTGAAAACACCTTTTTTAAGATGTTTCTTTTATAAAAAAAGCTTCCAGAATACACTGAAAGCTCTTATATATTGTAATAAAAAAAATTAGTCTGCCATTGCTTCTCCGGACTTTCTATACACGAAATTTCCGTAGATATGTCTTCTTGCAAAACGGCTTGGTGAATCAGCGTTAACCATTTTGATGTAGGTATTTCTTGGAACTCCAATATACTCATACATGTTTCCATTCAAATGCTGAACAGTCAAAATCGATTTTTCAAGATAAAAATCCTGAATGTTAGATTTTGTAGTCGTTTCTGTGTATTCTTCTTTATATTTTTCCTGTGTTTCGGTATTAATGCTCACCAAAAAATGGTAGGCTTCAATTACAGACTTGCTTTTTTCCTCAGCTTCAAGTTTTCCAGCTTCATCATTTATGAATTTATCAGGATGTGTATCTTTCATCACATTTCTGTAAATTGTTTTCAATTCTCTTAAAGTAACATTTTTATCTACCCCAAGAAGTGTTCTGTGCTCACCAATTTTTTTCATATCTCTAATCCTTATTTTCGGGGTGCAAAATTAAGGATTTTAATTTGATAAACCATAACTTATTCATTATTAATTTATTTAGCACGTTATAAGGTGAGAATATGATTATGATTATAAACGTATGAAATTTGTACAATTAACTTTTACAATGAGTTAAACTCCGAATACAGGTTTTTATTCAATTTAAAATAAATAAAACCGTTCTTAAAATCAATTACAGTATTGAATCTTTTTAAAAACTGATTTCCAAAAAATCCCGCCATTTTTTCTGTAGAATCAATTCCTTCTGTGGAGCCGGAAAGAGTAATCGGCAGATTGTAAAGATATTTTTGTGCGAATTTTATAGCGGGACAAAGGACAACAGGCATTTCATACACAGAGCCATCTGAACCCTGAGCTGTAGCTTTTCCTATAGTTTTCATGGTTTTGGACAAAGCATTGTTTTTTGCAAAAGGAGAAGCTATAGTAAGCGCATCATCCGCACCGCTGTCGAGCCCGAAGAGCCCGGAATATTCTTTGCCATTCACGATAATACTGCTTTCTACAGAAGGGTAGTTATCCACCATATGAAGTTTCATTTTCTCATATCCTGTCAGGTCAACGGAAAAATTACTTTCTTCGTAAAACCGGATTTCGTTTTTATGATAATCAACTTCAATGATTTTTCCCTTCATCAGATCTGTTCCGAAAACCCCGTCAAAATTGGCAGAATCATAGGGGATAAGAGTAAACTGGATATCGTTTTTCTGGATATTTCCAAACTGTACAGTATTGTGGCTGCTGTATTCCACGATATTTACACCGTTTGATCCTTTGTTTTCAGATTTTCCATCAATTTTCAGCGGTACTTTTTTCTTTGAGTTGATATTAATAACAGAACCGTCAGCACCCGTATCAAACAGGAACTTAATGCTGTCGGTTTTATTCACTTTACAATACACATAAATGGAATTATTTTCCAGCGTAAAAGGAATGACAGTTGGTGATTTTTGAGCAGATATTGCGGTACAAAATAGCGATGTCAGGAAAATAACAATGAGTTTCATGTAAATGGTTGTTAGATGGACGAAAATAAATGGAATTATCGCTTTCCCAAAGAAATAACAGACCATTAACCCTCCTTTAACCGTTCCTTAACTGTTCTCAATTCTATTATCCCACCACTTATTCTCATAAAAAAACAGTACCCAATTCGGATACTGTCATTATATTTTTAATAATTAAATCTTTCAATCTTTTAATCAACCCTACGGCTCATCGCAAGTTCTCTTCAGTTTTGTAAAAATCTTGTCAAAATCCTTATAAGATGTTTCTTCATCATTACGTTTTTGTCTGAAGCTGCTGTTGGCACAGTTGTGA
This sequence comes from Chryseobacterium sp. KBW03, assembly GCF_003852415.1. Taxonomy (NCBI): domain Bacteria; kingdom Pseudomonadati; phylum Bacteroidota; class Flavobacteriia; order Flavobacteriales; family Weeksellaceae; genus Chryseobacterium; species Chryseobacterium sp. KBW03. Next base: position 824,901 of record NZ_QAJO01000003.1, on the reverse strand, counting down.
AAACCCAGACCTATCATATCGATCAAAGCATAATCTTCCTTTTGCGGGTCGCTCATCTTGGTATTGAATCTTGACATTACCCCCTGTGGATCAGAATTATTTTTGCTTTTAAGCTCAATATAGTTTTTCCAGGCAGCAAACATCTTTTCTCTGTCAGGAGACGATATAGCGTCAATCTGCTCTCTGCAGGTATTATAATATTTACTGTTTTTAAGGGTGAAAGGATCAGAATATGCGATAATTTCTTCTTTATTCAGTTGATATTCGTTTTCAAATGATTCCATAACTTCTTGCTGAAGCTTTTTCCATCTTGGAAGATCAATTATTTTAAGGCTGTACAATTCCTTTTTCTTTTCCTCATATTGCTTTTCAAGATCCTGTAAATAAGTTTCTCTGTTTTGACGGATTTCTTCAAGCTGGGAAAGTTTAAAAACAGGTCGGGTATCAAATACAACCCCATTGAATTGATATAAAAGCTTATTGACTCCGTCTATTTCTTCTTTTTTATATTTAGCCGAGTCAAAATACCCTTGATTGTCACAATTAAAAGTCTGATAGCTGTAAGGAGTCAGATTGTTTGCTTTAGCAGGAGTTTTTTGCCCCCATATAGTAATGGATAAGGCCAAAGCAAGCCCAATCATCATTTTTTTCATGCACATAACTTGTTGAAAGAATCCTGATTTTCTGAATTTCTATGCAAAATTAAGGCTTTAAATTCGAAATCTAAAGGATTAAATAGATTTTTTCAATTGATTTTGCAAATTTTATATAGATTTTGTACCATTATTCTAAAATTGTGCAAATTGAAGAAAATGGAATCCTAAAAAATGGGTGAATAAAACGGAGATCAAGGTCGTTTTTTACTTAGTAATAGTTACTTACCTCAATGAGATTCTGATCCGGATCGCGGAAATAAACTGATTTTATTTTTCCTACAGCTCCGGTTCTGTCTACAATTCCTTCAATAATATCCACATTTTTTTGCTTGAGTTCCTCCATTACATCCTCAATATTGGTCTGAGCAATGAAACAAAGATCCGCAGAACCACAGGTCGGACTTTCTGCTTTGGGTTCAAATTCATGTCCTTTCTGATGCAGATTGATTTTTTGATTTCCGAAAATCAGAGCTTTTCTGTTGTCTCCAAAAGTAACCCCTTCAAATCCCATGATTTTAGTATAAAATTCAATGGTTTTATCAATGTTGGCCACTGTTAATACAAGATGGTCCAGATTCTTTATGTCCATAATTTACCTTTTGTTTTTATTCATAAATATTGATCAAAAGTAAGGTTATTTATAAGTCTGCTATTGTTATTATTGATTGTTTTTTTGGATTTAAAATAATAGATTTACACGAATTAACACAAAACCATGATATATTATTTTTTTCTTTTATTCATTATCGCTGTTTTTGGAGGGATCGCTTATCTGATGATGCGTTTTTTCAGTAGATGGACCCGGAATAATAGATATGAAGTGCTTTTTAACACCTTACTATTTATCGGATCATTTTTTCTGGTATCATTTCTCAGTCTCTATATTTTCTTTTCCACTGTTGATTTTTCCAGGTAAGACTGCACTTTTTCTGAGAATTAAATAAGCAATGAAAAGGTTTATAAAAAAGGCTGCCCAGACATTCAAACCATAAAAAAGCTGGTAATCATGATGTTCTTCATTATAAAACAGATTTTTAACGATTCTGAAAGTAATGGCTGTGGTAGTTACTGCATAGCTTAGAATCATATAAGTTCTATGCCTGCTGACATTTTGTTTTTTAATAGAAAGTACAGCAGCAACGGTGAAAAAAGCCCAAAGGATGTCCTGTATCAGAAATCCTGTAATTCCGATAAGTCCTCCGTTTGAAAAAATTCCCAGGACAAAACATGCAGGAACATTGATGATAAGAATGTTGTAAACATATATTTTACCAATGATTCTATGAAGTTTTCTGTTTTCAACCAAAAATCGATTCGAAAACTGGGTCAGACCAGCCAAAAGACAAAGTGTGATTGAAAAGATATGAATGTAGAAAAAGGCCATCCAGTACGGATTGCCTACTACCTGCTGCTTAAAAGCCAGAAATCCAATATTTTTGTCAAGAGAGGTGTATTGCGAAATAGTTTTCAGCATTAGAATACTGAAAATAAGAATTGAAAATAAACCGGTTGCTTTAATGATTTTTATTCCCGAAGACTTCATCTTTTCTGATTAAAAGTATTGAATATCTAATCTTTCAAAACTTCCCTGATCTGATTTTCAAGATCTTCCATATTCTCAAATTTTCTCAGTTCCACAGTTTTCCCTGTGCTTCTCAGTTCTGTAATAATATCAAGGATCAGTTCTAAAGGCTCTGCCTCATAGCCAAACAGATTATTGTCAAAATTGGTTCCGACGATAAGCCCGTCACTATTCATTCCTAAGCACCAGTTTTCCAGGAATTCGTTCAGAGGAATAGAAGAAGCCTCATACTGATTCCACTCATTTTCTATACATGATTTTGCTCTTGCAGCATCTGACCAGAAACAAATGATCTGTACGGGGTCACCGTCTTCATACTCTATTTCGCTGGAGTAGGAGGTAGCATATCCTTTTTCATCCTTTAAGGCATACACTATTTCTGTCTCACTGATTTTTTTGATAAAGTCTTTATGGCGGTTCTGAACCGTAACATGGTCTTGAAGCATTATTTTTAATTATAAATGATTAGTTATGAATGATTAACTGGCTGTTGTACTGTTGAATGGTAAGTCTTATATTATATTCTATGAAATTTCACTGCTGTTGATATGAATAATTTGGGGATTTTGACCATCTGAATCTCTTTTAGATCTACCGTAAAGTCCTATTTCAAGATCATTTGGGGATTCATTGTCCAGTTCGGAAGAATGTACATACGTATACATACCATATCCATGCCCGGACACCAACCATCCTTCAGTAAGGGTTAAATGAATTACATTGAAATCACCGGCAGGACCTCCGGCAGAAACCGGGCCGAATTCTTTCATTAATTGTAATGCTTCCTCTTTTACATTTTCGATAGTACTGATGTCATCAAAAATAATATAAGTGCCATTTTCAAAAAGAACCCAATCCTGAAATTTGGGGTTAATGGCAAGCTTCACATGTTCAATCATATGTTAATAGTTTAAAATAAGAGTTATAAGTTAATAAATTTATTTAAATATGCAGTTTTCAAGTATCAATCAATATTGATATCTCATTCCTACAATATCCCTTTGATGCGTAAATGCTGCAAAAGCATAATTGTTTTAGCATCCTTGATCTCTCCGGTGTCGATCATGCTAAGGCTTTGCTCAAAAGGTAATTCCAGAACTTCTATATTTTCTCCTTCTTCTTCCAATCCGCCACCATCATTAATTTTCATTTCATGAGAATATTCTGCAATAAAGAAATAGAGTATTTCTGTCACAGATCCGGGTGACATATAGGCCTCAAATATCTTTTCAACTTTGGAGATTTTATAACCTGTCTCTTCTTCTGTTTCTCTTTTTATGCAGTCTTCCGGATTATCATTGTCCAAAAGTCCTGCACAGGCTTCAATAAGCATTCCCGTAGAGTTTCCGTTGATGTAAGTAGGCAGTCGGAATTGTCTGGTTAAGATCACCGTGTTGGAAGTTTTGTTGTAAAGAAGAATAACAGCCCCATTTCCGCGGTCATACGCTTCTCTGCTCTGGGTTTCTGTGGTTCCGTCTTTTCTTGAAACGGAATAGGTCACTTTATTTAAAGTATACCAGTTGTCTGAAAGAATTTCTGTGTTTAATAGGGTTATATTAGGATTTTTCATTAGGAATAAATAGGGGTAAAATTTTTTTAATTGAATACGGTTTTCTATTGTGCAGTTACTTCTTTAATAAATCTTTTAAAGCCTCAGTAAGATCCGGAAATTGAAAATGAAAGCCTGCATCCTGAATTTTCTTTGAGGAAGCTCGTGAACCTTCCAATATAGCGGTAGCCAGCTCTCCAAATATCAGTTTTAAAACAAAACCCGGGACATTGGGCATAAATAAAGGCTTTTCAAGCACTTTTGCGATTTTTTCTGTCAGATACCGATTGGTGGCATGCTGTGGCGAAACCGCATTATAAGCGCCTTCTGCTGCTGGATTTTTTAAAGCAAATTCATAGATAGAACAGATGTCCTCGATATGAATCCATGGCATATATTGTTTACCGCTTCCTAAGGGTGAGCCGATATAATATTGAATAGGAGGAATCATTTTTTTTAAAGCGCCATCTTTCTCAGAAAGTACGACAGCAGTCCTTATTTTGACAACTCTTTCAGCCAGATTTTGTTCCTTAAATTCATCAGCTGCTTTTTCCCATAGAACGACGACCTCACTTAAAAAATCATTGCCCCGCGGATCGGTTTCAGTATAAATTTTTTCTGAAGTTTCTGTACCGTAAAAATTGATTCCTGAAGCTGAAATAAAAGATTTGAGCTTTATATTTTTTTTCTTTAAAGTAGTTCTGAGTAACTCCGCTGAATCAACTCTGCTGGAGATCAGTTCTTTTTTTCTTTCCGTTGTCCAGCGCTTTTCTGATATATTGGCACCCGCAAGATGGATGATATGAGAAACATGATCTAAGGCAGACTCATCCATACTTCCTTTTCTGATGTCCCATTCATAGTCATAATCATGCTTCTTTTTTCGGGTCAGAAACCTGAGTCCGTATTCCTTGCCTATTTTTTTTGCCAGTTCTTTGGCAATCATACCGCTGGCTCCGGTGATCAGAACAACTTCTTTCATAATATTCTATTTAAGGTGTGTAAGGTTTTATGCCTGGTTTTTTACAATCAGCACAAAGTCTTCTTCCAGAAGTTTATAGCCGTAATCATAAATAAACTTGTATTCAGAACCGTTTTTATAAACTTTCAGGTTGGTGAAATAGTCAAAATCAAAACCTAAGCCATCCAGTCTGGCTCTCGTAACTTTTGTTTTGCCATCGGTATTGATTTCCATAAGGATACGGTAGTTTTTGCGGAGTTTGTTGTTCACATTCCGCATCAGGTTGCTAGAATCTTTATTCTGCTTATTGTTGTAGGCATTCCGGCAGGCGTCGTTGCAGAATTTTTTATCTGACCTTCCGATTATTTTCTCGCCACATTCCAGACAATTCATTATTTATTTTTTTATTTTGTGAGCATGTGTATGTCTTTTCTTCAGCAGCTTTTTAAACATGCTGTGAGTAGGATAGCTTCTGTTGGGCGTAATATTATTAAAAAATAGTGCTACGATGAGAAGAATAATACATCCTGAAAGAACAGGAGAGATGACATACCAATATCCTAATTCCGGAATTTTTCCCGTAGAACTTACCGCAATCAGAGCGGTAGCACCACCTGGCGGGTGCAGGGTTTTTGTATACTGCATCAGTACAATAGAAAAAGCCACTGCCAAAGGAGCCGAAAGCCAGATGATATCTGGGATGAATTTATAGACTGTAACCCCCACTAATGCTGACAGAACATGTCCGCCTATAAGATTTCTGGGTTGTGCCAGCGGGCTCTGAATGGCTCCATAGATAAGAACGCTTGAAGCTCCAAAAGAACCAATCAGAAATATATTCTCCGTTTCCATTAATGAATGAGATTGGATAAATGCGATGAGCCCAATCCCAAAAAATGCACCCAGAAATGACCAGAAATGTTCTTTGTAATCTACAAGCGTTTCTTTATAGATCACATATTTGGAAACTCTGAACGTTCTTTTTATTGTCTTCTTCATTTAGTCTTCTTTATTTTTTATAATTGATTTTCTGCAAAATGCATTCGCTTTTTTCGAAAGTAGAACAAAGATACAGAATTATCCGTTTGTAAATGGATAGAGGTCAGAAGGCAATGATAATGATCTGAAAAATAAAGAAGACAATCCTTACAATAATCTTGATGAAAAAAATTATTGACTAACTTTAATTTGGTAAATAGCCACGGTTCCAGATGTTAACGGAGTTTTATTATCCTGAAGATAATTTCCAGCTTTAAAATATACAGATTCAGATTTCCAGCTTTCTCCAAGATTAAAAGTCGTAGTTTGTTGATTAATAGTGACCTGAATATCCAAATTGTTTTGCTGGATACTATACTCAAAGATCTGTCCTAAAGCTATATTTTTCAATAGGGTAGTGCGTTGCTCCTTACCAACAACTTCTTTTTTAAATCCAGCCTGAATTTCCCCATTATTCCACCAGATTTTTACAGCTTCTGTACCCTTGGAGCTTCCATGGATCTGACCAATAATGATTTTCCCGGTGCCGGGCTGCTTTAGAACAGCCATTTTAACCTGCAAATTATGCCTGTTTTCAAAATGCCATTCATCTATCTGGCGTAATTCCGTTCTTGGATAATGAGATCCCTGAGTAGCTTTTCCATCTGAAGAACAAAAAAAACGAATACTTTTATCCTCAGTTGAATAATAGAAATTTTCTGACGAAAATTGAGCAAGCTCCGAACCCTTAATAATGGTAATAGAATTGTTTTTTTGAATCGGGAGCTGAAGATTAAAGCCTTTCAGATCAAACTGTGTGGTAGGAACTGTAGTATAAGTGGTTTTTTGTGCATGAAAAAGAATAGGACACAATAATCCGCAGTGTACTATGATTTTAAAAATGTTTTTCATAGTAAATTTATTACTGTTAAATATATAATACGAATGTATATAATTTCTTTGATAATAGCTTCAAATAAGGGCTAATTTCTATTGATATCTTGTACAAAAAAACAGGAAGCCAATCAGACTTCCTGTTTTTAAATGCTAAAATTTAAAGATTATGCTAAAACCAATTCCTCAGTATACACAAGGCCTTCATAACAAGCATTATAAATAGCCTTTAACTCATCTAAAGAAGGAACTCTGGGATTGAACCCTGTACAAGGATCTGCCAGTGCATTGGCTGTGATATAGTCAATGTTTTTATCCCAATCCTCTCTTGAAATTCCGAATTCTTTAATCGCTGACTGATTGTTAACCTCTGAACGTAACGTCTCGATTGCCTGAGCAAGATCTTCAGCCGTTTCTTTGCCTATTACTCTGGCTAAATCAGGGTAACGTTCTGTAGCTTGGGCGTTATAACGGATAACATTAGGAAGGAAAATAGCATTTGATGCGCCATGAGGAATTCCGTACAGAGCTCCAACCTGGTGAGATAATGAGTGAACAATTCCTAACCAGGCATTATTGAATGCCAGACCTGCCATAAAAGAAGCATCGTGCATATTCTGACGAGCTGTAATATTGGTTGGATTTTCTACTGCTTCCTTTAAGTTATTGAAAACAATCTCAAGTCCACCTTTTGAAAGTGCATCTGCAATATTATTATCAATATTGGAAGCAAAAGCCTCTACACAATGAGTCAATGCATCAAGACCTGTATTTGAAGTAACGTGGGCAGGCATTGAAGCACAAATCTCCCCATCTACAATAGCAATATCCGGTGTTAATTCATAAGAAACAATTGGATATTTTACCCCTTTTTCTCTGTCTGTAATTACAGCAAGACCTGTTGTTTCAGTTCCTGTTCCACTTGTAGAAGGAATAGCGATAAACTTTGCTTTATTTCTTAAAACCGGAACCGTGAAAGGTTTAATCATCGCATCAAAATCAGCATCAGGATATTCATAAAATACCCACATGATTTTAGCGGCATCAATGGCAGAACATCCTCCTAATCCGATAATCCAATCCGGCTCAAATGTTTTGATCATTTCTGCTCCTTTCAGACATGTCGCTGATGATGGATCTTCCTCTACACCTTCGAAAATTTGAGTTTGGATTCCTGCTTCTGTAAGGTAAGCAATCGCCTTATCAAGAGTTCCGCTTTTTCTCATAGAGCTTCCTCCCGTTACAATGACTGCTTTTTGTCCTTTAATATTTGCTAATTCTGAAAGACTTCCGGCACCATGGAATACTTCTCCTGCAATAAATAATTTGCTCATTTTTTTTGTTTGATTTTAATGAGACAAAATTAAACAAGGCCAAACGGACGATGTTATACAAATAGGATTATGTGTTATACATTTGCGCCAATTCCTGCTGAAGAGCAGTAGGCGTTTCCTTCAATTTTGCTTTTACAAATTTGTTGAGGGCAGAAGGAGAATTAAAACCAAGGTCAAAAGCAATTTCCTTATGAGAAAGATCAGAAAACATCAATTGTCGCTTAATCTCCATTAAAATTCGGTTGTGAATGGCCTGAATGGCCGTTTCTCCACAATGCTTCTTCGTGATAGCGTTTAGTTTTTTGGGAGTAATGGCCAGTTCATCAGCATAGTATTGAACGGTTCTGTATTGTTTATAATGTTCATTCAATAATTTTTTAAAACGGACATAAATAGGTTTGTCTGCCGTTTCTTTATGCAAAATAGGATGTAACCCATGAACAGACTCAATTAAACCTAACAGAAAAATTTTGATCTGAAACCTTGCCTGCTCTTTTTTGATGAGACTTGGCTGCTGATAAATTCCTTGAATGATGGATATCAAATATAAACTCTGCTGGAAATCTTCTGAAGATAAAACAGTACAATGAAGTTGTGTAGAAAGATTGACATTATAAGTACTCAGTTCGTTTTTCAAAATATCCGAACAGAACAGTATTTCTTCAAACAGAATGATTTTTCCTTTCAAATCATCGCTTGTATCAGAAATAAAATGAACCTGCTCCGGAAATATTACAGAGATTTTTCCGGGTTTTAAAAAATGAATTTTATCCTCAATATGAAGTTGTAATGTCCCCTTTTCAATAACGATAATGAAAAAATGGTCTTTCTTGTGAGGCTGATCATAATCTTTCAAATATTCATTAGTCAAATCAAAAACCCGAAAAGAAAGACTCTTATCCTCTTCTTTCTGAATATTCTTTTTAATCTCTAGCTTCTTCATAAACTCATTTCTTTATATTAAAACACACACGGTGCATTCTTTATATGGAACAGAATGCAAAAATAATTTAAATCAAAATAAAATAACCACAAATACATGAATAAAAAGAATTCGTGCATTCGTGGCTAATAAAAAAAACAGAATAGAAAATAATCTATTCTGATTTATATATAGGTTGAAGAAAATCGTTTACTGTTTATTTTTCAGTTCATTGATTTCTTCTTTCAGTAGACTGATATATTCCTGCAGATTTTTAATGATTTCTATACTTAATTCATTACTGATATTTGTAACGTTGCTATTGTCACCATTATTATTAGCATTTACTGAAGATCCAGGGCTGTCATTAAATACAGGGTTTTCAATAATAATCTTAGCATCCTCTTCTTCGTAAATTTCCTCAACAGGAACATCTAAAAAATGAGCAAGCTTGGTCCATTCTGTCTGTGTTATTGATACAGCGCCGCTTTCTTTTCTGCTATAATTGGAAACGTCAGTCGGGATCACATCAGCCAATTGCTGCTGAGTGTAACCTTTACTTTTTCTTACTGTACGTAGTTTTTCTTTTTGCATATCAGACATTTTTACAAATTTGCAAAAAAAAATTAAATTAAGTAGAAAAAATCCTTTGTAATACATCTATTTTTCAATGTTTTTTAATTAAGAAAAACATTTTAGGAGATGATTCTTTATCGTTGAATTTTTTCATTTTACATTGGAAATTAATCTCTATAATCCTTATAAATCCTGTTTTATATAGAATTCTTTTTATTTTATTATCCGTTTTCAAACGACTACAAACGGATTTAAATAGTTTACAACCGACTGTGATTTGATAACGTCGCAATCTTTGCAACAGAGATTTGAGAAAAACAGTGAACGTCTCTTATCTGAATTACTAATCTTTAAAATCTAAAAGTTATGTCACTAAGAAACAAAGTAACACTAATTGGTTACACAGGTAAAGAAGTTGAAATGGTAAACTTCGACAATGGAAATGTAAAAGCAAGCGTATCCTTAGCAACCAGCGATCATTACACAAATGCTAAAGGAGAAAAAGTAGAAGAAACGCAATGGCACAATCTTATTGCATTCGGGAAAACAGCAGAAATTTTTGAAAAATATGTTCCCAAAGGAAAAGAAATTGCTATCGAAGGAAAGCTTACCTACAGATCATATGATGATAAAGATGGGGTGAAGCGGTATATCACAGAAATTCGTGTAGATGAGATCCTATTATTAGGAGGGAAATAATTCTAAAAACACAAATGATGAAAGTAAAAATTTTTAAAATCAGGCTTCCTGAAGAATTTCTCTACAAGGATCAGGGAATGCTGGATAGCTTTCTGGAAGCCCATGAGATTATAAAAGTGGAAACAGCTTTTGTAAGCGAAGAACGGTATTGGTCTGTAATATTGTATTTTGAAGATGTAAAACTGATAAAAAATACGGTAAAAGAACCAAAACCAGTTAAGTATTCTGCAGAAAACGACTTTTTGAATACCGATGAAGAAAAAATACTGGATGCCCTGAAACTTTGGAGATCAGAAAAAGCCCGCGAACAGAATCTTCCAATTTATTTCATTGCCAGTAATAAAGAACTCATGTCTGTAGCGAAGTATAAACCGGCTAGAAGAGAGGAATTGCTTGAGATCAAAGGATTTGGAAAACATAAGATTGAAAACTATGGTGAAGAAATTCTTGAGATTCTTGAAAGCATTTGATTTTTCAGAATAATTGATAACACAACAGCCAAAGCTGGAGTAGATGGTTTGTTCAGCTTTGGCTATTATGTAAATTTCACTTAGAATATTTTATAAACCCCTATTATCAAAAAATAATATTATTTTTAGTTCCTAAACAAAATAACCATGAAAAAACTATTTTTTGCATTTTGCATACTTATTTTAAGTGGTGCCACTCAGGTAGCAATGGCACAATCAAAAAACACAGAGACCAAAGCTTCTATGCTAAAAGGATTGCGCAGCAAAATGACTAAAGGGATGATTGAAGACGGTACTTCTAAAGAAAAGTCTGAAAAATTCGCGGATTGTTTTACAAAAGAATTGGGCGAAAAGTTAACGCTGGAAGAGCTTAAAATATTCTATAAGCTTAATAATGTAAAATCCGGACAGGCACCTCCAAAAGAACTTGTGAAACAGGCTGAAAAAATGGGAATAAATGAAAAAATGAGAACTCTGGGAAAAGATTGTGGACCTATCCTTCAATAGTCATACAATCAAACAGCCTATATTATCAAAAGGATTAAAGATTATTTCTTCAGCTTGATAATACTGTGTAAAATTCCTTTCAATTCCTTACTTTTGCATCTATCAAAATGACATACAACAAATGAAGCCAAGTTTAGCAAAAGGGACGAGAGATTTTACAGCACAGGAAGTTTCCAGAAGAAAATATATCATCAATATTTTACAGAATAATTTTGAATTATTCGGGTTTCAGCCATTGGAAACACCAAGCTTTGAAAATCTGTCTACATTGACGGGAAAGTACGGAGAAGAAGGTGACCGTTTGATCTTTAAGATTTTAAATTCGGGAGATTTTCAATCAAATCTTGAAGAGAAATTGGAGAAATATGATCAAAATGTAAGGGAATTATTAATAAATTATTTTAATAAAATAGCTGAAAATAATATTGTTGTTAATGATGTTGATAGTTATGTAGAGTCTTTAAGACTTTATTTCGTTACTGATAATTTATTCAAAGTTTTGGATGACAATGAAAAAAACTTTGTTGAAAATTCAGTATATAGATTAGGTCCTCTTGTTAAAAATAAACTAAATGAATATTTAGACAATTTAATAGATGATAAGGATGTAGCAGCTAGAGATTTTTCAAGAGTTATTAGTAAGACCGTTTTGAACATAAGAGCTAATTCTCAAACAATTACAAAAGAAATTTCAGATAAAGCTCTTCGATATGATCTTACAGTACCCTTTGCAAGATTCGTGGCTATGAATCATGGAAAGCTGACATTTCCATTCAAACGTTCTCAGATTCAGCCTGTATGGAGAGCTGACAGACCTCAGAAGGGAAGATACAGAGAGTTTTACCAATGTGATGCAGATGTTGTAGGAAGTGAGAGTTTATTGCAGGAAGTAGAGCTGGTTCAGTTGTATCTGAAATCTTTTGCAGATCTGAAAGTTCCGGTAACTATTCATATGAACAACAGAAAGATTCTTTCCGGATTGGCAGAATATGCAGGAATCACAGATAAATTGATTGACTTTACGGTAGCATTAGATAAACTGGATAAGATCGGAAAAGAAGGAGTTGTAAAAGAACTACTGGAAAGAGAAATTGCTCAGGAATCTATTGATAAACTGGATTTCCTATTCAGTCAGTCAGATGATGCACTGGAAAATCTTCTTCAGCTGAAAGAAAAATTTGCAGGAAATGAAATCGGTCTGAAAGGAGTAGAAGAACTTGAATATGTTCTTACACAGTCTCTGAACCTTGGTGTGGATATGCAAAACCTCGTATTCAATATTACCTTGGCAAGAGGACTGGATTATTATACAGGAGCCATCTTTGAAGTGAAAGCAGATGAGGTTGCTATGGGATCCATCGGTGGTGGAGGGAGATATGATAATCTTACAGAGGTTTTTGGAGTGAAAAACATTCCGGGAATAGGAATTTCATTCGGATTAGACAGAATTTATCTGGTCATGGAAGAATTGAATCTTTTCCCTGAAGAAGCATCTTCTAAAATAGAATATCTGTTTGCTAATTCTGGAGGAGAAGAAACAACAGAAGCTTTGAAACTGATCATACAGCTAAGAGCAAAAGGAATTTCGGCTGAATTATATCCTGAAAATGCTAAAATCAATAAGCAATTTACGTACGCAGAAAAGAAAGGAATAAAGAAAGTGGTTTTCCTGGGTGAAGAAGAACTTAAAAACAACACCGTTACTTTTAAAGATCTTGAAGCTGGAGAAAAGAAAACAGTTTCTTTAGATGAATTCCTAGGGCAATAATACGATACACATATTAAAAAATAAATCAACCACAAAAGCAATTTTTGTGGTTGATTTATTTGATGGATGCTAAGATTTAAATACTTTTGACCTTTACAATCGGTTCAGAATTTGTAATTTGGAGTCGATGTTATAAAGTAGGGCAAAAAGATGTCCTATATTCATAAAAACTTTTAAACATAAAACCAAATGAATACTATTTGTGCATTGTGCGGTACACTGCTTACGGAAACAGATCTATCCGTAGGTAAAAATAAACTTGCTGATGGTGGCTACTTATGTGCGGATTGCTTTACTAAAGCCATTCATATTAATAGAGACCTCATCAATAATCTGGATCAGTTTTATTTTGCAGAAATTACAGGAATGATTCTGAAAAGTAAAATTGATGCCAGCCAGAATTCTGGAGGATTTCAATCTACAACTAACAGCCATTACGAATATGATGCACCTACCAGACTGGATGAAATCAAAGATCAGATTGTTGCACTAAACGCAAGACTGAGTGTGCTGGCTAACGAAGAAGTGAATGAGCTGGCCAATGTGCTGGATAGAGACGAAAGATTGCTGGCTATTGCAGAAGGAATAGATCTTCAAAGTAACAGGGAAGGAATCATATTTTCAACCCAGAAAAGAATTGCTTTTATTGATAAAAAATTTCTGGGTGGAGTTGCAAAGAATGAATTCCTTATTCAGGATGTCGCTTCCATTGATCATGATGAAAACCTTTTGTATTCAATACTTAAAATCAATACTTACAGAGGTTCAGCACAGTTTAAGTTACACAATAAAAATGACGGAAGGGCATTTTCCAATGTTCAAAGCAGAAGCATGACTTATACTGAAAATGAATTCAGACAAAACTCAAGTCCGTTTCAGGCATTTACTCAAACCATTCCGGATCTGGTGCAGGAAAATGTATACAGTACGAATAAGGAAGATTCTGGAAATATTCTTGAACAATTGGAAAAATTAGGAAAGCTGAGAGAAAGCGGAATTCTCACAGATGAAGAGTTTGCAGAACAAAAGAGAAAACTGCTTGATAAATTATAAAAGAAGAAGAAATGAGCAATAATTGTGCATTGTGTAATACGGAATTAACATCCATGGATACCCTTTTGGGTGCTAATAAACTCTCGGATGGCAATGTTTTATGCAATAAATGTCTAAATAAAGTAAGCAATATCAAAGATGAATTGCTGTATAATCTTAACAAATTCAGTATTGATGATATTCATGAAATGCTGAACGCAGACAAAACTGAAGCAGTTCAGGCATTAGCGGTTACAGAACAGAATCTTCCTGCGGCCATCAATTCCGGTTCTCGTCATATCTCAAAAGAGGTTTATAAACGAAGGCATCAGAAAATAAAGAACGAACTGGAAGTGCTGAATGCTAACCTTTCCGTCTTTACCAAAGGAGAAATTAAAGAACTTCCTTATCTGATCTCCGAAGAAGAACAGATCATCGCCATTACAGATGCCCAATTTGTCAATACCCTGGCAGCCGGAATATTGGTAGCAACCCCAATAAGATTGATTTCTGTATCAAAGGCAATGTTTGGAGCAGCAAAAATCAACGATTATCCTAACGAAACCATTAAGGCTGTAAGCTTTGTGTCACATTCAAAGTCCCCAATTATTAAATTGCATCTTGATGAAAGAGTAGTAGAGTTTGAATGTTTTATGGATAAAGATGATGCTGAGAAGTTTTACGACAAAATAAAAACTATTTATAATAGCCCTAAGGAACAATCTCCAAAACAGATTGATAATACTGTAAATAAAGGGGCTTCATCAGAAGAGATTCTCAACCAGCTTGAAAAATTAGGAAAGCTGAGAGAAAACGGAATCTTAACCGATGCAGAATTTGCGGAACAGAAAAAGAAACTGTTGGAGCAATTATAATAAACTTTTAATACTGAATCATGAAGGATAAAGTATCGGCAGAAATAGTAGAAAATTGGCTTAAGGGATGGTGTTTATCAAGAGAAGTATCTTTTCCTGTTCAATATAAATCCGGATTACATGTGATTGTAGGAGATGAAAAACAAAAAGAACGTTTTGTATTTCCTGAGCTTAATGACGATTTTTTTCAACTTGCTCATTCAATTGATATCCCATGGATTTATCTGAAAGTATCTACTTCCCCTGATGAATTGATGGGAAAAATTCCTGAAAGATGGAAACTGCAGCCACAGGGATATATGATGACCTGTTTTCAGCCGATGAATTTCCCGGAAATCAGCCTTGCAGAAGGATATCACTTAGAATTTTCTGAGTACAATACAACTTTTGTGGTCAGAATTGTAGCAGAGAATGGTGAACAGGCTTCTATAGGCCGTGTCTCTTTGATAGATAATATTGCTGTTTACGACAGGATTGTTACCGAAATAAATCATCAAAGGAAAGGGCTTGCTACTTTTTTATTGAAAGAACTTGAAAAGATAGCTTTGTCAAAAGGATTTTCAAATAATCTTTTAGTTGCAACAGAAGAAGGAAAACGATTGTATGAAACTTTAGGCTGGAAGATGTACTGTCTGCATACTTCTGTCGTGATCCCTTCAGAAAATTAATATTTTTATTGAATTAAAACTTTTATTACTAATAAATAGTAATTTACAACCATAAACTAACGCTATGAGTGAAAAATCAAGACTTGACGAAATAAGAGAAGAACTTGAAAAGCTGGATATCAGCCCTACCATATTTGCCAGAAAAGAGATCCGTGAATTGCCGGACATCATCTCAAAAGAGGAAAAAATTGTCTATCTCGTTGAGGGCAGAAATAAAATAAACAATCATCATATCATTTTAGTAGCTACAGACAGAAGAGTGATCTTTGTGGATAAGGAATTTATGTATGGATTGAAAGTAGAAGACTTTTCTTACAGCAAAATCAGTTCAATACAGTATGAAAGTGCATTATTGCTGGCTTCTATAGATATTCAGGTTACAGATGATATTGTGGAAATTGATGGAGTAGGAAAGTATCATGCTGAGCTTTTTTGTGAAAAGGTAAGAGATTTCATGTCCCGTCCTGAAGAATACATTCAGCAAAAATCTGAACCCAGTGTTTTGGACCAGCTGGAACAATTAGGAAGGTTAAAAGAAAGCGGAGTTTTGAGTGAAGAAGAATTTCTAGAGCAAAAGAAGAAATTAATGGAGAAACTGCCATAAAATGTGGAAATTTTTTAATGAAAGATGGAATAATTCAGTTATAGTCTGTGTCTTTATAGCTTTTCTCTGTTTTTGGGGACTTTCTATACCTAACAGATACATACTCTATACCTGCTGTTTTCTTCCTTTTATTTTTCTTCTGATTACCTTTATTCTAGGTATTATCAGGATTGTCAAAAAAGATTATTTGAAAGGAATTCTGCAAATCCTTTCAACAGTAATACTGGCCGTACTAACCTATGGATACTTCTCTTTTGCCTTGATGTTTTATCCTTATGATTTCTTTGCGGAGGGATTAAAAATTCCAGATAATATTAAATTTGAAAAGCCATTAAAGCTTAATGATGCAAAAGACAAAATAAATACTAATCAACAAGATTTTATTCTTTATGATTATTTTCAGTCGGGTATTTATAAATATGATCTGTTTTTAAATAAGATTGAAAAAGGAAAAGTATATCTTAAAATATTTGAAATCACCAAAAACCAAAAACTTTCAGAGAGAAGTATAAAAGAAGAAAGCCAGATAGAAGTAGAAAATAAAACAGATGAATTAAAAAAATTTGAGTTAAAAGATGAATTTACGATTTTTGAAGGTGATTGGGGGCAGTTTTATGGAGCTAGAATTGAAGTGTGGTTTAAACCCGATGATATAAATAAACCTGAAAGAAAATTAATGATAAAAAACTATATTGTTCAGGGATGGATGAGATAGTTTTTCAAACAAAATAAAAAACAAATTATGATAAAAGAAGTAGTTTTTAGAGCATTAAACTGGAGGTGGTATTTTACCTCTTTCATTGCCTTGTTTGTTGGAATTATCTGTTGGCTGCTTATTCTTATTTTGCCAATCAGTAGTTTTACATGGAATTTTTTCTCTGCTGTACCATTTTTGATCGCTTTTATAAGTTTTGTCCTGGGGATTTCGAGAATGTTCAAAAAAGATGAATTTAAAAATGGTCTTTGGCAATGTCTTCTTAGCTTTATGATGTTCTTTGTCATTGGTGGCTTATTTGCTTTTTGTCCGCCCAAAAGCCCTTATAAAGCTTACAACAATGATATCAAGAATCCAAAGAATGCAAAGTTTTCAATGCCTTTAAAACTGTTTTCAGATGAAAAAGAACTGGTTGAGGTTACCCGGCCCGATATACTTATTTATGATTACTTACAGCCGGGATCTTATAAATATGATGTTTTCCTGAATAAAATAGAAAAAGGGAAGGTGTATTTAAAAGTGTATGATTTCAATACGAACAGGATTCTTTCTGAAAAAGAAATTAAAAAACAATCCATCAGAAATGTCTTTAATCCCAATGATGAGCTGAAAGAGTTTTCGAGTGATGAAAAGGATTTTACAGTGAAAGAAGGAGATTGGGGCGATTATTACGGAAGCAGGGTTGAAGTATGGTTTCAACCGGATGATTCTAATCAACCTGAAAGAAAATTAGTGGAAAAAAATTATATTATTCAGGGAAACTAAAACTATTTTAAACTAAAACCATGGAAAATTACTTAGAAATAAACAAAAAATCGTGGAATGCTAAAGTAGAACCTCATTTGAAGTCGGATTTCTACTTTGTAGATGAATTTTTAAAAGGAAGAACCTCACTGAATTCAATAGAACTGGAACTTCTGGGAGATATAAAAGGAAAGACTATTCTGCATTTGCAGTGCCATTTCGGGCAGGATTCTATTTCACTGTCAAGAATGGGTGCAAAAGTTACCGGGATTGATCTTTCCGATAAGGCGGTTGATACAGCCAGAGACCTTGCACAAAAGTGTGGAACTGATACAGAATTTATCTGTTCGGATGTATATGAACTGCTGAATGTTCTGGATCAGGAATTTGATATCGTGTATACAAGCTATGGTACAATAGGCTGGCTTCCAGACCTTGAAAAATGGGCTGGCGTTATCAGTCATTTCCTAAAACCCGGAGGGCAGTTTATCATGGCAGAATTTCATCCTGTCGTTTGGATGTTTGATGATGACTTTACAAAAGTTACCTACAACTATTTTAATGAAAAACCGATTGTAGAAACATATGAAGGAACCTACGCAGATCAGTCTGCAGCTATTGTACAGGAATATGTAATGTGGAATCACTCTTTATCAGAAGTTCTTGACAACCTGATTAAAAAAGATTTGCAACTGAATACTATTAAGGAGTTCGACTGGTCACCCTATGCATGTTTCAAGCATGTAGAAGAAGTTGAAAAAGGAAAATGGAGAATTCCACAGTTCGGAAATAAAATGCCTCTTGTGTATGCATTGGCAGCACAGAAAAAATAAAAATTTAAAATAAGGTATTTATTTTAACCATTAAGATTTGATAAGTTTTTAGGAAAATTAAGATGGGCGCCTCACCTTATTGGTCTAATAAAACTAAAAAGTCATCGTAGTGCTATTACGATGACTTTTTCTATATATGAATGTTAAAAAAAACTGCTTTTTGTTGGTTAGCTTAGAGAATCTTCAGCCTTTGTTTTTACTTCGTCCACTTTATCCTGAACCTGAGAAGCAACATCATTGGCTTTGCTTTTAAGATCATTTCCCCATTTGTTAAGATTATCTTTTGCTGTGTTAAGTTTATCCTTAACAGCTTGTTGATCTTCAGGGCTTGAGTTCTTATATTTCCAATAAGCTAATGCACCTAAACCTAGTAAAGCTAATAATCCTTTTGTTTTGTTTCCCATGATTTCTATTTTTTTATGTATTAATATTAAAATTTGTTATTACTATTAATGTAAAATACGTGCCAAAAAAATAAATACAATTATAAAAAAATGTTAAATTTAAGAGAAGACTTTGAAATTTTTGCCGTCAAAACTAGCAAAGACCATAGTAGGATAAGAATCCTGATGGTGTATATTTCCATCCTTATCAATAGCGATGGCACCTGCAAATCCATCAATGGTTTTAAGTTCATCAAATGTCTTGCTGAAAGCCTGCTCAAGACTCATTCCGTCTGTAACTCTTGTTACGATTTTTGTGGCAGTAGCATTGCTGACAATATCTTCTCCTACACCAGTACAGCTTACAGCACAGAATGCGTTGGCATAATTTCCTGCCACTGTGGCGGAATCTGAAATCCTTCCGGGAATTTCAAAACCTTTCCCTCCCGTAGAAGTAGCAACGGCAAGTTTTCCGTCATGATCTATTGCTACACAGCCAACAGTGCCTTTTCCGCCGTTTTTAAGCTTAGCTTCATATTCTTTTCTTCTTTGAGGGATTTCCGTGGAGAAATTTTCAAAACCATGTTCATTAGCATAATTTTTCGCGCCTTGCCCTCCTAAAACTCTATCATCTTCACTGATCAGATCTTTAGCAACAAAAATAGGATTCTTTACATCCTGAATATTGATCACTCCGCTTAGCTTCTGAGTGTCTCCATTCATAATCGCAGCACTCATGCGGATAACGCCGTCACTTTGAATCTGAGAGCCTATTCCGGCATTGTACAATGGGTTGTCTTCCAACAGTGAAACAGCATAAGCCACCGTATCGAAAGCGGAATGGGTTTCAAGATAATCAAAAGCTTTTTGTGCTATTTCTTTTAAAGATTCCTGCTTTGCAGTTTTTACTTCATGGCTTTGGTCACTTTCAGAGAAAAAACCGCCGTGGATAATGATTTTCATAGTAGATATAGGTTTCGTGTTCCGGAGTTCCGTATTTATAATAATCAATAATACGAATCCCGGTTATTAATACGAATAAAAGATAAGAATTTTATTAAGATCCTGCATTAATCCGAGTTTCGTGTTCCGTGATTTCGAGCTTTACGGTATTTTCAAAACACGCACCTCGCACTCCAAATCTTAAAACGCTGCAACCCGTACTATTTATCCTGTGGTATCGGATTAAACTGAGAGTTCTCAATAGTTAATGTTTTTGTGGTAAGATCATAATGATCATTCATAGACATCACATGTACCGTTAAATTATCAATAGAAATGGGTTCTCCAAGGTTAATATTGGTAAGATTGGTATCCTTAATAAACCTTCCGTCTACTAAGATAACAAGACCTGAACCTACAGCAGTCATTACATCATTATGAATAAAAAGTCCCGTATCTTCTCCAAGCCCGATTCCCAAAGTTCTAGGATTGTTAACTACTGCCTGAAAAAGACGCCCGATTCTGCCTCGCTGTACAAAATGCGTATCGATAATTACGTTATCTATAAGACCCAATCCCTGGGTTGTTTTGATTTCTCCTTTCAAAAGAGCTTCAGAGCTGCTTCCCTGGTAGATCATATTTTCAGAAGCTGCCGCAGCACCTGCAGAAGTTCCTGAGTAAATAAAATCCTGTTCCTGATATTTTAATAAAATGGTATCATGAAATCTCGTCCCTCCCAGAATAGAAGTCAGTCTCAGCTGATCTCCTCCGGTGAACATCATTACATCTGCAGCATTGGCTCTTGCCACCATTGCATCAGAATTGGCCTCTTCACGGTTGTGGATGTCCAGGACATTTACATTTTTAGCACCGAGGAATTCAAATGCTTTTTTATATTCAGAGCCTACGATCTGGGGAATTTGAGAAGCGGTGGTAACGATTTCAATGACAGAATCTTCTTTATTTTTTGATTCGTTGATGATCTTTCGTAAGATCCCACGTTCAAAAAAGTTAAGATTCTTTTCTATATTCTGATCATAATCGGTTTCAGCAAAACTTCCTTTGTTTACAGCTCCTCCAATAACTATTAATTTTCCAACAGGTTTCATCATGGTACAAAATTAAAAAATAATTAACATTCTTTCGCGAATTTTATGCCATCTTTAATTGATTTTTAATGATTTAGAAATGTTAATGGAAATTAATATTTTTTTAATAAATCTTTAATTTACCTATGGTTTCATTTAGGGTTTTACATTATCTTTGGCTATGAAAGGAGTTATTGTTAACTGTTAAAATGCCAATAGACTATGAAAATCGAAAAGATTCAGGCACTACGAGGTCCTAACATCTGGAGCATCAGAAGAAAGAAGCTGATACAGATGAGGTTGGACTTAGAAGAAATGGAGGATTATCCTACCAATAAAATAGAAGGTTTCCGCGAAAGGATTGAAAAATTAATTCCTTCATTGATTACCCATCGATGCTCGGAAGGAGTAGAAGGAGGCTTTTTCCATAGAGTGGAAACAGGAACCTGGATGGGGCATGTCATTGAGCATATTGCTTTGGAAATACAAACCCTGGCAGGAATGGATGTAGGGTTTGGAAGAACCCGTGAAACAAAAACTCCGGGAGTGTATAACGTAGTATTCAATTATATTGAAGAAAATGCCGGTATTTATGCTGCGGAAGAAGCAGTGAAAATTGCGGCCGCTATTGTAGAAGGGAAAGAGTATGATATGCATGCATGCATTCACAGATTAAAAGAGATCAGAGAACGTGTCCGCCTGGGACCTTCTACAGGAAGTATTGTGGAAGAAGCTGCTTCCAGAAAAATCCCATGGATCAGGTTAGGAACAAATTCCCTGGTACAATTAGGGTATGGAGTGAATCAACAGAGATTTCAAGCTACTATTACCGGAAAAACAAGTTCTATTGCGGTGGATATCGCATGTAATAAAGAATTGACTAAGAGAATGCTTCATGATGCTGCTATTCCAGTTCCGATTGGAGACCTGATAGTTGACGAAGAAGGATTGAATGCTGTGATCAGGAAAATAGAATATCCTATTGTTTTAAAACCTTTGGATGGAAATCACGGAAAAGGTTCGTCCATTAATGTCAACGACTGGGAATCTGCTAAAATAGGCCTGGAGCATGCTCAGAAATATTCCAAAAAAGTAATTGTTGAGAAATATATTACAGGCTATGATTTCCGTATCCTGGTCATCAATAATAAAATGGTGGCAGCGGCAAGAAGGGTTCCTGCTCATGTTGTAGGAGATGGTGAACTTAATCTTCAGCAGCTTATTGAAAAAGAAAATAAAGACCCAAGAAGAGGATATGGTCATGAAAATGTCCTTACCGAAATTGAGGTAGATAAAGATACATTGGAGCTGCTTGAGAAGCTTCACTACACACTGGAAACGATTCCTCAAAGAGGAGAAGTGGTTTACCTGAAATCAACAGCCAATCTTTCAACGGGGGGAACATCCATTGATGTAACAGATATGGTGCATCCGGAAAATATCACAATGGCTGAAAGGATTTCCAAAATTATTGGTCTGGATGTCTGTGGTATTGATGTGATGGCGGAAAACCTTACACAACCTCTGAAAGAGAGTGGCGGAGCGATCATAGAAGTTAACGCAGCACCGGGATTCAGAATGCACCTGGCGCCAAGCGAAGGATTACCAAGAAATGTAGCTGCTCCGGTAGTGGATATGCTTTATCCGCAGGGAAAACCCTTTACCATTCCAATCATTGCGGTGACGGGAACCAACGGTAAAACAACCACGACAAGGCTTATTTCACATATTGTAAAAAGCAACGGCTATAGAGTAGGATTCACGACTTCGGATGGGATCTATATTCAGAATACGATGCTGACAAAAGGCGATACTACAGGACCTATTTCTGCAGAATTTATTTTAAAAGACCCTACGGTAGAATTTGCGGTTCTGGAAACTGCCAGAGGAGGAATTTTACGTTCCGGACTTGGTTTTTCACAATGTGATATCGGAGTTCTTACCAACATTGAGGAGGATCATTTGGGAATGAATGATATTCACAATTTAAAAGATCTTACCAAAGTAAAAAGGGTAGTTCTGGACAGCGTAAAGAAAAGTGGTTGGAGTGTACTGAATGCAGACAGCGAATATTCTATGAGGATCATCAATGATCTTGATTCTAATGTTGCGATCTTCAGTATGGATGAAAATAATCCTCATATCGTAAAATTTGCGAAAGAAGGAAAAATCACTTGCGTATATGAAGAAGGTTTTGTCACCATTAAAAAAGGAGACTGGAAGATCAGAATAGGAAAAGCCAAAGATTTCCCGATTACGATGGAAGGGAAGGCAAGATTTATGATTGAAAACGTATTGGCGGCGAGTTTGGCGAGCTACCTTTATGGATTCGGGATTGAAGATATTTCCAATTCTTTGAGAACCTTTATCCCAAGTGCTCAGCTTACGCCGGGAAGACTGAATGTTTTTAAATTTAAAAACTTTAAAGTTCTGATCGACTTTGCTCATAATCCTTCAGGATACGAAGCGATTGAAGATTATCTGAAAAATGTAGAGTCTACGAAGAAAATCGGTATTATTTCCGGTGTTGGAGACCGAAGAGACAGCGATATCAGAGAATGCGGAAAGATTGCAGGAAGAATGTTTGATCATATCATCATCCGAAACGAAAAACATCTTCGTGGAAGAACCGAAGAGGAAATCAATGGATTGATTATCGAAGGAATGCAGTCTGCAGGAAAAGATGTAAGCTACGAGATTATTCCAAAGGAAATAGAAGCATTAAAACATGCTATGGGAATGGCAGAAGAAGGAACGTTTATTACGGCTCTAAGTGATGTTATTTCCAATGCAATTGATCTGGTACAGGAATATCAGGCAAGAGAATTATTGGAAGACGATAAGAATATATAATAAAAGAATCGGCTGAACCAAAGGTTCAGCCGATTCTTTTATCTACTGATATTGAAAATACCAACTTAGTTTTTATCAGAATTAGCATAAATTTCTATTATAGTAAGATTTTCATATCCTTTTAAAATATCTTCATTGGTCTTATATTTTACATTGTCTCTCTTAATTCTTTTTTTGAGGCCGGAAGTACTTTGGAATAACTTGTTAGTGATACTATCATGTTCCTTAATGAAAAGTGTTATTTTGGCCGATTTTGCATTTTTATCAGAATTTCTGATATCATCAATAAACCTTATTGTGATAAAGTTATTGGCTTCAGGTGAACCTCCTCCAAAAGTAACCAGTTGAATATCCAATTTTAAGTCTTTTAATAGGTCCTTAACTTTTTTTTCGATATAATTATTTTTTTTAACCTCAAATGTCCCTATAGTTTGCTTTGAGGATACTTTTTCCTGTGCATTCATTTTATAAAAGAAACTTAGAGTTATCAGTAGAATGAAAGTAAATGTATTTTTCATGACTTAAGGGCAGGTTGTTTGAGTGTTAGTAATAGTTCCGTCAGGATTTCATTCAACTTCATTATTTTTAAATTCTTATTGGTTTTATTAGTTTCACTGATAGACTCATTTAAGGTAATATATCCAAGACTTACAAATTCCATAAGGATAACTTTTCTTCTGTCAAAATTTACTGATTTTGATTTTCTTCCTTTGATATCAGAACTCTCATTAATTATGTAAATCGGCTTGAATCTCTTTTTTAATTAATCATCATTGTTGAACCTATTGACCTCATCATTAAAATTATCCTGTATGCAAGAGAGCAAAGTGGTACCTAATCCGGCATATAAAAATCCATGAAAAGATTTTTGAATAAATGTTTTTCTGTTCATTCTAATAGTTAAATTTTAGCTTTTGTAAAAAAAACTTTAGAACTTCCCATCCTATTGAATCATCTTGCTAAAACCCACATTAACCCATCACAATTTTGGTTTTTCTCTAAGAGTTTCCAAATAGAATAGGGCGCTCACATCATTTTTTCCACAGCACAAAGATACAATAGACATATAATAAATCACTACTGATAGAGCTTCAAAGCCTTTTCTGTATAGGGTTTTGTGATGGGTTGATGATTGGGAATTTAACAAATTAGAAAGAAAATGAGCTGATAAATAGTTGTTTATATTAGACAGATAAATTCATGACAGATCATAAGAATAAATAAAAAATAAAACCTCCGATATTTCGGAGGTTTTATTTTATGAGTTTTCCCAGATGGTCTTTATTTTCTGCATTTTAACAAGATAAAAATACAGCGGAATAAGCTCTAATCTAAGGGTGAAATTAATATTGGGAACCGTAAATGGGATGATAGCCATCATGATTAAGCAAATAGCGATACCTATGATCGCATCAACTATTGCTGCCTGTACTGCCCATTTTTGCTCAAACCAAAGTCCATAAGCAACAATACCTTTGTAGATAAACAAGCTAGAGATCAAAAGACCTGTCATTGAATAAGAATGGTTGGCATTTATTCCATATAATGATAAGTCAGTATGAGATAAAAAAGGGCCTGCCATCAACAAAATAACAGCTATTGCTCCTCCAATTAAAAAGATCCATAAGAAAATTTTAATCCATACAGGTAATAAATTTCTTCTTCTTGTAAAATTGTTTGGGGTGTCAAATTCTTCAAAAGGTGTTGACCTTTCTTCCATGTGTATATTAGTTTTTAAAGTTATTTTATCCAAAAAAAACATTTGAGCTTCCGATCCAGATCGCATCTTTTTTATTGAAATCCACATTTACCATTGCAGCTTTGGTCATTCTCCCCAAATTTTCCAATAGGATAGGACGTTCATCATTTTCCCGCCAAATATACAACAAACGGATCTCTGCTTTTGAAAACTCTCCATTGGTATCTTCAAAAATAGGCGCATAATGCACTTTTCTCTGTAAAATATAATTTTCCTTATCCTGAATAGAATCTGTAATTTCCTTTGTAGGATTTAAATCAACACCGCTTCCTGCGAAGGAGAATAAAGGCTTTAACACAAAATCCTGAAGGTTTTCGTTGTTGGGAAACTCATGCAAAAAATAACTCTTTGGAACAAACTGATGCTGTAACAATGGCAAAAGGAACTTTGAGATTTTAAAGAACCAGTTGGGATGGGTAATCCATTTTACATCAACTTCTTCACGGAAATCAAACTCTGTGATTAGATCAGGAATGTTGTCCAGTTCATCAAATATAACACGGTTGTAAATTCTCTTGATTTCAGTCAGTTTTCCATTATTTTCATAATACAGCTTCTTGCCTTCCTTCTTTACCTTGGTAAGGCATACTGTTTTGATTCCCAGTAATTTCTCTGTCAGAGCAAAATCAATGGCTGTTTTCTGTCTTTCCGGGAAGATTTCAAGCAAGATGACATTTTCAGGATTTTCATCGCCTACAATGAGTTCCTTCAAATAATTTTTGAACGTTTCACGAGGCATAGGGTTTTTGATTTCTGAGATAAAAGGATAGACTTCACAATACGTTTCTTCATATACTTTCTGGAAAGCATACAGAGAAGGAAATGCCTGAAGTTCTATCAGCTGAGGTTCTATTTCACCGTTTTCATTTTTGCAGATTCCAAAATCTATGGTGAAAAAATGAGGTTGATGGGTATCATTGGGAACTCTGCAATTGTCAGGAATGGCTTTCTGAAGTGTTTCTGCAGGAAGCGCTTTAATCTGGCTGATAATGCTTTCACTGGCTTCAATTAGCTGGCTTTCAAATTTTTTAGTCAAAAAAATAGGGCTTTCTGAAACTCTGAAAGTAGGTTCTGTCCCTCCTTTTTCTGCCAGTATATTTTTTAATTGACTGTATTTTTCTTGTGAAAACTCCTGGTTAAATTGTTTTCTGTATTTTGGGATCATATTTTTTTCTTTGTGATGTTAAAAAATCGAGCATTTCTGCCCGATTTCAGTATTTTTATAAACCTTTTTTCTTTTCAGACTAAAGATTCAGCTTCTTTCAAGATGTTTTTTTTTGCAAACTGAAGGAATCTCGGAAGAATCTGATTTCTGGTCAGGATAATCTTGTCTTCATCATCTATTCTGTCCATGGTTTCAAGATATTTTTCCATTCCGAAATTTTCGATCATCGCTTCTCTGTTTTTTTCATCTTTCAGATTTTCAATCAGAGATTCAGGATTAGCTTCAGGATGAAACTGTGTACCAAAAATTTCATTGGAGAAACGAACTGCCATTACGGCTCTTTCCAGATTGATATGAGGACGGAATTTTTCAATCGCCATCACGGTCATTCCCAGTTCTTCCAAACGGTCATGATCCGGCTCAATAAACTGGTAGGCTCTGGAGTCTACGGCATAAAAAGGATCTTTAAGATTTTTTAATAAAAATTCTTCTCGCCCTTCCTCCGTTTTATGAACAGGCATTACTCCAAAAGAATAAGATTTTCTTTTGCAGATATTACCCAGTTTCCAGTGAATACTTGCCAGCTGAAATGAATGGCAGATAAGGAAAAGGTATTTTTTATCTTCGCTGTATTGATTGTGTTCAAAAACGGCATCTAAAAAATGAGCAAATCGGTCTTCCCAAGCCAGCCCTTCACGGTGTGGATCTCCCGGTCCGCCTGAAGAAATAAAAATATCAAAGTCTCCAATTTCCGGCATTTCATCTTTAAATCTCACATCAAATGTCTTGATGACAACATTTTCTTCAGAGTTCTGCTGAAATGCTTCAGAAATTTCTTTAATGTTTCTAAAACCTTGATTCACATGATTATTGTTCATGTCCAGCAGAGCAATTCGAATATCTTTCATTACATCATATTTTTTGTAAAGTTACCAAAAATATTATGAAGCATTTTCACCATGTGTTATGCCATACTCTGTTTCAGAGATCATATAATCAACGACTTTCTTCAGATCACCAGTCTCCTTAAAGATTTGAAGCTGTCTGTCTGCACCCGTTCCGTTTTCAAGAATTTTCCAGGCATACTCAACTTCATGACGGCATCCTAACTCGTCTACCACATCGTCAATAAACTCTAAAAGTTCTTTTAACAAATGAGGATAAGGAACAGATTCTTCTTTTCCGAAATCGATCAGATGAGCTTCGATACCACTTTTGGAAGCGCGCCATTTATTTTCGTTCAGCAACAGCCTTCTGTAGCTTCTGAAACTAAGATTTTGCTGGTGAAGTTTATAGATTTTAGCAACTAAACATTGCATGATTGCCGCAAGACATACGGTTTCATCAATCCTTAACGGCATATCACAGATTCTGAATTCAATCGTAGGGTAGAAAGGGTGTACGCGTAAATCCCACCAGATTTTCTTAGCATTGTCTATGGTTCCTGTCTTTATAAGAAGGTCAACATAGCTGTCGAATTCCCCCAGAGAGTTAAAATAACTTGGAATACCGGTTCTCGGGAATTTTACGAAGATTTCCTGCCTGTAAGATTTAAAGCCGGTGTATCTTCCAATCCAGAATGGTGAATTCGTAGAAAGGGCATACACGTGAGGAAGGAAATAACGCATTACATTCTGAATTCTCACGCCTTCTTCACGGTTTGGAATTCCGATGTGGACATGCAGTCCGAAAATAAGATTTTCACGGGCTACATCTCCCATATCATCTACGATTTTGATGTATCTTTCTCCCTGAGTGATATTGTTTTCCGACCAGTGAGAAAATGGATGGGTGCCTCCTCCGGAAACACGCAGTCCCTGTTCATGGGCGATATTGATGAGATGTCGCCTTAAATTTGTTAATTCTGCTCGGGCTTCCTGAATATTCTGGCAGATCCCGGTTTCCATTTCAATCATAGATTCGTGCATTTCGTGCTTTAAATTTTCACTTAAAACCGCTTTGCCTCCTTCAATGATTTTTGAAACATGAGAAACCAGATCTCTGCTTTCTACATCGATGATCTGATATTCTTCTTCAATTCCAATAGTAAACTGATGCATTCTTCTTGTGTTTTTTGTTTTTTAATATTATTTTATGGAATCTTTCACGAAAGTACCCCAGGTAATATTGGGTTTCCCCGGAACATATTCTTTGGCTTTTTCGATAGCTAGTTTTGCAGCATGTTCTATGATCCACGCAAAATTTTCTTCTCCTACAGAATTTTTGTCTGCATCCGGAGCCGGATTACAAAAATCGATCGCATAAGGAATACCATCTCTTACAGCAAATTCTACTGTATTGAAATCATATCCCAAAGCTTCATTCATAGTAATCGTATAATCATGAATCGTTTTCAATAATTTTTTGAGCTCTTCACCCTGTGTCTGATGGGTGGTAGCGTATCTTAAATGAGGGGCATTTCTAGGCTCATAAGGCATAATGTGAACATATTTCCTGCCCAGACAGTAAACTCTGTAATAATCATCAAAGACAATTTCTTCCTGTACCATCATGACCAACTGCTCTGTTTCTCCTAATTTGTTCCAAAGATCATCCGGATTCTCAACTCTGTAAACACTTTTCCAGCCTCCGCCATCATGAGGTTTCATATAAGCAGGAAAACCTACATAATTGAAAATATATTCCCAGTCATGCGGAAATTTCAGGTTTCTAAATGAAGTTTCAGAAGTATTTTCAGGTCTTTCGTGCGAAGGAAGCAAAACCGTTTTAGGAAGTGGAATTCCCAGTTTGGACATCAGGGCATTGTTGAAAAATTTCTCATCAGCACTCCACCAGAAAGGATTGTTGATTACATAAGTACCGTTAAGTGCTGCATTTTTAAGATAGGCTCTGTAAAAGGGAACGTCCTGTGAAATTCTGTCGATGATTACTGCATAGCCATAATCTGCACCCTGTTCTAATTTATCAATATGAACAGGTTCAGCTATGATATCTCCGCCTCCCAGCTCATTTACTTTGTCTATAAATGCCCAGGGAAATGTGTCTTCCATACCGAAAAGAATTCCTACTTTTTTTGTCATAATTTTTGTTTTTTAAGGTGAGTGTATATTTTTTTCTATTTGTCTTTTCTATTGTTTTTAAGAGAAAAAGGCTCCTATGAAGGTAGGGAAAACCATTCTCCACAAAGGCCAGTCGTGGCCGATCCATTTTCTTTCATCATACCAGAAGTCTATGCCTTTTACCCTTAGGATCTCCGCCATTTCAACATTTTTTTCTTTACAGATATCCTGATCAGAGGTGCTTAATACAATATGCATGTGTTTGTACTTCCATGCTTCATCATTTCTTATAAACTCTCTTGGACAGTTGAAGTATACCAGCTCATCAGAATAACCATCCATGAAATTTCTTATGCTGAATGCCCCTGAAAGGCAAAAAAGATGAGAAACCACATCAGGAAATCTAAAAGCAAAGTTGGCGGCGTGATATCCTCCGAAACTGGCTCCGGCAACCGCCACACGATGGGTCTTATGAAGTTTCTGAATGTAGGGCACAAATTCTTTGATCAGGAATTGTACATATCGTTCATAGTTTCTTATTCTTTGCTGAGGAGATATATTGTCATCATAAAAGCTCCATTTGTCGATGGTCTGTACATTGTAAAGTTTTACTTTTCCTTGCTCTATAAACCAGTTGATGCTTCCGTTCAGATGAAAATCGTGGTTCTGGGTATATTGTCCCTGAGAAGTAGGAAACATGATGATAGGATGACCGTAGTGCCCGGTCACCTCTACCTGGAGACTTGTTCCCAATATATTGGAATAATATTCTGTATGTTCTATGTGAGGCATTTTTCCTTATTTAGTTTTTACTATTGTGTTTTATATTAAATTGATAAATTCAATTCCTCAAGGTTGATCTTTTTCTAAAACATCCAGTACCAGGGTTCCTAATTTTGGATGTTCCAGAATGATATTTTCTTTAAAAATCCATTTTGAGCCCGGTGTATTGGCATTATGAGAGTCAACGAACTGATAATATGCTTTGTTATGCCATTTTCCGGAACTTATGTTTTCTAAGTTACGTTTTAGAATGGATTCTTCTGGAAGATTATATATTATGAATTCAATAACATTTTTGATGTCAATATTAGACTTCATGATCTAGGAAGTAAGCTTGTTGCTTTTGGGAGGCAGAATGTTCAGCATATCTGCATGAATCATTTCTGCGGCAGAATCCAGCCTGTCCTGTATGACGGAGGCATCACTGGATTTGTAAACAATCCCGACATGATAATCTATCGGAAGGAATTTCACGACCTCCTCACATTCAAAATTGCTGTAATCGGGTTCTTTATCCTTAATCAGGGCAACGATCAGCCCGGAATAATATCCTGTAGGAGGTGAGATACTGTAATGATTGCCTCTTAAAAGAGCATCTTCAATTTTAGCCCATTCCCTCCAGATATTAATTCCGCTTGAAGCCTCCACCAAATCGGGAATGTGAGCACCGCCAACTCTTGATGACGTTTCAAGGAAGTACCATTTTCCATCTTCTTTTCCACGGATAAATTCTGTATGAGTGGCACCATTGATAAGCCCAAAATTGGAAAGGACTTTGGCATTAATTTCTTCCAGCGCTTTAAATTCTTCAGAGTACCTTCCCAGAGTCTTGGAACGGAATACACCTCCTTCGTGCGAAACCTGCATAGGCGGAGCCAGATATTTTGAAGCAGAAGTAAATACAATCTCTTTATTGAAAGTCAGGCTGTCTACATGGTAAACATCTCCTGGTTTAAAACTTTCCAGTAAAAAAAGATGGCGTTCTTCTCCAAGAATATCTAACGCTTCATGCAGTTGTTCTTTGGTCGTTATTTTCTTAATTCCTGATGCTGAAGCTTCCGATCTTGGTTTCAGTACCCATGGTGCCGGAACGAGGTCTGTAAATTCATTGACTTCATTATCATTGAATACAGCTGTAAATTCAGGAACACTGATTCCGGAATCTTTAGCTTTTTGCCGCATAGCCAGTTTATCCCTGAAATAGCGGTGAGTGGTTTGTCCCATTCCTGGAATACGGAATGTTTCTCTGATTAATGCTGCTTTCTCTACATCATAATCATCCAATGCCACTACAGCATCTACTTTTCTGGTTTTCATGAGGTGGGAAAACCCCTGAATCAGATGTTCCAGATTCCATACGGACGGTTTGAGTTCAGGCATATAAAATACCTCTTCAATAGCATGCCAGGGCCAGTTTTTTTCTTTGAGGTTTTCTGAAGTTACCAGGATGATTTTATTGCCGAGATTCTTCATTTCGTCCATAAAATCGTAGCCTTTGTAATAGCACGAAATACACACAATAGTTTTCTTCTCCATATAATGTTTTTTAATATTTAGTGAATTTTCAAAAATAAAAGCGTTTATTTATTATTTTATTAATATTAAAAAATGCGATATCGTGCGTTTTTGAAAATTCACTAATCAATTATACAGAGATTTTTTGTAAAAAACTAATTTTTAGTGATAATTTTCGATTAAATCCGCGAGCAATTGAACTCCAAAACCGGTAGCTGCTTTTTCCTTGGCATAGCCTACACTTCCGAAGGCTACTCCTGCAATATCCAGATGGGCCCAATTGGGATGATTTTCAATGAATTGTTCTAGGAATTTAGCGGCAATGATACAGTCTCCGATAGGTTTCAGAGAGATGTTCTTCATGTCAGCCACATCAGACTTAAAGTCGTCTTTCCATACATCCCATAAAGGCAGGTTCCAGAGCCTTTGGTTGGTTTGGTCTCCGGTTTTTATAAGCGTATTTTTCAATTCTTCATTATTGGAGAACATCGCGGCACAAGTGTCCCCGAACATTCGTACTGAGCTTCCTGTTAAAGTAGCCAGATCAATCAGCAAATCGGTCTTATAGTTTTTAGAAAGATAAGACAATCCGTCGGCAAGAATCAGTCGGCCTTCAGCATCGGTATCAATGATTTCAATAGTCTTTCCGTTATAAGCCTTGATAACATCACTTGGGATGAGTGCTTTTTCGGAAATGGCGTTGTCTGTGATAGGAAGAACGGCTACAATATTGACAGGAAGTTCCATTTCCGCAGCATAGATTAATGCTCCCAGAACAGCTGTTGCTCCTCCCATATCAGACTTCATATAATGCAGATTGGTTGAATCTTTCAATGATATACCGCCTGTGTCAAAAAGTACACATTTTCCGACCAGTCCGAAAGTTTTGGCATTTTTAACCGTAGTTTTATATTCTAAAATAGTGAAGGCTGCATCATAGGCACTTCCCTGATTAACGGAAAGATAAGCACCCAGTCCAAGTTCCTCACATTTTTTTCTGTTGAAGACCGTATATTTTAATTCATGTTTTTTAGCCAGATTTTTTAGATAGGCACTGAAAATATCCGGTTTTTTAAGATTAGCAGGTTTGTTGAGCCAGTCCTGGCAAGCGGTTTGTCCATTAATTAAGGCTTCTGTTTTCTGGCTGATATGGTCTAATTTCTTTTGGCTTAAATTCTCAAAATGCAATTCAAATTTTGCGTTCCAGAAAGCATGTGTTTTTTCAAAAGGGTAGTTGTACGTTCCAGCCAATAGACCTTTTACCAACTCTTCAAATTGTTTTTCATTCATGAAATCTGCCAGTGCCAGTGTAGGAACAGCCTGCAGTTTTTCTTTCTGTGTCTGTGAGAATTTGGCAGCAACCTGCTGGATTTCGAAGTTTTGTAATGTCGATTTTCCTAATCCGATGAAATAGGTAATTCCCTCCTCATGAGCATTGATGAAAACTTCATACTTCTTTCCCGTGAAAAAAGTGGAAATATTTTTATTGAAATTTTTACTGGTTTTAGTCCATTCTTCCTCTGTGAAGATGTGGAAAACCTGAGTGTAATTTTTGTTTTTTTTATTAATTAGTTTCATAAATAGATATTATTTTTTTTCTAAGATCATACGCAATCACCAGCTTCATATGCCCGAATTTTATCCAGTGATTGTGTATCCTTAGTTTTTAATGCTTTGTTGTTGTGGTTTTACTTCTACAGGGTTTTCCGTATTGTCATAAAACAGCCATTCAATAGCTCTTGGGAATTCCTGTGACCAGTAAAATTCATTATGGGTCCCTTCAGGATTGATATTGGTTTTAAACTCAAAATCAAAAAGCTTTTTCTCTTCCCATCTTTTCAGATATTCTTCAAAAATATGAATCCTTTTGACCATTTTAGAGCCTTCCTGACCACCACCGTAGAGATATATTTTTGTTTTAAAAGGAACCCTGAAGTTCATCATGGGGAAGTTGTTATTCGGTTCTACCCAAAGGGAAGGGGAGAAAATCAACAATTTGGAATACACTTCAGGGTAAAGGAATCCGCTGTAGATACTGATTAGTGCACCCAATGAGCTTCCTCCGATTCCGGTATTGTCGCGGTCTTTTTTGGTTCTGTAATTTTCATCCACAAAAGGCTTTAAAGTATCTGCGATAAATCGGATGTATTTTTTGCCTTCAGAGCCGTTGGCAACATGATCGTTATCAAAAATATATTCTTTGATTCTTTCTTCGCTGCCATGTTCTATCGCGATGATGATAAGATCACCACGGCCATATTCTGCAAGGATAGATAGTTTTTTGTCAATTTCCCAGTTCCCGAACCCACTTCCTTCATTAAACAAATTCTGTGCATCCTGAAGATACAGCACCGGATAACGTTTATCAGTAGTATGATAGTCATAAGGAAGCAGTGCCCATACTTTACGATAACGGTCAAGCTGCGGGATATAGAATTTTTCGGAAATTACCTCTGCGGTGGGAAAATATTCTTCTTTGAATGGTCCCCAGTTCAACCTCCATTTTTTTATAGTATCAGACGCTTTACCTGCTGATCTTTTTACTTTCCGGTTGGGGGTTATATTGCCATATTGATCCAGTTCCCCATTCTCCCAGCCTCCTCTTGTGAATTTGTATTCAATGTCTTCAGGAAGGAGCTGATCCTCAATTTCGATAAAATAATGAAGAGAATCCTCTTGTTTAAGCTGAAAATTGTAGTCCTTAGGGTTCCAATTGTTGAAATTTCCGGTGATAAATACCGGTCTGTCGTCTTTTTCTTCTGTATAAAGTTCAAACCTCATCATATGTGTTTAATAAAATGTAGCGCTAAATTTATAAAAAAGATTGTTTTGAAATCATAAAAAATGTGAGTTAAAAAATGATATATTTGATAGATAGACGAAATCCGAAATTAACTTGACAATTATTTGACGAATAATTAATCGCTGTTGTCAGTATTTTTCGTAGTTTCAAACAAAATATAAATACAAACCGATCTTGATGAATTCTGTTAAAACCTACACGCTTTTCACCGATCATGATGTGTATCTTTTCAAAGAAGGGAGACACTATAAGCTGTATGGTAAATTTGGAGCACATTCTGCAGAAAAAGATGGAGTAAAGGGAGTGTATTTTTCAGTATGGGCGCCCAATGCAAAGAAAGTTTCCGTCATCGGAAATTTTAATAACTGGAATCATAAAGATCATATTTTGTTTCCAAGATGGGACGAATCAGGAATCTGGGAAGGATTTATTGAAGGACTAACCTGGGGAACATTATACAAATATGCTATAGAAACACCAAGAGGAGAGATCCTGGAGAAAAGTGACCCTTATGCAGCAAGCTGGGAACAGAACATCCAGGCGGCTTCATTGGTTTCCACAACGTGGTATGAATGGAGTGATCAGGAATGGATGGATAACCGCTGGAAAAAAAATACGCTGGAAGCTCCTCTATCTGTATATGAACTTCATCTGGCTTCGTGGGTAAGGGAAGGAGATCATCCTGACCGTTTTCTGAATTACCGGGATATTGCTGAAAAACTGGTTCCTTATATCGAAGAAATGGGTTTTACTCACGTAGAATTTATGCCGGTGATGGAATATCCGTATGACCCAAGCTGGGGATATCAGATTACGGGCTTTTATGCAGCGACTTCACGTTTCGGCTCACCTCAGGATCTGATGTTTCTCATTGAAGAACTTCATAAAAATGAAATAGGCGTTATCCTGGACTGGGTTCCATCACATTTTCCGGGAGATGCTAATGGTCTTCACCGTTTTGACGGGTCATATCTCTATGAGCATGAAGATCCGAGAAAAGGGTTTCATCCCGATTGGAAATCACATATTTTCAATTACGGAAGAAATGAAGTGAAATCTTTTCTGATTTCAAATGCGATGTTCTGGCTGGACCGCTATCATGCTGACGGATTGCGTGTAGATGCCGTAACTTCTATGCTTCACTTAGATTATTCACGAAATGAAGGGGAATGGGAGCCTAATATCTATGGAGACAATGTAAATCTGGAAGCGAAAGCCTTTTTGCAGGAATTCAACACAGCGGTTTATAAGGAATTCGGAAACGCTATTATGACGATTGCTGAGGAAAGTTCAGATTTTCCCATGCTTACAAAACCCGTTCATGATGGCGGAGTAGGTTTTGGAATGAAATGGATGATGGGATGGATGCATGATACTTTGGATTATTTTAAAGAAGATTTTGATAATCGAAAGTTCCATCACCACAAGCTGACTTTCGCCTCTATGTACATGTATAATGAAAATTATATGATGCCTTTGTCACATGATGAAGTCGTACATGGAAAAGCAAGTCTTATTTATAAAATGAAAGGGGACGAATGGCAGAAATTTGCCAACCTGCGTACCTTATATGTATATATGTACACCCACCCCGGGGCCAAATTGCTTTTTATGGGTGATGAATTCGGGCAGACCAGTGAATGGAACTTTACAAAAAGCCTCGACTGGCATTTGCTGAAATATCCTGTTCATAAAGGAATGCAGGAAATCGTCAAAGAACTTAATCATTTGTACACATCGGAAACAGCATTGTATGAAAATCAGTTTGACAAGCACGGTTTTGAATGGGTGGAGGCAGATGATATGGAGAACTCGGTATATGTGTATCTCAGAAAGGGCAAAAAAAGAGATGATATGATGATGGTCGTCCTGAATCTGGCCCCAAAAGTACTGGATTATAAAATTGGGATTCCTGCAGGGACCCACTGGGAAGTCGTTTTGAGTTCCGATGATGAAAAATACAGCGGAAGCGGCGTAGAACCTGAAATATTGGAAGAAAAACATGAAGAATGGAGAGGACATCAGAAATCAATGACTGTAAAGCTTCCTCCATTGTCAGGTATTATTTTGAGACAGAAGAAAGATAAAAAGTATAAATTACACAGAATTAAACACAAGAGATAAAGGATGGTTATTTATCATTTAAGCACAGAATGTTATCCTGTAGCCAAAGTAGGAGGTCTTGCGGATGTAGTTGGAGCACTTCCGAAATATCAGAATAAAATAAAAGGAATAGATGCCAAGGTGGTGATGCCATGGTACAATAAACCTTTTGTTTATGAACATGAATTTGATCTGGTTTTTGATGGGTTTATTCATCAGGGACCTGATATGTTGAAGGTTCAGGTCATGAAAGAAAAAACAAATGTTCTGGGATTTGAATTATACATGGTGAAAATCCCCGGATTATTAGACAGGGACAATCCTTATGGATACCAGGATGAAAGTTTCCAGTTTCTGGCTTTTCAACATGGGGTATTGCATTGGTTGTGTGCTATGGAAATCCGTCCCGATGTACTGCACTGCCATGATTATCATACCGGATTGGTTCCCTTTATGGTAGAGAACTGCCCGGAATTTGAATTCTTAAAAGGAGTAAAAACAATAGGTACCATCCACAACGGTGAATATCAGGGAATGATGAGCTGGAATATGGCGAATTATATGCCTTCTTTTGATTCTTACAAATGGGGACAAATGGACTGGAATGGATTTATGAATCCATTGGCAAGTATGATCAAATGTGCCGATGCCTTTACTACCGTCTCCGAAGGATATCTGGAAGAACTTTTTATAAGCTTCCGCGGACTGGAAAGCCTCGTTCGTCAGGAATTCGGGAAAGCATACGGTATTATCAACGGTATTGATGCAGAAGTCTGGAATCCCGAAACCGATCCGATGCTGGATTTTAATTTTAACAGTAAAAATGCAGTCGCTCAGAAGAAAAAAAATAAAGAAAAACTGTGTAAGGAGTATGGACTGAAGCCTGAGCTTCCTCTTTTTGCGTTTATTGGAAGATTTGCCACAGAAAAAGGAGCAGATTTGCTGCCGGATGTAGTATGGCGAAGCATCAAACAAAGTTATGGAGCTTTAAATATTATGATTCTCGGTTCAGGAAACACCTACATTGAAAATAAACTGAAAGAATACGACTATACCTACACCAATTTTGCCCTGGATCTGGGATATAAAGAACATCTTTCTCATAAGATATACGCCTCGGCAGATTTTCTTTTGATGCCTTCCAGAGTTGAGCCTTGCGGACTGAATCAAATGTATTCCATGAGATACGGAACCGTTCCTGTAGTAAGATATACGGGCGGCCTTAGAGATACCGTAGAAGATATTTCAACCGGTGGAGCAGGACTAAATTTTACTTATCCGGGTGTAGATGATGTTGTACATGCGATGAACAGGGCAATGGCAATTTATAATCAAAAAGGAGTGATGAAAGAACTTATCCATGCCAACATGAATTTTGATTTTGCATGGGAGAAATCTGCGGAAAAATACATAGCTTTATATAATAGCTAAAATGGCAAAGTTTTTTTCCTTTTTATTCATAGTAATCATAATCTCGTCCTGTAAAAAGGAAGACGATGGACTTCGTAATGGTTATTTCTGGTTATATGGATACGGACTTAAAGATGGGTACGGTGAAGAAGCAGCTAATGGCATTTCTGAAAAGTGGAAAATAAAAATAGTAGATGCCGGAGGATGTATTATTGATGAAGAATCGGGAAAAAAAGTAATCAGAGCAAATAATAAAACCTTGGCTGCCATTACAAAGAAATATGGTAAAGGATGGGAAGCAAAATATGATCAGGACTTAGAAGGTTTTGTCTTAAAAAGCGCTGATGTAATGGATGTTTTGATTGTAAATAAATTATTCAGGAGTATGCTGAGAGATCACAATATTCCCATTGATAATGTGGATAAAGAAGTTAAAGAACTTAATGATCAGGGACAATACGAAGTGGTAGTGGTTAATCCGAATCTGAAATATGAAAATAAAGAATGCTTTAAAGTAGCAGTGAACACTAAGAATAGAACAGTAAACTTAATAAAATAAAAAAACGCAAGATATTTATGAATCGAAATGTAATCTCCATTGTTTTAGGAGGAGGCAGAGGGACAAGGCTATTCCCGTTAACGTATTCCAGATCAAAACCTGCTGTACCTATCGCAGGAAAATACAGACTGGTAGATATTCCTATTTCAAACTGTCTGAATTCGGGATTGAATAAGATTTTGGTTTTAACGCAGTTTAATTCTGCTTCCCTCAATTCACACATCAAGAATTCTTACCACTTTGATATTTTCAGTAAAGGTTTTGTTGATATTCTGGCAGCCGAACAGAATGTAGAAAATGAAAGCTGGTATCAGGGAACGGCAGATGCTGTACGCCAGTCGATGAAACACCTTGAAAAATATGATTATGACTATATCCTGATTCTTTCAGGAGATCAGCTGTATCAGATGGATTTCAGGGAAATGCTCGATTTTCATATCGAAAACGGAGGGGATCTTACTATTGCAACCATTCCGGTGAATGCAAAAGATGCCACTGGTTTTGGGATCTTAAAATCGGATGATGAAGGAAATATTACCTCTTTCTATGAAAAGCCCGATTATGATATGCTGGAAGGGCTGCAATCTGAAGTTTCAGAAGAAAATAAACGCGCCGGAAAAGAATATCTGGCTTCTATGGGAATCTATATTTTTACCAAGAGTATCCTTAAAAAAATGTTTGATGAAGGAGCAGGTGATGACTTTGGAAAAGATATTATTCCAAGTTCTATTGGGAAATACAAGACCTTGAGCTATCAGTATGAAGGCTATTGGACAGATATCGGAACCATAGAATCTTTTTACGAAGCCAATCTTGACCTTTGTCTGGATCTGCCACAGTTTAATCTTTTCTCTTCTTCTCCAATCTATACCAGAGCAAGGATGCTTCCTCCATCAAAAATCAACGGATCTTATGTGAGTAAGGCAGTTTTTGGAGACGGATGTATCATCATGGCAGATAAAATTGAAAATTCGGTGATCGGAAACAGAACGAGAATTGATAAAGGAAGTACGATTGTGAATTCCTATGTCATGGGTGCTGATTTTTACCAGAATACAACAGAAATTGTTCTGAACGACAGAAGTGGCCGCCCTAATATGGGGATCGGAAAATATTGTTATATAGAAAAAGCAATCCTTGATAAAAACTGTTATATTGGTGACAATGTGAAGATTATTGGAGGAAAACATATCCCGGATGGAGATTATGGAACCTATTCGGTACAGGATGGGATTGTGGTAGTGAAAAAAGGAGCTGTAGTGGCGCCGGGAACCCATATAGGGTAAGAGAAAGGAAGATGGATGCTGGAAGATGGAAGTTATTAAGGACGAAGAATGACCAGAGATTTTATCATATAAAATTCAGGTTTATTGGGTAAGGTCGAATATTTTTAATCAAAAAAGGATTAGTATTTATCGCCTGATAGTAACATCGAGCTTCCTTCACCCAGCTTCCAGCCATAAACTAGGTTAATTATTGTTAAACATAAAATCAGAGTGATCAGCATATTGGTCACTTTTTTTATTTGTATTACTTTTGTGCGATGCGTATTTTTAAGATATTAACTTTTATCATTGTTCTGTTGGGGGGAGCTTATGCTGCTTCCATGTACTATTTTGTGGAGGAAAGCAAAAATTTCACGATTGAAAAAGAGATCGATTATCCTGTGGATAAAGTTTTTGCTCAGTTTAATAATCTTCAGAACTTTACAAGATGGAACAACTTCTTTACCAGTTCACAATCTATAGACATAGATTATTATACGCCTTATGAAGGACAGGGAAGTGCTATCAGCTATGTGGATCCTAAAAATGATAGCGATGGGGAAATGTTCATCAGATATGAGAATCTTAACAAGACTCTGAAATATCAGCTTTTTCAGGATGAAAATGAAAACCCAACACTGGTTGACGTTAAATTTAAGCCGGTTTCTGCAGAGAAAACAAAAATAATCTGGTACGTACATACCCCTAAACTATCTGTTTGGAGAAGGGTAGAGAACTTCTGGACGGAAGACCGCTTTGCTGAAAATATCGACAAAAGCATGGCGAATCTTAAAAACTCTTTAGGAAATAAAGTAGAAAAAGATAACCAGATGGCAGCCATCAAATATGACAGTCTGATGGTGGAAAAAGAAGAAGACAAGCAGTTGTTGGGGATCAATGTGAGTACATCCAACAAAAAAGATGCTCTTTACAAAAATATCGTGATGAATTATAACAAAGTTTACAATTTCGTGACGATGGACCTTGGTAAAAAAGATGATGAATTCGGATATCCGATCCTGATCACTGATGCGGATAATTACAAAGACAAGGAGGTTTCTTATTTCCTCGGAATTCCACTTTCTAAGAAAATTGGAGTATCTGATAACAATTTCAATTTTAGGTCCGTAAATCCATCTCAAAATTACGTTATTTACTATAAAGGCAACTATGAGGGACGAATTCGGGCAATCCAGCAGTTGATTCAGAAAGCCAAAAAAGACGAGATGCGCTTCAATGAGATTCGTCAGACCTTTATTGAACGTCCGATGGAAGGACAGGATACTAATGTTAAGCTCTCATTATCAGTATATAAGTAAATTTCCTTTAATTATTTTTTTCTTAAGTTTTTTTAACGGTTTGAGACTGTTCTAACTCGGTTTTTTTTATTAAATTTGAAGATTAATTCTACAAATAAATTTTAATAAATAGATAAACTGTAATAATGGACAGATTTTCATTCCTAAACGCAGCTCATTCTCAGTTAATTGAGGATTTATACCAACAATACTTAAAATTCCCGGACTCTCTAGAACCATCATGGAAAGCTTTCTTTCAAGGCTTCGATTTTGCTTTAGAGAACTATGGAGATGACGATAGCATTCAATTTATCCAGGCTTCGGCCAATGCTGCCCCGGCAGTACAACAGATTTCTCAGGCGGTATCAAATGGAGAAGTTCCTGAGCACATCAAAAAAGAATTTAAAGTAGTAAACCTTATTGAGGCTTACAGAACAAGAGGACACCTTTTTACAAAAACTAACCCAGTTAGAGAAAGAAGACATTACACA
Source organism: Chryseobacterium sp. KBW03 (assembly GCF_003852415.1). Taxonomy (NCBI): domain Bacteria; kingdom Pseudomonadati; phylum Bacteroidota; class Flavobacteriia; order Flavobacteriales; family Weeksellaceae; genus Chryseobacterium; species Chryseobacterium sp. KBW03. The sequence goes on along the minus strand of NZ_QAJO01000003.1, from coordinate 783,097 downwards.
CCTACTTTAGACATCGAAAACTTTGGTCTTTCTAAAGAAGACTTAAATACAAAATTCAACTGTGCTGTTGAAACAGGAATGAAAGAGCCTGCTACTTTAGCAGATTTGATCAAGCATCTTGAAAGCATCTACTGTGATTCTATCGGAGTAGAATATATGCATATCAACAATGTTGAAGAAAAAGATTTTATCAAGAGATGGCTTCAGGTAAACGAAAACCACCCGAATCTTTCTGCGAATGAAAAAACAGAAATCTTATTAAAATTAAACCAGGCTGTTGCCTTTGAAAATTATCTTCATACAAAATTTGTAGGTCAGAAAAGATTCTCATTAGAAGGAGGAGAAACATTAATCCCGGCTTTAGATCAATTGATCTCAAGATCTTCTCAGTTAGGAGTAGATGAAGTGGTATTAGGAATGGCTCACAGAGGAAGACTGAATGTACTGACGAATATTTTCGGAAAATCTTACAAGCAGATTTTCTCAGAATTTGAAGGTAAAGAATTCGAAGAGGATGTATTCTCAGGTGACGTTAAATATCACTTAGGATCTTCTAAAAAGATCAAAACAGCTTCAGGAGAAGAAGTTTGTATCAACCTTACTCCAAACCCATCTCACCTTGAAACAGTTGCTGCTCTGGTAGAAGGTATCTGCCGTGCAAAAGTAGATGATAAATACAAAGATTATTCTAAAGTATTGCCAATCATTATCCATGGAGATGGAGCTATTGCCGGACAGGGTATTGCTTATGAAGTGGCTCAGATGATGACATTGGAAGGATACAGAACAGGAGGTACAGTTCATATCGTTGTAAATAACCAGGTTTCATTTACAACAAACTATATGGATGCAAGATCTTCAACATATTGTACAGACATCGCAAAAGTTACAGAATCTCCTGTAATGCACGTGAATGCTGACGATGCTGAAGCGGTTGTTCATGCTATTCACTTTGCTGCTGATTTCAGAGCAAAATTCGGAAAAGATGTTTATATTGACCTTTTAGGATATAGAAAATACGGACATAACGAAGGGGATGAGCCAAGATTTACTCAGCCTAACTTATATAAATCCATCTCAAAACACCCGAATCCAAGGGAAATTTATAAAGATAAATTACTTAAAGACAGCGTTACTTCCAATGATGTAATTGCTAAAATGGAAACGGAATTCAAAGCTCTTTTAGATAAAGACTTTGATGCTTCAAAAGAAATTGAGAAGAACGTAATGGATTTGTTCATGGCTGAAGACTGGACAAACTATCCAATCGGAAAAAGAGGTGCTGTTCAGCTGCCGGTTGATACAAAATATGATATCGCAAAACTGAAAGAATTGGCGCTTAAAATGTCAACACTTCCAGTTGATAAGAAATTCATCAATAAAATTACAAGACTTTTCGAAAACCGTATCAAAGCTATTGAAGGTAATTCATTAGACTGGGCGCTAGGAGAGTGGTTAGCTTATGCAACACTCCTTGTAGAAGGTCACAACGTAAGAATCTCTGGAGAAGATGTAGAAAGAGGTACATTCTCTCACAGACACGCGGTAGTAAAAACTGAAGATACAGAAGAAGAATATATCCCGTTAAGACACGTATCAGAAAGCAGATTTGATGTATTCAACTCTCACCTTTCAGAATACGGTGTTTTAGGTTTCGACTATGGATATGCAATGGCTTCTCCTAATACATTAACAATCTGGGAAGCTCAGTTCGGAGATTTCGTGAACGGTGCTCAGATTATCGTTGACCAATATCTAGCGGCTGCAGAAGAAAAATGGAAAATCCAGAACGGATTAATAATGCTATTGCCTCACGGTTCAGAAGGACAGGGTGCTGAGCACTCTTCAGCAAGATTGGAGAGATTCCTTACCCTTTGTGCTAATGAAAACATGGTGGTAGCCAATATTACTTCACCTGCCAACTACTTCCACTTATTGAGAAGACAGTTGAAATGGGGATTCAGAAAACCATTGATCGTAATGAGCCCTAAATCTTTATTGAGACACCCTAAAGTTGTTTCTCCGCTTGAAGATTTTGCAACCGGTTCATTCCAGCCAATCTTAGACGATCCTACTGCAGATCCTAAAAAAGTAGAAAAAGTAGTTCTTTGTTCAGGTAAATTATACTTCGAATTATTGGCGAAGAAAGAAGAACTTAATTGTGAAAATATTGCATTAGTAAGATTCGAGCAGTTATATCCACTTCAGGCAGATGCTATTGAAGCGATCTTCAACAAATATGAAAACAGAAAACAATTGGTGTGGGCTCAGGAAGAACCTGAAAACATGGGGGCTTGGTCTTATATCCTGAGAAACTTCAGAGATACAGGTATTCAGGTAGTAGCTCCGGTACCAAGCGGTGCTCCGGCTCCAGGTAGCCACAAAATGTTTGAGAAAAATCAAAATGCCGTAATCAACAGAGTTTTCGACAGAGATGATGCTCCGGCAAAAAGACCAGTTACAGCTTAATTTAAATAATATTCCATTAAAAAATAAAAAATACTCGATATGTCAGTTTTAGAAATGAAAGTTCCTTCACCGGGCGAATCAATTACAGAAGTTGAAATTGCAACTTGGCTAGTAAAAGATGGTGATTATGTAGAAAAAGATCAACCAATCGCCGAAGTGGATTCAGATAAAGCAACTCTTGAATTGCCTGCAGAACAAAGTGGTGTGATCACTTTAAAAGCAGAAGAAGGTGAGGTAGTACAGGTAGGTCAGGTAGTTTGTTTAATTGATATGGATGCTGCAAGACCAGAGGGTGCTGCACCTGCTGCTGAAGCTCCAAAACAGGAAGAAGCTCCGAAAGCTGCTGAGCCTGCTAAACAAGAAGCTCCAAAACCAGCTGCTCCGGTAGCTGCACCACAAACTTATGCAACAGGAGCTCCATCTCCGGCTGCAAAGAAAATCCTTGATGAAAAAGGAATGAATGCTGGTCAGGTTTCAGGAACAGGAAGAGACGGAAGAATTACTAAAACTGATGCTGAATTAGCAGCTGTTCCTGCATTAGGAGGAACTCCTTCTACAGCAACAGGGGCAAGAACTACCACTACGACTAAACTTTCAGTGTTAAGAAGAAAAATCGCTCAAAGACTGGTTTCTGTAAAGAACGAAACAGCAATGTTGACGACTTTCAACGAAGTGGATATGTCTGAAATCTTCAGATTAAGAAAACTATATAAAGAAGAATTTGCTCAGAAACATGGAGTGGGACTTGGTTTCATGTCTTTCTTTACAAAAGCTGTTACAAGAGCATTACAAATGTATCCGGATGTAAATGCATCTATCGACGGAGATTTCAAAATAAACTATGACTTCTGCGATATTTCAATTGCAGTTTCAGGTCCTAAAGGATTAATGGTTCCTGTATTGAGAAATGCAGAAAACATGTCTTTCAGCGGAGTTGAAGCAAACATCAAGGATCTTGCTACAAAAGTAAGAGACGGTAAAATTACTGTTGACGAAATGACTGGTGGTACGTTTACTATTACAAATGGTGGTACTTTCGGATCTATGTTGTCTACACCGATCATCAACCCTCCACAATCTGCAATCTTAGGAATGCACAACATCATCCAGAGACCGGTTGCTGTTGACGGGCAGGTAGTAATCAGACCAATGATGTACGTAGCAATGTCTTATGACCACAGAATTATCGACGGAAAAGAATCTGTAGGATTCCTTGTAGCGGTAAAAGAAGGTATCGACAATCCTGTTGGAATATTAATGGGAGGTGACGAAAGAAAAGGCCTTGGATTATAAGTTTTAATAAATTTTTAACATAAATATATAATCTCGCCTCAAAAAGGCGAGATTTTTGTATTTATTAAGAAAATACTACAATGATGTTTTCAAAAATGACTTCCAATATCAAAGTTTCAGTAATACCTGAATATGATAGTAAAAACAGTTATCCATCCGAAAACCGTTACGTTTTTAAATACAATATCACGATAGAAAATGACGGAAGCTTTCCTATCAAAGTATTGAAAAGAAAATGGTTAATTTTTGATGTAGGATTTGGATACACAGAGATTATAGGTGATGGCGTAATCGGCCTTACTCCTGAAATAGGAACAGGTGAAAATTTCGCTTACTTCTCCAATGTAATGCTTCGTTCCGGAGTAGGAAATATGAGCGGAAAATACCTGGTTAAAAACCTGGAAACACAGGAGACATTTGAGATTGATATTCCGAAATTCAATCTGTTGTCTGAAGTGTTGAGTAATTAATGATTAATAAATTGCAGACTAAGAACCCGGGTTCTTATTAAAGCTTTTTGATTTTCGCTTTCATATAATCGTTTACTTCATCATTACTGGTGAGAAACAATTTCTCAAAAGCCAGTAGCGAGATCTTGGCACATACTTCAGCATCAGCTCCCGCTCTGTGGTGGGTAAAATCAATTTTGTGATATTCTGCCAATGGTTTTAAGCCGTATTTCGGAAGGTAATTCCATGATTTTTTCGCAAGCTGTATGCTGCACAGGTAGTTCAGATTGGGTGTAAACATCCCATAATGCTGAAGACATCCTCTTAAGACAGAAGCATCAAAACCTGCATTATGAGCAATCATAAGACTGCCATACATCATTTCCTGAGCTTCATACCATACTTCATCAAAACTCGGTGCGTCTTTTACATCTTCAGGATGAATTCCATGCACCGCAATATTGAATCTACTGAAATAAGGAAAGCTAGGAGGCTTGATCAGCCAGGTTTTAGTTTCCACAATTTTAGAATCCTGTACTACACAAATTCCCATCTCACAAGCTGAACTTTTCTCGTGAGTGGCCGTTTCAAAATCTATTGCACAGAAATCCATTGTTTTAAAGGTATAAATTATAAATTGGTTGTTGGTCCTCTAGTGTAGAATTTAATGCTTTAGGTTCAAAGTGATGAAACGTATAGGTTTCTCTCATAACAGTTCCCAGTCCTTAGTATTACAGATATTTGTATTTTCCTAATTCCCACAACCTATTACCTGCCACCTTTTATCTTCTACCTTCCTCCCAAAAAATGTTTAAAAATCAGCCATTTCGATTGATAGAACTGCTGCTTCTGATTTTTCTGACGCAGTTTCCATGTTCCCGGAAGTTGTGCGTAGAATCCGAAATGAGCCCTTACTACCGCCCACAGGTGTGGGAAGCCATGTTTTAATCCAAAATAAATTCCGGCAACACTATCCAGACATAATCTGAAAAAAATAAGCCAGATCAATTGAGGAAAAGGAAGATTCTTAAGCATCATAGAAAGGTTATTTCTGATGTTGAGATAGGTCTTTTGCGCACTCTGCTTGTTGAGCGTTCCACCGCCCACATGATATACGCTGGATTTTCCGGTATAATAAATCTTTTTTCCAGAATTGATGAGCCTCCAGCACAAATCAATTTCTTCCTGATGGGCAAAAAACCTTGCATCGAAACCATTCTGCTCCCAGAAATCTTTTGAACGGATAAATAAACAGCATCCTGATGCCCAGAAGATTTCTGTTTCATCATTATATTGCCCTTTGTCTTCTTCCAGATCATCAAAAACTCTTCCTCTGCAATAAGGATATCCAAGATTATCAATCAAACCACCGGCTGCTCCGGCAAATTCGAAAGAATTTCTATTATGATAGGATAAGATTTTAGGCTGTACTGCGGAAGCTGCGGGATTCTTTTCCAATAATTCCAAAGCCGGTTCTATCCAGTTCTCTGTAACTTCTACATCAGAATTGAGAAGACAGTAGTATTCATTTTTGATTGATTGTAATCCTTCATTATAGCCGCCTGCAAACCCGTAGTTTTTATCATTTTTAATAATGCGTACTGTGGGGAAGTTCTTTTGTAAGAAATCTATAGAATCATCTGTAGAAAGATTGTCAATAACATAAATATCCGCATTCCGGGAAAATTGAACTACACCCGGAAGAAATTTCTCAAGCCAATTTCTGCCGTTCCAGTTTAAGATGGCAACTGCCAGTTTTTTCTGCATTTCAATCTAATTTTTTTCAGAATCAAAATTTTTGATAGAGTCCTGATATTTCCATTTTCTGTGTGACCAAAGATAGTTGTCCGGATTTTTATGCAGTGTATTTTCCAATAATTTATGAAACTTTCTCACGACTTCATTTTCCGTGAATTTTTCGCCATCCGGATATATTCTGTGATAATTAACCTGATAATAACCCCGTTTCACCTTCTTCATCTCGCAATAGATAATAACAAGATCCATTCTTGTAGCGAGTTTATCGTATCCTATAAAAGCGGGAGTTCGTTGGTTCAAAAATTCTAATCCATAAGTGACATGAGCATGGTGAGGAGTCTGGTCAGCAACAAACATATAGGCTGATTCACCATTGTTTTTGGATCGGAAAATATTCAGAATTACTTCATTGGCTTCCAATGCTTCATTTCCGAATTTGTTTCGGACCTTCTTCATCTGATTCTCCCAAAAGTCATTATTCACCTTTCTGTATACAGGGTGACAGTGAGCCTGGGGAACAATCTTTGCCAATGCATTGATCCATTCCCAATTGAAAACATGTCCTGCCAGCAGGATAATATTTTTACCTTCCTTCTTAGCTTCATGAAACAACTCCTGATTGATATGCTGCATTCTCACCCGGGCCTCTGTCTCAGAAATACTGAAGGATTTTATAGTTTCTACCAGATAATCTGAAAAATTAAGGTAGAATTTTTTTCGTATCTCTTTGATCTCTTCTTCAGATTTCTCTGGAAATGAGTTTCTCAGGTTCTGAGTAATGACCTCTTTTCTATATCCTACGAGATAATAATTTAGGAAGAAGATGACGTCCGAAAAAATATACAATATTTTAAGCGGAAGCTTAGAGATCAGATATAATATTTTGATTAGGAAATTCATAAAACAGGCAAATTTAGTGATAATAAAATTATGGTTCTATTTTTGCAGAGGGATATTATATTATTTTTTTTACTTTTAATGTTATGAAAAAATTGACAATATTAGCTTTCGTGGGATTAAGTACTCTGGCTTTTTCACAGGATGTAAAGAATTCACCAGATAAAGGAAAGCAAAAAACGGCGCTTATCGTACCGACTGGGCAGGCAGAATTGGATGCTAAGAAAAAAGCGGCTGAAGAAAAAGCTAAGCTTCCTAAACCATATGATCCAAAAGCAGATGCACAGGCAGATATAATTAAATTAGTCGCTCAGGCTAAGAAAGAAGGTAAGAATGTAATGATCCAGGCTGGTGGAAACTGGTGTATCTGGTGCCTTCGTTTTAATAACTTTGTACAGAATACCCCTGAACTGAAGGAGATCGCAGATAAAAATTATGTATACTATCACCTGAACTATTCTCCTGAGAATAAGAATGAAAAAGTTTTTGCTCAATATATCAATATTAAAGAACAACAATTTTATCCTTTCTTCATCATTTTAGATAAAGAGGGTAAAAAGATTCATGTTCAGCAGAGTGAGGTTTTGGAAGAAGGAAAAGGATATAGTAAAGAAAAAGTAAAAGAATTTCTGGAAAAAGGAAAAGTCCTTTAAAAGAAAAACCTTTCTAAAAATAGAAAGGTTTTTTTGTTTTTTATCGTCTTAAGCACAATTTTCCACACGGATTGCACCTCTTCCATTGGCATCATAACAAGCCGCTCCACCTGAATATTGGATGCATGAAGAGCAAGAACTTATATATACCATACCTCCATCTGAACAAGATGAAGCACATGATAGTCCTCCTGCTAGTTTACTTAATTTTTCTCTTGATAATTTTTTTAAATTTTTCATGGGTTATAAATTTAGTTTAGGCTGTAAATATATTGTTTTTTTATTTAAAATCCCCGATTAGGGAGAAATTAAAGCAATTTTTTAATCCAGCTTAATTTCTTTTCAGAATAAGGCGGATATTTGATATTGGGTTCACCCCAGGTAGCTTTTTCGAGAACAGATTTTTGATGGGAAAAGGCTTCAAAACCATATTTCCCGTGATAATTTCCTGTTCCTGAGTTTCCCACCCCTCCAAATGGCAGATTATCATTGCTTAAATGCATAATAGTATCGTTAATACAGCCTCCTCCGAAAGACAATCTCCGGGTAAACATCTCTTTTTCTTCAGAATTATTCGTAAAAAGATAAGCGGCTAGAGGTTTTTCAAGTTCCAGAATAGAATTCAGTGCGGCATTGTAATTCTGAAAACTGATAACAGGCAGGAGCGGACCGAAAATTTCTTCCTGCATGATCTCATCATTCCAATCTACATGATTCAGAATTGTGGGTTCTATGTACAGCTTTTCTTCATTGAAGTTTCCCCCGGAATAGAGTTTTTCCTTATCAATTAAGCGTATAAGGCGCTGAAAATTCCTTTGATTAATGATTCTTGTATATTGTTCAGAATCGGAATCATATCTGAATTCTTTGATGTATTTCCTTAGCATTTCCAGAAATTGCTCCTGAATAGTTTCTTCTACCAACAGATAATCGGGAGCTACACAGGTTTGTCCGGCATTGAGAAATTTCCCCCAGACAATTCTTTTGGCAGCGATTTCGAGATTGGCATTTTTGGTAACGATAGCAGGAGACTTTCCGCCCAATTCAAGGACTACGGGAGTAAGATGCTCTGCAGCAGCTTTGTAAACGATCTTTCCTACTTTGGTACTTCCGGTAAAGAATATTTTATCAAATTTTAATCGCAGAAGAACCGTAGTTTCGTCAATACCGCCTTCATATACATATAGATATTCAGGAGGAAAATTTTCATTGATGATGGATGCCATAGCTTTCATCGTATTTTCAGCGATTTCGCTGGGCTTAAGAATACAGCAGTTTCCGGCCGCTATGGCTGCAATAAGAGGGGAAAGTGATAACTGATAAGGATAATTCCAGGCTCCGATAACCAAAGTACAACCCAAAGGATCAGCATGAATTTTACTGCTTCCTAGTTGATTAGGAAGATTGGTACTTACTTTTTTAGGTTTTGAAAGAGATTTTAAATGCTTGAGATAATAATTAATATCATTCAGAATAAAGGACAATTCTGTCGTGAAAGTATCAAATTTTGATTTTCCGAAATCTTTGTTAATCGCTTCATACAGCATATTCTCATTAGAAATAATAAGACTTTTAAGCTTTTCAAGATACATTTTCCGGAAAGTAAGACTTTTGGTTTGCTGGGTGGCAAAAAAATCTCGTTGCTTCAGTAGGATACTTTCAATTTCCATGGGTGATTTTTATATTAAACGTTCTTATTTCCAAGATAGTATTACTGGGAAATTTATTAATAATAATGGAGTATTAATTTAATAAAAAATTAGATAACATTATATTTTAATGAATAGAATTGCGAATCTTAGAAAACTCATTGGTTGGTGATAAAAAATATTGTAATTTTAATTATTTAAAATTTGAGGATGAGAAAATTGTTCTATGTGTTCCCCTTACTCTTTTGTTATTTCAGTTACGCACAATGTACAAATTGTGGCATTCAAAACCCTACAGATCCTAATTATCATTTTCCCGATAATACAACAGTTTGTTTCAGTTCTGATATGACATTCAATAATCCGACTTTTGGAACAAACTCTAAGATTTGTATTGCTTCCGGTGTTACCTTACAGTTTCAGAATAATATAAGTGGCGTTACCAATGCTCCGGTGAGTTTTGAAGTGCATGGAACTCTTAATTTTAACCAAACAATAACGAGTGTTGCTGATCTCGATGTACATGTTTACAATACTGGAAATATAATAGTAGGAGGAGGGAATGGAAATCTGACGATTGACGGGCAGGTTAATAAAATTGTAAATGAAGGCCTTATTGAGCTGGGAGTTTTACAGTTAGGAGATAATACGACCAATACAATAGATAATTACGGAAATCTGAATATCAATGGGAACCTGAATATGAGCAGTTCTGCCACGACTTTGTTCAGGAACGAAGGAGGCGGATTGATATTAATCAGCGGGAACTATGGAAATAGTGAGCAGAGTGTCTATGTCAATTGCGGTACCATTATATCTCAGAACGGATTTAATATTAATGGCGGGAAGATTATTAATACAGGATTTTTTACAGTAGGAGGAGATATCAATTTATCAGGAAACAGCAGCGAAATTTATAATTTTGGGCTTTTTACCTCTAACGGAAATATGAACAATGCACCTGCTGATGCGGTTATTTATAATGAGGGGGAATTGGCACTGAACCAATTTCAGGGAGGAAATGCTGCGATTCAGGGACCTTCTTCATCCACAAAAAAAGGATATGTAGTGTTGCAAAATCCTATTCAGGTAGGAAATGTGGCATTGGGGCCTAATCTTGATTTTAGAAGAACTACGGGAGTATCGGATCCAAGTACCGTTTTTATGAACAGTACTCCGAGTTTCCTGACCAATGTTACCTATGATTGTGCTTCTACAAACAGCTGTAGTGCGCCTTTGATCATCAATCCGGGATTTTGTCCTGCAATTAATGGTGCTCTGCCCCCAATGGCGGTAGATGATACATACACAATTGTTGCAGGAGGGTCTTCTGTAGGAATTGTTTTGGATAATGACTTTGAAACTTATGGCGGGGCACAGGCAACACTTTCCAATGTTATTTTGTCCCAGATATCCACTTCAAATACAAATATCTCACTGAATATTTCCGATGGTCATATTCTGGCAGCTCCGGGTACAGCTCCGGGAACTTATACTTTGGTCTATCAGATCTGCCAGACTGCTTCTCCATCAAATTGTGATACAGCAACGGTGACGGTAACGATTCAAGGGGCTGTCCCTTGTTATAAGCCTGCTGTGACAGCGGGTACAGTACTTTCTTCAGATTTTGGAATTACTTCATTGAACAGGGCAAATAATGGTACAAATAGCTGGCCGGGTGTAAGAAAAGGAGCGTGGACAGTATTGGAATCGAAGAATAAAGGTTTTGTTCTTAACAGGCTTACGGATGCTCAGGTAGCTGCAATTCCGCAGGCAGACCTCAAAGAAGGAATGATTGTGTATAATACTTCACAAAATTGTTTGCAGGTCAACATTAACGGAACCGCTACGGGTTGGAAATGTTTTAATACCCAAACCTGTCCTGATTAATAGAAAAACTGAATAGTTATGAAAAAAACAGCTTTAATAATAATTACAATAATGGCTTCGGGGAGTTTTAATGCTCAGGTTGCTTTGGGAAAAACGACTTTAGAATCAGCTTCATCATCTATTGAGTTTGGAAATGAAAACAGAGGGCTTGTTCTTCCCTGGGCAGCAAATACAGCCGGTATTCAGAATGTGGTGAATGGTACTCTGATCTTTGATACCTCAGATATGAAGGTAAAAGTCTATCAGAATAATCTTTGGAAAGATCTTTCAGTGGATGCAGCGGGCACTGCTGATACGAGTCTGCAGGATAATTTAACAGACCATCCGGACGCAAAAGTTTCCATAGGATCACCGTCGTCTGTTCCCGGAATTCTGGTGTTGGAAGACAATAATAAGGCTATGATTTTACCTAAAGTAGCTTCTCCTCACCTCAATATCATTTCTCCTGCAGCGGGTATGATGGTATATGATACTCAAAAAAAGCAACTGGCTGTTTTCAACGGAACAGTTTGGTCTTTTTGGGGAGAGTAACTCTACATAATATTCCTTACGGCGATCTTTACAGGATGATAAAGCAGTAGACCGATTGCCGTAACAAGTGCCAGCCAGAACAGTCCTGTGAAAATTTCCATGTTGGAAAGAAGAATAGACTGAGCCATTATTTTAGCTTTAAAAGCGCCTGCTGTCATAGATAGCGATTCATTGACCGGAAGTTTTGAAATATTAGATCCGAAAAGCTGGCTCCATTGACTGTAAAAAACGGGATTGGTATCGATGAGATTAGAACTCAGTGTATCAGAATGTTTTAAGGTTAAAAATAACATCAGGTTCTGCATCAAAGCGTACCCGATGGCTGTTGTCCAGAAACGGGTTGTAGTTCCTAAAGCTGTAGCATTGGCAACATATTCTTCCGGTGTAGCTGAAATTAAAAAGAAAACCAACGGAGTAAATAATAGTCCCTGAGCCACACCCTGCAAAAATAAAGGCGGACAAATGGTGGAAAGGGTAGTGTCAGGGTAAAAAGTGTACGTAAACCATGCACAATCAATGGCAAGCAAAAGGAATCCTGTGAAGAAAACAATTCTCGAAGAAACCCCGCGAACCAGACAGATTCCCGATAATAATACCCCCAAAAGAGTTCCTGCAACATTCCAATACTGGATGTTTACAATATAATCCCATGGCCATTTCCATACGGTTGCCATAATGCTGTATACATTATTAAGCCCTGAGCGGATGAGATAAAAAATGAAAAACAGAATCATTCCTGCAATCACATTTTTTGAACTGAAAACTTCAAAGTGAAACAGCGGTCTTTTGGAGTTTCTCTGCTTAAGCATGAATAATCCTCCGGAAAGCAGGAATACAAACAAGCACATGATAACAGTATCAGACTCAAACCACATGAGTCTTTTACCATAAATAATGGCATATCCGCCAGCCTGCAGGCATGCCCAAAGTAAAAACCAGCTGGTAATATCCAATTGGTATAAAGGTTTTTTAGGGAAAAATCTGTTTTTGTTGAATAAGGCAATACCAATGATGAGTACAAATACATGAAAATAAAGCATCATCAGGATCATATGCTGGAAATCGTAATTTTCAATGCTTGATTTTAACAGAGAAGTAGTGATTGTTCCTCCGGTCAGCATGATCGTATACATAAAGAGATACGCTACAACTTTAGCATGCCTTGTTTTTAGTTCGGCAATAATCAGGGGAAGAAAAATGGCCCCTTCCAATAATCCAAAAATACCTTCTAAGAAGCGAATCACCAGAATAACATGATAATCATGGGTAACCGATAAAACATAAAGAATAATCACTGAAACAGAGGCCATCAGCAGGACATAATATTTTACGCTGAAATAAGCCATAAACCGCTGTAAAACTAAAAGGGTAACCACAAATGTCCCGTACATCAAAATCATTAAGTATTGGATGTCGTCTGAATCTACATCCATAAAAGAAGACGTGAAGGCGCTATTGGAATGCAAAAGCGACAACAACATCAGGTGGGGAAACAATGCCAATATAAGCAAAGGCAGTTTCAGCCATTGTGGTACCCATTTATGATAAACTGTATTATGTTGCATAATTTTTGGAAAGCACTAAGCTTAGAAAAAGAAATGGCACATTGCTATTGAGCCAGATTTAAAAAAAGCGAAAAGACAAAAGGGATAAAAGTGTAAAAGGTAAAATGACAAATATGCTCAAGAAAAAATTCGCAGATCTGTTATATTGCCCTTTTGCCTTTTCGCTAAAAAAATAATTTAATTTGAAAGTCCGAAATGTGTCAATTGAAAGGTGATTTTGTACTCTAAAACTCTAAAACCCTCCCATACTCAAACTTATATTTTCTTCGCACTCACCAGAACATTCATTCCGGAAAGCAGTTTTTCGTTGTCTTTATTATTATCAAGAATAATTTTAACAGGGAATCTCTGTTCTATTTTTACAAAGTTTCCGGTGGCATTATCCGGTTTTACCAAAGAAAACTGTGATCCTGACGCAGGAGAAACGGAAAGGATTTTTCCTTTAAATTCAACATCGGGATAAGCATCTGCAGTGATGATTACTTCCTGCTTCTGATCAATCTGCCCAAGCTGTGTTTCTTTATAATTGGCGATGATCCATTTTTCTTTGCTGACAATCTGTACCAGGGCTTGTCCTTCTTTGATCAATTGTCCTTCCTGAATGGTCTTTTTTCCAACCCATCCATCATACGGAGCGGTAATCACGGTATAAGAAAGATAAAGCTTAGCATTGTTCAGGCTGGCAGAACTCTGCTGAATCTGGCTTTTAACGGGAGCCACTTTAGTCTGTTGTTCATTGGCTCCGGCTCTTACTGAGTTTTTCTGTTGTTCCAGCGCCAGGAGATTAGTTTTTGACTGGTCATAAGACGCTTTTATATTTTCAAATTCCTGTTCTGTTGCTGCCCCTTCTGCCAGTAGATTTTTATATCTTTTATAATCCTGTTCTGTTCGCCAGATATCAATTTTAGCGGAAGCAATTTTAGCATCAATGATCTTAGTATCACTTTCTTTGGTATTTACACCGCTTTCAATAGTACTTATGGTTGCTGCATTAGCATGAAGGTTGGCTTCTGCCATATTCACCTGATTCACAAACTCTCTGTTGTCTATGACGATTAAAGTGTCACCTTTACGCACAAACTGATTTTCATTAAACTTTATTGTTTTAATAAACCCGGAAACCTTACTGGATACAGGCGTAATATACTGCTCGATCTGCGCATCATTGGTCGTAACATTTTTTCTCGAAAAAAGATAAAAGCTAACCATACCCGTAATTCCACTGATGATCAGGATCCAGGCCAGTAAAGTAATGGACTTGTTGATTCTTTTTTCCTTTTGTGTCAATTGTTTCTGTGCCATAGTTTTTATAAGTTCCCAATCGTATATTGGAGTTGGTAATATTTAAGTTGTCTGTTGATTTTTATAGAAATAAGATTAGATTCAGCCTCCAGATAAGTATTGTCAGCATCTATCAGTTCAGTGATAAGACTTAGCTTATTGGCGTATTTTGTTCTTACAATACGATAATTCTCTTTAGCCTGGGTAATGGCTTCTTCCGCAATTTTTACTTTCTGATCTGTTTCTTCAAACTTTTTGTACGCTTCATAAACGCTGTGTCTGATCTTCTCTTCATTTTCCTCTATCTGAAGTTTGGCAAGATCAATATTTTCCCTTGCTTCCTGCATTTTGTATTTATTTTTATACAAATTTTCGATAGGATAGGTAAGATTCACACCCACCATTCCCAGACGATAAGCGTAGGGTTCAGGAGGAAAGAACATCATATTGGGATACTTTAAAAAATACTCTCCACCCGCTGTAATTTTGGGTAAATAATTCGCTCTGGTAATTTTTTGATCCAATTCCTTTAATGAAAGATTTTTGTGAGTGATTTCAACGGATTCATTTTTGTGTAAAGCTGTTTCCGTCAATTCATTGATATAAGGTATTGAAGCATTATCCGAGATCAGATCTTCTGTGTTGACATGCATTTCCTGGCTTTCCGGAAGGGAAAGAATCGTTTTAAGCTTATGCTCTGCAATCTGAATATCATTATCCAGTTCTGTCCAGCTCATCGTATGATTGGAAAGCTGCAAAGAAGTTCTTAACACTTCATTTACGGTTACAACTCCGTTGGCTTTAAGCGCTTTTACCTGTTTGATGTTCACAGAATCTTCCTTCATTTTATCATTGATCAGACTCTGCTGTTCTTTTAAATGATGGATCTGTAGAAAAGCTGTAATAATTTCCATGGTAAGCTGTCTCTCATCCAAATGGGTTTTTAAAGATGAAATTTCAGTGTCAATGGCGGTCTTCTTTTCCGTATTCTTTATTTTTCCACCCATATACACCGGAATGGATGCAGATAATGTAAAATCATACATACCATTGATCACATCGTATTTTGTTGCTTTGTTGAATACGCCGTTCTCATGTTGAAAAAGGTTCGTTACCTGATTGTAGCTTGTATGGAATTCAATGTCCGGAAGTTTTTCCATTTTAAGATCTTTCTCTTTGGTAACGGACATTTCCTGTTTTAGATGGCTTATCTGTATATTCTTGTTGTTTTTCAGACCGATCTCTACAGCTTGCTGTAAGCCGAGATGTTGGTAGTCTATCATCTGTGAATGTAAAAAACTGCTCAATAATAAGCACAACGCAATATACAGATATCTGTATGCGTTAAATGTGATATTCATAAATTAATTAAAGGATTTTTGCTAAAATGATTTTGATGCAGCAAAGTTACGACAACAAGTATGGGACCCTATTTGTGAAAACAGAAAAAGATTTGCTCATTTACGCCAGTTTAAAAATTCTTCTTATCTTTATTTCATGAATGACAGCCATTTTAAAATAGTAGAAGAGGATGATACAGAATTTTACGTTTATCATGTTCTTACGGGGAATGTAACAACAGAGGTTCATTATCACAGTTCTGCACAATTGGTCTATGCAGAAGGCGGTATCGTGCATGTTTTTACAGATCAGAAACATTGGTACCTTCCGGCAAGATGCTTTATGTGGATTCCTGCAGGAACCCCTCACTATATTTTTTCTACCAGCCCAAAAGTTGATTTATATAATTTTTATTTTAAAAAAGAAGAAAATGAAAGTGGCTTTTTTGATGAAATTAATATTTATTCTGTTAATGAGCTGCTTCGGGAAATGATTTTATATACTAAAGAATGGGATGGGAAAATCACAAAAAATGAGAGTTCTAAATACTTTTTCCTCAAAGCACTTAAAGGAATTTTACAGGAAAAAGAACACAGACACCTGGCATTTCCAATACAGCATCCTTTTCCAAAAGATGAGACCTTATTAAAGATCGCAAGATACATTCATGCTAACCTTGAAAAGCCTCTGACCATCGAATCTACGGCCAAAGAATTCGGAATGAGTACAAGAACCCTTTCGAGGAAATTTAAAGAGATTCTGGGGATGAATTACGTTCGTTTTCTAAGATCATTAAGAATCACCCGCTCTCTTGAACTGATGCTGGAAGGGAAATATAACATGTATGAAATCTCAATGATGGTGGGGTACAACAGCCTGTCTTCTTTCAGTAATATTTTCAAAAAAGTAATCGGTATTGCCCCTACAGAATATCAGCAGAAACTGAGAGGGAGTAAATGATGCGGAATTGGGCTATAACGCGCATTTAGCCCTCTTTAACCGCTTTTATTTTGCATTTCAACAAAGTGTATTCAACTCGGGAATACTATGAGTTATGATGTCCTTAATTCCCCTTCTCTGAAGGGGTGGATTTTTGCAAAACAAAAAGACGGGGTAGTTATTATACAAAAGAAAAACCACCTCAATACAATTGAAGTGGTTTATATTATGAGAAAATCTCAGTTGCTTAATTAAGCTTCTTCAGATTTAACTTCTTCTTTTTTAGCAGCTGGAGCAGCTACAACTGGAGCGTCAGATACGATTTCGAATTCGAAGTTGTACTCAACGTTTCTGTGTAATCTGATGTTTGCAGTTACTTTACCAGTTCTCTTAATAGAGTTTCCTGGGATTTTGATATATTTCTTCTCTACAGAAACTCCAGACTTAGCAAGAGCAGCAGAAAGATCTGCATTGTTGATAGATCCGAATAATTTGTCACCAGAACCTACTTTTGCAGGAATAGTAATAGAAGTTTTCTTCAATTGATCTACTACAGCGTTAGCAGCAGCGATTAATTTAGCTTCTTCTTCTTTTCTAGCTTCCAAAGTAGCTTCTAGAGCAGCTTTGTTTTTAGGTGTAGCTAAAAGTGCAATACCTTGAGGAAGTAAGAAGTTTCTTGCGTAACCTGGCTTTACACTTACTGTATCAAACTCAAGTCCTAAGTTTTCTACGTCTTGTTTTAGGATAATATCCATTGTTGTTGTCCTTTTTTTAGATTTTAGAGTGGTCTAAAATCAAGTTAGAATTAATTATTTATTCAGCAACAAAAGAAGAGATTGCTCTCTTCTCTTATTTATTTTTTTGTCTTATTTCAATAAGTCAGCTACGTAAGGTAGTAAAGAAAGGTGTCTTGCTCTTTTGATAGCAGCAGAAACTTTTCTTTGGTATTTTAAAGAAGTTCCAGTGTATCTTCTTGGTAAGATTTTACCTTGCTCGTTTACAAATTGTAATAAGAAATCAGCATCTTTGTAATCAACGTGCTTAATTCCGTATTTTTTGAATCTACAATATTTCTTTTCAGATTTTGTATTGATATCAAGTGGAGTAAGAAACTTTACTTCTGATTCTCCTCCTGCAGAGGCTTGTTTAGCCATTTCATCTATTGCCATGTCTTGTCTTTTTTAAAAAATAGGGTTAATAATTAAGCTTTAGCTGCTTTTACTTTAGTTCTTCTAGTTACAGCGTACTCAATAGCATGCTTGTCAAGTTTTGTAGTAAGGTAACGGATTACTCTCTCGTCACGCTTAAATGCCAATTCTAGATCAGCTACTACAGTACCTTCACCTTTAAATTCGATTAAAGTATAGAACCCGTTCTTTTTTAATTGGATCGGATAAGCTAATTTTTTTAATCCCCAGTTTTCTTTAGCAACGATTTCGCAGTTCTTTTCTTTGATAAGATCTACATACTTGTTTACTGCTTCCTCTACCTGTGACTCAGATAGAACGGGAGTTAAAATGAAAACAGTTTCGTAATTGTTCATAATGTTAAATGAATTTGTTAATTATTTCGAGGTGCAAAATTAGACAATATATTTCTTATATACAAGAGTATTGGTGAAATAGTTGAGCAATATTGACAATACTTATTCTCTTTTAATAATAACTTTTGATCTCTGGTTACTCTTTGGCTCTGATTTCGGCCAGGAAATTTGCTTTCAATACATCATATAAAGAATGTCTGCTTACCAGAATAGAAGCAATGGATGAGACCATACCTGCCAGCATCAGATGGAAAATCAGAGAATGCCTGTCCGTCATTTCCAGAACAATAATGGCTGAAGTGAAAGGAGCCCGGGTGATTCCTGTAAGAAAAGCGACCATTCCGGCGAGGACCACTACATTGGTTTCGTTGGGTGTCAAGTGAATAAGACCTGAAATAACAGAACCTATACTTGCTCCCGCGCTAAGAGCAGGAGCAAAAATTCCGCCTGCACCCCCGGAAGTGAAAGAAAGGGCAGGGCCAAGCATTCTTAGAATCGGAACATACCAGTCTTCGTGCTTATCTTTGGTAAAAAGAACACGCTCCATAATCTCTTTTCCTGAGCCAAGAATTTCCCTGTTGATGAAATAGGCTATAGAAGCAATAATTAAAGCACAAATGATCAGGAATACCACATTCGCTTTATCTGTTTTCAGTTTTTTCTTCTTCCAGCTATTGATTTTAAGCATAACAACCGAAAGCTGGCTGGCCAAAATACCAGCTGTGGCTGCAACGAGCATGATCGGAAACATGACCATTAAAGAAACATCATTGGTCTTCGGATATCCCAGATATAAATAAGACCCGGCAAGGGTCTGCGCTGTGAGACCAGCAATAATAACCGCGGTAAATAAAGCTGTTTTGAAATAATTAATATGGGTTTTTGACAGTTCTTCAACCGCGAAAACAATTCCTCCCAACGGAGTGTTGAAGGCTGCCGCAAGCCCGGCTGCCGCTCCTGTCATAATCATATTTTTCTTAGAAATCTTCGGCCACCACTCGGGAAGATATTCATTCACTTTTCTGAACACTGAGCCTGCAATCTGAATCGTAGGTCCTTCACGCCCTACAGCACCTCCTCCGATAACCAGAATGACAGAGGACAGGATTTTGAAAAAGATAATCTTAATGCTTAGCAGACTTCTGATCTTACGGTGTTCTTTGGGGTTGGCAAGTTCTACAGCTGCCATCACCTGCGGAATGCCACTTCCTTTAGCGTTTGGAGCAAATTCTTTTACCAGCCACCAGGAAAGTACAAATCCAACGGGAGCGATAATAAAAATCATCCACGCATGCCAGTCAAAAATGAAATTCATAAGATGCTCACCCCAGGCAAATATCTGCGCATACATAACGGCAAAAAAGCCTGTAATGACAGATCCTATCCAAAAAGGAATAGCCTGAAGCAGATTGTTCTTCAGTTGTTCATTCCGGATATTGTCGAAGGATTTTTTGAGGGATCTTCTAATGAGGATTAAAAATTTCAGCATTTGTTAATTTTGATAGGTAAAAATACGGGATCTTCTATAATCGGTATCTATTTTCAAATAATATTTGCTTTAAAATTAATACTAATAACTTAGACATCCAAGAAAGTGATTATAATGTAAAATGAATCAGCTTTAATTATTGATATTTTATTAAACTGTCATTTTGTTTGAATTATTTTTAAATTTAAAAATCAAATATTATGAATTTTAAATAAAATAAATAATGTTTAAATCAAATAAAAAATCCCGACTTTTGTCAGGACTTTATTGAGTGAGATTATGTGATTTTTAATTATTTTTTCTGAGCGAGAAGAGCTTCTATTTTAGTGATCATAGTAGAACCATTCGTATTTTGTGGATCCAGTTCAAGAGATTTTTTATAATTTTTTAATGCCAAAGGATAGTTTTTAGCATTGAAATAACCTTCTCCCAGGCTGTCATAAGCACCTCCGGATTGTGGATGTTCCTTTACATTCAATTCAAAAACTCTAACAGCGTCATCCACTCTTGAACCTCTCATTAAAATATACCCAATATTATTCAAGGTGTTTTCAAAATCCCATTTTGGATTTTTAGCTTTAATGTTGAAGTAGTTTTTTTCTGCGTTTGTACTGCTGGCTTTCGCAAATTCAGCAATAATAGATTCCTCAGCTATAGAATAAGCGTCGGTCAAATTTTTATCAATAATGGATGCAATATGATTGACAATATGGTACTGTGCCGGGAAGAAATTATATCCGTTCGACATCATAATAATGGCCATGTTATTCTGTGGGAACACTCTGTAAGCGCTTACATTTCCACCAGAAAAACCATAAGACAGAATATTGTTTGCTTTGCTGATCTCCCATCCGTAGGCAAAAGAATCTTTTTTGTTTCCATAATCAAACGGTTTCCACATCATTTCTTTTGTGTTTTGATTCAATAGATCGTTTTTGCTGAGATGGCTGCTCCATTGTAAAAAAGCGGGAAGGGTAATGGCTAATCCATTTCCGGAATGTGATCTTACGCCGTTGTCAAATGGCGTTTTCTCATATTGTTTTGTTTCATTGTTGTAGTTGTATTTCTGAACTCTGTTGGGAATCTGCTCAAGAGAATTTGATGAGAAATAGACCTGGTTTTTTACATCAGAAAATTGATTGCTTATAATAAAATCATCGAATGACTTCCCTGTAATCTTTTCTATGATCATGGTAAGCAGCATGTAATTCGTTTGATTGTATCTGAATTCATTTCCTGTTTTAAAATCCATTTTTTCTTTGGAAAGACGTTCAATAACCTTTGCATTGGAATCATTAACCGGAATATCCTCAAAAGCAATAAAATTTGGAATTCCGGAAGAATGAGTCAGCAGGTTTTTTACTTTTACTTCCTGCCATTCTTTGGGAATATTTTCAACATATTTGGAGATATTGTCTTCCAAAGATAATTTTCCCTGCTCAATCAGTTGAAAAATACCGACATTGGCTGTTAATTTTGAAGTAGAGTATATCCTAAACATCGAACTTGGGCTCACTTTTTTAAGGTCTTCCAGATTTTCTGTTCCGTAATATTGCTCAAAAATTACTTTGCCGTCTTTTATAATTCCAAGAGCCAGTCCCGGGATTTTATTGTTCTTCATTGCTTCTTTCACATAGCTGTCAATCAATTGAGACTGATTGGTTTGCTGCGAAAAAGCGGCCGTGGAAATATGTAATGCAAATGCTGCTAAAAGAATTTGTTTCATGTGTTGGTAATTCAGGTGTATGGTTCTTATATAAGACAATTGAGTGACACCCTCTGTTACATTGTTTGTAAGTTATTTGTATAAAATATTCAGTTTTTTCCAATAAAAAAAACCTTCGATTTAATCGAAGGTTTAGTATGTAAAATCGGCAAAATAACTTATTGCTGATTACTCATTACTTATATTTCTGTGTTCAGATCCCAGTTTTGAAGGTAGTCGTGAACATGCTTCAGCATCATTCCTCCTAAAGATCCGTCTACCACTCTGTGGTCATAAGAGTGAGACATAAACATTAGGTTTCTGATCGCGATTACATCACCGTCAGCTGTTTCAAGAACTGCAGGCTTCTTAACGATAGCTCCGATGGCTAAGATAGCTACCTGAGGCTGAGGAATAATCGGTGTTCCCATAAGGTTTCCGAAGCTTCCTACGTTAGAAATTGTATACGTTGCTCCCTGAGTATCTTCAGGTCTTAATTTTTTGTTTCTTGCTCTGTAAGCCAGGTCGTTGATTGCTTTCGCAAGGCCTGAAAGAGATAGCTGATCTGCATTTTTGATTACAGGAACGATAAGGTTTCCGTCTGGAAGGGCAGTCGCCATACCGATGTTGATGTTTTTCTTTTTGATGATATTCTCACCATTGATAGAAACATTGATCATTGGGAAATCCTGGATTGCTTTCACTACCGCTTTTACGAAAATTGGCATGAACGTAAGTTTTTCACCTTCACGTTTTTCGAAAACTGCTTTGTTTTTATTTCTCCATTTTACAACGTTGGTAACGTCTGTTTCAATGAAAGAAGTCACGTGTGGAGCAATTTGTTTTGCTTTTACCATGTTCTCAGCGATGATCTTTCTCATTCTGTCCATTGGAATGATCTCATCACCTGCATTTACTGAGATAGTAGCTGCAGGAGCAGATACCGCTGGTTTTGGAGCTGAAGCTGCTTGTGCAGGAGCTGCCTGCTGAACCGGCTGGCTTCCTCTGTTAGCAACATAAGCTAATATATCTTCTTTTGTAATTCTTCCTTCCAAACCGCTTCCTTTGATGGATTTCAGTTCAGTTTCAGAAATATTTTCCTGTTGTGCAATAGATTTTACAAGTGGAGATAAATAAAGGTCTCCTGAAAATTCTACATTTGAAGCAGCTGCTGTTTGTAGAGGCTCTTCAATTGCTTTTAAAGTGCTAGCATCCGGAGTAGCTGCCGGAGTTTCAGTAGCTGCTTCTTCTGAAGCTGAACCTTCTCCTTCAATTTCTAAAATAGCAATGGCTTCACCTACTTTTGCAACTTCATCTTTTTGCTTTAAAATCTTTACTATTTTCCCCGAAACTGGTGTCGGAACGTCTGAATCTACTTTATCTGTTGCAATTTCTACTATGGAGTCATCCTCCTTTACGCTATCACCTTCATTGAATAACCAAGTGATAATTGTCGCTTCCATAACACCTTCTCCCATGGAAGGAAGCAATAATTTGTATTCTGCCATTTTTGATTTTTAGATTTTGACAAATATATAAAAAAAATCGGTTTTTTTATGAAATATATAATCTTAGCTGAATTCGATGTAGATATTTTCACCTACATTCAATCCAAACAGGCTTTTAGCGCCATTTTTCTTACTTCCTTTGTAGATCGTAAGCTCCAATAATTGACTGTCATTGAAGATTGCAGCCGACTGCCCGTGGAATTCGGTCTCCCTTTCCCAGTCTGAAACGACTTCTGTATGGCTGGAAAATATCCTTGAAAGACTCAGATTTCTGAATTTTATTGTGAAACTGCTGTAGCCTTTACTGATATTTTCGAAAAAATCTTTGTTGATATTTGAGATTATATTTCCGAAATTATCAATATAGGAAACATCACCAATAATCATACCTTCTGATTCATTATAAACCGGTCTTGGGAACATCAGCTGTTTAGCCGAATGTATTTTTCTTCCGATCACTTCCGGAAGTCCGCCATTGGCAAGATGTACCGCTGCAGGAACAAAAATATCTGTGGACGTAAAGTTGATAACGTCATCAAAACGGTTGTTCAGCGTAAGCTCATAGATCGCTTCCGGTTTAATATCGAAAAATACAAGGCTCAAAAGTCCATTGTCGGCCGCCAGAAAGTAAGATCCGTCGGCTTTATAAATGAGATTTTTTCTTGATTTGTTGTAAAAACTGTCTACGGAAAGGATGTGAATGGTTCCTTTCGGGAAATATTTATAAGCATTTCTTACAATATACGATGTCTGTATAAGGTTGAATGCCTGGATGTCGTGGGTTATATCAATAATATTAACCTCAGGATTTAGAGACAGAATTTTGCCTTTCACAGCGGCAACTCTGTAATCTAAATTTCCGAAATCCGAAGTAAGGGTAATAATTGACATGAGCAATTTATAGAATAGTGTAGTATTGCAAAGTTATTTAAAATAAAAAGAAAGCCCGAAAGATTGTTGAAAAGAATTTGATATAAATTTGAAAAAAAGCTTTAATTTTAAAATCTAATAAATAAAATACTGCATGTTTGAATTAACATATGATTTGGAAGATATCGACAAGAAAGTCTTCTATGGAGTTAATAACCAATATTTCAACTTATTAAAATCAAGCTTTCCAACCATTAAAATTACAGGAAGAGATCATGTTATCTTTGCAATGGGAAATCAGGAAGCTTTAGACATACTGAAGCAAAAACTGAACGACATTGTCTCATTTATCTCTAAAAACAATTCAATAGAGCTGAAAGACGTTGAAAATATATTGAATATTAAAGATGAAAACGAGAAACAACTGATCTTTGACCAGGATATTATTGTAAAAGGGGTCAACGGAAAAGTCATTAAGGCTAAGACCACCAATCTTAAAAAGCTGGTAAAGGAAACGGAGAAAAAGGACATGGTATTTGCCATAGGTCCTGCAGGAACCGGAAAAACGTACACCAGTGTGGCATTGGCAGCAAGAGCATTGAGAGATAAGGAAGTGAAAAGAATTGTCCTGACAAGACCTGCCGTAGAAGCAGGAGAGAGTCTGGGATTCCTGCCAGGTGACCTTAAAGAAAAGCTGGATCCGTATTTGCAGCCTTTATATGATGCACTTCGTGATATGATTCCTCATGAGAAACTGGAGGGATTCATGGAGAAAAAAGTAATTGAGGTGGCTCCATTGGCTTTTATGAGAGGACGTACCCTTGATGATGCCTTTGTAATTCTTGATGAAGCACAGAACACCACTCATGCGCAGATGAAAATGTTCCTTACCAGAATGGGGATGAACGCCAAGTTCATTATTACAGGAGATCCAAGCCAGATTGACCTTCCTAAAAATCAACAGTCAGGACTGAAAGAGGCTATGAGAATTTTAAGTGGAGTAAAGGAGATCGGATTTGTACATCTTACAGAAGAGGATGTAGTAAGACACCCTGTGGTAAGAAAAATTATCCTTGCCTATAATGATGAAGATAAAAGAGTGAGAAACGAGTAGTTCTGAATGAGTAAAAGTCTCTGTTAACCTTTCATTAACCTTTTATTATTTTATTAAAATTTGTTAATTTGAAAAAAATAATTAGATTTGCAGTCCTTAAATGTAAAAACTAATTTAAACATGAAAAAACTTTTACTTGTTGCAGCCGTTGCTGTTATGGGAATTTCTGCAAACGCACAAGAATTTCGATTTGGTCCTAAAGCTGGATACTCTTACTCTACAGTTAAATTAAAAGGAGACGGACAGTCTGAAACTTCAGATCCTGTACATACTTTCTATATTGGTGGTATTGCTGAATACAAATTGAGCGATAAATTTGCTCTTCAGGGAGAACTTTTATACTCGCCACTTGGAGGAAAGGTAAATGTAGCTGAAGCTGATCCTGATAATCCAACTACTTTTTTAAATGTAAAGGCAAAGCAGACTTATCATACTTTATTGATTCCTATTTCTGCTAAATATTTCATCACTGAAGGGTTGTCAGTTTCTGCAGGAGCAAGCTTCGGGTTGATTCTTTCTGCTAAACAAAAGCTTACCGCTGATTTCGGATTCGGAATTCCAGGATTTGAGCTTAATGCAGATGATGAAAGAGATATCAAAGATCAAATGAATACTTTGAACATCGCTCCTTTCCTTGGTGCAGAATATGCTTTGGAAAATGGATTGTTCTTTGATGCAAGATATAATCTTGGAATTTCTAACCTTGCAAAACATCCAGATGGGAACGAAAAAGCGACTAACAGCTTTGCACAAATTGGTGTAGGTTTCAAATTCGGAGGAAACTAATTCTGAAATTTTAATATCAGATTATAATATAAAGCAGGACAATTTTGTCCTGCTTTCTTTTTTGTGGCTTATATATAGCTTATACGAATATTGCATCAATTTTTTTTAATACAATGAGCCTACAGCGATTAGAAAAGACGAAATTATTCCTCCACAATAAACATTTGTTTAAATTTTAAGAGTTAATAACTTAAAAATTAATATTTTAGGTTAATTAATTTTGGTATTTTTGTAGAATTCATGGGGGTTTAGAAAAAAAAGTAAAATGTAAAAAAGTAAACATATCTGTCTCTTGTTGATAAAATGTAGTTTTTTTATTCATAATATTGTGAAAAACCTAAAGGTCTCTCCTGAATAGGATTTATTCTTACAAAACCCTTAATTTTAACAATGATATTAATCACATTAACAAATTTTAATATTCGTGGTAGCCACTGTAAATTTGCCCTCAGAAAGTATTAAAATTTTTTAAAATGAAAAAAATATTATTAGCGGGTGCTGTTGCACTTTTTGGTTTATCAAACGCTCAAATTGCTAAAGGAACTACATATTTATCAGGATCTGTTGAGTATTCTCAAAAAGAAACTAACAACGGTAACGATAAAAAAGAAAACTTCAACGTATTACCTACAGTTGGATATTTCGTTAACACTAACTTAGCAGTTGGATTAGGAATTGGATACCAAACTGAAAAGAACACTACCACTACTACTGCAACTTTAGGAAACACTACAATTGTCAACGAGAACGTTACTAAAACTCCAGCTTTTGTTGTTGCTCCATTCGTAAGAAAATACTGGACTTTGTCTGACAAGTTATATTTCTTCGGACAATTAGCAGTACCAATGCAGTTTGGAAAAACTGAAACTGAAACTAGCTCTGTAGCTACAACAGGAAATACAGTTGTTTCAAACTCTACTTCTACTGAAGCTAAGTACACTAAAATCGGTGTTACTGTGAAGCCAGGTTTAGATTATTTCTTAAACAAGAACTGGTCTATCGAAGCTACTATCGGTGAGTTCGGTTATAGCAACTACAAGCCAAAAAATGGTGATGCTACAAACAACTATAACTTCGGATTGAATTTATCTTCAGTAACTTTCGGAGTTAAATATGTATTTGCAAAGTAATAAACAAAGCATATAGCAAGAAAGCCCTGAGTAACCCTTAGGGCTTTTTTTAATAAAAAAACTAATATAATAATCATGAAAAAAATCGTATTGATGGGCGCTGTAGCGCTTTTCGGTTTATCAAATGCACAAATTGCAAAAGGTACCTCTTATCTTTCAGGACAGGTAGGATATTATCACAGTGAAAAGAATGAATTCGGAACTGAGAGAAAGAATGATGTGATCAGAATCCTTCCTACAATAGGGTATTTCGTTAATAGCAACTTAGCTGTAGGGCTTGGTATAGGTTATAAAAATGCTGTTACAAAATATAAAGTAAGTGGTTTTGGATCTCTTAATACAATTGAAATTAAAGATACGGATAACGCATTTGTTGTTGCTCCATTCGTGAGAAAATACTGGACTTTATCCGATAAATTATACATCTTTGGACAATTGCAGGTTCCATTGGAATTTGGAAAGGAAAAAGTGGATTTTAACAGCGAAGGTGACGGTGGAGATCCTATACTTTCCGCTCCGTTTAAACAAAAAAATAACTACACGAACATTGGAGTGAATATTAAACCGGGTCTGGATTATTTCGTGACTAAAAACTGGTCAATTGAAGCTACAATAGGGGAGTTCGGATACAATACTTACAAAAGAGACATTGATGGAGCTAAAAGAGCTGATGACTACAAATTTGGGATCAGTTTAACTTCCGTGACTTTTGGAGTTAAGTATGTATTTGCAAAATAATAAACAAAACACATCCGTTACAACGAAGATGCTTATCTTAGGTATTCTTAAGTTTAAAACTATTTAATATATAACCATGAAAAAAATCTTATTGGCATCTGCAATTGCTTTATTTGCAGGCTTAAATGCACAAACCACTTTCGGTTTGAAAGCAGGTTACGCTTTATCAAAACTAAATTCCAGTGAAAATGATTTTGAATTAGGAGGAATAGCAGGTAGTATGAAATCAAAGTCTGGATTTTATATCGGAGCTTTGGTTGAGCACAAATTTAATAACAAATTTGCTATTCAGGGAGAGGTAGAATATGCTAATCTGGGAGGAAAAGCAGAGGTTGGAATACCAGGCACAGGTATTACCTTAACTGAAAAGATGAATCTTAATAGAATCGTAATTCCTGTATCGGCAAGGTATTATGCAACTCCGGAGCTGGGAATTTACGCTGGTCCTTATGTAAGCTTTAAAACGAACAATAAAGCAAAATTTGAAGTAAGTGGTCCTAACGCCGGCATGGTAGATCCTTCAGGCCTTAAAGAAGGGGAACGCTATTTAGAAAGAGAGCTGAATAATGGATTGAAATCTACTGATTTCGGTTTATTCTTAGGAGTTGACTATAATCTATACAAAGGATTATTCGTGGATGCCCGCTATAGCTTTGGTCTTACCAATATGATCAAAAACCCTGTGGATGGTGAGAAATTAAAAATGAATTTCTTCCAGCTAGGAGTAGGATACAAGTTTAAATAAACAAGTATTTCCATAAAAATAAAAAACTCTCAGAAATTCTGAGAGTTTTTTTATGACTGATTTTGTCTTTTTTATTTTCCACCCATACCAGGCATTCCGGGCATATTTGGCATTTTGCTCATCATCTGCATCATCTGCTTTCCTTGAGGTCCCTGCATCATCTTCATCATTTTACCCATCTGTTCGAATTGTTTCATCAATTGATTTACATCTTCGATTTTTCTTCCCGCACCTTTAGCAATTCTGCCTTTTCTCTGAGTATTGATAATAGAAGGTCTTCTTCTTTCTTCAGGAGTCATAGAATAGATAATCGCTTCAATGTGTTTGAATGCATCATCGCTGATTTCTACATCTTTGATCGCTTTTCCAACCCCAGGAATCATTCCCATCAGGTCTTTCATGTTACCCATCTTCTTGATTTGGTTGATCTGCTTAAGGAAATCATCAAATCCGAACTCGTTTTTAGCGATTTTTTTGTGAAGTTTTTTAGCTTCTTCTTCATCAAACTGCTCCTGAGCTCTTTCTACTAAGGAAACAACGTCTCCCATTCCCAGGATTCTGTCTGCCATCCTTTCCGGGTAGAAAAGATCTAAAGCTTCCATTTTTTCCCCTGTAGAGATGAATTTGATTGGTTTTTCAACAACAGAACGGATTGTCAGTGCAGCCCCCCCTCTTGTATCACCATCTAATTTCGTTAAAACAACCCCGTCAAAATTCAATGCATCGTTGAATGCTTTTGCCGTATTTACAGCATCCTGACCTGTCATAGAGTCAACTACGAAAAGAGTCTCCTGTGGCTTGATGAAATAATGTACAGATTTGATCTCGTTCATCATCTGCTCATCAATCGCCAAACGACCCGCGGTATCCACGATTACTACATCATGATTGTTGGCTTTTGCAAAATTGATTGCATTTTCAGCAATGGTAGAAGGATTAGTAGATCCCTCTTCAGTAAAAACAGGAACATTAATCTGTCCTCCCAATACTTTCAGCTGATCAATTGCAGCAGGACGATAAACGTCACATGCTACCAATAAAGGCTTTTTATTTCTTTTTGTTTGTAAATAATGAGCAAGCTTTCCTGAGAAAGTAGTCTTACCAGATCCCTGAAGACCTGCGATAAGGATTACAGATGGCTTTCCAGAAAGGTTGATCCCTTCCTGAGAACCTCCCATAAGTTCCACAAGTTCATCGTGAACGATTTTTGTCATCAGCTGTCCAGGAGTAAGGGAAGTAAGAACGTTCTCTCCTAATGCTTTATCCTGAACTCTTTTTGTAAGATCTTTTGCAACTTTATAGTTAACGTCGGCATCTACCAATGCTCTACGGATCTCCTTTACGGTTTCCGCTACATTGATTTCTGTAATTTTTCCTCTACCGGAAATATTGTGTAATGCCTTGTCTAATTTATCCTGTAAACTATTAAACATATTGATTGTAAATTATAGGTTTGCAAAAATAAGGAATTTTTAGCATATCTAAAGTGTCCGGCACGTAATATTATATATATAAGAAAAAATGATATATATCAAATCATATCATAATACGATAGAAAAAGTCTATTTTTGCGATCAATTAAAATTTAGAATGAAAATCAATCCTAATATTCTTGTTGTCATTTTATTCTTTCTGACGTTTCTTGTACATTTTTCCATTTGGAAATTTGTTTTTCATCTGGATGAAATTATAATCATTAAATTTTATCTTTTTCTAAGCGTCATGTTTATGATGATGGTCACTCTTATTATTTTAATTAATAGAGTAGCACCACAATTTTTAGGATTGTCTGTTATTGGTTTGATCCTTTTAAAATTTGGTTTAATGTACCTAATCAGAAAAAAACTGAACTTTGAAGTCATTCCAGGCTATAAATTTCATTTCATCATCCCGTATTTTGTCCTGACAGCAATGCTTACCTACTATGCGATCAAGCTGATTAATCATGATAAAAAACAGTAAAATAATTTATTGAAAATAGAAAAAATATCATATTTTTGCACAACGAAAAAAACCTATCAATGTTTAAGAAATTCGCAGTTTTATTCTACAGTATTTTTGTATTAAACTTAGTGTCTGCACAGCACGGTGAGGCTCCTGCTGGGGCAGCTCCTGCTCAAGAGCTTTCAGAGAAAGACAAAGTAAGCAAAGAAAACAAAGAGTTCATCGATCATCACTTGTTGGATGCACATGATTTCACATTGATGGTAGATAAAGATGGTCACCACATCGGTTTCCCTCTTCCTGTTATTGTATATGATAACGGTTTTCACGCTTTCATGAGTAACAAAGAAGGGTTTATGCATGGAGAGCCTACTGAAGTAGATGGTTCTTTTTATGTACTGCACCATGAGAAAATCTATAAGACTGATGCTGCTGGAACTATAACTCTAGATGATCACGGTCACCCAACTAACGTAAAGCCATTAGATCTTTCTATTACAAAAAGTGTACTGATGATTTTATTAGTATCAATCTTTATGCTAGTGTTATTCGGTGGAATGGCTAAATCTTATAAAAAATCAGTTGTTCCTACAGGGGCAGCAAGATTTTTAGAGCCGCTAATTGTTTTTGTAAGAGACGAAGTTGCAATCCCAAATATCGGACATAAGTATAAGAGATTTATGGGGTATTTATTAACTGTATTCTTCTTTATTCTTTTCCTTAACGTTTTAGGATTAATGCCTTTCGGAATCAATGTTACAGGTAATATTACAATGACATTCTTCCTGGCTATCCTTACGTATTTGATTACAACATTCTCAGCGAATAAAGATTACTGGAAACACATCTTCTGGATGCCGGGAGTTCCTGTTCCAATGAAACTGATCATGCTTCCTATCGAATTATTAGGAACAATCACGAAGCCGTTCGCATTGATGATCCGTCTTTTTGCAAACATGACTGCAGGTCACATCGTAGTAATGAGTTTGATCGGATTGATCTACGTATTTAAGAATTTTATCGCAGGTGTTGCATTCCCATTCCTTACATTGGTAATTTATTTACTGGAAGTATTGGTAGCATTCCTACAGGCTTATATCTTTACAATGTTATCAGCTTTGTTTATCGGAATGGCAGTACAGGAGCACGAGCACGAACATCATGCTGCTCACTAATTGAAAGAGTTAATTAAAGTAAAACAAATTTTTTAAAATTATATATTATGGAAATCCCTAAAATTGTAGGTGCTGGTATCGTAGTACTAGGTGTAGGTATCGGTCTTGGTAAAATCGGAGCTGCTGCTCTTGAAGCTATCGCTAGACAACCTGAGCAATCTGGAAAAATCCAAACAGCTATGCTTATCGCAGCTGCACTTGTAGAAGGTGTTGCGTTTGCTGCTCTATTCGCAGTAAACTAATTAAAATCAGACCATTATCTGTAACGGTTGGTTGCAGATAATGGTTCTTTAAAAAAGTAATAATTATTTATACATTTATATAATGGAATTAATTCATCAGTTTTCATCAGGATTATTTATTATCCAGTCTGTTATTTTTCTAGCATTATTATTCTTGTTAGGTAAATTCGCTTGGAAACCTATTTTAACGTCTATCAATGACAGAGAAACATCTATTGTTGACGCTCTTAACCAAGCTAAATTAGCTAGAAAAGAAATGGAAACTTTAAAAGAGGATAACGAAAGAATCATTCGTGAAGCAAAAATCGAAAGAGATGCTATCCTTAAAGAAGCTAGAGAGATTAAAGACAGAATCGTAGGGGAAGCTAAAGATGTTGCTAAAGCTGAAGGAGACAAAATGATCGAAGCTGCTAAACAGACTATCAACGCTGAGAAAAATGCTGCTATGGCAGACATTAAAACTCAAATTGGTACTTTATCTGTAAACATTGCTGAGTCTATCTTGAAACAAAAGCTGGATAACAACGAAGCTCAAAACGAATTAGTTCAAAATTATTTAAACAAATCAAACCTTAACTAAGAATGCTTACATCTAAAGTAGCTAAAAGATACGCACAAGGTTTACTTGACTTCACCAACGAATCAGGTCAAACGGCTACTGTATTTTCTGAAATGAAAGATGTGGCAAAGATCATGAAAGAGTCTGCGGACTTAAATAAATTTTTCATGACTCCTTACATCGATTCAAAAAAGAAGATAGAAGTAGCAAACGAAATTTTCAAAGGTTTATCTGTTTCTTCCCAAAATCTGATCAGATTGGTGATTAAACACGGACGTGAAAACCAATTGAAAAATATCGCTCAGGAATTTATCAATAAAGTAGAAGACCTTAGTGGTATACAAAGAGTAACGCTTACTACAGCAACTCCGCTTTCAAAAGAAAATCTTGACCAGATTTTAAGATCTACCAATCTTGTAAATGCTGATTCAAACTTCGATTTGAAAGTAATTGTAAAGCCTGAAATTCTTGGAGGATATGTTCTGAGAGTGGGTGACCAGCAGGTAGATGCGTCTGTGAAGACAAAACTTAACCAAGTTAAAAAAGATTTCCAATTAAATTAAGAAAAACAACCATACAATGGCAGAAATAAATCCGGCAGAAGTATCTGCGATCTTAAAACAGCAATTGGCCAACTTCGATACTCAATCCAACGTTGAGGAAGTAGGTACAGTTTTAACCATCGGTGATGGTATTGCTCGTGTATACGGGTTAGAAAACGTACAATACGGAGAGTTGGTGAAATTTTCTAGTGATGTAGAAGGTATTGTACTTAACCTTGAAGAAGACAACGTAGGTGTTGCTCTACTTGGTGAAAGTAAATTAGTAAAAGAAGGTGATACAGTAAGAAGAACAAACAGAATCTCTTCTATCAAAGTAGGAGAAGGAATGTTAGGAAGAGTAGTAGATACTCTTGGTAACCCTATCGATGGTAAAGGTCCTATTACTGGGGATTTATACGAAATGCCATTGGAAAGAAAGGCTCCTGGAGTTATCTTCAGACAGCCGGTAACTGAGCCTTTACAATCAGGTATCGTTGCAATTGATGCGATGATTCCGGTAGGAAGAGGTCAGAGAGAGCTTATCATTGGTGACAGACAGACAGGTAAAACTACTGTTGCGATTGATACGATCATCAACCAAAGAGAATTTTTTGATGCAGGTAACCCTGTATATTGTATATATGTTGCGATCGGTCAGAAAGCTTCTACTGTAGCACAAATCGTTAAAACGCTTTCTGATAAAGGAGCTTTAGCGTATACTGTAATCGTTGCGGCTAACGCATCAGATCCAGTTCCAATGCAGGTATATTCTGCAATGGCAGGAGCTTCTATCGGAGAGTTCTTCAGAGACACTGGTAGACCAGCGCTTATCGTTTATGATGATTTATCTAAACAAGCTGTTGCTTACCGTGAGCTTTCTCTACTATTGAGAAGACCACCGGGCCGTGAAGCTTATCCTGGAGACGTTTTCTATCTTCACTCAAGACTATTGGAAAGAGCTGCAAAAGTAATCGCTGATGATAACATTGCTAAGCAAATGAACGATTTGCCAGAATCTCTTAAACCAATCGTGAAAGGAGGTGGTTCATTAACTGCTCTTCCAATCATTGAAACTCAGGCTGGTGACGTTTCTGCATATATCCCTACAAACGTAATCTCTATTACGGACGGACAGATTTTCTTGGAGTCTGATCTATTCAACTCAGGGGTTCGTCCAGCGATCAACGTTGGTATCTCTGTATCGAGAGTAGGAGGTAATGCTCAGATCAAATCAATGAAAAAAGTTTCTGGTACTCTTAAATTAGACCAGGCTCAATATAAAGAACTAGAAGCGTTCGCGAAATTCGGTTCTGATCTTGATGCTTCTACTTTAGCAGTGATCTCTAAAGGAGAAAGAAACGTAGAAATCCTTAAGCAGCCGGTAAATGCACCACTTCCTGTAGACAGTCAGGTAGCGATCGTATATGCTGGAACAGAAAACTTAATGAGAAACGTTCCTTTGAACAAAATTAAAGAATTCCAACACGAGTATATCGAGTTCCTAAGATCTAAGCACCCTGATACAATGGCTGCTATTAAGTCTGGAAAAATCGATAACGATATTACAGGTGTTCTTAAGCAGGCTGCTAACGATTTAGCTTCTAAATACAACTAAAAAAATAAATGTTTAAGGTTTAAAATATAACATTTTAAGCCTTAAACTTTAGACCATAAACTTTGAACCCAAATTAATGGCAAACTTAAAAGAAATACGAGGAAGAATTACGTCAATTTCATCTACGATGCAGATTACCCGTGCTATGAAAATGGTTTCCGCTGCGAAACTTAAAAAAGCACAGGACGCAATCGTAATGCTAAGACCATATTCTGAAAAATTACAGGAGCTTATCCAGAATGTAAATTCTAGCTCAGATCCTGATCAGATTTCTGTATATGCTCAGAAAAGAGAGGTTAAAAGAATACTTTTCATCGCTGTTACTTCAAACAGAGGTCTTGCAGGAGCTTTTAACTCTTCAATTGTAAAAGAGCTTAACCTTCAGTTTCAGAACAATTCTCAATACGAGGTTGAAGTTCTTCCTGTAGGTAAAAAAGCATTTGATGCTGTAAGAAGAAGCCGTTCGGTATATGCTAATGGAAGTTCTGTTTATGATAATCTGAACTTTGATGCCGTTGCTCACATCACTGAAGGAGTAATGACAAGTTTCAGAGAAGGTAAATTTGACGAAGTATATGTTATCTACAATAAATTCGTTAATGCAGCGACTCAGGAAGTAACAACAGAACAACTTCTTCCGATCCTGATGCCTGAAAACGCAGAGCCACAGGTGGAAACAGATTACATCTTTGAACCTAACAGAGCTGAGATTCTGGATAACTTGATTCCAAAGTCTATCAAAACTCAGGTTTTCAAATCAATCCTTGATTCAGTAGCATCTGAGCACGGAGCGAGAATGACAGCAATGCACAAAGCTACAGACAATGCAGAAGCTTTGAGAAATGATCTTAAGATCTTCTACAACAAAGCAAGACAGGCTGCAATTACCAACGAAATCTTGGAAATTGTTTCCGGAGCAGAAGCTTTGAAAAATTCATAAAGAATTATTTTAACATACAATTAAAGCACCGATACATTCGGTGCTTTTTTATTTACATAAGGTTAAAACCGCTGTTTGCCACCCAAAAGCTTTCTTTTTGCGGAGAAATGAAAGTTACCCTTCAGTTATTTTTTTATTGGAAAATAGCCATATCCTATCCATTCATATTTTTCTTTCAAAAAATACTCAATTGAAATAATCTATCCCGATTCAGGTTATTTTTATTTTGCATATCTTTGTAGCTAATAAAATTTATACAACTTCTAAATGGACTCGGACATAGTCAGGCTTTTGCTGGCCTTATTTCTTGTTTTACTAAATGGCTTTTTCGTAGCCGCAGAATTTTCAATTGTTAAAGTTCGTTACTCACAAATTCAGTTAAAAGCCGCAGAAGGCAATTCTATGGCTAAACAGGCAGAGCATATCATCAAACATCTTGATGAATATCTTTCCGCCACACAATTAGGAATTACATTGGCATCACTTGCCCTTGGATGGGTAGGGGAAAGTGCCCTGCATCATATTGTTGAAAATATTTTCGTGTCTTTGAGCATTGAATTGACTCAGACAACGATTACTACAATTTCGGTAGTGACAAGTTTTGTATTGATTACCATTATGCATATTGTATTTGGTGAGCTTATTCCAAAATCAATCGCGATCAGAAAATCTGAAGCAACCACGATGGCAACTGCGGTTCCATTGAGGGTTTTTTACACGGTTTTTAAACCATTTATCTGGTTGATGAACTCGATGTCAAATGGTTTCCTTAGATTGGTTAAAATTCACCCGGCTTCCGAGCAGGAAATCCACTCTACTGAGGAACTTCAGCTTTTGGTAAAACAAAGTGCTGACAGCGGAGAAATTGAGGAAGAAAACTATGAGATCATCAAAAATGCATTTGATTTTACAGATCACTCTGCTAAACAGATCATGGTTCCAAGACAAAATATTACTTCCATCGATTTTGAAGAAGATGTCAATGACATTATCAACAAGATTATGGATAGCGGATATTCGCGTATTCCTGTATATATTGATTCTATTGACAATATCATTGGTATTTTCTATACAAAAGAAATCATCAGAGAATTTGTTAAAAGAAAAGGAGAGTTGGATCATGAAGACCTTAAAGATCTGATGCGTGATGCATTTTTCGTAGTAGAAAGCAAGAAAGTATCAGACTTACTGAAAACATTCCAGCTTAAAAAACAACATATAGCGGTCGTTATAGACGAATTTGGAGGAACTGAAGGGATTATCACATTAGAAGATATTCTGGAAGAGCTTGTAGGAGAAATTCAGGATGAAGAAGATGATGAAGAAAAGATCGTTGATAAAATAGCAGACAATACCTACTGGGTACAGGCTACACAGCCTTTGGACGAAATCAATGAATTCCTGCCAAAAAGACTTCCTCTTTCCGAAGAAAGCGAATATAATTCATTAGCAGGATTTATTCTTTATGAATTGGAAGAAATCCCGGAAGAAAACCAGGAGTTTGATCTTGAGGATTATCACTTCAAAATTCTGAAAATGAATAATAAGAGTGTAGAGCTTGTAGAACTGATCTATCAGGAACCTAATGCTATAGATCATTTAGCAGATAAAATTGGAGAAGTTTAAAACCGTTAGGATGAATTTTTATAATAGCATAAAAGATTACGAAAACCCAAAACGTCAGTATGAAGAAGAAGTCCTCGTTTTGGATGATACAGATGAAGTTTATAAACTCGTATTGCATAACGATGATATTCATACATTTGATTATGTAATAGACTGCCTGATCGAAATCTGTAAACATTCTTTGGAACAGGCCGAGCAATGTACGATACTTGTTCACTACAAAGGTAAATGTACCGTAAAAACAGGCTCAATGGATGTTTTGAAACCCATGCATGACAAATTAATTTCGCGCGAATTAACAAGCGAAATCGTATAAAATAAAAAACCGACAAATTAATTGTCGGTTTTTTTTATTAAATCCGGAGATGAAAATCAAGTAATAGCAATACATCACAAAGAGTAATGGCCTTTCAGGAAATCTTTTAATCTTTAAATGCTTTAATCTTTTAATTTCTCAATATTCTTACATTGTCATATTTTATCTAAAATAGTATATTTGTACCAACTATAAAGAAACAAAAAAGAATGCTTGTAATAGGAATTGCCGGTGGTACTGGATCCGGCAAAACTACAGTTGTTGATAAGATACTTCAGCAGCTTGATATTGAGGGAATGAATATCCTCTCTCAGGATAATTATTATCACGACAACCAAGGTCTGACACTGACAGAAAGAGAGGCTCTGAATTATGACCATCCGAAGTCTATAGATTTTGAATTATTGATAAAACATGTGAAAGCTTTAAAGAATAACGAGCCTATTGAACAGCCGATTTATAGCTTTGTCACTCATTCCAGAACAGGAGATCATGTCACTGTAGAACCTAAAAACGTATTGGTAGTAGAAGGAATTCTGGTGTTGACCAATAAAGAACTACTGAAAGAGTTTGACCTGAAAGTATTCGTTCATGCAGACTCTGATGAAAGGCTGATCAGGAGGATCAGAAGAGATACCCAGGAAAGGGGAAGAGATCTGAGCGAGGTACTACACCGTTATCAGACTACTTTGAAACCAATGCATCAGGAATTTATCGAGCCATCTAAAAATGATGCCGATCTTATTATCCCTAATATGAAACAGAATTCCGTAGCAATTGATTTTTTAACTACTGTTATTAAAAACTCGTTGAAAAAACATTAAAAAAATGGAAGAAAACAACCTTATCAAAGACATTCAGCCGAAATCTGAAACATTCAAACTTATCCAGAAATATGTTTTGAATAAGTATACCATTACGATCTGTCTGTTTTTGGTATGGATGGTTTTTTTCGATAAAACCTCATTTCTTGTTATTAACGAACTGAATGGTGAGATTCACAAGTATGAAGAGCAGCTGGATTATTATAAAAAAGAATATGATAAGAACGATGCTTTTTATAAAAAACTGATGAACAACAAGTCAGAGAAAGAAAAATACGCAAGAGAAAATTATTTTATGAAGAAACCAAATGAAGAAATCTTCATTTTGGTGGTAGACAGCACAAAGGTGCCTAAAAAATAATAGAAGTCGAATAAAATAGGTCAATGGTGAATAGTCAATTCGCTTTGCTTGTCAATTTTCAATTCAATGGAAATTCACTTGTGGAGCCAACTTCATCATAGACAATTCATAAAAAATAAAACTAATGTCAAATACAGATATCCTTTCAAACTGGGAGAGTTTAGTCAAAAAACAACTTAAAACAGAGGACATTTATCCCATTTTAGAAAAACAGAATCTAGAAGGAATAGAGGTGAAGCCTTTTTATACAGAAGTTCAGAAACCTTTGGTAAACCTGCCTAGAGTTGAGGAAAGTACCCATTTGGTAGCAAGATACCATGAAAGTTTGGAAGATGAAGTATTTGCATTTATGTTGGATCAGAACGTAGAAAATCTTGATCAGAAAGCTATTTTTGTCAATAATAAAGACCTTGCAGGACACATCAGTCCCAAAGAGGAGGACCAATATTTTTCTTTGATCGATGTTTTTAATGAAAAAGAAGGAAACATTGATGATCAGCTGGCAAAAGAATTACTGGCAAAAGACTTTAAAAGAAATATTTGTGTAGATATTTCACTGCACCAGAATGCCGGAGCGGCTATTTATCAGCAGCTGGGTATTGCTTTAGCCAAAGCTAAGGAACTGGTGGAAGTATATGGAGCAGAAATTTTAAATAAACTGATCTTCAGGATAGCAGTGGGTGGCAGTTATTTCTTTGAAATGGCAAAACTGAGAGCTTTTAAAATAATTTTCAACCAACTTTCCAAGGAATACGGGATGGATGAAATCCCTTACATCTTTGCAGAAACTTCGCAGAGAAATAAAGCCATTGCTGATAATGAAAATAACCTTATCCGTTCTACCTTAGAGCTTGCTTCGGCAATGATAGGAGGAGCAGATGCTGTTTTTACCAATAACTACCTTGTAGCGAGAAGTACTGATAACTCAGAGGAGATTTCTTTCAAGCAACAGATTGTGCTGGCTTATGAAAGTATTATCAATGTATTTGAAGATGCCTCTAACGGAAGTTATTATATCGAAGACATTACTCAGCAGATTGCAGAAAAGTCATGGGCGCTATTCATTGAAATCGAAGAAGCAGGAGGATATCTTGAACTTATAAAGCAAGGAGTTGTACAGAAAAAGATCTATGATCATGCTGTTGAAGAGCAGCAATGGATTGAGGAAGTGAAAATAAAGCTGATAGGAGTGAATTTATACCCTAAATTAGACGTTAAAAAGTCTATTGCAGATCTTTACAACGAAAAGGAGATAAAAGCGGTACGTTGGGCTGAAATGTTTGAATAAAACATTAATCATACTATGAAAAAAAGTTTTCTAATTTTCCTTTTATTGTTTTTTGGATTATGTTTTTCTCAAACGGAGAAAAATTTATACGGAAAATGGATTGGAACAGATGCTGGTAGTAACGGATCATTTACTTTTTTTTCCGATGGTTTTGTAAAAGTAGAACTTGATGGACTGAATATTGACGGTAGAAATCATGTAATTCCTGACGGACCCAATAAAGGTAAAGTTGCCCATGTAAAATATACTACGGATTTTTCAAAAAAAGTTGTTAAATTTAATTTGATTGCATCATACAATGATTTCAATAATAAACTTGAAGAAAGCAAGTTTTTAAGTGGACTTATTAAATTTGTTAATGAGAATGAATTTCTATTATTCTTAGACTTTGAAAATAAAAACCCGACAGATATTGATCCTGCGTCCCCAAATGTGTTGACGTTGTATAAAGATAAAAACTTATAGTTTTTAGTAATGAAAGAAAAACTGATTGATTTATTTGAATACACCTATCATTTCAACCGTGAAGTGATTAAAGTTATTTCTGAAAATAAAGAAGCTTTGGATGAGAAGATAATAAGTCTCATTAATCATACAATAAATGCACAGCAGATCTGGAATGCAAGAATATTGGGCGAAATAACTTTTGAAGTCTGGCAGATCAATCTTTTTGAATCTCTTGATGAAATCAATCATGGGAACTTTCTTAAAAGCATTGATATTATAAATAATCTTGATCTCGAGAAAAGAATAGAATATCAGAATTCAAGAGGGACAAAGTTCGATAACAGTATTTTTGAAATGCTTTTTCATGCGGTCAATCACTCTACTTATCACAGAGGACAGATCAATTCTTTGTTGAAGCAGAATGGTATAACCCCGCTATTGACCGATTATATTTTTTATAAAAGATAATTTTTAGCATGCTATCCATCATTTACAATCTGGGAAAAATCTGTGGTTAAAATACTCAACAAAGACGTTCAACATTATATCAATGCAAATCTGAATACAGATTTACATGCATTATTACTGAAAAAATCTCCATTTCCAGAAGTTTCTATGCAGGAAATTGTACAGCAGATCAAAGGAAAACAGGTAGCAGAAAGAAAATTTCCTTTTCTTTTGAAAGAAGGCATTATTTTTCCGCCACAGTTGAATCTTGAACAGGCTTCATCAGAAAAAACAGCCCTGTACAAATCCGGAATTTTAAAAGGAAGGAAATTCATTGATCTGACAAGCGGTTTTGGTATAGATGCTTATTATCTTTCTCAAAATTTTGATGATATTACTCTGGTAGAGCAAAATACGGAGCTTTTAGAGATTGTTGAAAATAACTGGAGTACTTTGGGCCGTCAGGCGAGATTTATCAACCGTAAACTGGAAGACTTCCTGAACGAGAATCAGGAACATTTCGACGTTATTTACCTTGATCCGGCCAGAAGAGACCAGCATAAAAATAAAGTTTTTCTTTTGGAAGACTTGTCTCCTGATATTCTTGAAATTCAGAAAAAGTTACTTTCTATCTCCAATCAGGTGGTGATTAAGCTCTCTCCGCTTATTGATCTTAAATATCTTGTTTCAGTGTTACCTGATATTTCAAGGATTGAGATCATTGCTCTGAAAAATGATGTAAAGGAAGTCGTTGTTTTCTTATCTAATGAAAATAAGGATGGAATTATATGCAACTGTGTGAACCTTGAGAGTGGTGAATCTGCTTTTACCTTTACATTTGGAGAAGAGGAAACTGCAGAATCGGAGTATTCGGAACCTGAAAAGTACATTTATATTCCCAATAACGCTATTTTGAAGGCGGGTGTCTTTAATTTGATTTCAGAAAAATTCGGATTGAAAAAGCTTCACCCCAACAGCCATTTTTATACTTCCAACGAAAAAAAAGAGGGATTTCCAGGGAGGTTTTTTGAGATTGAATCAATTGATTCAAAGCAGATTAAGAAGAAAAGTCAGTTCAATATCATTTCAAAAAACTACCCTTTAAAACCTGAAGAAATCAAAAAGAAATACGGGTTGAAAGACGGAGGCGAACACTACCTTATTTTTACACAATCCAAAAAAGGGAAAATTATTTTAAAATCAGTATAAAAATGTTGCTGAAAAATATAGGATTTCTTAATTTTGGGCAATCAAAAATATAAGCATGAAATCGCCCGCTGTTTAAATAACCGGAACAGACTACAATAAGGCGGTTTTATATGACTTTTAAAAAAAATAAATTTTGCATATGAAAAAATTGATTATATGTTTAGCTATTGCAACTGTAGCTGTAAGCTGTAAAAAAGTATCTGCTGGTGGGAATAAGAACACTCTAAAACTAGAAGAAGGAGTAGAAAGATATTCTGATGACGCACAGGGAGGAGAAGCTCACGGACACGGTCATGAGGCTGCTGCCGCCGCTGAAGGACACAAAGAAGAAGCTGCAAAACCTGAGGCTCACAAAACAGACAGTACTGCTGCTGCAAAACCTGCTGAAGCAGAAAAAGCTCCTAAAGCTGAACACTAATTAGTCGTATAAGATATACAAGTGCCCTGTTTCTGCAGGGCATTTTTTTATGAAAAAGATGGCTATAGGGCTCATTAGCATAAGGTTCAGAAAATACTGCCTTTTTGCTTGGTCCTGCCAGGCATTTTTTTTAATTTTAACAAAATAAAATTTTACAATGCAAGAGACATTAAATTACATTAACGAAAACAAACAGCGTTTCGTGGATGAATTATTTGAGTTATTGAGAATTCCTTCTATTTCTGCAGATCCTGCGTATAAAGATGACGTTTTGAAATGTGCAGATGTAGTGGCAGCATACCTTAAAGATGCAGGCGCTGACAATGTTGAAATTTGCCAGACAAAAGGGTATCCAATTGTTTTCGGAGAAAAGATTTTAGATAAAAGCTTACCTACAGTATTGGTATATGGACATTATGATGTTCAGCCGGCTGATCCATTGGAACTATGGACAAAACCACCTTTTGAGCCTTATATTGAGAAAACTGACCTTCACCCTGAAGGAGCAATTTTTGCCAGAGGTTCAGCTGATGACAAAGGACAGTTCTTTATGCATTTGAAGGCTTTCGAAGCTATGATGAAAACTAATGCTCTTCCTTGTAATGTTAAATTTATCCTGGAAGGAGAAGAAGAAGTAGGATCTGTAAGCTTAGGAGAATGGGTGAATGAAAATAAAGAGAAATTAGCTTGCGACTGCATTTTAATTTCCGATACTCATATTTACAGCAACGAACAGCCAACTGTTACCACAGGATTAAGAGGTTTAAGTT
This sequence comes from Chryseobacterium sp. KBW03, assembly GCF_003852415.1. NCBI lineage: Bacteria > Pseudomonadati > Bacteroidota > Flavobacteriia > Flavobacteriales > Weeksellaceae > Chryseobacterium > Chryseobacterium sp. KBW03. Next base: position 740,031 of record NZ_QAJO01000003.1, on the reverse strand, counting down.
ATGTAGAAGTAGAAGTGGAAGGTCCGAACAGAGATCTGCACTCAGGTCTTTACGGAGGAGCCGTTCCAAACCCTATTCACGTTCTTTCAAGAATGATCGCTAATCTGATTGATGAAAATGGTCATATTACCATTGATGGGTTCTATGATAATGTAGATACGGTTTCAGATGCGGAAAGAGCTGAAATGAACAAATTGAAAGATAATCCGGAGGAATTCAAAAAATCAATCGGATTAAGCAATATTGAAGGGGAGAAAGGATATACAACCTTAGAAAGAACGTCTATTCGTCCTACTTTAGACTGCAACGGAATCTGGGGTGGTTACACAGGAGAAGGAGCGAAGACGGTAATTCCTTCAAAAGCATTTGCTAAAATTTCTATGCGTTTGGTGCCTTACCAGACTCCTCAGGAGATCACAGAGAAATTCACGAAATATTTCGAAAAAATTGCTCCGGATACAGTAAAAATTAAAGTAACGCCTCACCACGGAGGAATGCCTTACGTTTTACCAACGGATACTAAAGAATTTGCTGCGGCAAAACAAGCTATGGAATCTGCATTTGGAAAAGAAGTTCTTCCTTACAGAGGAGGAGGAAGCATTCCGATTACAGCCATGTTTGAGCAGGTTTTAGGAGCTAAATCTGTATTGATGGGATTTGGGTTGGATTCTGATGCGATCCACTCTCCAAACGAGCATTATGGATTATTTAATTTCTATAAAGGAATTGAAAGTATTCCATTGTTTTTTGAAAATTATTCAAAGTAATTCAATAAAAATAAAATATGGTAAGGCGTTTCTGCAAAGAAATGCCTTATTTTTTTTGCTTTTTTGAATCAGATAATAGACTTTTAAGTAGCTTTTTTCAGGAATTTGAAAATTAAATCCCTGAAAACAAAACGGTTAATTTTTATTTGCAATAAGTTATTTCACCATTCGTGGAAAGTTTATATTTTTAATACAAAACTTGATTTACCATGAAAAAATACTACTCAATTGCATTTATGATTTGTTCAATGTGCATTTTCGCCCAACAAACTGTATCTTTTGAATCTAATGAAGGATTCAGTGTTGGAAATATCAACGGACAGGCAGGATGGATCAGTACCCCTACAGGAGGAATGCCGGAAAATGTGACCAATCAGATCATCACCATAGATAAAGCCAGTGATGGAAGCAGTTCTCTGAGAATCGTCAAAGAAAATGTCTACGGAACCCAGTCTGATCCCATCATCGGAGGCTTTTATAATTTATCTGCACCTCTTGCCTTCAATAACTTTTCGGTATCATTTGATATTAATATCTCACAGCTTAACGGTTCTGATTTTGGTTTTCAGGGTGTGAGCAATATTGATGATCAGTATGTTGTAAGATTGGATTTTGATAAAATAGGATTGATGAAAATTCTGAATACTGTGTCTGGCATACAGGATTTGATTTCTATCCCTTCAAGCTGGCTGCCTAATACCTGGTACAGATTTAAGATTGTAGGAACTGCCACGGATGTCAGGTATTACGTTAATGATATTTTAATTTATACAGGATCGCCTGCTGCTTCGCTCAATATCAACCAACTGCGTTTTGTACACAATAATGCATTAGGATCTGCTTATATTGATAATATTAAAGTGAACAGTGAACTGCAGGTAATGGGGGTTAAAGATTCTAAGATAAATGCTAAAGAAATATCTCTTTATCCTAATCCTGCAACTGATTTTATACAGATCAATTCTGTCCGCAAAGTGAAAAGTGTAGAGATGTATGACGCTTCCGCAAGGCTTGTGAAGACTGAAATAACCAACAACACAATAGATGTAAGAGGCTTATCAGCAGGCACATATTTCGTAAATATAAAAACAGAAGGAAGAAATTTTACAGAAAAAGTGATTATTAAGTAAATTATTTTATTGATCTGAAAATAGGTCTGTTTTTTAGTGTATTGTTTGATTTACAGATGGTTTTTGGGAAATATGACTTTTCTACAGGTTTAATATCTTTATTTGTTTTGGTTAAAATATATTATGTTAATTTCATATAAAGTGTAAAATATTAACTTATTTGGCTTTTTTAATTAAAAAATATATATTTGCTCAAAACAAAAAAATATCATGAAGAAGCTTTACATTTTCGCAATTTCGTTGATTTCAATATCATCTTTTGCTCAACAGACTATTTCTTTTGAAGCCAGTGAGGGATTTACAGCAGGTAATATTAATGGGCAGCAGGGTTGGACATCAACCAGTGATGGGGAAGTACCGCCGACATATATAACAAGCCAGTTGGTATCCACTGAAATGGCAACTCAGGGTTCAAGTAGTTTTAAAATAACACCAGATCCTCTTTTTGGTCCACAGCAGGGCCCTGTAATAGGTGGTTTTTATACCTTTACTGCACCATTAACGTATAATAGCTTTACACAATCATTTGATGTAAGACTTACCCAAAAAAATACATCAACTTCAGATTTTGTATTCAGAACAGTGAATACGGCAGGAGCAGGAAGTATTGTTACCTATATCAATTTTTCTTTTAATGGGAAAATTTTAATTGTGACTGCAGGTTCAGGGACTTTAGTAGATACCACTCAGACCTGGAATGCGAATACCTGGTACAGAGTTAAAGTGGTTTCGACAGCTACCGGAATCCAGTATTACCTGAATGATACTCTTATCTATACAGGACAGCCTTATAGTAACAGTAATATTAACAGGATGGATTTTGTACACGATAATTATGGAGGTTCTGCCTATATCGATAATATCAAAATCAATAATGAAGCATCATTATCTACAAAAGATGCGGTTAAAAATGATGTGAAACTATCCATTTATCCAAACCCGGCAACTGAATTTATAAAAATCACAACTCCTAACAAGATAAGACATGTTGAAGTATATGACATGTCAGGAAAAAGAGTAGATATAACATTGAATGGTGACCAGGTAAATGTAAGAAACTTATCTTCCGGAGCCTATTTACTGAATGTAGAAACAGACGGAAGAAACTTTACAGAGAAATTCATTAAAAAATAATTCCTGATAAATCTTAGTATCAGCAAAACGCTCCAATTGGAGCGTTTTTGTTATTTTAGAGAATTAAAATTTTGAAGCATATGTCAGAAAATAAAACAGCTTATATAACAGGAGGAACCAAGGGTATTGGTTTCGGGATTGCTAAAATTTTACTTGAAAATGGGATCTCAGTAGCATTTTCAGGAAGAAAAAGAGAAGATGTCATGAAGGCAGAAGAAGAGCTTAAACAATATTCAGAAAATGTTTTGGGAATTGTTTCAGATGTAAGAAGCCTGGAAAGCGAGCAGGAAGCCGTAAAATATACAGTAGAAAAATTCGGAAGACTGGATTATATCATTGCGAATGCAGGATTGGGTATTTTTAAACCCGTAGATGAACTGACTGCAGAAGAATGGAATGATATGATAGAAACCAACCTTACCGGTGTTTTTTATACCTTAAAAGCCTCTGTAGAAGAATTAAAAAAGACTGAGGGTTATTATATCACCATTTCAAGTCTGGCGGGTGCCAACTTCTTTGAAAACGGAACCGGCTACAATGCTTCGAAATTCGGAGTGGTAGGTTTCACACAGGCAGCCATGATCGATTTAAGAAAATACAATATTAAGTCTACGGTGATTATGCCGGGTTCTGTAGCCACTCATTTTAATGGAAATATTCCGTCAGAAAAAGACAATTGGAAGATTCAGCCTGAAGATATGGGGAATCTCATATTGGACATTTTAAAGATGAATCCACGAGTTTTGCCAAGTAAAATAGAGTTTAGGGCAACAAAACCAGCTAAGTAACTACATCTAATGTATTGAATAATAATTTAATAAGTATTATGCATGCATAATATATTTTTTATTTATATTAGCAAAAATTAATTCAAACAAAATCTCTGCATAAACTGTCATGATTTTATGCATTAAAGGGAAAAAATAAAATAGTACACATGAAAATATTAGTTTGTATTAGTAGTGTTCCGGATACTACTTCCAAAATTAACTTTACAGCAGATAAGTCTGCTTTCGACAAAAACGGAATTCAGTGGGTAATCAATCCGTTAGATGAATTTGCGTTGACAAAAGCGGTTAAACTTCAGGAATCTCAGGGAGCAACAGTAACAGTAATCAACGTAGGGGATGCTGCTACAGAACCTGTGATCAGAAAAGCTTTAGCAATTGGTGCTAATGATGCTGTAAGAGTAAATCTTGATCCAAAAGATAGCTATTCTACAGCAAAAGAAATTGCAGCTGTAGCTCAAAATGGAGGATATGACCTTATCCTTTGTGGAAAAGAATCAATCGATTATAACGGAGGTTCTGTTCCTGGAATGGTGGCTCAGCTATTGAACCAGCCTTTCGTAAACGCTTCAGTAGGATTAGACGTAAACGGAAGCGAAGCTACTGCAGTAAGAGAAATTGAAGGAGGAAAAGAAACTATTTCTGTAAAATTACCAGCAATCATTGCAGGTCAGAAAGGATTGGTAGATGAAAAAGACCTTATCATCCCGAATATGAGAGGAATTATGTCTGCAAGAACAAAACCTCTACAAGTAGTAGAGCCTACTTCTTCAGAGGTAAAAGTTCAGGGAGTATCTTATGACAGTGTGCCTGCAAGAGCAGCTGTGAAAATGGTTTCTCCTGACAATCTGGATGAATTGGTAAGATTACTTCACGAGGAAGCTAAAGTAATCTAATCATTGCTTCTTTAAATTTTTCAGTCTTTTAATTTTTAAATTTAAAAAAATGGCAGTATTCGTATACGCAGAAAATATAAACGGAGTTTACAAAAAAGCAGCTTTCGAAGCAGTTTCTTACGCTAAAGCTGTTGCTAACAAAGCAGGAGATACCGTTACGGCAATCTCTGTAAACCCAACAGATTCTTCAGATTTATTATATAAATATGGAGCATCAAACGTTATCAATATCAAAGACGAAGGTCTTAAAAATTTCTCAGCAAAAGCATTCGCACAGGCTGTAAATGAAGTGTTAGACGGAAATATCATCGTTTTCCCTCATACAACCGATGCTTCTTCAATCGCTCCAATGCTTGCTGTAATGAAGAATTATTCTTTAATCACTAACGTGTTAGAAGCTCCAGAAAGCCTTTCACCTTTCCAGGTAAAGAGAAGAGCATTCTCTGGAAAAGGATTCATGCATGCAAAAGCTGAAGGAAACGGAGTAATCGTTACGGTTTCTCAAAACGCTTTCGGTGTTAAAGAAAATGCAGTATCAGGTTCAGAAGAAGTGAAAAACTTATCAGTAGCCAATGAGGATACTAAAGTGATTTCTCACGAGCAGAGTTCAGGTAAATTAGACCTTAAAGAAGCTGAAATTGTTGTTTCTGCTGGTAGAGGATTGAAAGGACCTGAAAACTGGGGAATGATCGAAGATTTAGCAAACGTTTTAGGAGCTGCTACAGCATGTTCTAAGCCAGTTTCTGATATCGGATGGAGACCTCACACAGAGCACGTAGGACAAACAGGTAAAGCGATTTCACCGAATCTTTACATCGCTGTAGGGATTTCAGGGGCAATTCAGCACCTTGCTGGGGTAAACTCTTCAAAAACGATTGTAGTAATCAATAGCGATGCTGAAGCACCATTCTTCAAATCTGCTGATTACGGAGTAGTAGGAGATGCTTTCCAGATTATTCCTGCATTAACAGAGAAAATTAAAGCAATAAAAGGATAAGAGTCAATTGTAAATAGTCAGCCCGCTTTGCGTGTCAATTTTTAATGATTCACCTGTAAAGTAATTCATTATTGACCATTTACAATTCTTTACTATACCAATAAAAGCTCGGCTTTCCGGGCTTTTATTTTTGCGTAAAAAAGTGAAATCACAATAAAAAATTAATCTATATTTGTAGCTATGGATTATAAGCAGCTAATTATTCGCGGAATATCGTACAGCCAGACGCAATCGGGGGCTTACGCATTGTTATTGGAGCATGAAGAAACACACATAAAATTACCTGTTGTTATAGGAAATTTCGAAGCCCAATCCATCTCTTTAGGATTGGAAAAAGACATCCATCCGCCGCGTCCTCTTACTCATGATTTATTTACAAAATTTATAGTTTCTGCCAATTATGAATTGGTGTCTGTTGTTATTTATCAGATTGTAGACGGAGTATTCTTTTCAAATATCAACTTTAAGAATAAAGCAAACGAAGAAGAATTAATCCTTGATGCCAGAACCTCTGATGCAGTGGCAATGGCTGTAAGATTTGATGCACCTATATTTACCACTCAGCAGGTCCTGAATGAGGCCGGGATTTTATTGGAACTGGAAGATGTTTCAAAAGAAGAACAACCTTTCTCAGAAACTGTACAGACAGAAGATAACTTAACATCTCTTTCTATGGAAGAACTTCAGAAATTATTAGAAGATGCCGTGAAAGAAGAAGATTATGATACTGCCCTTGAAATTCAGGAAGAAATCAAGAGGAGGAAAAAGAAAATTGATTAAAGAGATACTTTTTATATAAATTATGAATTTAAAATTACGACTGACCATCCTCAGTTTTCTCCAGTTTTTTGTTTGGGGAGCATGGCTGATTACGATGGCAAACTTTTGGTTTGGCACAAAACATTGGGAAGGAACTCAGTTTGGAGCTGTTTTCGGAACAATGGGAATTGCTTCCATCTTTATGCCTACCATTACTGGGATTATCGCTGACCGCTGGATCAATGCGGAACGCATATTTTCAGTATTACACATTCTGTATGGGGTTACTCTTTTCATATTACCTCATTCCACAGATCCGAATTCTTTCTTTTCGGTAATGCTTCTGGCGATGTGTTTTTATATGCCTACGATAGCACTTGCCAACTCAATTTCTTATACAATCCTGAAAAATAATAATCTGGATGTCGTAAAAGATTTCCCACCCATTCGTGTATGGGGAACTATTGGTTTTATTGTTGCCATGTGGATTACAAACCTTAGTGGAAACAAAGCTACAGAAGGACAATTTTATATTGGAGGGGCAATCGCGATATTCTTAGGAATTTATGCTCTTACATTACCAAAATGTCCGCCGCAAAAGCTTATTGATAAAAATTCGCCATTATCCGAACAATTAGGATTGAATGCATTCAAGCTTTTTGGGAACTATAAAATGGCATTGTTCTTTTTGTTTTCAATGCTTTTGGGAGCTGCACTGCAGCTTACCAATGCATACGGAGACGTTTTCTTAAGTGAATTTGCTCATTTTCCAAAATATGCAGATTCGTTTGTAGTACAGAGATCTACCATTATCATGTCAATTTCCCAGGTTTCAGAAACCTTGTTTATTTTGGCAATTCCTTTCTTTCTGAAGAAATTCGGAATCAAAAAAGTAATGCTGATGTCAATGCTGGCATGGGTTCTAAGATTCGGATTCTTTGCGTACGGTGTTCCGGACGGGTTAGGGCTTTCACTGATCATTCTTTCATGTATTGTATACGGAATGGCTTTTGATTTCTTTAATATCTCAGGATCACTTTTCGTAGAAACAACGACTGATAAAAAAATACGTTCTTCAGCTCAAGGGTTATTTATGATGATGACCAATGGTTTTGGAGCTGTTTTTGGAAGTTATATTGCAGGATGGGCAATAGATAGGTTCTTTACACACAAGTTTACGACAGCTTCAGATCTGTCTACTTATCTGGAAACGACCCCTGATAATCCTACTTTCCTGGAAATTCTGAAAAATAGTTTCAATGCTGCTGTTAACTCAGACGGAACCCTTTCTTCTGTAGTGATGGTAAAAGACTGGCAGCAGATATGGCTTTCTTTCGCAATCTATTCATTAGTATTGGCAATATTCTTTGCTTTATTGTTTAAACATAAACATAACCCGGAAGATGTTTCATCTGTTAAACATTAATTTTAACTAACATTTATTAAGATATTAAATTGCATTTTTGAAAAAAAATGCAATTTTTTTTATTTTCAGGCAACCTTTTACAAAATATGCTGTCTTATAGATAGAAACAGATCCATGAAGAACATCGAAGAGAATTTTTTATTGGCTAAAAAACAGGACCGGAGAGGGCAGAAAGCTCTTTACGAGATGTTTTCTCCCAAAATGCTGGCCATTGCAAATTCTTATGTCAATAATCTTCATGATGCGGAAGATATCCTGCTGAATGCCTTTATGAAATGCTTTACCAAGCTTGATGAATGCAGAGACTGGAAAAGCTTTCCGTTCTGGCTTAGAAAAATTATTGTGAATGATTCTATCTCTTTCCTCCGGAAAAACAAAAATATCCTCTATGCTGATGTGGAAATCGCAGATGATTATAGTGAAGATGATGATGAATATCCGGAAGAACTCAATATTGAAGAAATATTTTCTCAGATGCCGGTAGGATATAGACTGATTTTTAACCTCTATGTCTTTGAAGAAAAAAAGCACAGTGAGATTGCTGAAATTCTCAATATTTCTGAAGGAACTAGCAAAAGCCAGTTGAGCAAAGCAAAAAAATGGCTTGCTGAATTTTTAAAAGCAAAAGAAAATGAAAAAAGAACTCCTGAAACAGTTAAGATCTGATTACGAAAAGCTTGAAATAAAGCCTTCTGCGGATCTTTGGAGCATATTGGAGCAAATGGACCTGGAAATAGAAAAGAGTCCTGCTATGAGCCCTAAAAAGGCTTTCCGGTGGTGGAAATATGCTGCAGTATTGATTCTGTTGTTTTCAGTAGGGGTATTGCTTTATTTTAACGAAAATCATCCTGTCAACACCATCCATTCAACAGCTCATACAAAACCGGCAAAAAAGAACATTGAAAAACTTTTTTCACAAAATCCGGATATTCATGTAGCGGAGAACATAAAAACGGAAAACAATACGAGTCAGAAAAGGGTAGAAGAGAATGTAAGCCTTCCTCAAGCTTATCAACAGGAAGAAATTGTACAGAAAGAAAGATTCAGCAGCAAAGAAGAACAGATTATTGTTTCTGATTATGAGATCAAAGCTCCTGTATTGGACAGAAATATTGATCTTTTGCCCGGTAAAGCTTCTTTAGCAGAAAAGAAAAAAACGGAATACATCAATGCTGATGAACTTCTGCAGGGGAGGGAATTTCAAAAAAAACGGGAAGAAAATAAAACCGACATCAGAAAATTCGGAACTCTGGATATGACGAAAATTAAGGTTAAAAGTCCAAACTCGCTTAAGGTCTTTGGAGTAACAGTCTTTTCTGATTCACTGGAAAGTAAATAAACAATCATTTTTTATCTTAAAAAAACTGCCCCGAAACAGGGACAGAGATCGGATATTGTCTTAAAATTAATAGAAATATGAAAACAAAACTAATATTGATGGGTGCTGTTATGGCTTTTAGCTATGGGCTTGCTCAGGAATCTCCTGAGAATAACCTCAGTATCTATTCCAAAAAAATTGACAGTATTGTCATGACTGAAAAAGGTAAAATGAGCATCGAGCTGGATCAGATTGACAAGAGTTTCAAAGCAAATAAAATCACATCCGATGAAAAACAAAAGCAACGTAATGTAGTAGCTTCAAAATATGAGCAGATTATTAATGAAAAAATAGATTCCCAGAAACAGGATCTTGAGACGGCTACCAAAGAACTGGTGAAAGATGCCGTTTTTAAATCTGATGATACCTTAAAGAACAGAAAAGATCAATTCTGGCTGGGACTGAATGGACTTAATATGAAACTCAACGAGAAGAAAAAAAGAAACAATCCCAAAAACTATTTGCAAACATTTGAGCTTTCTGCAAGTATGGGAGGAGCGGGATTAACCTCAAAGAATGAACCTTTTGGCTTTTACAACAAGAATTCCGATATTAAAAACAGTGTTATAAATTCCTGGCAGCTGACCCTTTGGTATGGCAATCAGATAGGAAGTTACACCAGCCCTTTTTTCTACCGTTTCGGATTGGGAGTGAGATCAGACCAGCTTACGCCAAAGTATGGGCAGGCATTTAAACAGGATAAATACAATATATTCGTTGGCGATTTTGACCGTGGAAATCTTAAAAAAAGTATTCTTTACAATACCTATATCACTGTTCCTGTAGATCTTAAATTTGTTTTAAATCCTAAATATAAAGAATATGAAGGAATAAAATACCTGGATAACAACCAAAACCAGTTATCTCTTATTCTGGGCTTTTATGGAGGCTTTAAAGTAGGAAGCATAAATTATTCTAAGTATTCCAATGAATTTTCCGATAGAATTGTTGAAAGAGAAAAAGTGATGCATGGGGTAAATGATTTTGTTTTCGGAGGGAAAATCGGGATCAGTTATGCAGGGTTCAATCTGTTTATTCAGAAAGACTTTACTCCTGCTTTCAATGACAATGCTTTGCTGAAGAAAAAATATGGACTTCAGATCGGAATAGAAATAGCAAATGTTAATTTTTAATTTATCAATAAATGAATTATTTTTTTAATTAATAGATAAAAATAGTAAGTTTTTTTTATGACTAACGAACGTTTGTACAAGGAAATCCTATTTTTAAAACACACTATTTAAAAGTGTGTTTTTTTTTGTATTTTGGCACTTTAGTAAATATGAAAAATATTCAGTTATTAGGATTACTATTAGTGATTATAGGCAGTTTTTTACCTTTGGTACATGTACCTATCATTGGGAACTGGAACTATTGGAAACTCGATCATTATCTGGCTATTGCATGCTGGATCTTTGCCGCGTGTGCTGTTTTTGGAATTGTCAATAACAGTGCAAAAATCGTAAGGTTTTTTGGTATTCTGCTGATCCTTTTATTCGCATTTACCTTATTCGCTGTGAAGATGCAGTCTTTACAATACTTCAGCTTTTTACCTTTCAAATCCTGGCAGGAAACCTTTGCAGGAGTTGTCAAATTGAAATGGGGTTGGGCTGTAGAATTTTTAGGTGCTTTTCTAATGGTTTTTGCAGGAGGAAATAAAAAAGTAAATAACCGCACACAAATATAAAAATGAAGTTCTTAAAGATATTTTCAGCAGGAGTTTTGTTGATGAGTGCCACACAGATTTATGCTCAGTCAACAGACCAGAAAAAACCGGATAATCCGGCTAAATGTACCAATATAAAAGAAGGTAAATTTGTAAGACCCAATTACCCGGAAGCAATATGGTATATGACCATTAAAGACAATGTTCAGACCGAATATTTCAATAATGGAAAAGACTTTATCAAATCAACACTGGTTTTTGTGGATGATTGCAACTACAAAGCAATCGTTATGGAGAAATCTGATAAAAATGATCCCGCACAAATTGGCGATGTCTTCAATAATAAAATAGTAGCGACTCAAGATAATCTTTTGAAAGTCAATACTAAAATTGAAGAAACGCAATTCGATGTGGTCTATGTAAAAGTAAAATAAATTCAAATTATAAAAATGGGGCGCTTGTTCCGTTTTAGCTAAAAATAAAAATTATATACATGAAAGAAGTATTCATCGTTTCCGCAGTAAGAACACCTATGGGAAGTTTTATGGGAAGCTTATCAACAGTTCCGGCTACAAAACTGGGAGCAGCTGCTGTAAAAGGAGCATTAGATAAAATCGGTTTAGATCCTAATGCTGTTCAGGAAATCTATATGGGAAATGTTCTTCAGGCAGGAGCAGGCCAGGCGCCGGCTCGTCAGGTAGCTTTAGGAGCAGGTCTTTCAATCAATACACCTTCTACTACAGTCAATAAAGTTTGTGCTTCAGGAATGAAGGCTGTAACAATGGCTGCTCAGGCAATCAAAGCTGGAGATGCAGAAGTAATTGTTGCAGGAGGTATGGAAAACATGTCTTTAGTTCCTCACTATTATAATGCAAGAGTCGCTACCAAATTAGGCGATATCAAAATGCTTGATGGGATGGTGCTTGACGGTCTTACAGACGTATACAACAAAGTACATATGGGAGTTTGCGCAGAAAAATGTGCAGTAGACTATAATATCACAAGAGAAGATCAGGATAACTTCGCTGTAGAATCTTACAAAAGATCAGCAAAAGCTTGGAGCGAAGGTAAATTCAACGAAGAAATTGTACCGGTTTCTATTCCTCAAAGAAAAGGAGAGCCTGTAATCTTTGCTGAAGATGAAGAGTACAAAGCCGTAAACTTCGACAGAATTTCAACACTTCCAACAGTATTCAAAAAAGAAGAAGGTACCGTAACAGCAGCTAATGCGTCTACTTTAAATGACGGAGCTTCTGCATTGATCCTTGTTTCAAAAGAAAAAATGGAAGAATTAGGATTAAAGCCTCTGGCAAAAATCGTTTCTTATGCTGATGCAGCTCACGAGCCTGAAAACTTTACAACTGCTCCGGCGAAAGCATTACCTATCGCTCTTAAAAAAGCAGGATTAGAGGTTTCAGATATCGATTTCTTCGAATTCAATGAAGCTTTCTCAGTAGTAGGATTGGCAAACAATAAAATCTTAGGATTAGATGCTGCTAAAGTAAACGTAAACGGAGGAGCGGTAGCTTTGGGACACCCACTGGGAAGCTCAGGTTCAAGAATCATCGTTACATTGATCAACGTATTGAAGCAAAATAATGCAAAATACGGTGCTGCAGCTATCTGTAATGGCGGTGGCGGAGCTTCTGCTATCGTGATTGAGAACATATAATATTCTGTTTTATAATATATTACCATTAAGGAATCGATAATTTTTTTAAAAACTTATCCATTTCTTAATGGTTTTTCTATTTTTGTGCTACTAATATTTATTTGAAATGTCTGAAACTGAGAATCGACACCCTAAAAACATAAAGAATAATCCGAAGATTATGAAAGCCTGGGCCGTATATGACTGGGCAAACTCCGTTTATTCCCTTGTTATTACCTCTACTATTTTTCCGATCTATTATTCTATCCTTACCACGGCTTACGAGAAGAAAGAGTATATCGCGGAAACAAAATCATGGATTGATGTTCCCGTAAGGCATATGATCAAAATTTTTGGAAAAGAATATCAGCCGGATGCGGTATATGGATATTCGCTTACCATATCTTTCTTTGTTGTTGTATTATTGTCACCATTTTTATCTTCTTTAGCAGATACGATCGGAAACAAAAAATCTTTCCTGCAGTTCTTCTGTTATCTGGGAGCAACATCATGTATGGGATTGGCCATGTTTACAGGGATGCATAATGTATTTCTGGGGCTCTTATTCAGTATTACAGCCAGTGTCGGATTCTGGGGAAGTTTGGTGTTTTATAACTCGTTCCTTCCTGATATTGCCACACCGGACAGGCAGGATGCACTTTCTGCAAAAGGATATGTTTACGGATATATTGGTTCTGTAGTGTTAGTCGTACTCTGTTTGGTTCTTATTCAGGTTTTTGCGAAAGGAGCTGCTCAGCAGTTATTATTTACACGAATAAGTTTCCTGCTGACAGGTGCCTGGTGGTTCGGGTTCTCCCAATATACATTCAAACATCTTCCTCAATTTGGAGATGTGAAAGATAAACTGCCTAAAGATCTTGTATTGCTGAATTATAAAAACATCTTCAAAAAGCATGAAGAGCAGGGAGGTTTTTTTGAGGTATTTAAAGACAATCTGAGCTTCTATAAAGATATTGCAAAAGAAAGTTTCCATGAGCTGTTTAAAGTAGGGGGAGAACTTTTCAAAGATAAAAACCTGAAATTCTTCCTGTCAAGTTTCTTCTTTTACAGTGTAGGAATGCAGACGATTTTCCTTATGGCAACCTTATTTGGAAAGAGTGAGATCAACCTGGCTCAGGATAAACTCATCGGAACCCTTTTGGTGATCCAGATTGAAGCGATCATTGGAGCCGTTATTTTCTCAAGATTATCCAAAAGAATTGGTAACAAAAATGTTATTTCAATTGCGATCATACTATGGATTGTAGCTTGTCTCTGGGCTTTTTTCCTGAACAAAGAAAATCCAACCGTAGAATACCAGTTTTATGGAGTAGCTGCAGTAGTAGGTTTGGTCATGGGTGGGCTTCAGGCGATGTCCAGATCCACGTATTCAAAACTGCTTCCGGAAAACTCGATGGAAAATACAACGTACTTCAGTTTCTATGACGTATTGGAGAAAATTGCCATTATCATCGGAACATTCATCTTTGCAACATTGATTGAACATTTCAACAATATGCGTATCGCAGCATTGTCAATGACCATATTCTTCGCTGCAGGATTAGTATTAATCAGATTCCTGAAAGTCAAAATGAGGACAGACAGAGAAACTTTATAGAAAAATTAAAAGACGTTATTTTTAACGTCTTTTTTTTATTTTAACGAATAAAAAACACTCATACAGCTATTTGATTTAATTTATTTATATAGTTGTTACAAATGTTAGAATGCAGCAATAATTTTTCACTATATGTTGATATTTTTTGTTTATTTGTAAAAACGATAAAATTATCAAAATAATGAGAAAGATTCTATTAATTTGTTTTTTACAATGTTTTGCGCTGGGTTTTTCTCAGAAATTAAAACCTTTTGCCCAAAAAGTTTTGGAATATCATAATTCTAAAACTGAACTTGCAAGCTATAATTTATTTGAAGAGAATAAAGCGACTGATAAGCTGGCTGAGTACAAACGCGCTGCAACAGACATTACAGTGATGTCTCTGAAGGCTGCTGAATTGAAAAGATTAATCAAAGAAAAACCTGACTTTCTTGAAATCTCTTTCCCCTTTGATGGAGGCAGACAGATTACTATTGAAATGTACAGGCATCAGATCTTAACTAACGATTTTAAAGTCGTTACAGACAAAGGCAAAACAGTAGAGTATACACCAGGAGTTTATTATCAGGGAATTGTAAAAGGAGATAATGCTTCTATTGTAGCTTTTAGTTTTTTTAATAATGATATTGTAGGAGTTGCTTCTACACCCGAATTGGGAAATATAGTGGTAGGAAAAGCTAAAAATTCTGAAGATTTTGTAAGCTACTCAGATTCTAAATTAACAGGTTCTAACCCATTTGCCTGTGAGGTAGACGGAATGAAAGAAAACAAGACCCAAAGACCTGTTTTTAATCCTAACAATACCAGTAAGAAAAAAACGGATAATTGTGTAAGAATATACTATGAAGCAGGCTTTGGTCCTTATACTCAAAACGGAAGCAATACTACCACTACCACTGACTGGGTGACTGCTATGCATAATAATATTTCAACATTGTATGCCAATGAGAATATTAATGTCGCTTTGAGCGGAGTTTTTGTTTGGACAACTACTGATCCTTATACAGGGTCACCAAGTGCAATTCTGAGCCAATTTAGAACCACCAGAACTACTTTTAATGGAGATGTAGCACAGTTATTAAGAAACCCTGCTACAACAAGTATTGCTTATGTTAATTCATTATGTACCAATTATAAGTATTCTTATTGTGGTGTAAACTTCACCTATCAGAATGTTCCTACGTATTCTTGGAATATAGAGGCGATGACCCATGAACTTGGCCATAATTTAGGTTCACCACATACTCATGCCTGCTTTTGGAACGGAAATAATACGGCTATTGATGGATGTGGACCCGCATCAGGAAATAATGAAGGATGTAATGCTGCCCTTCCTGCTGCCGGCGGAGGAACTATTATGAGTTACTGCCATTTGGTAAGCAGTGTAGGGATTAATTTCGCTAATGGTTTTGGTGTGCAGCCAGGAACATTGATCAAAAACACTGTAGATTCAAAAGGATGCCTTGGAACTAATTGTACAGCATCATGTCCTGCATCGATCACGAATTTTAATATTAACAATATCACACAGACCTCTGCAGGGGCTGCTTTTACAGATGCTGCCTCAACGACATGGAAGTATAAATTAGCGACAACTAGCGGAACGGTAATATCTGCTGGAAATGCAAATACACCGTCCTTTAATTTTACAAATCTTCAGCCAGCTACTTATTACAGACTAAGTGTAGGGACAGATTGCAGTGGCCCTAATGCCTTCCAGCTATCACAGCTATTTTTGACTGATGGAGCATGGTGTGATGGAACTCAGTTTACAGATACAGGAGGGTTATCAGGTCAATATAAAGATAATGAAGAATTGGTAAAAACATTTTATCCTACTTCCGGTTCCTCTATGACCATGACATTTACTACATTCGATCTTGAACAGGGTTATGATTTTATGTATGTGTACAATGGGCCTTCTACCGCTTCACCATTATTTACCAATGGGAATAATCTGAGTGGAAGTACAGCTCCCGGTCCATTTACATCAACAGATCCTTCAGGGGCAATAACGGTAAGATTTATTTCAGATGGAGGTGTTACGGGAAATGGCTGGAATGTGAATTTCTCCTGCAATGTCTTGGCAGTAGAAGACGTCAATATAAAAAATAATGCAATAAATATTTATCCGAATCCTGCCAAAAATATGATAACCCTCTCTTCAAAAGAAAGACTAAAGTGGTATAAAATTTATGATGAATCGGGAAGACTGGTCATTTCTGATTCTTCTTTAAAAGGAAATAAACAGGAAGTAGATCTTTCCTCAATTCAGACAGGAAACTATGTGATCACCATAGAAACAGAGAAGCAGACCATCAACAAAAAGTTAATCAAAGAATAATTTCCAAATAAATTTATTGTAAAAGCCTGAGAATATCAGGCTTTTTTCTTATCTTTAATAGGTGAAAGAATGAAGTAAGCTCAAATAACTCATATTTCGGTCTGAGTTTTGCTTATATTCAGCCGAATAATTTTTAACTTTGCAAAAAGATTTATTGTCAACATGACCAACCCTCTATTTTATGCAAAAATAATTCTGTTTGGAGAATATGGAATGATTGAAGATTCCCAGGGGCTTGTAGTACCCTACAGCTTCTATAAGGGAACCTTAAAATTTTCCGATCTGAGTTCTGAATTTGAACTTACTTCCAACAGACATCTGCAGAAATATTCTGAATTTCTTACAGCACTTGATCTTTCCGATGATTTTAAGTTGGATATTGAGAGCTTCAAAAACGATATTTCAAAAGGACTTTTCTTTGATTCCAATATTCCTCAGGGATATGGAGTGGGAAGTTCTGGAGCTTTGGTAGCTGCAATTTTTGAAAAATATTCGATCAGTAAGCTGAATCCTGAGAATATTTCAAAAGATAATCTTAAAAAATTAAAAGCTGTTTTCGGCGAAATGGAAAGCTATTTCCATGGTAAAAGTTCAGGGATGGATCCACTGATCTGTTATATGAACCTGCCGATTCTTATCGAAAATAAAGAAAACTTAGACAGGGTAGACATTCCGGAAGGAGAAGAAGGGAGAGGAGCTATTTTCCTGATCGATTCTGGGATTACAGGAGAGACAGGACCAATGATTCAGATTTTCTTTGAAAAAATGAAAACAGAAGGTTTCCGTAAAACCCTGAAAGAAGAGTTCATCCGTTACAATAATGCATGTATAGACTCTTTCCTTAAAAAAGATATGAATCCTTTCTTCAGAAACCTTAAAAAACTTTCTCACTGGGCCTATGAACATTTCCGTCCTATGATTCCTGAAAGTATTTTTAAGATCTGGAAAAAAGGGCTGGACTCTAACGCTTATTATCTAAAACTCTGCGGAAGTGGCGGCGGCGGCTATATCTTAGGATTTACCAAAGACTATGCAAAAGCAGAAAAAATGCTTGAAGGCTTCCAAAAAGAAGTGATTTACAGATTTTAAATAAGTTGGAATGAATTCTGAAAAAGAAACTTTCCAATCTAAAAATTATCTCTCAAAATCTCTATTTTACAGATTTTCACAATTCGTGGGCTTTTTGCTCGGAGCACGTTTTTTTGTAGCTGCTTTGTTGACATTTGCCCTCTATGTTTCTACTTTTTTCCTGTTCAATCAGGATGAATCTTTCGGAAAATTCGTATTTGATTTCAAAGTACACGGTATTATTTTCTGTACTGTTCTTACCATTCTTGCGGGTGGCATTATCAATCAGTTTTATGATCTTGAGAAAGACCATATTGTAAAACCTTTCAGAACAAGGGTTCAGAGCTTTATCAAACAGAAATATTTCCTATACGCTTATCTGGTGCTCAGTGCTATTTCTTTAGGAGTAGCGTGGATGATTTCCCATAATGTCTTTGTTTTTTTTGTTGTCTATCAGTTCTTTATGTGGTTTTACAGTCATAAACTGAGCAGAATACTCATTGTAAACAACCTTACCTTTGTCAGTCTAACCCTATATCCGTTCTTTGGAATGATGGTATACTACGAAACCTTTTCCAAAAAGGTATTTCTGATGGCTGTTTTTCTTTTCCTTATCTTACTTTGCATTGATATTGTGAAAGATACCCTTACCAGAAGTGTAGACAAAACGTTCGGATACATCACCATTCCTAATTATTTTAAAAGCAGGAACACAAAAATTATCCTGACTTCTTTACTGATGGTTACCATGGCAGTTTCTATGAAAATCATCACCAAAACTGGTGTTACCGGATTTATGGCTTATTATTTTGCCGGAGGACTTTTTATCATGATACTGTGTATCTATCTTCTTATCAATGCTTCAAGAAGAAGTAACTTCCTCACATTGAATGTATTGCGATTTTGGGTATTTGTAGGAATTATTGCGATGCTTTTAAACGGAATAGAGCATAAATTATAAAAAAATTCTTTAAATAAACTGAGGTTATTATTACCTTTGCATAACTAAATTTAATAAATAGGAATGCCCATTTTTAACGATACTAAAGTTGCATTTGCAGACAAGTCTGATGCACAATTGAGAAAGGCTTACTGGATGTTTAAAATGATTGAACAGCCCGCTCTTACAAGCCTTGGAACATCTGTCCTGAATTTTACAGTACACAACAACTTTCCTTTCGTTACCGGAATTGTAAAAAACACTTTATTTGCACAGTTCTGTGGAGGTGAAACCCGTGAAGAAAGTATGAAAGTAGTGAAGCAGCTGTTCAAGAGAGGAGTTGGAAGTATTTTCGATTACTCTATTGAAGGGAAAGAAGATGAAGAAACTTTTGATGCAGTCTGCAAAGAGATTAAGGATATTATAAGATTCTCAGTGGGAAATCCGGCGATTCCTTTTATAGTATTTAAACCTACAGCTTTCGGAAGAATTGATCTTTATGAAGCAGTTGGAAAAGGGGCAGAGCTTACAACCAGTCAGAAAGAAGAATGGGAAAGAGTCGTAAAAAGATTTGATGAAGTATGCCGTCTTTGCCACGAAAATGATAAGAAAGTAATGGTAGATGCCGAAGAAACCTGGATGCAGGATGCAGCAGACCACCTTTGCGAAGAGATGATGGAAAAATATAACCAGGAAAAGCCTATCGTTTGGAATACGATTCAGATGTACAGAACCGGCAGACTGGAATATATGGAAGCGAATCTTCAGAGAGCAAGAGAGAAAAACTACTTTATCGGTTACAAGATTGTTCGTGGTGCTTATATGGAAAAAGAAAGAGCCAGAGCAGCAGAAAAAGGATATGCAGATCCTATTCAGCCGACTAAAGATGCTTCAGATAAAAACTACAATGCCGGAATCGACTTTGTGATGGATCATTTGGATAAAGTTTCAGCATTCTTTGGAACCCATAACGAAATCTCTTCAGAGCTGATTATGGATAAAATGAAAGCAAAATCTCTTGAAAGCGGTAACCCCCATGTTTATTTTGGGCAGCTTTATGGGATGAGTGATAATATTACCTTCTATCTATCAAATAAAGGCTATAATGTGGCTAAATATCTTCCCTACGGGCCTGTAAAGGATGTTGTTCCGTATCTGACGAGAAGGGCCCGGGAAAACACTTCTGTAGCCGGACAAACCGGAAGAGAGCTTGGATTGATCAAAAAAGAGCTTGAAAGAAGGAAAAAATAATAGTATTGTTCTCTATAAAACGATCAGGCCCGCAATTTTGCGGGTCTTTTTTATTGAAATTAACTCTATTAAAAATCCATAATAATTCCTGAGTTGCCAGATTTGAAGACTTTATCTGAAATTAGTAATAATAAAAACAATAATCCATTATATTAATTATCTCTTAAAATAATCTTATTTTTATTGTTGATTTGATTTTAAATTTTTATATTTGATAGAGCCATAAAAACTAATGTATGAAAATGTTTTCGTTTACCTTTATAATTCTGCCATACGACAGCATCACATCAGTACAATAAACAACAGTATTACCCTTATCAATAACCGAAATTGTAAAATACATAGAATGGGCGCAGATGATCATAATAAGATAAAACGCTATGCGCTGGATGCCCATCAATATTTTAAAAATAAAATAAAGCAATAGCTTTAGTTTTCTTCTTCAAATATTTTTTAACCTGATCATTTTCTTTGATCAGGTTTTTTTAGGGTTCAAAACTTTCGAATTTTCCGTTTTCGTAGAATAAAACAATACGCTTTATTTTACCCTGTTGATTACCAAATAGTTGTCCTAAAATCTGATCGCCAGAATTTTCTAATCGCTGAGAATCGGATATTCTTTCAGGAGCTTTATCTTGGGTCGGTATAAACGATTCTCCAGAGCCTGATTTTGGGGCTTCCGGTTCTGCCTCCTCACTTCCGAATTCATCATCATCGTTCATCATGGTAAACAAATCGGGGAGAGGAGTTGTTTTTATTTTTTCCTCATCAGTATGTTCTTCTTGAATTTCTGTTTCGGGCAGTTGAGATTTCAGCATCTCACCCTCGCCAGTAACCAACCAATCCCAAAGAAGTTCCGGGAAACGGGATTTTATTTTTATGATAAACTCAAGAGACGGTTTATTTCTTCCCGAAGTAATATGGGAAATAGATGAACGCTGTACATCAATTTCATCAGCAAACTCTGAAGGGGTAAGATTGGAGTACTCTATAATTTTGGAAATTCTTTCATTTAAACTCATAAAAATAAGCTTTTAATTATTTTACAAATGTAACTTATATAATTTACAAATGCAAAATACAAATGTAAATAATTGAAATTATTGTCTGTATACATTTGTAACTTATCAATAGTATGTTTTAAATCAATAGTTTACAACTAAATTACAATTGTATTAAATGATTATACTCATCCGTTATAAAATTCACCTGGATTCATTCAACCTATACTATTTGACATATTATTACACCTAAATACTAGTTTAATAATGTAAATCGATGCTTTTTCAAAGGTTATTTTGTCCTTTAAACCCCTTAAAATTGATTGTTTACATTATTAATCAATAAAACTCCATCTCCTAGACAATAGACCTTATAAATACCTTTTAAAGGCTTATAATAAGCATTTATAGGCTGTTGCAAATGTAAATTACTGATGTAAATACTTTATATAAGCCCCTATTATGCTTCATTTGAGAGAAATACTGTTTCGGCTAAACAACTTTTTTATTGCAAACTAAAAATGCTTAAAAAAACTTCATCTGAATAAAATTTCACGCTAAATTTTTGATTTTAAGATGTTTTACATTTGTATAAGATAATAAAATACTGAGTTTTCCACATTTTATATGTTTAATAAAATACCCCTCAAATGGCTTAAAACAGCTATTTTTTCACTTCAAGTAATGTTACAAATACGGTTTATATAAATATTGTAACTTACTGACTTTTAGCAATTTATATATGATGAATTATATTATTCGCAATCCACAATTTTATCAACAGACAAATTGTCTTTCTGTGTTGTTTAATAACATTACAAATGTCAATAGTATTTCTAAATTTAAAAATAAGAGAATTTAAGTATTGTAAACAGTTTTCAAAACAAGTGTCAAATGTGAATTGCTGGATTTTGCTGATATTTACAAATGTTAATTTAAGTTTTTGCCCAAAAATCGTTAAATTTGATTTTTGTAAACTATTCCTAAAAATGAATTTTGAACAGATCTATTCTCAAACCCCCGATTTCTCAAATCGCTATATTTTCCCTGAAAAATTATTTTCTTACCTACAGACCAATCTCGGCGATTATATTAAAGAGGTCGGAACATCTTATTTAGATAAACCCATTTATCAGTTAAGCATCGGAACCGGAAACATTCAGATATTAGCCTGGTCACAAATGCACGGAAATGAATCCAACGCGACTCATGCCATGCTTGATCTTCTAATAAGCCTTGATAAAGCTCCTGAAATGAAAGAGGATCTTTTCAGTAAAATAAGACTGGATTTTATATTCATGCTCAACCCGGACGGATCTGAAAGATGGACAAGACTGAATGCAGCCGATATTGACCTTAACAGGGATTTTCATAATGAAGCAAGTAAAGAGATTAAGTTTCTTAAAAATGCAGCAGCTTCAAAGAAGTATGATTATGCATTAAACCTCCATGAGCAGAGAACCATTTTCACAACAGATGGCATTCATCCCGCTACACTTTCTTTTCTGGCTCCTTCTGAAAATGTAGAACGTACCGTTACTGAAAACAGAAAAAAATGTATGGCAGTGATCGGAAGTGTGTACAATCATTTAAAGGAAATGATCCCTGATCAGATCGGAAGATATTCTGATGAATTTTACCCGACTTCTACAGGAGATAACTTTATCAAAGCAGGAATGCCGACCATTTTATTTGAAGGAGGCCACTTTGTAGATGACTATACCAGAAAAGAAACCCGAAAATATTATACAATAGCTCTTTATTATGCGTTGAAAGCTATCAGTGAGCTTAACTCTGATACTACAGGTTGGGAAACGTATCTTGAAATTCCTGAAAACCAGGAAACCCATTATGATCTTATTTACAGAAATGTAAAACTGAATACAGATCATGAATGTATTTTGGATATAGCAGTTCAATACAGAGAGATCAAAGAAGAAGGGAAAGATGAGATTTCTTTTATTCCTTTTGTAATGGAAGCCGGAGACGTTAAAAAAAGAAAAGGCTGGCTGGAAATAGACTGTACCGGAAAGAAATTTATTTCTGCTACTAAATATCCGAAACTGGATTCCGTAGTAGATTTTAAAATTGAAGACTAAAAGATTCTAAACAGTATCACAACTCATCAGAAGTCTTTGAAAAAGAAAATACGTCAATAAAATGCCACCATAAAACAAAATTCGGCAGTCCTGAAGGACTGCCGAATTTTTATTTTTATATCTGATTTCCGAATCTGGGAAGGTTCATAAAATTCATCTTCAACAGGAATGGGCTTTAGCCCATTTGATTTAAATAAATATTCATTCGGCTTTAGCCAAAACCTAACCTTAGAAATATAGGATTCAGAGTTTATACAATGATTAAAGCTTAGTTTACTACTTTAATTCCGTTCGCTACAAACCTGATTTCTTCTTTCGGCTGGGTAATCGCATCGATTTCAGCTTGAGGTTTTTTAGCATCTTCAGCATAATGTTTCTGCTCATTTACAGAAGTTACCTTTCTCTCAGCAGTTCCATCCAATACAACGGTTTTACCTTTTAAAGCTGTAGGCACAAAGAATGCATAGTCTTTCATTTTTACAAAAAACTTAGAGTTGTCTTCTGTCTGAATAGTCAGCCAACATCCTTTTTTATCACAGACATCAGTTACTTTTCCTTTAACGGCTACACCTTCAACCTTTTTGTTATCTTTTTTAAGCTGTTTATTCAATTTATCTACTGTGATCGCTTTAGATTCAACGGATGAAGTTACCTGATCTCCATAAGTGTCACCTAACAAAGCTTTTCCTTCTGGTGGACCAGACTGGGCAAATGCAAATGTAGAAGCAGTTAAAGTAGCAGCAAGTAATATAACTTTAAATTTCATGTTTAATATTTTTTCCAAAAATACTAATTAAAATTGAATCATAACAGAATAAAGAATGATAAAAAACAGATGTTTTGAGGAATTTTCAATAAAATTCAAAATCAAAGACAGATTTGATTATATTTGACCCCTATACTTGACTATGCAGAAAAAACTGAAATTATGGGACGCCATCATGCTGGTGATGGGGTCTATGATCGGAAGCGGAATTTTTATTGTAAGCGCTGATATGATGCGGAATCTGGGGTCCGGATTCTGGCTGATTGTAGTGTGGGTGATCACAGGAGTGATGACAGTAGCCGCGGCAATAAGCTATGGAGAACTCTCCGCCCTGTTTCCGAAAGCCGGAGGACAATATACTTATCTGAAAGAAATCTTCGGAAAAAAGATGGGATTCCTTTATGGCTGGGGCCTTTTTACAGTAATACAAACCGGAACTATTGCTGCAGTGGCAATGGCTTTTGGTAAATTTACAGCCTATCTTATCCCTTCACTTAACGATGCTGCTCCTATCTTTCAAAGTGGTGAATTTAAAATCACCTGGATCCAGATTCTGGCCATTGGAGTTATTGTTTTACTTACTTATATTAATACCAGAGGAGTAGAAAGTGGAAAAATCCTTCAGAATGTATTTACCGGTTCCAAAATTATTGCATTATTAGGCTTGATTGCTGCCGGTTTTATTTTGGTTGATATTTCTCATTTATCAGAAAACTTTAGCTGGGGATCAGACTCCTTTAGTAATCTTAAAAAAGATTTGAGTGGTAATTTCCTTAAAGAAGGCTGGGAACCCATTGGAGGCATGACTCTGCTGGGTGGAATTGCAGCGGCAATGGTAGGTTCTGTTTTCAGTTCTGTTGCCTGGGAAAGTGTAACATTTGTTTCCGGTGAAATTGAAAATCCTAAAAAAAATGTAGTAAAATCGATGATTTACGGTACTTCTGCTGTAATGATTCTGTATATCGCAGTGAATTACATATACTTAAATGCACTGGATAGAGATGGAATTGCATTTGCAACCAATGACAGGGTAGCAGTAGCGGCTTCACAGAATATTTTTGGAAGTGCAGGAACCATTATCATCGCTTTATTGGTAATGATTTCCACTTTTGGATGTAATAACGGATTGATTCTGGCGGGAGCGAGAGTTTTTCAGACCATGGCCAAAGACGGAATGTTCTTTAAGTCAGCGGTAAAAAACAATAAAAATGAAGTTCCTGAAAACGCTTTATGGATGCAGGGAGTTTGGGCTTCAATTCTGTGTCTGAGCGGGCAGTACGGAAACTTACTGGATATGATATCCTTTGTAATTGTTCTGTTCTATATGATTACAGTTTTTGGCGTTATTTATTTGAGAATGAAACAGCCCGATCTGGAAAGACCCTATAAGACATGGCTGTATCCGGTGACTCCTATTATTTATCTGATTATAGGATCTTGTTTCTGTATCTTATTGCTAATTTATAAACAACAATATACATGGCCAGGCTTTGTATTGGTATTATTGGGGCTTCCTGTATACTATTTCATCAACAGGAAAAAGGCAGATCATTAAACTAAAATACAGGATATAAAACATACAAAATATTCAGGGCTTTCAATTCAGTTTGAAGGCCCTGATTTTTGAACAATATTTTAAAGTATTGTAATAATTATTGGGTGAAAATGTGTACTTTGGTAGTTCGTTTTTAAATAAACAGGACCATGAAGTAAAAACAATAAGCTATGGATACACCAAATTACAGAATGCCTTTCGTACCGTCTACTTTAATGACCGAAGGCGGAAGTATCGATACCTGCGATATGGGGGAAAGTATTGCCCACAATATTATGCTGCTGATCACTACCAAAAAAGGGGAGAACAGATACGATGAAAACTATGGAAACGATGTTTGGAACCTTGAATTCGATAATGGAGTAACAAGTGCCATCTGGGAAAATGTTTTCGTCAAAAGCCTCAGAAGACAGATTCAGGAATATGAACCACGAATCGTAAACCCACAGATCGACGCACATATACAATTTGTAGAGCACAGCTACGATACTAAAGAACACACCGAAATTAAAAAGAAAGTAAGAATTGCTATCAATGCAAAAATGGAAGAAACAGGAGAACGTTTCAGTTTTTCAACAGAACTGTTTCTAAGCCCAATGTCTATTGATTAATATTTTTAACAGCGAAAGAAAATTATGAATTTAGATCAGAATATTTATTCCAAAGAATCTGTAAAAGCAAGAATGCTGCAGAATGCCACTAAAGTATGGGGACTCAGAAGTCCGCAGTCTTTAGATCCTTTTGTAAAACTATTGATAGATGCATTCAGTACAGAAGTTTTTAAAGCGAATAATGAAATACAAACGGTGAATGCCCGTATATTGGAAAAACTGGCAAAACTTCTTACACCGTCCATTTATACACATCCTATCCCTGCTCATTCTGTGGCTTTTACACAGCCTTATGATTCTTCTGAAGTTTTATTGGAGCACACAGAATTCTTTTTCCGTAAACAGATGACTTCCACGGTAAAATCAGAATCAGATAAACAGTTGAATATTCCTTTTACTCCGGTAGGAAATGTAAGAATCAATAAAGTTCACACATCCATTATGTTTGTAGGAAATACCTGCTACAGTATTGATGACCGGTTTAATAAAATTCCGATTGCAAGATTTCAGGGAAGACCCGAAGATTACAGGAAAATAACAATAGGAGTAGATGTCAGCAAATATATCAGTGAAAACTTTCCAAAATACCTGAGTATATTCTGCTCCAATCCGGCTTTTGAACACCTTGATTTTGTGTATAAATTATTGCCATATATCACGGTGACCAGCAATGGAAATCCTTTATTTGTAAGAGAAGGATTAAGCTATCTTTCAGAAAGTCATAATGATGGCTATGAACAGATGTTCAAAGAGCAGTCTATCAGAAATAAGGTGATTGAAGACATTAAAAGTATTTACCGTCATAAATTTATTGAAGTAACAGGGATTTCTCAAAGTCTGTTCTCAGAACCTGGACAGCTTCCTCAGAATCTTGACTTTTTATCAGAAAAAGAAGAAATTACAAAGTTCCTCGATAATAAAAAATATTTGTGGCTTACTTTTGAATTTCCACCACAGTTTTCAGCGGAAATCCTTGATAACTTTTCCTTTGTACTGAATGCTTTTCCGATTTATAACAGAGGCTGGAAAAAAACAGAATACAGCCTTGACATCATGGGAAATAATATTCCTTTGGTAACAGATGAAGGCGAACATTTCCTGTATGTAGATGAGGTGCAGGATGGTGACGGAAGAAAATACACTGAAATACCTTTCACCCCGGCCGATGACCTTAAAAAAGGCTTGTATACTGTAAGAAAAGGAGGAATGGAGCGTTTTACAAGCAGAAATGCCGTTGATATGATTGCCAACGTTCTGGAACTGACGAGAGATGAGATTGCAGCATTTTCCCTTTTAAACAGAGATAATGTAAAAGGAGTTCTCAGTGAAATGTCCGATAAGATGAAATCCATGGTACAGAAAGTAAACAATGCCAAAAGGAATATCAGACAGGAACTGAACTATGTGATCATGGAGCCGGTAGAAAAAACCGATCATACGTACGCCTCTTTCTGGGTAACACACTGTACTTTGGCCAATCATATGCGTCCCGGAACCGAGCTTTCCAACCAGTTGAAATCACAAACGGTTATATTGCTTACCGAAACATTGGGTGGAGCTGAAGAACAGAAAGGAACAGACAGCATTCAGGCATATAAATATGCTTTAACGACCAGGGATAAAATCATTTCCCTGGAAGATGTTAAAAACTATTGCCGCATGATTCTGAAAGATGAGGTAAGAGAAGTAAGGGTAAGAAGAGGAACAATGATCAGCAATAAACCTAAAGAAGGTTTTGTAAGAACCGTTGAGGTAGAAATCATTCCTCAGAACTATTCTTTCTATGGAAGAGCCTATTGGGAGAACATGGCAAATATCATTAGAAATCAAATTATTTCTAAAGCCATTGACGGAATTGAATATATTGTAAGAATAAACAACGAAGACATTGATTTTCAGGATATGTAAATTTCTTGTAAATAAATGAGTAACACTTTAAAATATAAAAATGCCGTACCATTACGGCATTTTTACTATGTCATGATGAGGATCAAAATCACAATTACAAAATTTTCATCCCTGAAAAAACAGCCATACAAAGAATCAATTGAATGAAAAAAATATCACTCTTAATACTGCTTCTCCTTTTCGGTCTTCCATTAAAAAGTCAGACGATTAAGGATTTGAGAAATAAAATCAATGAAATAATTTCTACGAAAAAGGCAACTGTCGGCATATCTTTAAAAGGAATAGAAGATAAAGATACCCTCAGTATCAATGGAAATAAAGAAACGCCGATGATGAGTGTTTTTAAATTCCATATTGCACTTGCCGTCTTACATCAGGTAGATAAAGGAAAGCTGAAGTTAGATCAGAAATTCTTTATTAAAAAAGAAGCTTTACTCCCTGAAACCTGGAGCCCGATGAGAGATGAATATCCGCAAGGAAATATCTACCTCACTTTGGATCAATTGTTAAGATTTACCGTTTCCCACAGTGATAACAATGGTTGTGACATCCTGTTGAATATCATTGGCGGAACAGAGGTTGTTCAGAAATTTATCAATCAGCAGGGGATCAAAGATTTTACCATAAAACTGAATGAGCAGGAAATGTCGTCCTTTGATAAATACTACATTAACACAACAACTCCTCTGGCAACCACAGAACTTTTAGAAAAATTCTATAAAGGAAAAATTCTGAAGAAAGAAACTACAAAATATTTGTACCAGGTAATGGTAGAAACCTCAAGGGGACTTACTTGGATGAAGGCAGGTTTGCCAACAGGAACAGAATTGGCCCATCGCACTGGAATTTCCGGGAGAAATGAAAATAACCTACGCGCTGCTATGAATGATGTAGGAATCATAAAACTTCCCAATGGGAAACATGTTATCCTATCTGTTTATTTGAAAAATATCAATGAAGAAATGGCTGATACCGAAAAAATCATTGCAGACATCAGCCGTGCAGTCTGGGAATACAATACACTGAAATGATATTTTTGTTAAACGTGAATAAAGATGTATTTATGAATAAGAACGGGCTTTATCCCGTTTGATAAAAAGAATATATTCATACGGCTTTAGCCAAAACTCACTGATCAACAGTATAAATATTATTCCTATAAAATTTCAAGCGATCTAGGCTTAAATACTTTTAAAACCTTTATCCATACCCAACAAGCCCAAAGTATTTTTTATGAAACTTTTATAGCTTTTATATTCAAAAAAATTCTATAAAATTTCGTATTTTTGCACGTTGTGATTTTCAGGCAAAATTACTCCAAATTATGAGCAAATCAACAGAATATATAGAAGTTTACGGAGCACGTGAACATAACCTGAAAAATATTAATGTAAAAATTCCACGTAATGAATTAGTCGTTATCACCGGTCTTTCGGGAAGTGGAAAATCTTCATTGGCTTTTGATACCATCTTTGCAGAAGGCCAGCGTCGTTATATCGAGACCTTCTCTGCCTATGCACGTCAGTTTTTAGGAGGATTGGAGCGTCCTGATGTTGATAAAATTGAAGGACTTTCACCGGTTATTGCCATAGAGCAGAAGACGACCAACAAAAATCCTCGTTCTACGGTGGGAACGGTTACAGAGCTGTATGACTTTCTGCGTCTTTTGTATGCGAGAGTTTCGGATGCGTACTCTTTGTCTACAGGACAAAAGTTGGTAAGCTATACCGAAGATCAGATTCTTGAAACCATCAAAGGAAATTATAAAAAAGAAAAAATCATGCTTTTGGCGCCCGTAGTGCGTTCCAGAAAAGGACATTATCATGAACTCTTTGTACAGATGGCCAAAAAAGGCTATGGACAGGCAAGAATTGATGGTGCGCTGCAGGATATTGAATATGATTTAAAACTTGACCGTTACAAGACCCACGATATCGATATTGTGATCGACCGTTGGATTATCGGGGAAAATGCTTCAGAAAGCAGAATGGAAAAATCATTGCGTACGGCGATGGAAATGGGAGAGGGAATTATCGGAATTCAGAAACTGGGAAGTACAGAGATCGAATACTTTTCCAAAAACCTGATGGATGCAGAAACAGGACATTCTTTGGCCCTGCCGGAACCCAATACTTTCTCATTCAACTCTCCGAAAGGAAGCTGCCCGAACTGTAAAGGATTGGGAATGATCAAAAAGATCAATACCGATTACTTTATTGATAATCCAAAACTATCCATCAATCAGGGTGGATTGCTACCATTGGAAGATATCAAGTCTAATAAATGGATTCTTTCACAGATCAAAAATATTCTTGAAATCTTTGGATTAGGATTAACAACTTCATTGAAAGATATTCCTGAAGAAGCATTGGATTATATCTACAACGGATGCCACAAAGAATTCAATAAAGATCTTAAATATGCAGGCATTACCAAGAAAATAAAAATTGGTTTTGACGGACTGATTGCTTTCATGGAAGAAATTATCGATGAAAGAGAATCTTATGAAGCTATTTTGCTGGAAAGACACTTCACTACAGAAGAAATCTGTCCGGAATGTCATGGAACCCGCCTTCAGCCTTCAAGTTTAAGCTTTAAAATAGATGGGAAAAATATTGCTGAGGTCAATGCTTTAAGTTTATCTGACTTAAAAGAATGGTTAGCTGACGTTAAAGATAAATTCTCAGAAAAAAATAAAATCATTGCTCACGAGATCCTAAAAGAAATTGAAACCAGACTTCAGTTTTTACTGGATGTAGGTTTGGATTATCTGAGCTTGAGCAGAAGTTCAAAAACCCTTTCAGGAGGGGAATCCCAGAGAATACGACTGGCTACACAGATCGGTTCTCAGCTGGTGAATGTATTGTATATCCTTGATGAACCGAGTATCGGACTTCATCAGAGAGATAACGAAAGACTGATTCATTCCCTGAAAAACCTTAGAGACATCGGAAACTCCGTATTGGTGGTAGAACATGATAAAGACATGATTATGGAAGCCGATGAGGTACTGGATATTGGTCCAAAAGCTGGTAAATTCGGTGGTGAGATTCTTTGGCAGGGAAAACCAAAAGACTTATTGAAAGCAGATACCATTACCGCTCAGTATATTAATGGAAAAAGAAAAATAGAAATTCCTGCAGAAAGAAGAGCAGGAAACGGTAAAAGTATTGTTTTAAAAGGCGCTACAGGAAATAACCTTAAAAATGTAACTCTGGATGTTCCTCTTGGAAAACTGGTAGTCGTAACCGGAATTTCAGGGAGTGGAAAATCTTCTCTGATTAACGGAACGTTATACCCGATCCTTAACAAACACTTCTACAGAGCTGTTCAGGAGCCTTTACCATACAAAAAAATAGAAGGGTTAGATAATATTGATAAAATTGTAGACGTAGACCAAACTCCGATTGGGAGAACACCACGTTCGAACCCAGCTACCTATACCGGAATGTTTACCGATATCAGAAACCTTTTTGCCGAACTGCCGGAAAGTAAGATCCGTGGTTATAAGCCGGGAAGATTCTCATTCAACGTAAAAGGCGGAAGATGCGAAACCTGCCAGGGTGGAGGATTGAAAGTCATTGAAATGAATTTCCTTCCGGATGTATATGTACACTGCGAAACCTGCAACGGAAAACGTTTCAACAGAGAAACGCTGGAAGTTCGTTACAAAGGAAAATCAATCTCTGACGTATTGGATATGACGATTGATGAAGCGGTAGATTTCTTCCAGCCCATTCCTAAGATTTTTGCCAAAGTAAAAACATTACAGGATGTAGGACTGGGATATATTACCCTGGGACAGCAGTCAACCACACTTTCAGGAGGAGAAGCCCAGCGTATCAAGTTAGCAACTGAACTTTCAAAAAGACAAACAGGAAATACCCTTTATATTCTTGATGAACCCACTACAGGACTACATTTTGAAGATGTAAAAATTCTGATGGATGCCATCAACCAATTGGTAGAACTTGGAAATTCATTCATTATCATCGAACATAATATGGATGTAATCAAATTAGCCGATCACGTTATAGATGTTGGTCCGGAAGGAGGAAAATATGGAGGAGAGATTATTGCTAAAGGAACTCCTGAAGAAATTGTTAAGTCTAAGAAGAGCTTGACTGGGAAGTTTTTGAAGAGGGAATTGGAATAAACATTGTAAAAATTATCCAGCATTTTGATCTGCTGAAATACTTATAGAATAATAAGAACTGATAAAAAAGGCTAAACCTATATAGTTTAGCCTTTTTTTATGCCTGAAATTTGCTCCCAATATTAAATTTTTAATTATTTTAAAAATTTATAACACTGTAAATCAATCAATTATATTTCAATGTTAACCCAATGTTAACTCAATGTGAAATTAATATGAATTATTTTTAATAACTTTGGGTAAGAGATACAAAATAAGGTTAGTATAATATTTAAAACCAGTTAGTTATGAAAAATAGAATTCAAATATTGTTCGCTTCACTTTTCGTTTGTGGAATTGCTGCCGTTTTGAACACTGCCAACGCCCAAACAACAGATCATAATACCATTGAGCCTATTCAACTGAGTAAAAGTGAGACTTTCAGTGATATAAGAAATAAATTGGAAGCTAATTTTGATCTTACGAATCCTGATTATAAGCAGGGAACCGTAAACTCAGTAGTGAAATTTGATATTGCCAAGAACGGCAAAATTGTAAATGTTCATTCTACAGGGGATTGCAAAACAGTAAGTAAAGAAATTGAAATGGTGTTGAGCGACCTGGACTATAGAGTAGATCAAAAAAAACTGACTGATAATATGGTTGCTTACACGTATGTAATGCCTGTGACAGTGGAGATCCATAGCAGATAATAGGTTTTCATATTATTCAATTAAATGTGAATAATGAAAACTTATACGGTTATATTGTAAGAAAGAATAATCAGATCTGTTTTAATTTTGCCCTACCATAAAATTAAAACGATATGAAAAATCTTAAGAAACTGGCGAAGTCAGATTTGAAGTCCGTGTACGGAGGAGAACCCAAAAAATACTGTACGTTTTGCGAATGGGCAAATAAAGTAATTTGCAGTGATGTTCCAATCGTTCAGTGTCCGTAAAAAAATCAAGCCGCTTATAAAAGCGGCTTTTCTATTATTTTGTACTTTGAACAAATTCTGTTAATCTTGCTTTAAGACCCTTAGAATTTCCTATTGTATCAAAAATAACATTATCTATTTTCCATCCCTTCTCTGTATTGATCAGGTGTACCGTATCGATCCATGTTACTTTTGGTGACGACATATTATACTCAAATTCTACCTGCGCATCGGCTGTTTTATCCTGTATATTGACAGATTTAATTTTATAAGCTGTAAATCCTTCATACAAGCTGGAGAACATAGCGCCTTCAAAAATTAATGGCTTCTCATCAGGATGATTACTGTTTTTCACCTTTTCAATATCTGCTTTTGATGCATGAATAGCATTTTCTAATGTTTCCTTTAAATCCTTTGAAAATAAATCCTCCGGAATAGGTTGATTGTAAACGGCTTCATTAGACTTGCCATACTTTGAGTAAAGTTCATTCACTTTCATCCGCACAGCATTGTCAGAAGATGTATCTGTTGCTGGCTTTTTCTTTTCACAGGCCACAAAAAACAGAAGGATACCCAGATAGAAAAATAATTGTTTTTTCATTTTAAAATTATGATTTTATGAAGATGGTCAAATCTCATACCAATAGAAATACAATTTATTTTACCTTTAGATACCATAAATTCTCAATAATTAATTGGCAGTCAGTAACCAATCAACGCCCGTAAATACATTTTCCGCCAACACATCAATACAATAGCAAAAAATCAATACATTTGAGTAGATATAAAAATTGTGGATCCTATACTTAACGTTGCAGTTCGTTCCCTCTGCGTTTACCTTTTCATGGTAATCGCTATTCGTTTATTTGGTAAAAATCAGCTCTCTCAGCTCAATGCAGGAGATGTTGTATTGTTGCTGTTGATCTCAAATGCTGTTCAGAATGCCATGGTGGGTCCCGATACATCACTGCAGGGCGGTATTATTGCGGCACTTGTTTTGTTTGCTGCTAATTTTATTTTAAAAAGGCTGATGTTTTCAAGCCGTTCTTTTCAGACTTTTATGGAAGATGAGCCCATCATTCTTATCAGGGATGGAGTTGCAGATCAGGCAGCTCTGAACCGGGTAAAGATTACTGAAAGTGAACTGGAAGAAGCCATAAGAGAACATGGGATTGAAAAGATCAGCAATGTAAAACTGTCTGTTCTGGAAGTTGACGGGAACATCAGTGTGGTTTCTGAAGACGAGAAAAGCAAGCAGACCCATTATGCGAGAATCAAAAGAAAAATGAAAAGAAAATACCATTAAATACGATGAATTACGAATTAAGAGAAATGCTTCCCGGTGACGAAGCCAGAGTGCTGGAGATTTTCCGCCAGGGAATAGATGGTGGAATTGCCACTTTGGAAACAGAAGTTCCTTCAGCTGAAGCCTGGAGTATGGAATATTTCAACGACTGCCGATGGGTTTTGGAAAATGAAAATAATGAAGTGGTGGGATGGTGTGCTTTAAAACCTGTGAGCAAAAGAGAGTGTTTTAAAGGAGTTGCAGAAGTAAGCATTTATTTTGATAAAGAATACCAAGGCAAGGGATTGGGTTCTGTGCTGCTTAAAAAGATAATTTTGGACAGCGAGGATCACGGATTCTGGACATTACAGACCAATCTCTTCTCCGAAAATGAAATGGCAATCAAATCTCATGAGAAAAATGGTTTCAGAACCGTAGGAGTCCGCAAAAAAATAGGAAAACTCAATGGTGAATGGAAAGATCTTGTCATGATGGAAAAGAGAAGCGAGATTATTTAGAAGAAAATTGAAAATTAACCCTTGATCTATTTTCAGCTTTGAACCTTGGCATCAACCTTGTTATATTTCACTATCGAAATTGAAAAAGCGGAAATAATGAAAAGTATGTTTAAAATTGCTGGGGTAGGTATCGTTCTGCTAATGCTGTTATCGTGCGTGGTGAGTGAGCCTTATGGAAGAAGAATGCCACCCGGACATGCAAAAAGGTATTATGGGGGAAGTGCAAGATATTATGCACCTGGCCATGTAAAGAAAGTATATATTTATGAAGATCGCGGTCATCATCACAGAGGCCGGGGTCATGGACATCACAGATAAAAAATAAAGCACTGATTTTTTCAGTGCTTCTTTTTTATAATCTCGTTTTCTTTGGATTTAGGAACGTATTGAAGATCATAACCTCCTGTCCAAATTTTTTATCAATGATTTCAGAAATGTTTAAAAGTTCACTTTTAATGAAATCTTCCCTCAGTCCATTATTATCAAATATTAATAAAAGATTGTAATTCTTACCATCTTCAATAAAATCACTGTGTACCTCAGAAAGGATATATTTGTCTACATCCATCAGGTTTTCTGTCATTAAAACCAGTGTTTCATCAATATAATTTTCCCATTCTTCTAGGTTATCTTTCGTACAGTGGAAAGTTATACTTAATACGCTCATATTTTTATGAATTTTTAAGATTTTTTGGATAAATTCTACAGCAAAAATCGGCATTTTTTTCGTAAATTAGCCCGTTAATAAAAATCGGAAATAAATAATTTTCAGACTTACAGCTAAAGGTCTGACTATCATTATAATAAAATTTGTTTATGCAAAAAGAAGGAGAAAGACTGATTCCTATCAACATTGTTGATGAAATGAAGTCGTCTTATATCGATTATTCGATGTCCGTTATCGTTTCAAGAGCGTTACCGGATGTAAGAGACGGCTTGAAACCTGTTCATAGAAGAGTACTTTATGGTATGTATGGACTAGGGGTGTTTTCTAATAGAAAATATTTAAAATCTGCGAGAATTGTTGGGGATGTTTTGGGTAAATATCACCCGCACGGAGATTCCTCTGTTTATGATGCAATGGTAAGGATGGCCCAGAACTGGAGCTTACGTTATCCTCAGGTAGACGGGCAGGGTAACTTCGGTTCAATGGATGGTGACCCGCCTGCAGCAATGCGTTATACTGAAGCAAGATTGAAAAAAATCTCTGATGAGATTCTTTCAGACCTAGACAAAGAAACGGTAGATTTCCAGAATAACTTTGACGACAGTTTACAGGAACCAACAGTAATGCCTACTAAAGTTCCGAACCTTTTGGTGAACGGTACTTCAGGTATTGCAGTAGGGATGGCAACCAATATGGCGCCACACAACTTGTCAGAATCTATAGATGCAATCTGCGCTTATATCGATAATAAAGAAATTACGATCGATGAATTGATGCAGCATATTATTGCTCCGGATTTCCCTACAGGGGGGATCATCTATGGATATGATGGGGTAAGAGATGCATTCCATACAGGGAGAGGTAGAGTTGTTTTAAGAGCTAAAGTTAACTTTGACGAAATCGGAAACAGAAACGCTATTATCGTTACTGAAATCCCTTATCAGGTGAACAAAGCTGAAATGATTGCCAGAACAGCAGAACTTGTTAAAGATGAGAAAATCCCTGGTATCTATGAGATCAGAGATGAATCGGACAGAAATGGACTTCGCGTTGTATATGAATTGAAAAATGACGCCATCCCGAATGTTGTTCTTAACCTATTATATAAATATACAGCGCTTCAGACATCTTTCAGTGTGAACAATATTGCACTGGTACACGGAAGACCAGAGCAGCTGAACCTTAAAGATATCATTCATCACTTTGTAGAGCACAGACATGAGGTCATCGTAAGAAGAACGAAGTATGAGCTTAAAAAAGCGAAAGAAAGAGCCCATATCCTTGAAGGGTTCATGAAGGTGATTGGAACGCAGGATTCTTTAGATAGAGCAATTTCTATTATCCGTCACAGTGCAAATCCTCAGGCTGCAAAAGAAGGCTTAATTGAGGCGTTTGAACTTTCTGACATCCAGGCTCAGGCGATTCTTGATCTTAGATTGGCTCGTTTGACAGGAATGGAGCTTGATAAGATCCGTGATGAATACGATGCAATCATGAGTGAGATTGCCAATTTGGAAGATATCTTAGCGAATGAGCCAAGAAGATTCCAGATCATCAAAGAAGAATTGGTCGAAATCAAAGAAAAATACGGAGACGAAAGAAGAACTGAAATTGATTATTCAGGAGGAGAAATGTCTATCGAAGATATTATCCCGAACGAATCTGTAGTTCTTACAATCTCTCACGCAGGATATGTTAAGAGAACTTCACTTTCAGAATATAAAATCCAAAGTAGAGGTGGTGTAGGAAATAAAGCGGCAACAACAAGAGATTCTGATTTCCTTGAATATATTGTTTCTGCAACCAACCACCAGTATATGTTATTCTTTACAGAAAAAGGAAGATGTTACTGGCTAAGAGTATTTGAAATTCCTGAAGGCTCCAGAACAGCAAAAGGAAGAGCAGTACAAAACCTTATCAACATAGAACCGGATGATAAGATTAAAGCATATATCAGAACCAACAACCTGAAGGACTCAGAATATGTAAATCAAATGAGTGTGGTGATGGTTACCAAAAATGGTACAATCAAGAAAACTTCATTAGAAGCATATTCAAGACCAAGGGTAAATGGTGTAAATGCAATTGAAATCAGAGATAATGACCAGTTATTAGGAGCTTACCTTACCAATGGAACATCTCAGATCATGATCGCTACTAAAAATGGTAAATGTATCCGTTTCCCTGAAGAAAAAGTAAGAGAAGTAGGTAGAGGATCTATCGGGGTAAGAGGTATTGCGATGGAAGACAATGACGAAGCTATTGGTATGATTGTTGTGAACGATGTGGAGAACGAAACAGTACTTGTAGTATCTGAAAAAGGATACGGAAAAAGAACTGCAGTAGAAGACTACAGAATTACCAACAGAGGAGGAAAAGGAGTTATTACCCTGAACATTACCGAAAAAACAGGAAATCTTATTGCGATTCAAAACGTAACAGATGAAGACGGATTGATGATTATCAACAAATCCGGTGTTGCCATCAGAATGGGAATGGACGAAATGAGAGTAATGGGTAGAAATACTCAGGGAGTAAAAATGATCAATCTTAAGAAAAATGACGAAATTGCAGCTATTGCAAAAGTAGCAATGGATAAAGATGTAGAGGAAGATTCTGAAGAGATTGAAGGAGCTGAAGAAACAGAAGAAGGAATAGGATCGCTATTTGATAACCAGGAAAACAATGAGGAACCTCAGGCTGAAAATGAAAATCAGACAGAGGAAAATGAGAATGATTCTGAAGAATAAATTGTACAATTAATATAAAATAGTTATTATGAAGAAACTAATTTTAGGAATGGCTATCGTAGCGTCAGCTTTTGCTTTCGGACAGAAAAAAGATGCCGCTGCTTTGAATGCCCAGCTTCAGGAAGCTAATAAGGTTGCTATGGATGCATACAATGCGAAAAACTATGCAGCTGCAGCGCCTAAGTTTATAGAAGTTTATGACTTATTGAAGTCTAGTGGTCAGGACAATAAAATATACATGTATTATGCAGGACTGAGTCATGCGTTAGCTAACAACAGTGATCAATCCATCAAAATATATACAGACCTTGTTAATTCTGGATTTACAGGAGTAGAAACTACTTATACTGCAAAAGAAAAGAAAACCGGCAATGTAATACCTTTAGATAAAGCGACTTGGGAGCTTATGAAGAAGAATGCTGATTATTCTGATTTCAAAACAGAACAGTCAAAAAGTATAGAACCGGATTTATATGAAACTTTGGCTTCATTACTTCTTAATGCAAAGAAAGGGCCTGAAGCTCTTGCTGTTATCGAAAAAGGGTTGGTAAAATTCCCAAACAGTGCTAAACTAAAAGAAGCGCAGACTACAGCATATCTTCAGTCAGGAAACACGGATAAATTTGTTTCAGGATTGAAGGAACAGTTGGCTAAGAATCCAAATGATCCAACAAACTGGTATAACCTTGGAGTAATGCAGGCTAAAAATCCAGCTACTGCGAATGATGCTGTAGCATCTTTCAAAAAAGCAATCGAGCTTAAGCCTGATTTTTCTGATGCGTATCAAAACTTAGTGTACACTACTATTGGTGATGATTCTAAAGTAGTAGGAGAGATCAATGCATTGAGAAAAGACAAGCCGGATGAAGCTTCCAAATTGATCGACGCAAGAAGAGAAAGATTTGGTAAAGCATTACCATATGCTGAAGGATGGTATAAAGCAAATCCAAAGAGCATTGATGCGGTTTCTGCATTAAAAGAAATTTATGTAGTAACTAAAAACATTGAAAAAGTTAAAGAAATGAAAGCTAAAGAAGCTGAACTGAGTGCAGCTGCAAAGTAATCATTGATAACTCAATAATAAAAAGCCGGAACAGTAAGTGTTCCGGCTTTTATTTTTTAAAGCAATAATATCACTCTGAAACTACCTTTTTACTCAATATCTATACCTTGAAATTAGCCATTCAAAATTTCTCTTCCTTATTGAAATGATGGGTGAATTTCACCTTTAGAATTTCTCTGTAATTCCGTATCTTTGAGAAAAATTTTTATAAGATGATCGAGTGGAAAACCGCCAAGGAATACGAAGATATTACCTATAAAAAATCTAACGGAGTAGCAAGAATTGCTTTCAACAGACCGGAAGTACGCAACGCTTTCAGACCCAAAACAACTTCAGAATTATACGATGCTTTTTACGATGCCTATGAAGATTCTTCAATAGGAGTGGTATTGCTTTCAGGAGAAGGACCAAGCCCCAAAGATGGGGGATGGGCATTTTGTAGTGGAGGAGACCAGAAAGCAAGAGGACATCAGGGATACGTAGGAGAAGACGGAAGACACCGTTTGAATATTCTTGAAGTTCAGCGTCTTATCCGTTTCATGCCGAAAGTGGTTATTGCAGTTGTTCCGGGATGGGCAGTTGGTGGAGGACACTCACTTCATGTTGTATGTGACTTGACTTTGGCAAGTGAAGAACATGCTATTTTTAAGCAGACAGATGCTGATGTTACAAGTTTCGATGGAGGGTACGGTTCGGCTTATCTTGCTAAAATGGTAGGTCAGAAAAAAGCCCGTGAAATTTTCTTTTTAGGAAGAAACTATTCGGCTAAAGAAGCTTTCGAAATGGGAATGGTGAACAAAGTAGTTCCTCATGCAGAATTAGAAGATACAGCGTACGAATGGGCTCAGGAAATATTGGCTAAATCTCCAACTTCTATCAGAATGCTGAAGTTTGCCATGAACCTTACAGACGATGGGATGGTAGGGCAGCAGGTTTTTGCAGGAGAAGCAACCCGTTTGGCGTATATGACAGAAGAAGCTCAGGAAGGAAGAAACGCATTTCTTGAAAAAAGAAAGCCCAACTTCGGAGAAGATCAATGGATATCTTAAAAAAGAAATTAGAGGTTAGAAGCTAGATATTAGACAGAATGGTCTTACTAACTTCTAACTTCTACTATCTAACATCTAAAATAATATGACTGATTGGATAAAAGCCGCAAGGCTAAGAACTTTACCGCTTTCACTAAGCGGAATTATTATGGGAGCTTTCATTGCAAAATGGAGACTTTACGGAGAAGGAGGAACCTGGGATTGGAAGATTTTTGCGCTCGCCCTTTTGGTAACACTTCTATACCAGATTTTATCAAATTATGCCAATGATTACGGCGACGGAATAAAAGGTACCGATGCCAAAAGAATCAATGAAGCGGAAGCAAGAGCGGTAGCATCAGGAAAAATTACAGCAAAACAGATGAAAAATGCAGTGATTCTTTTCTCAGCTTTATCTTTCATTGCGACCATTGCTTTATTGTATGTTGCTTTCATTCCAAACTATATGAATGAATTCTATATCTTCATAGGATTAGGAGTGGCAAGTATTCTGGCAGCTATTGGATATACAGTAGGTAAAAAACCTTATGGATACATGGGATTGGGAGATATCTTCGTATTTATCTTCTTTGGACTTGTTTCTGTATGTGGAAGCTACTTCCTGTTTACAAAAACTTTCAGCTGGGATATGTTATTACCCGGAACAGCAGTAGGAATGATGAGTATGGCTGTTCTGAACCTTAACAATATGAGAGATATTGAAAGTGATAAATTATCAGGAAAAAATAGCTTTGCATTGAGAATTGGATTCAGAAATGCAATGATCTATGAAATGGTTCTGTTACAGCTTCCTTTATTACTGATCCTTGTATTTCTAGGAATAAATGGATTTATGCAGGAACAAAATTATTATGTGTTCATCGTAATGATCCTGTTGATCCCATTATCGAAACTAAGAAGAAAGATTTTATCGGTAAAAGAACCGAAAGAATTAGATCAGTATTTAAAGCAGGTAGGGATCATGACGTTTGTAATGGCAATCCTTACAGCAGCCGGACTGAATTTATTTAACTAAATCTAAAATATTACACCATGAGTTCTACGATCTATGTTGAAGCTCAAATGCTTATCAGAAAACCGATTGAAGATGTTTTTGAAGCATTTATCAATCCTGAAGTAACCACTAATTTCTGGTTTACAAAATCTACCGGGAAATTAGAGGAAGGCAAGACCGTTACCTGGGAATGGGAAATGTACGGAGTAAAAAATGCCGTAAAAGTACATCAGATTATTCCTAATCAGCTGATAAAAACAGAATGGGGAGAGCCTTCAACAAACGTAGATTATGAATTTAAAACCATGGAGAAGGGGACTCTTGTTGTGATTAAAAGCTACGGATTCAGCCAGACTGGCGAAGATCTGTTAAAAGTAATTAACGACAATACAGGTGGTTTTACGACTGTTTTAGATGGTTGCAAAGCCTATCTGGAACATGGGATTAATCTCAGACTGATTGAGGATAAATTCCCATCGAAATAATAAATTAAAGAAAACACAGATGGCACGAATGCTTTCACAAATGTCACTACTCTCATTGTGCTATTTGTGAAATTATTTGAGTCATTTGTGTTTAATAATAATTGAAACTAAATTTAAAATGAAAATACAATTCTTAGGGCAAAATTGTTTCTTGTTTACATACAAAGACAAGACTATTTTGAGTGACCCTTTCTACAATTACAAAAAAGCGGAATCAGGGTTTGATATTTCCGCGCAAAAAATCGATTATATTCTGTTGACTCACGCACATGGTGATCATATTGCAGATGTAGGAGAAGTATTGCAGCATTATCCGGAAGCTACCATCATTGGAGTTCCTGAAGTATGCGCGTATTTCACGCAGGCTAAAAATAGAGACGATGTGAACTTAGGAGGGTCGGCAAAAATCGACGATCTTAAAATTTCCATGGTTCCGGCTCACCATACAAGTTCTTTCCCGGATGGAAGCTATGGAGGCGTTCCTGTAGGATATATTTTCAGATTACCTGAAGGTAAGAATATCTATTTGGCAGGAGATACAGGAGTAATGGCAGATATGGAGCTTTTCCCAAGACTATACGGAAATCTGGACCTATCTATACTTCCCATCGGAAGCCACTACACAATGTGCCCTAGAAAAGCTTCTTTTGCAGCAGCAGAGCTGTTGAAAACACCGAAAGTAATCGGCTGTCACTTTGATACTTTCCCTGCAATTGAAATCAACCACGAAAGTGCATTAAAGCATTTTGCAGATAAAAATGTAGAACTTGTTTTACCAAAACTAGGCGAGACGTTCGAATTTTAATCAATAAAGAGATCGGAAGTAATCTGAAAATTAGAAAAATGAAAATGATGCGTAAGGTATTAAAAACAAAAAAAGATAATTATCAAATTACCTCTCTTCTCACTTTAAACCAAAAAAAAATGGCAAGCTACCTAAATCACACCGCTACGACCAATTACCTTTGCTGTGTTCCCACCCTGGAGGATTCTCAGGAGCTGGTTGTTTAGGACTTGCCGTTGCAAAGGTAGGAATATTTTATAAACTTCAAAACTTTATTAGAAAAAATTAGTCGAAAAAATGCAGTGGTAAAGCTAAACCCTTGACATTTAGAGAGAAAATTTTTCAACTTTTTTCTAAAAATTTAAACATGACGAAAAGTCCATCAACACTAGGAATTATACTTTTTATCGCTACAATGATCGTTTTCTTTGTAGTGTATACATTTTTTTCAGGAATCAATTATTTTGATATCTCTTTGAAAGCCAATGCTTTTGTGCTGCCTCTTTTGTATGCAGGTGCTGCTTTCTGGTCTGTAAAATCACATTGGAACAACCATAGAGTGGTAAAATTCAAAGATGCTTTCAAAAGAGCATTTGTTCCGATGTTTGTCGGAGGAATTCTTTCCATCTTCAGTATTTATGCTTTTTTAAACTTTGTAGATCCGGCTGCAAAAAAGCTCTTGAACTATCAATACGTTCAAAGGCAAAAATCAGAATTGGATACAGAATATACTTCTGCAAGAAAAATTATGAAGCATCAGAAAGATATTGATGAGCTGGATCAGAAGTACAAAGAAAGAGTACAAAGCTTCACTCCTGAGGCGGTTAAAGGAAAAGATATGCTTACCGCAAGCCATTTTTCAGGATATTTTGCAGCAATTCTTATATTTTACGTAGTTTTGTCGGTGTTTTTCGGAGCATTTTTCAGAACAAGAACGATACATCAGCCCGAAGAAACAAATCAAGAATAATTTTTATTAAAATTAAATGAATTTATCTATAGTTATTCCGTTACTGAACGAAGAAGACTCTCTGGAAGAGCTTTTTTCAAGAATTGATAAAGTATGCACAACCAGCAATTTATCTTATGAAATCTGGTTTGTAGACGATGGTAGTACGGATTTGTCGTGGAGCATTATTGAGAATATGAAAGTACAGCATCCTCAGATCCACGCTATTAAATTTTCCAGAAATTATGGAAAATCACAGGCGCTTCATGCAGCCTTTGAAAGAACAAACGGTGATGTAGTCATTACCATGGATGCCGATTTACAGGATTTCCCTGAAGAAATTCCGGAACTGTATAATATGGTGATTCATGATAATTATGATATCGTTTCCGGTTGGAAAAAGAAGCGTTTTGATAATGTAATGACGAAAAATATTCCGTCAAAACTATTCAATGCAGCAGCGAGAAAGGTTTCAGGAGTTTATCTTCATGATTTCAACTGTGGTTTGAAAGCTTACAAAAGACAGGTTGTAAAATCTGTTGATGTATACGGAGATATGCACCGCTATATTCCGGTATTGGCTGCCAATGCAGGTTTCAGAAGAATTACTGAAAAAGAAGTACAGCACCAGGCAAGACCTTACGGAACT
Organism: Chryseobacterium sp. KBW03; assembly: GCF_003852415.1. NCBI lineage: Bacteria > Pseudomonadati > Bacteroidota > Flavobacteriia > Flavobacteriales > Weeksellaceae > Chryseobacterium > Chryseobacterium sp. KBW03. Next base: position 696,010 of record NZ_QAJO01000003.1, on the reverse strand, counting down.
TCAAAATTTGGAACCGAAAGATTTGTCAGAGGGTTCCTGGACTTGATAACCCTTTGGTTTGTAAGTCGTTTCGGGGGAAGGCCAATGCATTTCTTCGGAGCAGTAGGAACCTTAATGTTTATTGTCGGTTTTCTTTCAGCACTTTGGTTAGGTATTTCCAAACTGATTGATGTTGCCAGAGGAGTATACGGACATTTAATAACCAATAATCCTTGGTTCTATATCGCCTTAACAATGATGATTATGGGAAGTCTTCTGTTTGTAGCAGGATTCTTAGGAGAAATGATTATCAGAACAAACCGCGAGCACAAGAATTATAATATTGATGAAGTGATATAATGGAAGAAAAATTGCCCAAAATTTATTCTAAAAAAGCTATTTTAGGATTTTCTATTTTTCTTTCAACTCTTTTCGGAGGGGTTTTGTTATACCAAAATCTAATGGAGGTTAACAAAAAGAAAGAAGCGTATACTGTGTTGGCAATTTCTATTCTACTAACAATTGTTACTGCAATTATTGTAAATATTCCAGATAATCCTAAAAGTTCACTTGCTTATTTGTGTGGTCTTGGAGGAGGGTGTTTGCTTTCATATTATTTTATGCCAAAATATTTTCCGGATGAAGAAAAATATCCTCAGAAAGCAATATGGAAACCTTTAGTTATTGCTGTGGTTATAGTTGCAATTCTTTTGTTTTCAGTAATTTATACTGCTTCAATTGAAAATAGCTAAAACAAAAAAGCGATACTTGTTTCAATCATTATAGTTTAATAATGAAATAGAATAAAAAGCACTCTGGCAGCAGAGTGCTTTTTTGTATTCTTGAACATATCAGATAAAAAGAAATAGTCTTTTCCTGAAAAGCCAAAAATTGAAAATTATCAGGTATTTTATTGTCAAAAGACAAAGATTTTTAGAAATTTTAATCCTATTTTTGTTCAACATAATATTGAAAGTTCTGTGAGAGACGTGAAAAAAACTTTCTAAGAATTTCAATAAATATCGTTGCAATTGTAATAAAGAATATTTAAAATTACATATGAAAAAAGTTTTATACACATTGATGCTGGTGGCAGTAGTTTCCTGTGGAAAAGTTTCTCCAAAAGGAAATATTGAAAAGAAAGATGTGGATGTATCAGAATTCGTAAACCTTGATCTGGAAGGGAAATTTCGTGTTTTCTATGCCAGAGGACCTAAGAATTTTGTTGAAATAGAAACCTATCCAAATGTGGCGAGCAATCTGGATGTTGATGTAAAAGACAAAACACTTTTTATTAAAGAAAAAAGAGGAACAAAGGGAGTTGATTTCTATAATGTGACCATTTATTCAAAATATAACCTGGAAAAAGTAGCGGTTGCAGACTCTGTAGAAGTGAATATTTCTAGCGAAATTAAAACCGATAATTTCAGGCTTACGATGAAAAATAATGCAAGTTTCATGGGGTCTGTCAACACCAGAAGAGCAGAATTGGAAATGCACAACAGAAGCCGGGCCAACTTCCTGGGACTATCCAAAGATGCTGTTATAAAAATCTCAGATACAGCAAGTTTAATTGCTCCTTACTGGAAAATTACCAACCTGAATATCGATTCTAAAAACGGGAATTATGCAGAGGTAAATGTAAAAGATTCTTTGAAAGGACATGTTCAGAACACTGCAAAATTTATCTATTATAACGATCCAATCAGAGCGTTCAAAATTGATAAGACAACGAAAGTTGAGAATAAGAAATTACAATAACTTTGGCTGGAAGTCTGGAGCTGGAGGATGGGAGAAATATTAGTTTTTCATACCTCTTGTTTTCAAAATTAGAAATTTGCTTCCAACAAAATTGATAAATAAAATAAAAATAAAGCCGGGATTTTGAAGCCAAGTATGATATAACTTTCAGCCTCCAGCTTCCCTCTTCCAACCTAAGAAAAATATGAGTTTTAAATTTGAGAAATTGATTATCTGGCAGAAATCTATGGAATTTGGAGAAATTATTTTTAATTTATCCCAACATTTTCCAAAGAATGAAACCTTTAATCTTACCTCTCAGATAAGAAGAGCATCAGACTCTATTGCTCTTAATATTTCTGAAGGATGTATTTTGCAGTCAAAATTAGAATTTAAAAAATTTTTAGGATATTCAATTCGTTCTTTGGCAGAAACAGTAACTTGTTTATATAAAGCAAAAAACAGAAAATATATTACGGAAGAAAAATTTAGTGAAATATATAATGAAAGCTATAGCTTAATGAATCAAATTATTGCTTTCAGAAATCAAATAAAAGAGTAATTTGGCTGGAAGTCTGGAGCTGGAGGATGGGAGAAATATTAGTTTTTCATACCTTTTGTTTTCAAAATTAGAAATTTGCTTCCAACAAAATTGATAAAATAAAATAATATAAAAATAAAATAAAGCCGGAATTTTGAAACTAGGCACGATATAACTTCCAGCCTCCAGCTTCCTTCTTCCAGCTTAAAAAACTTAGACATAAATATGAATACACTAGAAAAAGCGAAACTTTGGTTAAGTGATACCTTCGATAAAGAAACGAGAGATGCTGTACAGACATTGATCGACAGCAATTCCCCTGATCTGGAAGATTCTTTCTACAGAGAGCTGGAATTCGGGACAGGAGGAATGCGTGGAATAATGGGAGTAGGAACCAACCGCTTGAATAAATATACATTAGGACAGGCTACACAAGGATTGGCGAACTATATGCTGCAGCAGTTCAAAGGAGAAGAAATCAAAGTAGCTATTGCTTATGATGTTCGTCACAACTCAAAAGAATTTGGGAAACTGGTAGCGGATGTTTTGACAGCCAATGGAATCAAAGTATTGCTTTTCAAAGATCACAGACCAACTCCGGAATTGTCTTTCACAGTTCGTGATAAAAAATGTAACGGAGGAATTGTATTAACGGCTTCTCACAACCCGCCGGAATACAACGGTTATAAAGTATATTGGAATGACGGGGCACAAATTGTTCCGCCTAATGATGAAGCGATTATCAATGAAGTATATTCTGTAAAATTTGAAGAAATTAAATTCAACGGAAATGATGATCTGATCGAATGGATCGGAGAGGAGCAGGATGATGTTTATATCGATGCTTGTCTTGAAAACTCTACGTATCAGAATGTTGGAAAAGAAAATTTAAATATTGTTTTCACATCCATCCACGGTACAACCTATACTACCATTCCGAAAGCGTTGGAAAAAGCAGGATTCAAAAAAGTAGATCTTGTAAGAGAGCAGATGATCCCAAGCGGAAATTTCCCAACAGTAGACTCTCCAAATCCGGAAGAGCCTGCAGCATTGGAAATGGCAATGGATCTGGCAAGAATTACCAATGCCGATATCGTGATCGGAACAGACCCGGATGGGGACAGATTGGGTATTGCGGTAAGAAATCTTGATGGCGAAATGCAGCTCTTGAACGGTAACCAAACCAATACCATCCTTACTTACTACATTCTGAACGAATGGAGAAAGCAGGGAAGAATTACAGGAAAAGAATTTATCGGCTCTACGATCGTAACTTCAGATATTTTCTTTGATATTGCACAGAAGTTCGGCGTAGAATGTAAAGCAGGTCTTACCGGATTCAAATGGATTGGAAAAATGATCCGCGAAGCAGAAGGAACACAGAAATTTGTGTGTGGTGGTGAGGAGAGTTTCGGATTTATGACCGGAGATTTTGTTCGTGATAAAGACTCTTGTGGAAGTATCCTTTTAGCTTGCGAAATTGCAGCTTGGTGCAAAGCCAACGGAAGAACAATGTATCAGTATATGATCGAGATCTATGAAGACCTTGGAATGTATTATGAAGGATTGATAAACATTGTAAGAAAAGGAAAAGAAGGCGCTGAAGAAATTCAGGAAATGATGAAAAACTTCCGTGAGAATCCACCAAAAGAATTGGCAGGTTCATTAGTAGAAGAAGTGAAGGATTTCAAAGAACAGACAAGTCTTACCATTTCTACAAATGAGAAAAAAGTAATGAACGATATTCCGAAGTCTAACGTATTGATCTATTACACTCAGGATGGAACGAAAGTATGCGTAAGACCTTCCGGAACAGAGCCAAAAATTAAGTTTTATGTTTCAGTGAAGGATTCCATTACTTCAGAAGCAGATTTCAGAGATAAATTAAAATCATTGGAAGCTAAAATCGGAGCCGTTAAAACAGATTTGAAACTGGATTAATTCTTTGAAAAAAGCAGATGATTAAAAAAATAATAGCAGTTTGCTTGTTATCTGCAGCTGTAGTTTCCTGTAAAAAGGAAGCTGCAGTTTCGGAAGTAAAACCGGTAAACAATTCGATTGCTCAAACAGAATTCAAAGAAGATCTGTACAAGCCCATAGACACAGCTTGTTCATCCACCAGCAAAACGGAGGATTATATTACATCTCTTCAATGGTACCGTACCAAAATCGACAAAGAGATGGCTGGAAACAGTCCGGAACAGAATGACAAAGTATACGAGGATTATATAAAAATAAGAAGCAAGTATACAGAATGTCTGATGAACCTGCATAGCAATGTTTTGGATAAATATGTGAATTATTATAATTATGATAAGGATCAGTACAATCTTCCGGACAATGTTAAAAAAATTGCTTCAGAACTGAAAAAAGCAGGTCTTGAATTTAGGGAAGTAGGGGAAGGAATGACCGAAATATGGACCATTCCGGGATATTATTCTTCTATTTTTAAAAATAAAGTGACTCCGGATTATGAAGCCTATATTTCAAAGACCGACAAGGAAAGTGAAACCAATTATGCCGCGGATGCAGGATTGATAATTTCCTGGGAACAGCTGGGAGACAGGCTTATGTTCTGGGAAAATTTTATGAATAAATATCCTAAGAGCAAGCTGATAAAAACAGTAAAACAGGACTATAACTACTATTTGTCCGATTATCTTTTAGGGATGGATAATACCCCCACTTACGAAAGAGAGCAGGACAATAGAACCGGAAAACTAAACGATGAAAACAGAGCGGAATTCAACAGGATAATCAAGAAATATCCGAATTCCAATACCGCAAAAAAAGCAAAAGAAGTAATCTCCCTTTTTGATGCACAAACGCCGGTAGATCAAATAGATGAGAGAATTAATGGAGAACGATAATAATAGTAAATTTTAAATAAGAAAAAAGTGAAAGTTTCAAAATTAGCAGCGAACCTGATCGGTTCTGAAATTGTAAAAATTGGTAACGAAGTAAATGATCTAAAAGCAAAGGGAGCAGAAATTGCCAATCTTACTATTGGTGATCTGAATTCTAATATCTATCCTATTCCGGCATTGCTGAAGGAAGAGATTCAGAAAGCATATCAGAATAATCTGACGAACTATCCTCCTGCAAACGGACTTTTATCTTTAAGAAAAGAAGTTTCCAAAGACCTTAAAAAAAGATGGAACCTGGACTATTCTCCTGAAGATATCCTGATTACTGCAGGATCAAGACCATTGATCTATGCTGTATACAAAACCATCGTAGACGAAGGAGATAAAGTGATATATCCTACACCATCATGGAATAACAATCACTATGCTTACCTTACTTCAGCCAACGCTGTAGAAGTAAAAACAAAACCAGAAACCAATTTCCTTCCCACTGCAGATGATTTGAGACCTCATTTAGATGGAGCAGTTCTGTTAGCATTATGTTCACCATTGAACCCTACAGGAACAATGTTTACAAAAGAACAGCTTTCAGAGATCTGCGAACTGGTAATCGCTGAAAACAAAAAAAGAGGAGAAGATGAAAAGCCGTTATACCTTATGTATGACCAGATCTATTCTAACCTTACTTTTGGTGCTGAGCATGTAGATCCCGTATCACTTTTTCCTGAATTGAAAGACTATACGATCTATATCGATGGTATTTCTAAATGCCTTGCTGCAACTGGAGTACGTGTAGGTTGGGGATTCGGTCCTTCTCATATCCTTGATAAAATGAAGGCACTTCTTACCCACGTTGGAGCTTGGGCACCAAAACCAGAACAGGAAGCAACGGCTAAGTTCTATGAAAACCCAGAAAATGTAGATATTTTCGTTGACGATTTTAAAGCTAAGCTTGAAGAAAGCTTAAAAGTTCTTCACAACGGAGTTCAGGATTTAAGAGGAAAAGGACTTTCGGTAGACAGTATTGAGCCGATGGGAGCACTTTATCTTACCATCAAATTAGACTATATCGGAAAAACAAAACCAGACGGAGGAGTTATTGAAAACTCTTCAGATCTTGTATTCTACCTGATCAATGAAGCAGGAGTGGCTCTAGTACCATTCTCAGCCTTCGGAGAAGACAAATCTGAACCTTGGTTCCGTGCTTCTGTAGGTGGATTGGCTGTTGATGAGATCAAAGTAATGCTTCCGAAACTGGAAAGCGCTTTGAACAATTTAAAGTAATCTTTACATAAAATAAATGCTTCGACTCTGTTCGGCATGACATTGTTAAAACAAACCAATCGTATTAGCCGTGTCACGCTGAGCGGAGTTGAAGCTTTTTTTCATTAAATTATCATCACGAAAATCAAAAGTGCACAATTTTCAAAACCAAATGCCCCGAAAATGCCTTTACAATTACAACAATAATATAACGGTATCCACTTAGAGATCTTTTTTAATTTAATGACGTTCTAAACCAAGTTTAAACACTCCTGAAAAAATCTTTTATTATAACCTTACTGATTACTGTAAATGAAAATAAATCATTATTTATAGCTATGTAAAAGTAAATCATATCGAGCGATTTAACATAAAAAATAAATCCTTTATCGTTTGATTTATTTTTATATTTTCAAGTTGATTTTTAAATTAATAACTAATCATTAAAAAAAACAATTATGAAAAAAATGATTTTATTAGGAACAATTTGTGTTGCAGGATTAGTAAGTGCAAAGAGCACCGAAGTTAAAACAGAAACTAAAGAAGTAAAGGCTACTTTTGCTTCAATGTATTACTACCATCCAATTACCCTTACATCATCTTGTGGATATACACAAACTGTTGAAGTCGGTCCAAACGATGCACCTGATTGTTTTTTGACCGACATGCAACAAATGGAGGATGAATGTTCTGCTCCTTTTACTAACCCTATTATGGCAGGAATGTGGTAATTGAATAAATTAAACTTTACGATGCGTAAATACTTTTTAATAATATTACTACTTTCTTTTACTTATTTGTTTTCCCAAGAAAAAAGTAATAAGTCGATTTCAGAACTCGAAGTTCAATATGAATATTCTTTTGTTAGGGACACAACAGACACGGACCCAAATCATCGGTTTAAAGAGCTTATGCTTTTAGATTTTAATTCCAAGTCTTCGATATTTTTTAGTCAACAATATGCAGCTGCAAGAGAAGCGGTAAAAAAAGCAACTGTTGCTGCTCAAACATCAAGTAACGTTGAAATTAAAGCTGCTGAACTACCAAAATATAAAGTGGGATATTCTGTATATAGGGAAGATTCTAAAATTTATTTTACATCTAATATAAATCGTGACTTCTTTACATTTGAAAACACTTATTTGAATTGGGATACTAACTATAAAGACGTAAAAACTATTCTTGGATATAAGTGTAATAAGGCTACTACAAAATTCGGTAATAGAGTTTTTACAGCTTGGTACACTAAAGATATTCCAATTTCTGAAGGACCATATAGATTTAAAGGTCTGACTGGTTTAATTTTAGAAGTTAGCGATGAAAATAAATATCATTCATTTAAAGCGGTTGGAATTGTAAAAAAAGCTGTTGAAATTGAACCTTTACAGAAAGGAATTCCGGTAACAAAGGAACAGTATATTAAAAAGAGAGAAGAATTTAAAAATAATCCGTATCCACAAAGTAAAACTCTTACAAAGGAAAGAAGAGATCAAATGATTGAGGCTTTTAAAAAAGATAATAATTCAATCGAAAACTAAAATGTGAAGCTGTCCAAAAGGACAGCTTCATTCTTTTATATCGCAAAATCAATCAGCTTTATTTTAGTCATTTTTTATCAGTCCACTTCCAGGATTTTACCCTTATTACATGCCGGATAGAGTTGTATTACAGTTTAAAATTAAAGACAATGTAGGAAGTATTTTAACCCAAGAAAGAATAAAACGGTATTCTGATAAAACCCCCAAAATTGATACATTTGATTTTGACTCTCCAGCTGTAGGCGAGATGGAATAGGAGGTGCTATACTTTCTGTTATTGTATGGATTGTATTTTCTATTGTACTGATATTCCTTTTATATTTTCTTGGACTATTCTTTTGGTCATCCGTCTTATTTTTGGCAGCTATGTTGTATCGGATTTTTTTCCGGGCTTTGAGATTGGTATTTAAAAACTCAGGAAAATGTAAAGGAAACATAGTAAAAAGCCTTGGATTCGGATTTTTATATTCTTCATTATATGTTTTTTTGATTTATGGAATTATTCTTTTGATCAAGTATGTTAACTAAACAACCCATCAGATTACAGTATTTCATGTAAAAAAATTAAATAAATATTAAAAATTAAATAAATATTTTGTTCTAAACTCAGCTAGGAACTAACTTTGGGCTTTTACACACACCTAAATATAATAAAGTCGAAAATTACACGATGAAAAAACTGAGATTTCTACTCTTACCAGTTTCAATACTGGTATGCTCACAAGAGGTTGATACACTGAAGGTAAAAGAACCACCAAAGGAAGTTGATTTACCAAAAGTACAGACCTACACCTTAAAAGACGGTTCTGTCAGAACTTACCCCAAACCCAAATTATTTGATTTTGTAACCAAATTACCCAGAAACTTTATCAATACAAATAAAGATTTCGTAGCCAAAGATCATGCTTATTACCTGGGAGGAGCCGTTGCAAGTACTTTGATTCTTCTGCCATTTGACCAAAAACTAATTGATAATTCAAGAGAGTTGGGAGAAAGATGGGGAATGGATAAGGATAATAACTACAACAAAGTGGCTGGCGTCTTTAAAATTCCTAAAGATATCGGATCTACCCTATACCTGATTGGTAATGGTTCCACACTAGTCTTGCTGGGAATTGGTTTTGGAACCTATGGTTTGATCAAAAATGACTATAGAGCACAAGCTACAGCCAGTGGCTTGATGGAAAGTTTAATTCTTTCCGGAGTTTTCACTCAAACTATTAAAAGAATTACCGGAAGAGAAAGCCCTTTTATTGCAGAGATCAACGGTAATAAAGGAGGAGCCTGGAATCCCTTTCCAAGTTTTTCAGAATTTGGGAAGAATACCTCAAATTATGATGCAATGCCATCCGGGCACTTAACGACATTTATGGCGGGTATCACGGTAATTGCAGACAATTACCCGGATGCAGTATGGATAAAACCGGTAGGGTATACATTAGCAGGAGCTTTATGCTTTCAGATGATGCAAAGTAAAGTTCACTGGGCTTCAGATTACCCATTAGCCTTATTAATGGGGTATTTTATTGGTAAAACCATATCAAAAAGCAGATATACTTCATCAGAAGGAACGATAGGAAAAACAAAATATAATCTCAACTTTACAGCATCCCGCCAATGGGAATATAATATGGTAGGGGTAAAACTCTCTTTCTAAACTGCTGAAATCTCTGTTTTGTAGAGTAAATAAGATACTTTTCACTACATTTGATCTCAATATAAAAAGATCATTACAGCTTTTATAAAGACTGGAATGAAACCTATTGAATTAAAGAGAATTACTTAATATTTTTATTGAATGAAAATAATCGCTGTTATTCCTGCACGTTACGAAGCAAGCCGTTTTCCGGGAAAACTAATGCAGATTTTAGGAGAAAAAACCGTTATCACCACCACTTATCAGAATGTAGTGGAAACAGGACTGTTTGATGAGGTTTTTGTGGCAACAGACTCAGAAATTATTTTTGATGAAATCGTAAAAAACGGGGGAAAAGCTGTAATGACAGGACAGCATGAGACAGGAAGCGACCGTATTGCTGAAGCAGTACAGAATATAGACTGCGATATCGTGATCAATGTTCAGGGAGATGAGCCTTTCCTTAAACTGGAACCTTTACATCAACTGATTGAAGTTTTTAAGCATGATGAGCAACAGGAAATTTCCTTAGCTTCTTTAAAAATACAGCTGCATGAAAAAGAAGAGATTGAAAACCCTAATAATGTAAAAGTGATTACTGATAACAATGGTTTTGCTCTGTATTTCAGCCGTTCTGCAATTCCTTTTCATAGAGAAGTTTCCTATGATGTAAGCTATTTTAAACATATTGGAGTCTATGCTTTTAGAAAAGAAGCACTGCTGCAGTTTTCAAAATTGGAAATGAAACCATTGGAAATTTCCGAAAAAATAGAATGCATCCGCTATCTTGAATATGGAATGAAAATCAAAATGATAGAAACCAATTTCGTAGGAGTAGGCATCGATACACCGGAAGATCTTGAAAAAGCCAGAAAGTTGATTTAAAAGAATGCTGAAGGTCAAAAAGCCAATTCGCTGATTGTGCCCTTCACCTTTTTTGCAATTTTACATAAATCCCCCTATATTTGAATTTATAAATAAAATTAATGAAGAAGTTACTATTAGTATTTGGACTGATATTTTCGCACTTGACATTCGCGCAGACCGCAAAGGAAATTATAGACAAAAACATTGAATTATCCGGAGGGTTAACCAATTGGAAATTGTTGAATTCGGTTCTGCTTCAGGGAAAAGTGGTATTGGGAATCAAAGATGAATATCCAATAAGAATTTTTCAGCAGCGTCCAAATCTTACCAAAACATTGATTACTACCGGAGGAAAAGAAAATGCAATTGAAGGTTTTGACGGAACCAAAGGGTATGCAATGAACTATGCCGCCAATAAACTTCAGGAATATCCTGAATATGTGCCGGAAAGCTTTGATAATGACTTCATAGACTGGGAAAATAAAGGATTTGATGCCAAATACCTTGGAAAAGAAAAAGTAGGAGAGATCTACTGCCATAAAGTAGAACTTACCAAGAATGTCAATAAGAATATGTATTATTTTGATACAAAAACTTATATGCTGATAAAAGAAGTGAAAAAAGATGAAACGCTGGTATATTCCGATTTTAAAAAAGTAGGAAACTTTACAATGCCTTTCAGAATTGAATCTTCAAGTACAAAAAAAGACGGAGACTATGTGATGTTGCTAAACAGAGTAGACATCAACAAAGTTTTCCCGGCTAATATTTTTAAGTTTTAGTTCAACTGCAGCCTGGCTGTACAAAACGAAAAAAAATGAAGAAAATTTTTTTACTGCTGCTTTCTTCTATCGCATTCCTGCAAAGCTGCACCAATCAAAAAAGTGAAATTTCTAAAGCCAAAACCAACGAACTTATGGGAAAAACAATATATGACTTCAACGTAGAAAGTCTTGACGGTAAAGAAATCAATTTTGCTGATTTCAAAGGGAAAAAAATCTTGATTGTCAATACCGCTTCAGAATGTGGATTTACCTCTCAGTATGCAGATCTTGAGAAAGTATATGAGGAACATAAAGATAAATTGGTCGTAGTAGGTTTCCCTGCCAATAATTTTGGAGGACAGGAACCCGGAACCAACACTGAAATTGGAGCTTTCTGTCAGAAAAATTACGGAGTGACATTCCCTTTGGCAGCTAAAGTTTCTGTAAAAGGAGATGATACAGCACCGATTTTTAAATATTTAACAGAACAGGAATTAAATGGAGTAAAGAATACAACTATTCTTTGGAACTTCACCAAATTCCTGGTTGATGAAAACGGAAAGCTGATCGATTCTTTTGTAAGTACTACAAAGCCTACGGATGAGGCAATTACAAAATATCTGAAATAAAGATAAAAAAGTATATTTTTACAAGTGGGTGTTTACATCCACTTTTTTTATTGTAAAACCAATACATGATTCTTTATGAAAAAAATAATTTTTACCCTTTGTGTCCTGGCTTCCTTTATGTTAGGATTTGCTTTTAAAGCCGTTACAGGAAATAAGTCTGATGAAACGAAAAGAGTAACCGGTATTGGCGGAATCTTTTTCAAATGTAAAGATCCTAAAAAAATGAGAGATTGGTACGGAAGTCATCTAGGCCTTAATACCAACGAATATGGAGCTGTTTTTGAATGGTATCAGGGAGCTGATAATTCTAAAAAAGGATTTAGCCAATGGAGTCCTTTCAGTGAAAAAACAAAATACTTCCAGCCTTCTGAAAAAGATTTCATGATTAATTATCGGGTGGAAAATCTTGAAAAACTAGTTGAACAGCTAAAAAAAGAAGAGGTAACGATTGTTGATAAGATCGAGACTTATGAATACGGAAAATTCATCCATATTATGGATATTGAAGGTAACAAAATAGAACTTTGGGAACCTAATGATATCGAATATGAAAAATTAGGGCAAAAAATGAATAGTAAAACCACGAAGTAATTTGTTAATAGGTGGCAGGTAGCAGGATTTAGGGTTTAGGGAAATTAATAAGAAGGTTTTCAGTTTTAACACCAACCTCGTACCTCGAATCTTTTAACTATTCATTGGTTTTCTCAGCAAAACAAAAGATATTGCCCAGTTTTATACTGGAGTAGCCATTGCTTTTTATTTTTGAAGATTTAATCATTGCTTTTGCCAGAATATTGGTTGGCAGAGGTTTTTGGCTTTCCAGGAGCCCAAGTTTATTCGCAAATTTTATAATACGGCTTCCCAATACTTCTCCGGTTCTTTCCGAATTATTCCTTTCAAGCATTCCTGGCTTGAAAATGGTTATTTTATTGAAATGCAGCTGCTTTACAGCTTCTTCCAGTTCGCCTTTCATTTTGGAATAGAAAATTTTTGATTGTGGGTTCGCTCCATAAGCGGATACCAGAATATAATCTTCCACATCATTTTCTTTGGCGGCCTTTGCAAATTCATATTGATAATTGAAATCTACTTTCTTCTGGGCATCCTTGCTCCCGGCATCCTTTAGAGTAGTTCCCAGACAAGAAAAGGCAACATCTCCCTTCACCATATCTTTCCATTCATCGGGTTTTTCAAAATTTACAATATGAATATTTAGCTTATCGTTTTGAATATCAACGGGTTTTCTAACGAAAATATCCACTTCATCAAACTCTTTGTCATTCAATAGCTGATTGACCAAATCTTTTCCCGTAGCGCCTGTAGCACCTATTACCAAAGCTTTCATAATAATTGTGATTTTGTGAGATTATTTCTTTCTTAAATTTACTAAATTTGAATTAAAGATTGAAAGATTATATCAAATAACATTTACAATCATTCTTAATTATTGATCACTCATTACTCATAATTTACATGGATGCCAACGAAATTTTAGATTACTGTCTTGCCAAAAAAGGAGTTACGGAAAGTTTTCCTTTTGATAATGAAACACTTGTAATGAAAGTGGATACAAAAATGTTTCTATTAATGGGGCTTGAAAGACAGCCTTTAGCGGTTAATGTAAAAACAGATCCCGAGTGGAGCGCTGAGCTTCGTGAGCAATATCCGCAGATCACAGGTGCCTATCATATGAATAAAACCCATTGGAATTCTGTAACAGTAGACGGATTGAAAAGAGATTTGATCTTTAAACTTATTGACCAGTCCTATGATTTGGTTTTCAAATCCCTTACAAAAAAGGCTCAGAACGAAGTGAATTCTTTATAAAATATAAAAAAGATTGAGGTACGGAATTTGTTATCTAATATCAGTGAAATATAGATTCAACATTAATAAAATAGAGAACAAATGAGAAACCACCTTTTATTATTGATGGCAGCCGGTACATTGATGCTGTCAAGCTGCACCAAAACAGAGAAGAAAAATACAGCTGAAAACACAGCTCCTGTTGCTTCAGCTTCCGAAACGGCTTCAGAAAATATTAAACTAGAATTTTCAGGAGCAGAGAATTTTACGATTAAAAATCCAAAATTGAAAGTAAGTTTGTACGGAATGGATGAAAAGTTAGCAGATGCTCCTGCCACCTTGATTACAGAAAAAGAATACGAGCAGAAATCTGTACCGTTTACGATAGACCTGCCAGTACCTAAAGATGCTGAAAGCAAGATCAATCCAAAACCTGCAGGACCTGCAAAATACTACGTAACAATAAGCTGGGACTCTGATGGAAATGGAAAAGCGGATGAAAAAGGAGATATATTTATTGACTACGACAAGCAGTTTCCGAATGTGAAACTGAGTAGTGAACCTCAGAAACTCTACTTAAAAGTATTGAAATAAAACAAAAAGGCTATTCGGTGATGAATAGCCTTTATTTATTTTAAAAATTGAATTCTTTTGTTATTCTTTTATCCTCGTCCAGCCTTTCAATCAGCTTTTCAAGACCTTCAAATTTGATTTCGTCATGAAGAAAGTCTCTGAAACTTACGGTAATCTTTTCATCATAAATATCATCATCAAAATCAAGGATATAAACTTCCACAGTGAGTTTTTCTCCGTTTACCGTAGGATTGGTCCCGATACTCAGCATTCCTTTATATTGGTTGCCTTTCACAAATACTTCTACAATATAAGCTCCTTTTTTAGGGAGAAGCTTTATAGATTCCGTATCAATATTGGCTGTTGGATATCCGATTGTTCTTCCAATCTTTTTGCCATGAACCACCGTTCCGGAAACAGAGTAGGAGTAGCCCAGCATTTCGTTGGCATCTATAATATTCCCTGTTAAAAGGGCATTACGCACTTTCGTGGAACTGATATTATTTTCGTGAATATTAATCGCTTCCATCTGCTCAACCTCAAAATCAAGTTCTTTGGATAATTTCTGAAGAAGCTCAAAATTTCCGCTTTTGTTTTTTCCGAAAGAATGGTCGTATCCTATAATAAGGTATTTCACATTGAGTTTATCAATTAAAATCTGACGTACAAACTCTTCTCCGGTTAAATTTCTGAATTCCTCATCAAATTCCTTCAGGAACAAATTATCAATGCCATATTTCTCAACCAGCTGTTTCTTTTCTTCCAATGTATTCAGAAGTTTTAAATCTTCATTGGGATTAAAAACAAACCTTGGATGCGGCCAAAAAGTAAGAATAGCAGTTTCCAGATTGTTTTCTGTACCTACTTTAGTCAGTTCATCGATAATACTCTTGTGCCCGAGATGTACCCCGTCAAACATGCCCAAAGATAATGCTAAAGGCTTGTATGAAGAATAATCTGTAAAATTCTTGAAAACTTTCAAAACGGAAAAATTTGATTGCAAATATAGAAATAATGTGCCAATCTATCAATATAACAAGAGACTAATCCCTGTAAGCTTAGAATTGCTATACCGATATGCTGTTATATAGGTATATTCTTAAATTTATCTATTATCAAAAGCATGATAAAAATCTTTTTTTTACCAATTGCAGGTTTATGAAGAATCATTATATTTGCACCAAGAAAAAATTTAGCAATGGCAAACCAAATTAAAGGTAAAATTTCTCAAATTATTGGTCCGGTAATCGACGTTGTCTTCAGAGATGTGGAAGCTGTTCCAACAATCTATGACGCGTTAGAAATTACAAAAGAAAACGGTGAAAAAGTAATCTTAGAAGTAGAACAACATATTGGCGAAGATACAGTAAGATGTATCGCAATGGACGCTACTGACGGTCTTAAAAGAGGGCAGGACGTAATTGGATACGGAAATCCTATTATGATGCCAATCGGTGATGCCGTAAACGGAAGACTATTCAACGTTGTTGGTGATGCTATCGACGGACTTCAAAATATTTCTAAGGAAGGTGGTCTTCCAATTCACAGACCAGCTCCAAAATTTGATCAACTTTCAACTTCTGCAGAAGTTTTATTTACAGGTATTAAAGTAATCGACTTAGTTGAGCCTTACGCAAAAGGAGGTAAAATTGGTTTGTTCGGTGGTGCTGGTGTAGGTAAAACAGTATTGATCCAGGAGTTGATTAACAATATTGCAAAAGGACACGGAGGACTTTCTGTATTCGCCGGAGTAGGTGAAAGAACGAGAGAAGGAAATGACCTTTTGAGAGAGATGTTGGAATCAGGTATTATCAAGTATGGTGATGATTTCATGCACTCTATGGAAAACGGAGGTTGGGATCTTTCTAAAGTAGACTTAGAAGTTATGAAAGAATCTAAGGCTGCATTCGTTTTCGGACAGATGAACGAGCCGCCAGGTGCAAGAGCTAGAGTAGCACTTTCTGGTCTTACATTAGCTGAGTACTATAGAGATGGTGGAGAAAGCGGACAAGGTAGAGATGTACTTTTCTTCGTAGACAACATCTTCCGTTTTACACAGGCTGGTTCTGAGGTATCTGCACTTCTTGGTCGTATGCCTTCAGCGGTAGGTTATCAACCAACTCTTGCTTCTGAAATGGGTGCGATGCAGGAAAGAATTACTTCAACTAAAAATGGTTCAATTACTTCAGTACAAGCGGTATACGTACCTGCGGATGACTTAACTGACCCGGCTCCTGCAACTACGTTTGCTCACTTGGATGCAACTACGGTACTTGACAGAAAGATTGCTTCATTAGGTATCTATCCAGCGGTAGATCCATTAGCTTCTACTTCAAGAATCCTGTCTCCAGAAGTTATCGGTCACGAACACTACAACTGTGCTCAAAGAGTAAAAGAAATTCTTCAAAGATACAAAGCGCTTCAGGATATCATCGCAATCCTTGGTATGGAAGAACTTTCTGAAGAAGATAAATCAGTTGTTTACCGTGCAAGAAAAGTTCAGAGATTCTTATCTCAGCCTTTCCACGTAGCAGAGCAGTTTACAGGTATCCCAGGATCATTAGTTGATATCAAAGATACAATCAAAGGATTCAACATGATTATGGATGGTGAATTAGATCACTTACCAGAAGCAGCTTTCAACTTGAAAGGAACTATCGAAGAAGCTATCGAAGCAGGACAAAAAATGTTAGCTGAAAACGCTTAAGAAAATTTTAAATGTTAAATTTTAGATTTTAGATTGAAAAAAATTCATTTAAAATTTAAAATCTATAATCTATAATTCATAAAAAATGAATATAAAAATTTTAACACCAGAATATGTAGTTTTTGAAGGAGAAGTAGATTCAGTATTATTGCCTGGAAAAAATGGTGAATTTCACATCATGAAAAACCACGCAGGAATCGTTTCTTCTTTGATCGGAGGTGATGTAAAGCTTTTTGCTAATTCTATTGATGAAGCTTTTGCTAAAAACTTTACCAAAGAAACTGGAAAAGACTCTGTTTTTGCTTATGCTATCAAAAGCGGTGTTGTAGAATTTAATCATAATAAAGGAATTATCCTTTGTGAATAATTAAATGAAAAGCTAAATATATTTTCAAGAAAGTGTAACTTTGTGTTACACTTTTTTTATTGTTGTAAAAGTCTGATTGGATGAAGAAAAGCATAATCATATTCTTTACAGTTCTGGGTGTTTTCCTTCATGCTCAGAATTTCAAAACCAAAAGAGGGATAATCAATTTAGATGGTATTCCGGTTGCCAAACTGTCCAATAAGTCCAACGAATATACGTTTATGGATCTTAAGGAAACTCCGCTGTATACGATAAAATTCATTGATAAAAGTATCGTTGATTCAGTACGTGACAGCTATATCATGATCAACAGGATATATAACAGGGATAAAACCATTGAACTTGATTATTCATCACCTTCTGCATTTTCCGGAGAAGAAAAATCGGCTGTATTTACTTCTATTAAAGATCTTAAAATAATTGATAACAAAGGGATCAATGTCAAAAATCTTGATGAGCTTTTTTCAAATGTACCCAAAAGAAAACTGGATACTAAAACTAAAGAAGCATATGTCATAAGAAAGAAAATAGACAAACTGAATATTGAGGTCAATAAAGTGGGCGAGATCCTTAGCAATGGTGTTCCGGTAGGTTATTTTACCAATTTACCGGTAAGTTTCGGCTCAGAAGACACAATTATGGATAAAACGCCTATAGATATTGAAATTTACGATGCCAAAAGCAAACTTATCGGAAGATATATCACTACCACAAAACAACTGAAAACTGCTGGTGGAAAGTCTTTTGTCGTTTATAAGGAAATGTCAGGAAGAGCCTCTATTTTAAAGTATCCTACTTATAAAGCACTGGCTGAACGTATGGCTATTATGGATCCTAATTTTATTAAAATACAGGAAAAAGTATCTGTAGGTCCCGTATCAAAAGAGACTCAAAATTAATTATTTATCAGAAAGAAACACACTTTTTATATCAATAGGAACGGGCTTTAGCCCGTTCTTTTATTAAAGATCAAATTTCATCTGGCTTTAGCCAAAACTTATTGAAATCTCGTTAGTATTTATAACCACCCCGTCAAAAATCCTTTGAATTTTCGCCACCCCTCCAGAGGAGGGGAATATTTTGCCGTTTTATTTATGGTAGTGATAAATTTGGATTTGATCTGTTCGGAATGAAAAAAATAGAACGCTTTATCCTTTCAAATCAAGATCTGCGTAATCTGCAAAATTCGCGAGAGATTCTCATTCAATCAAAACAGGCTTTATTCATACAGAAAACTAACAATTCACAGAAAATCGTCTCTTTTTAAAAATCCCTGAGAAAAAAACGAAAATTTTTATAAGCTCAAAATCACTCCATTTTCCTTCAATTGCTGCATTGGTTTTGAGAACCAGAATAGCTCAAAATCTTCAAAACTTTCTTCAAATTGAGTCTTAAGTTGCTGAATAGTAGGTTTTTTTAAATTTTCAATCGAATTCTCTTCCAACACATTTACCAGCCATTCTGCCTTTTCCTGTTCCAATTCTACCTTAACAATATTGGTTTTTAAGTGGAATGTAAGAAGCGTATACGTACCAGAACATTTCTTTTTATTTTTTACGTGATTCTCAGCGATTACATTTTTGGTTAGAAAGACCACTTTTGAGTTTGCCTTCAGAGTAAACTGCGCATCTTCCAAAAGACAGTCATGAATGTAATCCGGATGAATGGTCGTTCTCGGAATTTTAAAGTCGAACCACTCCTGAAGCGAAAGTTCAAAATTCACTCCATGCATATAATTGAATAACGATTTTTTTAATCCGAAGCTGAACTTGTTGTGATCGATTCCGGTTTTATCTTTAAAATCTATGTCGTTATTGGCAAACAGTATTTCCTGCTTTACCGGAACAATTCCAAAATCCTCAGGACTCATTCCTACAGGCGAGTGAGCAGTCATCGCAAACTGGTGCCAGAAACCACTTTGAAGAATTCCCATCTCAAACATCTGACGAACCATTTCCAGGGAATCCACTGTTTCCTGAACAGTTTGAGTAGGGTAGCCATACATGAGATAAGCATGAACCATAATTCCAGCTTCTGTAAAATTTCTTGTTACATTGGCAACCTGCTCTACAGAAACTCCTTTGTCAATTAATTTCAACAATCGGTCACTGGCCACTTCAAGTCCACCGGAAACAGCAACACATCCTGAAAGTTTCAGGAGATAACATAAATCACGGGTGAAGCTTTTTTCAAAACGAATATTCGTCCACCAGGTTACCACCAGATTTCTTCGGAGAATTTCAAGGGCTACCTCTCTCATCAAAGCTGGCGGTGCAGCTTCATCTACAAAATGGAATCCTGTTTCACCCGTTGTTCTGATCAGTTCTTCAATTCGGTCTACCAGAATTTTAGCAGAAATAGGTTCATAGATTTTGATATAGTCTAAAGAAATATCACAGAAGGTACATTTCCCCCAATAGCATCCATGGGCCATTGTCAGTTTGTTCCATCTTCCGTCACTCCATAAACTGTGCATCGGATTGGCAATTTCGATAACGGAAATATATTGATCAAGTTTTAAATCGGTATAATCCGGAGTACCCACTTCAGACTGTTTGTAATCATGTCGTTTAGAATTGTTCTTATAAACGACTTCTTGATTTTCAACAAGAAAAGTTCTTTTAAATTCACCTTCCGGACTTGATGTTTCCAGATTTTGATAAAGGAGTTCCAAAGGAATTTCTCCATCGTCTAAAGTAATAAAATCAAAAAATTCAAATACTCTAGGGTCTTTAACTTCTCTTAATTCCGTATTGGGAAAACCACCTCCCATAGCAATTTTTATGTGAGGGTGATGCTTTTTGATCCATTGGGCGCATTTAAAACTGGAATAAAGATTCCCAGGAAAAGGGACTGAGAAGCAAACCAGTTTGGGCTGGATATTCTCTATTTTTTCACGAAGAATTTTTAAAGTAAACGCATCGATAAATGTAGGATCACCAGATAGTTTTGAATACAATTCATCAAAAGAATTGGCGCTTTTTCCGAGACGTTCTGCATATCTGCTGAAACCAAAATCGGCATCAACATTTTCTACAATATAATCTGATATATCTTCTAAATATAAGGTTGCAAGATGCTTGGCTTTATCCTGAAGCCCCATATTTCCAAAAGCAAATTCCATATCATCCAGCTGGTTGAAACGGGAAGCTTCGGGAAGGAAATTCATGCTGCAGATCTGTCTTGCCAGTGTAGGGGTTTTACCCTGTAAAAAAGGAATAACCTGATCTATGGTTTTTAAATATTCTTCTCTCAGCGCATAGATTCTCTGAGAATTTTCTGAGATATTCTGAAGATCAATTTCTTTGCTGAAAACCTTCTGAATTCCATCCTTTGAAAATAATTCCAAAATAACATCAATCCCCAAATCGACCTGATAGCTGGAAATATTTTTGGTATTTAAAAATCCTTTAATATAAGCTGTTGCAGGATAAGGTGTATTAAGTTGGGTAAAAGGCGGAGTAATAAGAAGCAGGTCTTTCAACAGAAATTTTTTGCAAAGTTATTCTAAAGTTTTTTTAGAAAAAAATTTTTTCTCCTGATTATAAACAGTGAAGAAAAGTCTTCTGAATTCTGTTATATGAAAATGGGTTTCTTATCCAATAGAATACTTCCACTTTGTCATTCCATAGCCATACAATCTCAAAATAAATCTGTCGGTTTAATAAACAAAGCATCAGGAGTATTACTGTCAATAAAGTTTAAAAAAGAATCTTCATCAAAATATCCGTCTTCATCTAGGATTGCAGGATTCAGTAACCCGCTTTCGCTAGGTTTTTCGAAGCTGATATTTTCAATGAATTTTCCGGTTTTCCCCATGATTTCATTATGAAAACTGATCAGATACCGAGAATATATATTACCTTCTGCCACAGTGTAATGTCCGTTTTCTGCAATAAGGGAGCTCATAATACTTCCTCCAATATAGGTTTCGTTATCGTTGCCCGATGCCCCGAATAATACTTTGCAGGTAACAGTCCCTGCACAGTAAAGCGAACCATTGATGATAATATTCTCTGCCTGTATGTTGCCTGTAACGATAAGAACAATATAGTCTTCAACAAAGAGTTTTTCGGATAAGTGAATATCTTCTTCTATAAGAATAATTTTATATCCTTCTCCTTCCTGAGTGATCAGCTCAAGAGAACGATCGCTTTCATTTTCTATGAGAACAATTTCAGGGGTATCATTTTCATTATTGATGTGCAGAGAAGCATCTTTTATTTTTTCTGCGGTTTCATCATCCAGCATTTCAAGAAACTCGGCAAGGCTTTCTTCGTCTAAAGAACTTTCATTAAAGAAATTACTTTCCAGCGTTTCATGAGTGATGGTATAGAGGTTCTCTGATTTCTCCCTGATTTTATTATATAATTGTTTTTTGGTAAGTTTTTGTAGTTCCTTCATCTGTTTTATGATAAATACAATGGTCTGATATAGGGGGGAACTCCTATAAACAAACGGATGCAATATAATCAGATAAATTTTCTTACACCAGAAAGCCGAATTTATTTTTTGAAAATTTTTCCAACAAATAGAATCGTTTTTTCTGTTCAGCCACTACATTCATGACTCCAGATATTCGTAAAATAAACAAAATCAATCCGATATCATTAAGAAAAAGGAGTGATGGGACGGTCGATATTATGAGAGAAAGACTAGTATTAATAACTAGTGATAACAGGAAAAAGCCAAATATCTGCTCAAAATGCTATGGAGCAAGACTTTTTTCGGGGTAAGATCATTACTTTTAACGTACACAATGATCCAGTTAATGATTGTAATATGGGTTCCTATGGAGTTGGTTCAAAAAATTCTTTGGAAAAACGGTAGATATAGATAGGTTCTTTTAAGTGTTGTAAGTTGATCTTATTTGTATCATTAAATATTCCAATAAAATAAGTTCCGGTATTTTTTAATATATTGTCTCAATATTTTTTAACTCAATATAAAATTACACCCATTCACAATGTCAGATGAAACAGCTCCGCTTATCGAATATTTTAAAAGCTATATTCCGCTTTCAAAGAAAGAAATTGAAGTACTGAATGAAAGATTCATTGAAAGAAGGATCAAACGGAAGCAGTTTATCCTGCAGGAAAACGAAGTGTGTCAGTATTATACATTCGTTGTTTCCGGCTGTTTAAAAATGTACAATATCGATGGCAGTGGAGAAGAACATAATCTCCAGTTTGCGGCAGAAAATGACTGGATTGTAGATATAGACAGTTTTCATAATAAAAATCCCAGCAAACTGTATATTGTTGCGCTGGAAACTTCTGTAGTACTGCAGATTGAAAAAAATGACCTTTGGTTTCTTTATACTTATTATCCCAAATTTGACAGGAACTTCAGAGTGATTATTGAACAGAAATTCATTGAACTCCAAAATAGGGTGCTTCAAAATATAAGCGCTACCGGAGAGGAGAAATATGAATTTTTTATCAGGCAGTATCCACAGTTAGCGAATCGTCTTCCCAATACACAGATTGCTTCTTATCTCGGAATTACCCCACAATTCCTGAGTAAAATCCGACAGAAAAGAATTAAAAGCTGATTATATTCCCTTTTAGTATTAAACTAGTTTCATCATTGACCTTACCAAATGTCAAGGCTATTTCTTAAACTTGTTTGTCTTTTTTTGAATGCCTTTCCTCCTAATTTTGACATAGATAAATAACACAAAAATCAAAAGAAATGGAAACATTAAAAAAAGTGGCCGTTATCGGTCTTGGAAACATTGGGAAAGCAATAGCTGGAGATTTGATCAAGAATAACCATCAGGTGATTGTAGCATCAAGAAATAATGAGGAATCCGATAATTTTGCCCAGCAATCCGGTGGCTTAGCTCAAAGTATGAATATTGATGCAGCCATCAATAGTGCTGACATTATTATACCGGCAATATGGTTTGGTGCCTTTAAAGACTTCTTTAATGAGTATGGAAATATTCTGAAAGACAAAATTATTGTGGATGTCTCCAATCCGATTGCTCCGGATGGAAATGGAGGATTCAAAAAAAACATTGGAGAAAGAGAATCTGCGGGAGAGCTGAATAAAGCAATTCTTCCTCCGGGAGCTCAATTGGTAAAAGCATTTGGAACACTGGGAGCGGGAAGTCTTGCCGGAGCATCCAACGGAAATCCTGAAAAAGCAGTATTGTTTTATGCTTCCGATAATCCATCCATTGATAAGGATATTGAGAAAGTGATTGAAAAAGCAGGATTTGATCCTTTAAAAGTAGGAGGGCTTGATCAGTCAATTCGTATTGAAGTTTTTGGAGATCTGCATGAATTTGGAGCGCTTGGAAAAACGGTGAACCTTTCTGAAGCTAAGTCAAAGCTTTAAAAAAATAGATGAAAAACATTCTTATCATCATCCAGGTATTGTTAATATTAACATCCTGTTCAAAAAAACAAAATTCAACTCTTAAAACATCAGATAGCAAAAATATGGAGACAACAGTAAAAAAAGATATAGAGGAATTACTTAATAGCTATCAGAATGCACTGAATGCCTCATCTACTGAGCAAGCCGTTTCTTTATATAGTGAAACAGGTATTTTCATGCCGTTAGGCGGTCCCACATCTCAAGGGAAAGAACAGCTTAAAGAATCTTATGATTTTGTATTTAAAACTCTTAAGCTGAATATAAAGTTTGAAATTGAGGAAATCACGGTCATCAATGAAAATTATGCCATAGCACGTACTATGTCAAGAGGAACACAATTACTCCATGCAGATAACAAAACCACGCCGGAAGAAAATCGTGAATTGTTTGTATTGGAGAAAGAAAATTCAAAATGGAAAATTGCACGATATATGTTCAATAAGGTAAAGTAACCTTTATAAAGTGATATACAAAGCCGGACTTCTTGCTGAGTCCGGCTTTTGTATTATTGATATCAGTCTATGAATACAAATTCTAGGCATGACGTATTTTCTTTTGATCTCCAATTACATTAAGAATAACCCCAAAAAGGATCAAAGTGATTCCTATCAGCAGGTTCGTAGTAAATTTTTCATGAAATAGCAATACACTTACCATTACCGCAACTACCGGTTCTAATGCTCCTAAAATGGCCACTGGTGTAGAACCAATATGTTTAATGGCATATACCAGGCATAAACTTGAGATAACTGTAGTAAGAAATGCAAAAATAAGAAAGTTCATAAAGATGGATATGGAAGGAATAGCAAATGATTCATGACCCATCACCGCCTTTGTCATAAAAAACAGCGAAGTAAAAAGCATAGAAAAAAAAGTAAGCTTAAATCCCGATACCTTTAGGTTTGCCTTGTTCACAATGACCATATAAAGTGCATAAAAAAGAGAACTCAGCATCACGATTCCTAAACCTGCGAAATTAATTTCCAATCCGTTTCCTTTTAAACATAAAACAATGACCCCTGCAAAAGCAAACAATAATGAGACTACAGATAATCTGGAAAGTTTTTCCTTATAAAAGAAAAACATGATCAAAGCGACAATAACCGGATAGATAAACAACACGGTGGAAGCAATGCCCGGAGTAAGAAAATCATACCCTAAAAATAGAAATTCTGAAGAAAGGGCATAGCAGATTCCCAGAATAGCTAATATTAAAGCTTCTTTCTTGTTGAGCCTGAAATTTTGTCTGGAATATATCAGATAACCGCCGATCATTAAAGCAGAAAAGAAAAACCTGTAAAACAGGGTTATGTCCATAGAAAAGTGCGCCTGTTTGATAGGCAGAATAAAAATCGGAATCAGACCATATGAAACAGCCGACAGAATTCCCAGTATGTAACCTCTAAGTTTCATTTATTTTTATGGTTATTTAAACAAAAAAGCCACTGAATCAATCAGTGGCTTTTTTTATTTTTTTATGATTAAATTGGTTTAAAACTTAATCCTTGTTCCTGCAGTAATTTTTGCTCCTGATCTTTATAGTAGCCACCTACTAGTTTATCATGAATAGCTTCAAACGCGGCCAGAGTTTCATTGATCTCTGCATCCGTATGAGAAGCGGTAGGAATTAATCTTAAAAGAATCATTCCCTTTGGAATGACCGGATATACCACAACTGATGTGAAGATACCGTAATTCTCTCTTAAGTCTTTTACCAATAGAGTAGCTTCTACCGGAGTTCCCTGCATCATTACCGGAGTTACACAAGTATTAGTGTCTCCAATATTAAAGCCTCTTTCTGTAAGTCCGTTTTGTAGTTTGTAAACATTCTCCCAAAGTTTAGCTTTGATCTCAGGTTTTGATCTCAATAGCTCCAATCTTTTCAATCCTCCGATTACCATTGGCATCGTAAGAGATTTTGCAAAGATTTGTGATCTTAGGTTGAATTTCAGATATCTGATGATTTCTTTGTCACCCGCAAGGAATGCTCCAAAACCAGCCATTGATTTAGCAAAAGTAGAGAAGTATACATCGATCTGATCATTACAGTTCTGCTCTTCACCCACACCGGCACCTGTTGTCCCAAGGGTTCCGAAACCATGCGCATCATCTACCAATAGTCTGAACTGGTATTTTGATTTAAGATCGCAGATTTCTTTGATTTTTCCCTGCTGGCCTCTCATTCCGAAAACCCCTTCTGTAATCACAAGAATACCTCCTCCTGTTTCTTCAGCTACTTTAGTCGCTCTCTGAAGGTTTTTCTCAAGACTTGCCATATCATTGTGCCTGTAGGTAAATCTTTTACCAGAATGAAGTCTTACTCCATCCACGATGCAGGCATGAGAATCCATATCATAAACAATAACGTCATTTCTGCTTACCAAAGCATCTATGGTAGAAACCATTCCCTGGTAACCGAAATTCAATAAATATGCTGATTCTTTTTTTACGAAGTCTGCCAGTTCTCTTTCCAATTGAAGGTGCTGATCTGTTTCTCCAGACATTGCTCTTGCTCCCATTGGATAGAACATTCCGTATTCTGCAGCCGCTTTTGCATCTGCTTCTATTACTTCAGGATGATTACACAATCCTAAATAGTCATTGGCACTCCAGAAAATTACTTCTCTACCCTGAAATTGCATTCTAGGGCCAATAGGTCCCTCTAATCTTGGGAAAATAAAATAGCCTTCACCATAATCTGCAAATTGTCCAAGTGGTCCTGGATTTTCTTTTATTCTTTCAAAAATATCCAACATTGTATCGTAATTTTTAAGTAAAAAGCCTTTTTTGTAGAACACGCAAAAGGCTTTATTTGTATTGTGATTTTATTTGTTCTTATTTGATAAACTCCGTTTTGAAAACTTCGTCATAATTGTGAACACAGTTGTTGACAAATCCCTGTTCGGCCATCCATTGATCACTGTATACTTTAGTGATGTATCTGGAACCGTGGTCAGGATAGATTAAAACAACCAGGTCATTTTCTGTGAGCTCATGAGATTTTGCATACTGCATGAGCCCCTGCGTTACAGCTCCGGTAGTATAGCCACCCATGATCGCTTCTTTCAAAGCAATTTCGCGGGTTCTGTATGCTGACATTTCATCATTTACCCTTACAAATTCGTCTACCTTGTCAAAAAGCAGGGCAGCAGGGATAAGGTTCTTACCCATTCCTTCAATCTGATAAGGATGTACATCTTCTTTGTGAATTTCTCCAGTCTCATGATAGCTTTTTAGAATAGAGCCATCTGCATCTACTCCGATGATCTTGATATCCGGATTTTTCTCTTTCAAAAACTTGGCTGAACCCGACAGCGTACCTCCGGTTCCGGTGCAGGCAAAAAGGTGAGTGATCTTACCTTCTGTCTGTTCCCAGATCTCTGGACCTGTAGTCTGATAGTGGGCATCAATATTAAGCTCATTAAAATATTGATTGATGTAAATAGAATTAGGAGTTTCCTGAGCGATTCTTTTAGCTACTTCATAATATGATCTTGGATCATCCGCCGGAACATTGGCCGGGCATATATACACCACAGCACCCAATGCTTTCAGATAAGCAATTTTTTCTGGTTTTGTTTTATCACTTACTGCAAGAATACATTTATATCCCTTAATAATACATACCATCGCAATAGAAAACCCGGTATTCCCGGAAGTAGTTTCTACAACTACAGAATCTTCTTTTAAAAGGCCTTTTTTTTCTGCGTTCTCTATAATATGAAGTGCGATTCGGTCTTTGGTGGAATGTCCAGGATTATATGATTCTAACTTGGCATAAACGGTTGCTGGAATATCTTTTGTAACAGTATTTAGCTTCACCATAGGAGTATGTCCTATTAGGCCAAGAATATTATCGTAAACATTACTCATTATTTGTTATTTTCAATAAAAATCTGACTGCAAAAATACAAAAAAATAAATAATTACTAAACTTTTGTTTGATTTCTAGGGCATAGTTTTGTAAAACTTATTTTCGTATTTACAGTTTTGACACGTGTATATTCGCAAATACTACGCCAAAATTTTTAAATTTTGTTAAAACCCGCATAAAATAAGATAAAAGCCTTATTTTCGCATAATTGATTTAATACTATGAAAAATTGGACTTTTAGGCAATGGAACACCGTTTCAGGATGGGTGATTTTCGTCATTGCGTTTTTCACGTACTTGTCCACCATAGAACCCAATTTCAGTTTTTGGGATTGTGGCGAGTACATTTCTTCTGCAGTAAAACTTGAAGTAACGCACGCTCCCGGAGCTGCTTTATTCCAGATAGTGGGTGCCGTGGCAGCCATTTTTGCATTAGGGAAAGGCGAAAATTATTCTATCGTGATCAACGCGATGTCTGCATTGTTCAGTGCGCTGACTATTTTATTTTTGTTCTGGACGATCACGCACTTTGTGAGAAGACTTCTGAACAAAGATTTTGATGAAATTACGAAACATCAGGAAATCTCTATTTTATTTGCCGGAGCGGTAGGAGCACTTTGCTTTACGTTCTCAGATACCTTCTGGTTCTCGGCAGTAGAGGGAGAGGTTTACTCCATGGCTTCCATGTTTATTGCGCTTTTGGTCTGGTTAATCACCAAATGGGAGAACGAATATCTGGCGGGAGACAGTGAAAGATGGATTATTCTTATTTTCTTTGTTTTAGGACTTTCTGTGGGAGTGCATATGATGTGTATGTTGGCTATCCCTGCAGTATGTCTGGTATATTATGCAAGAAATTATAAGTTTACCTGGAAAAATTTTATCTGGGCAAACCTTATTACACTGGGGATTTTGATTATTGTTTTCAAAATTATCTTCCCTTTAATTATGACCATGTTCGGAAGACTTGAAATTTTCTTCGTGAATGGTCTTGGACTTCCTTTCCACTCTGGGACAATTGTAGCTTTTATTTTGATGGTAGCGATCTGCTATTTCTTAATCAAATATGCAAGAAAAGCAAAGAAGAAAATCTATCAGACGGCTGCATTATCTGTGGTTTTCATGATGATAGGATTCTCTTGCTGGATGGTTATTCCAATCAGAGCCAATGCTAATCCGCCGATGAACCTTAATGATCCGGATACAGCAATTGGGATGTTGGATTATTATAACAGAGAACAGTACGGTGACTGGCCAACAATCTACGGACAGAATTATACAGCATTCCTTGATGCTAACGGAATCGAGAAGAATGAAGACGGAAGTTTTAAAACTCAAAAAACCGGTGAAATCTACGAAAAAGATGAAAAAACCGGAACATATAGAAAAACCGGAGACCGTTTCAATTATGTATTCAACAAGTCTCAGGTAAGCTTAATGCCAAGAATGTTTAATGAGGATAAGGATGTGATGGCTAACTATATTTCAATGTATGGTGCTCCTGATTTTACATTCAATTATGCTAACGAGGACGTGGCAGACAATCCACAGGCTAAGCAGATCTTTGACGAATTGAGAGGGAAATATGAAGATAAGTCGATTACAGCTTCAGATTATCTGAAAGTAAAACCTTATAACCTGATCAACGTTCAGAAGCCTTCATTGCTTCAGAATATGGATTATTTTATTTCTTTCCAGAACGGATATTACTTTGTAAGATATCTGATGTGGAACTATGTTGGAAGACAGAATGATCTTGAAGGAAACATGGAAAGCACAAAAGGAAACTGGATTTCCGGTATTCCTTTTATTGATAATGCAAACGTAGGAAATCAGGATAAAATGCCTGCTAAATTCAAGAATGAAAGTACAGTAAAATTCTTCTTCCTTCCGTTAATTTTAGGTCTGATTGGATTCTTCTTTCAGTTGAACAGAGACTTCGGAAGATTCTATGCACTGTTATCATTATTTATTTTAACAAGTGTTGGTATTGTTTTCTACACAGGAGTAAAACCTTTCGAACCTAGAGAAAGAGATTATGCAATGGTAGGTTCATTCTATGCATTTGCGATCTGGATCGGTATGGGAGCCGGAGCTATTTTATGGTTCCTGCAGTCTAAAATAAAATCAAACGGAGCTAATATTGCTTTAGGAGTAGTTTTATTAGGAGTACCTTTCATGATGGGCTTCCAGAACTATAATGTTCATGACAGAAGCAGCAGATATACAGCTTACGATTATGCGTATTCAGTTTTAAAATCATTACCGAAAAACGATATCCTTTTCGTTTACGGAGATAACGATACTTACCCGGTTTGGGCGATCCAGGAAACAGAACAATTCAGAGATGATGTGAAGGTCGTTAACTTTACTCTTGCTTCAACTCCTTGGAATCTTGATCAGGTAAAAAGAAGAACTTACAATGCTATGGGAATCCCTAGCCAGTTGACACACGAAGATTACAGAGATGGTGTAAACGATCAGATCTATATGATGAAGAAAGAAGATTGGGAAGGTGTTTTCTCTATGTTGAAAGAACAGGGAGCTCCGGAAACACAATTCCAGTCGTTCAGAAAGTATCTTACTCAGGATTCTTTAACGTTAAAACAAGCGATTGAATTCATTAAATTCAAATCTCCTGAGAAAGACGAATTGTTGAAAATGTACTTCGGAGAAGAGAAATTTGAAAAATACAATATCCTTCCGGTAAACAAATTCATTCTTCCTGTAAATAAAGAAAATGCTTTAAAAGCCGGAATCATCAACAAAGAAGATCTTCCAAATGTTGCTAATCAGATTATGATTACTTACAAAGGGAATACACTGTATAAGAACAACCTGATTCTGATGGATCTTTTGGCCAACTTCGACTGGAAACGTCCAATTAACTTCTCATCAGGAGGTATCTATGACAGTGAAAACATTTTCTATCTGAACGATTACCTTCAGTTTGACGGATTCAGTTACAGATTAATCCCTATCCAAACGCCTCCGACAGCTGATGGAGATATGGGTAGAGTAGATGCCAATTCTCTTTATAATGTAGTGAAAAACTTCAGATGGGGGAACTTCAAAAACTTAAATGCTCACTTTGATGAAACGGCAACTTCCAATATCATCAGCTACAGAATGTCAGCGAGCAGAGCTGCTGCTGCACTTGCATTGAGCGGACAGAAAGCTAAAGCATTGGAAATTCTGGATCTTGCAGCTAAAGAAATTCCTGCTGAGAAATACAACGATCCTCGTTCATTAAGCTCCATTGTATCAGGATACATCATCGCTGGTCAGGAGCAGAAAGGTCTTCAGCTTGCTGAGGTTCTTAAAAAAGGAATCTTTGAAGAATACGATTACTATTTAAGCCTTTCCAAAGCAGATCAAAGCTATCTGAGAAGACAAATGAGAACAAAACCGATGGAATATTCTCTTGTTGTAGCTGCAGTAACGGATGCTTACACGAAGATCGGACAGAAAGAAAAAGGATATGCTTATCTGGTAAAATCCATAGAGCCGATTGATAAGAAGTTCAATGTATTTATCAAAGATCTTCAGGAAATGGGTAAAGATAAAGCGATGAAAGAATCGGAAAATGTTCAGCAGATCACACCATTCTATCAGTATTTATTTGATGTCATGGAACCTTATGATTCTACTTATTCAAAAGAAAAAGAAAATCAGATAACCACTGCGATTATCAAAGCAACAAAATAAAATATTTTAAAACGGGACTTCGGTCCCGTTTTTTTATTATTGGGAATCCTGAATATTAAGGTTATATTTGTGAAGTTAAAAATACATAATGGCTGAAACAAAAAATAGCAGGTTCCCAATCTATGCTGTAATTGCTACAGTTGCTTTTAAGCTTCTTTTTTTATTGACACATTATATTCAGGAAGATGCATTTATTACCTGGAGAGTGGCCCAGAATCTATTGGATTATGGGGTAATTGGTTTCAATGGAGACACCAAAATTTCTGCATCTACCACTCATCTGTATGTTTTTGTGTCTTACCTTTTCAATCTTGTTTTTGGAAAAGAAAATTTTATTGAACCTCTTTTGATTTTCAATTCCATTCTGTTTACAATAGGAACTTTACTTCTTTCTCATTTGGTTCTTAAAAATCCATGGCATAAAGCTATTTTTATATTTTTGGTGGGTATTTTACCGCCAGCCATTAAAATCTCAATTCTCGGAATGGAGTATGGAATCCTGTTTTTCCTGGAAATGGCGCTCCTGTACTACGGGTTCCATAAAGGAAAGAAATGGGTAGTAACGTTTCTTCCGGTTCTAATCATGTTTACAAGGATTGATACTGTGATATTCCTGGGAATTGTATTTCTTGTAGATCTATTCTGGAACAGAAAAATAAGATGGAATTATATTTTTGGCGGAATTCTGGGCGTTTTGTTAACGGTTGCT
Source organism: Chryseobacterium sp. KBW03 (assembly GCF_003852415.1). NCBI lineage: Bacteria > Pseudomonadati > Bacteroidota > Flavobacteriia > Flavobacteriales > Weeksellaceae > Chryseobacterium > Chryseobacterium sp. KBW03. Next base: position 664,056 of record NZ_QAJO01000003.1, on the reverse strand, counting down.
TTCAACTGGTTTTACTTTGGTGAGCTGGTGAATAATACCATTACCGCAAAAAAACTGCTTTACAGTGAAAACTTCACCATCCAGCAACATATCGGCTACTTTTTTAAGAGTTTCGGGAACTTCTGGGGAATGCTTAAAGTTCCTGGAGATTTTAATCCTATGACTGTTGTTATCTTGATTTTTGAGCTGGTTTGCTTCATTTACCTGATCAGACAAAGAGAAAAGAGAAACTATTTTTTATGGATGATCTTTATCTTTGGATGGGCAAAACAGATTATTTTTCTTTCTCAGAAAAGCCTGTTCGACTGGTATTACTGGGTACCACAGCTGCTACTTTTCGTTCCTATTCTTATCTTCGTATTGGAGCAGAAAGAGAAGAGAAACCTATGGCTGTCATTACTGGTTATATTCTATATCTTCCCGATGCTTGTTTTCCAGACTGTTCACTGTATTGCAACAGGAAACGGAGAATGGAACTACCGTAGAACGATTGGAACATTTTTAAACCAATATGAGAAAGACAAAAATCAGTGGATTTTACTGGAACCGGCTGGGTATGTTCCTTATTTTTCAGGATTAAAAATAATTGATGAGGTTGGGTTGGTAGACAAGCAGATTCAGGAAGAAATTAAAAAAGACAAAGTGAATTACTGGATCAATACGGTAAAAACAAGAAAACCGAAATATCTACTTTCCTACCAAAATATCTATGAAGGAAATAATGCCAATGCATTGTATTACCAAACCCATTACAAACTTTTAAAGGAATTCAGAGTGAAAGACCACCTGAAAAGTGACAATAAGATTTTAGAAAAAATTTACCACCTGAAACCTTCCGGAACAGACTATAATTTGTACATTAGGGTTGATTAAAGGATTAAAAATCGCAGAGAGTTCAGAAAACAAGGGTCAAATAACTCTAATACTCTCTCAAACCCTCAAACTTAAAACCTGCAACCTAATATCTAAAAACTAAAACCTAAAAAAAATGAAATACTGTGCTTTTCTCCGCGGTGTCAACGTAAAAGGAACCAATATGAAAATGGCTGATGTCTGCCAGGTTTTTAAAGATGCCGGAATGAAAGATGTGAGTTCAATATTAGCTTCAGGAAATATTGTTTTTTCTTCAGATAAAAATGCAGAAGATTTAAAAACAATTCTGGAGAAAGCAATGTCAGAGCATTTTTCTTATGAAGCTTTTCTGTTTGTAAAATCTCAGGAAGAGACAGCGGTTTTCTGGAATGATATTCCTTTTGAAAAGAACGAAAGTCTCCATATTTATAGTTTTGTCGGAATGCCAGGCGTAGAAACAGTCCTGATGGACGAGTTTCAAAAAGCTGCACAGGCAGAAAACGAAAAGGCAGAAATTATCAATGGTATATTTTACTGGCAGGTCCCGAAAGGCAATACCTTAGATTCTACCTTCGGAAAAGTATTAGGCAAAAAAAGTCTTAAAGATCAGTTTACCAGCAGAAATGTAAATACGTTTGAGAAAGTCCTGAAAAAGATGGATTAGAATATTTCGTCTGTGAGTTTTTAACGATCTGTTTTTTTTAGGTTTTGGCTGAAGCCGAATTGAGGGTTTGATTTCATTAAACGGGCTAAAGCCCGTTCCTGTTGAATGTTAGAATTGCCCACAGATTGCGCAGATTTACACAGATGATTCTGCTTAATTAATAATAGAATAAAAACGTACGGTTTGTCATTCCGAGGAATCTAATCTATTAAAGAAACATTCTGTTCTCGGCATTTTAGTCTTCGCTTTCCCTAAACCCTAACTAACCGCCAAATAATTTCCAAGTCTGAAACTTTCTCAGTATTTTTACTGAACTTTTTAATTACAACAAAATGATTCAGTATTTAGATAATATTTCGCACAAAGATTCAAAAAACTTTTTCCTTATTGCCGGACCTTGTATTATTGAAGGAGAAGATATGGCATTGAGAATTGCTGAAAAAGTAATCACTATCACGGATAAATACAATATTCCTTATATTTTCAAAGGGAGCTTCAAAAAGGCCAACAGAAGCCGTGTAGACTCTTTTACAACCATTGGCGAAGAGAAATCTCTTGAAATCCTTAGAAAAGTAGGAGAGACTTTCAATATTCCGACAACTACAGATATTCATGAGAATGAGCATGCAGCATTAGCCGCTCAATATGTAGATGTTCTGCAGATTCCTGCATTCCTTGTACGTCAGACCGATTTATTGATCGCTGCCGCTAAAACAGGAAAATGTGTTACCCTGAAAAAAGGACAGTTCCTTTCACCGGAAGCAATGAAGTTTGCTGTTCAGAAAGTGACAGATTCTGATAACCAGAAAGTAGCCATTATTGAAAGAGGAAATTCTTTCGGGTATACAGATCTGATCGTAGATTACAGAGGAATTCCTACCATGAGAGAATATGCTCCTGTTATTCTGGATGTTACACACTCTCTACAGCAGCCTAACCAAAACTCAGGAGTTACAGGAGGAAGACCAGACCTTATTGAAACCGTTGCCAAAGCAGGAATTGCAGTAGGTGCAGATGGAATTTTCATCGAAACACACCCTACACCGGAAACTGCTTTATCTGATGGTGCAAACATGTTAAGATTAGATTTATTAGAAGATTTGTTACAAAAATTGACAAGAATTAGAGAATCAATTTTGTAATTGTTAAAAAAACATTAATTTTAGAAATTCTAAAACATTTCTTTTGAAAAAACTAGTTTTACCGCTAAGCCTTATGGTCCCTTTTCTGATTTTCTCCCAACAAAGAAAAAAGGATACAGCGACCACTAGAGTGACCGATATAGAGGAAGTTGTCTTCCAGAAAAAAGTAACAGGAAGAACCAATGACCTTACCAATGTGAGAATTTCAGCAAAAGAAGCGAAGTCAGTAGCTTCTATTAATGGTGGGATTGAAGGATTGCTTAAGACGCTTCCTTCCGTAAACTCCAATACCGAGCTGTCTTCCCAGTATATGGTTCGTGGTGGAAACTATGACGAAAACCTTATCTACATCAATGATATTGAGATCTACAGACCTTTCCTGATCAGAAACTCTCAACAGGAGGGGATGAGTATCATCAATCCGGATATGGTGTCTGCAGTGAATTTCTCAGCAGGAGGATTTGAAGCCAAGTATGGTGATAAAATGTCTTCTGCTTTAAATATCTATTACCGTGAACCTGAAAAATTTGAAGTTTCAGGAGAGGCAAGTTTAATTGGAGGCAGACTGACAACTGGTTTGGCTTCAAAAAATAAAAAATTTACAGCTTTATTTTCCGGAAGATACAGAAATACCAATCTTGTTCTTAATACCTTAAAGGAAGATACAGATTTTAACCCAACGTATTGGGATTTCCAGTCTTATCTGAATTACCATGTTAATGATAAGCTCTCCATGTCATTTATTGGATACTATTCCAAGAATGACTATGAGATGATTCCTAAGGCAAAAAGTGTCACTTTCGGAAGCCTTCAGCAGCCTATTACAGTGAATATAGGATATGCAGGTAAAGAAAATGACCAGTATAAAAATATGATGGGGACATTCTCCATGAACTATAAGCCGACAGACAAATGGAAGCTTACATTGGATGCCTTTGCTTATCAGAACAGAGAAAGAGAATATTATACAATACAGTCCGCTTACGAACTGCAGACCTTTGATCCTGTTACACAGCAGCCTGTGACATCTTTCGATGTTGGTGGGCAGATAGAGCATGCAAGAAACGATTTGTTTGTAAGAACATACGGAACACAGTTCAGAGCGAAATTCTCTCCTAATGTAAATACAGATATTGAGGTTGGATTCAAATATGAAAAAGAAAACCTTAAGGATTTTACCAATGAGTGGAAACTCGTAGATTCTGCAGGATACAGCATTCCAAGACCGGAAATTATTGATCCGAGAACCGGGACTACAGGAGATCTGAAGCTTGCTTATTATATTGCCGGACAAAACAATATTGAGCCTACAAGACTTTCTGCATATGCACAGTATTCTCAGAAATTCTATTGGGGAGCCAGTAAAGTATTTGTGAATGCCGGAGTACGTGTTGCCAACTGGAGTTTCAATAAAGAAACCATATTCTCTCCAAGAGTTCAGTTTGCAATAAAGCCTGACTGGGATAGTGATATGTTGTTCAAGATTTCCGGAGGAATCTATTATCAGTCTCCTTTCTATAAAGAGATCAAAGATTTAGATGGTAATTTTAACTCTAATATAAAGTCACAGCGCTCTATTCAGGTGATTCTTGCCAACGATTATGAGTTCCAGATGTATGACAGGCCCTTTAAGCTGACTACAGAACTGTACTATAAAAAAATGGATAACCTGATTCCGTATTATATGGATAATGTGAGGATCCGTTATTCCGGGCAGAATAATTCTAAAGGATATGCGTATGGTATTGATACCAGATTATTTGGAGAATTTGTTCCTGGTGTAGATTCTTGGTTGTCTGCGAGTTATGCCAGAGTATACGAAAATATTGACGGAAGGGGTGATATCCCAAGACCTACAGATCAAAGACTGAGGTTTGCGATGTTCTACCAGGATTATATGCCGAGCTTCCCATCTATGCGTGTCAATCTTACTTTAGTATATGCAATGGGATTACCAACAGGAGCCCCTGTACTATTCAACAGCAATGGACAGCCTGATTTTAATGCAGCTTATAATTATCAACAGACTCTTCCTTCTTATAAAAGGGTAGATTTAGGATTGACAAAAGTATTTATCGATCCGAAAGAGAAAAATAAGAGATCTGGTTTCTGGGGTAATTTTGAGGAACTGACATTAGGGGTTCAGGTTTTCAATGCATTTAATATCAACAATACGGTAGCCAACCAATGGATTACAGATTACAACAGCAATTACATGTATCCGGTTCCAGTACGTCTTACAGGACGTTTCTTTAATGTAAAACTGGAATTCAGACTATAAATTGAAATCAAAAAAATAATAAAAAGCTTCCGGAAAATTCGGAAGCTTTTTATTTTCCTGAATTTTATAACAACATTACCAAATTTTATAACAATGCTGTCATAGATATTTTTAAATTTGTCTTACCAATGAAAAAGATTCTTGCCATATTGTTTTCTATTTTCTACTTCGGTTTTTCTTCCGGAGCAGCTTTTAGCATTCATTATTGCATGAAAGAATTTGTTTCTGTGAGCCAGAAAACAAGTGATATCTGTGCTAAATGCGGTGTTAAAGAGAAAAAAGGATGCTGCAAAACAGAAATCAAAATAGTAAAAGTAGATGACTCCCAGAAGTCTGATTTCCTGAAAATTGATTTTTTAAGTCAGATTTCAGAAATTCCGGTGAGACATCAGGTTGCTGTTGTTGATAAGTCTTTTTCGGCCACCAAGTTTACTCAAATCCAGATCAATGCACCACCTGAATATCAGCCGGTACCGATCTACATCAATCATTGTAATTTTAGAATTTAGAATCCGTCTTCTGGTATCATCAATTGTATACTGTTATGAACGGCATGTCCTGATGCATTTTCTGATGCATTACCCATTCTTTATTAAAAAAATTAATTCTAAAATTTAAAACAATGAAAAAATATATCATTACAGCAGCTTTCTCTTTATTTTCAATTATTTCACTATCAGCACAATCTAAAAAGGATGCTCAGGTTTCTAAACTGTATCAGAACTATATCGCTATCAAATCGGCTTTAGCTTCAGATGATGCTGACAAAACTTCAAAGGCAGCAACAGAATTCATTAAAACAGCATCTGTTATCGATTACAAAGTAGTTTCTGAGGGCAATCTTAATGTTCTCAGAAAAGATGCTTCTGTTATTTCTGAAGCAAGAAATGTTGCTGCACAGAGAGAAACATTTTTAAATCTTTCGGACAATATGATTGCTTTGACCAAGCAGTTTAAACTTTCTGAGAAACCAGTCTATGTTCAATATTGTCCAATGGCAGACGGAAGCTGGTTAAGCGATGAAAAACAGATTGCTAATCCATATTACGGAAAGTCTATGCTTTCTTGTGGAAGTGTAAAGTCGGAGATTAAATAATTACCGTATTATTCTTTAAAATAATGAGTTGCATAGTTTGATGTACAATTAACTTTAAGCTGTGCAACTTCTAAAAAGTTCGAAATATTATGAAAAAGCTAATAATGTTTCTGGTACTTTTGTTCTCTGTATTTACTTTCGCTCAAACTACAAAAACATTTTATACCTGTCCGATGCACCCTGAAGTGGTGTCCTCTAAACCTGGAGACTGCCCGAAATGCGGAATGACTCTGGAGGAGAAGACTGTTGTCTTAAAACCGGAAGCGAAATCTATATCCAACAAAGAGACGAAGACAAAACTCTCAGAAACAAAAATAAATAAGGATAAAAGTGAGAAAAAAGAAACTGAAAATCCAAAAGAAGAAAAATCTGTTTTAAGAAGGAACTCCGAAAACGGAAGAATAACCTTCGGAGGAAAAAAAGTTCGCTATGACCTGTATGTAAAAGATACTATTGTCAATTTTACAGGGAAAAACAGGAGAGCGATAGCGATCAACGGGAAGCTTCAGGCTCCGACTTTATATTTTACAGAAGGAGATACAGCTGAAATTTACCTGCACAATATGCTGAAGGAAAAAACAGGACTGCACTGGCACGGAGTAATTCTTCCGAATGAACAGGATGGGGTTCCGTTCCTTACCACAAAACCGGTAATGCCGGGAGAAACGCACTTATACAAATTCAGAGTTTCCCAAAACGGAACGTATTGGTATCATTCCCATGAAGCGCTTCAGGAACAGATTGGAATGAATGGGATTCTGGTTTTCAAAAAAAGAGAAGGCGAGCCTAAAACAGAATATAACGCTGAGATTCCTGTATTGTTGGGAGATTGGAGTGATGATGACCCGATGCAGATTGCCAGAAGGCTTCATATGGCCAATACAGACTGGTATGCTGTAAAGAAAAATGCCGTACAAAGTTATTGGGAAGCCATTAAGTCTGGAAACTTCGGGACAAAAGCTCTGAATGAATGGAAGAGGATGGAAGCCATGGATGTAAGTGATGTCTATTATGACAAATTTTTAATCAATGGTGTTCCCAGTTCAGATTATTCCAATTTAAAACCTGGAGATAAAGTAAGATTAAGAGTGGCAAATGGAGGTTCCTCCACTTATTTCTGGCTGAATTATGGAGGTGGAAAGATCAAAGTAGTAGGAAATGATGGGAATGATGTGGTTCCGGTAGAAGTTGACCGTTTGATTGTTGGGGTTTCCGAAACCTATGATATTGAAGTCACTATTCCTGAAAATAAAAGCTTTGAATTCCGAGCCACTTCAGAAGATAGAATAGGACATGCTTCCCTTTGGCTGGGTTCCGGTGAAAAGGTAGAAGCTCCCAATCTTCCAAGATTAATGCTTTTTGAAGGAATGAAAATGATGAACGGAATGATGGAAATGAGCGGGAATATGAAGCCAATGAATATGACGATGGGAAATCAGATGATGGATATGAACGAGGTAATGTACCCGGAATTGTCTGAAAACCAAAGAAAAACTACGGCAAAGCACATCAATGAGATGATGGGAGTAAAAACGAAAGATAATAAAGGTGAAGATCATTCCCAACATTCCGGAATGGATATGAAAGAGGAAAAAACGATCAAAAGATTGTCTTACAATATTTTAAAGTCTCCTGAAAAAACAATTCTTCCAACAGACAGTATTCGTGAAATGAAATTTACGCTGGAAGGAAATATGAATCATTATCTGTGGACATTAGATAATAAAACCGTAACGGAAACAGATAAAATTCTGATCAAAAAAGGAGAAGTTCTTAGAATTAAAATGTATAATAATTCGATGATGCGCCACCCGATGCATCTTCACGGTCATGATTTCAGGTTAATCAATTCAAAAGGAGAGTATTCACCATTGAAAAACGTAGTGGATATCATGCCTATGGAAACGGTAACAATAGAATTTGCAGCAAATCAGGATGGGGACTGGTTTTTCCACTGTCATATTTTATACCATATGATGGCGGGAATGGGAAGAATCTTCAGTTATGAAAACTCTAAACCCAATCCACAGCTTCCGAACAGAAAACTGGCCTGGAAAAACTTTATACAGGATAATAGAATGACCAGTTCTATGGCCATGATGGATGTAGCAAGCAATAAGATTCATGCAGAAACCATGACGATGTTCGGACCAAGATGGGCCAACCTGAATGAGTTTCATTCCAACTGGAATTTTGATCACTTTGAAGGAAGTGCAAAAGTAGGACGATTCTTAGGAAAATTTCAATGGGCGCTTCCTTATGCAGGAATCAGAGTTCAGAAAAATCATGAAATCATGGAAAGACAGATGGCTGAAGATATGGGAACGGATTTTCATGGTAAAAAGACCTGGTTTGGACAGCAAAAAGCTTCAAAAAACAAATTTGCTTTTATGGTGGGGATGCAGTATGTATTACCCATGTTGATTACCGCTGATGCAAGTGTCGACCAAAACGGAAAAGTACTCTTAGAGCTGAGCAGAGAAGATATTCCACTTTCCAGAAGACTGAGAGGAAACTTCAGTGTAAACTCCGATGGCGAATTTTCTACCGGAATACGATATATCGTTCAGAAATGGTTTTCGCTTTCCGGAAATTATGATAATGAAATGGGCTGGGGTGCAGGTGTTACTTTAACGTATTAAATACAACTCAATTATATTAAAAAAGCTGTCCAATGAGACAGCTTTTTGGTCAAATAGATGTCAGCTATTGGGAGTCTTTATTTAAACGCAAAGAATAGATAATTGCAATGTTTAATTTTAGGAGGCAAAGGGCCGCGACTTTGTCGCTGATGAAGCTTTAAAGTAATACATTCGCTTAAAAAGAATCAATGAAATTGATTCCGGCTTTGCTCCCTTAAAATTTTACTATTCAAAAGTAAAACCTTTGCGTTTTAAATACTATCCTGCAAAGTGTCTTTATACCTACTTTGATATGTACATTTAGATGCAAAACAAATGTTATGAGTTTATGTAAAAAACAAAAAGCCACCTCATTTTCATGAGATGGATTTGTATAATTGATACAAGTACTTTATTTAGAAGCTCCTGCAGTCTTTTCAGTTTTTGCTGGTGTATACATCACTTTTGAAATATCAACAGTCATTTCTTTCAGACGTTTTGCCACATTTTCAGGCATTTCTTTTTGGTATCTTCCACCAATGACTTCTGAAAGGAATTTCTCTGTTTCGGCATACATCGCCATGCTGTTCACTGGCTTACGGAATCCGTGGCCTTCATCATCAGCAAGGATGTAATTTACCTTTTTACCTTTATCACGAAGGGCAATTACAATCTGATCTGCTTCAGCCTGTTTTACCCTTGGATCATTAGCGCCCTGAACGATCAGCAAAGGTTTGTTGATTTTATCTACACTAAATAACGGGCTTGCAGCATGCATTAACTTTTTACCTTCTTCAGTTTTAGGATCACCTACCATACCATACAGGAAGGCGCGTGCAGCTTCCCAGTAAGCAGGAACGGAATCCAATAGAGTAAACAGGTTGCTTGGTCCTACGATATCTACTCCGGCAGCATATACATCAGGAGTAAACGCTAATCCTGCCAGGGTTGCATATCCTCCATAGCTTCCTCCCATGATAACGACTTTATTTTTGTCTGCAATTCCTTGATCAATAAGGTATTTTACGCCCCATGTAATATCATCCTGCATCAGTTTTCCCCACTGAAGATCTCCGCCATTCTGGAACTTTTTACCATATCCGCCACTCGCTCTGAAGTTAGGCTGTAATACGGCATATCCTCTGTTGGCAAGAAACTGTACCGTTGAGTTGTATCCCCAGTAATCTCTTGGACCTTTTGGACCTCCGTGAACCAGAACCACTACAGGAACATTTTTTCCGGTTGATCCCACAGGTAATGTCAGGTATGCCGGAATTTCAAGTCCGTCACTGCTTTTATAGGTAATAGGCGTCATAGGAGCCAGATACTTTTCAACTTTTTTCAATTCTGTTCTTGGAGTATACTGAAAAATAAGCTGTTTGGTTTTTGCATCAAAGAAATACGCTTCGGAAGCATATTTATCACCTCCAACACCAACTAAGAATTTAGAATAATCATTGGTTGAGCTTGAAAAACTAACTTCTCTTCCCGGGAATTTACTTTGCAGGAATTTATAATTAGCTTCCCATGTCTTATCTTTCCAGTAGTATTCTGTTTTATCTCCGGTGTAAGAGGTATAGATCATTTTTCTGGTATTTCTGTCCATGGACAGCCCTCCAAAATCTACTTTATCTTTGGGATCGCTTTCTATTTTTGTAATCTGCTTGGTTTTTGGATCCATCAGGAATAATGTAGATTTGTCAAGATTCCCTTTGTTGGTTACCAGGTAAAATTTAGAATTATCTTCATTCCAGTTTGAGATATAAGCACTTTCCGTTACCAAAGTCTCATAAATAGGGGTAAGTTTATCGCCTTCTTTATAAAAAAACTGGGTAGTCCCTTTATCATCCGTTTTGGACAGCACTCTCAAGTTTTCATCCCAGTCAAACTCATAACTTGTGATACGGTCTGTATTTTCAAAAATCTTTTTCAGCTCGCCTGTAGAAATTTTCAATGAATATAAATCATGCCACGCTTTATCACGATTGTTCAGTCCAATCATCAGTAAGTCAGGATTTTTTCTGCTTACCATGTAGATTTGGGCGGTTACATCTTTAAGAGGTGTTATATTTCTAGACTCAGGAACTCCACTCGTGACTTTTGCCATGGGGTCTACGGCGAAAATATTCATGTTTTCATCCCCGTTACCATCTTTTACGTAAAGAATATACTTCCCGTCTTCTGACCAGAAATATCCGCTCATCGGTCGTTTACTATCCGTTAATGGGCGGGCTTTTTCAAAAGGTTCATCAATTTTTTTCACCCATATATTCATGATGCCTCCGTATTCTTTTGTAAAGGAGATCCATTTTCCATCCGGGCTCAGCTGTCCTCCGGCAATTTCCGGGTTTCCAAAGAATAAACCTCTGTCCAGTACCGGGACTTCCTGTGCTCGTGCTGTATGAACTCCTATGAATAAGAGTAATACATAAAAGATTTTTTTCATGTTTTTTTTGATTTAGTTGTTATTAATACATTGAATATAATTTTTTTACATTGTATCTTTTCTTAAAAATGTAATCTCTACATTTCCAGTTCTATAATCTTTTTAGCCATTTTTTGATTCATGCTTTCCGGAATTAAGCCCATCAGAAAATTACGCAGAGAATTTCCTCTTTCCCATTGAGAAACCTTTCCGATAGTCCGGCTTGTATTGACAATATAATCTACTTTTTTTCTTCTGATGCTTTGAAAAGTTTTAAAAATGGTATTGAAATCCTGACTATTTTCCAGCAGTTTTCCAATAATATAAGCGTCTTCGATAGCCTGGCAGGCACCTTGCCCCATATTGGGAGTTGTTGCATGGGCGGCATCTCCGATCAGGCATAGATTTTCAGAATACCATTGGGGAATAGGAGTGAGGTCGGAAATGGTGTTACAAATAATATTTTCGCTTGCTGTACCTTCAATAAGTTGTAAAACTAAAGGATCAAAATCATTAAAAATATCCGCGATTTCAACAGATCTCCCGAAACTTTTCTCGTTGACACAAGCATACCAATACACTTTTTTGTCAGAAATTTTCACAAATCCAAAGCGTTTTCCCTTTCCCCACATTTCAAAAGCTTCCTGATGATGTTTTTCAGGCAGATCGAAATCCAAGAGACCACGCCAGCATTTCTGCCCCGAATTCCTGATCGTTCCGGTTTTTAAAATCTGATTCCGGATAGGGGATTTTATACCATCAGCTCCAAAAACGATCTGACTTTCAATTTGATTTCCGTTTTCAAAATCCAGGATATAGTTTTCTCTCTTTTCTATTTTTTGTAATGAATGATTGAGCTGAATGGCATCAGGAGATAGGTTTTCAGCCAGAATTCTTTGAAGCTCTGCCCGGTGAATGGCAACATTGCAGGAGTTGTACTGAGCTTCCAGTTCCAGAATTTCCGTTTTGGAGATAGTTTGTAAAGATTCATTGGCGATAACAATCCTGTGAACTTTATTTCCTGCATTTTCAATCTTCTCTTTTAAACCCAATTGATCAAAAACCTGCATCGCATTGACTGCCATCATGATTCCGGCTCCTACAGGTTTTATTTCGGGAGCAGCTTCATAGATCGTGAAATCATACTGATGCTGTTTCAGTATATTTCCGAGGGTAAGTCCTCCGATTCCGGCTCCGATGATTGAAATGGTGTTCATAAAGATTTGGTTTTTGTTATCTGCTGTAGGACGCTGGAATTTTTATATTTGATACAATTTCACACTATTATTTTAATTTATAACGTTAAAATATAGCTTTCCGATACCTTTTTAAAGCCATATTTACTAAAAAAGTTGTGAGCTCCATGATTGTTGACCCCGCTTTCCAGCAAGATAAAACTGATATTCCAGCTTTTAGACTCCAGAAGGGCTTCCTCCAAAAGTTTACTTCCAAGAGATTGACCTCTTATAGATTGGTTCAAAAGCATATCCTCTAAAATCGCATACTTTTTGAAAGGGCTGTTGATCACATTGAAAACAAGCATTCCTACAATATCCCCGTTTTCATTTTCTGCAATTAAAATATTCAATTTTGAAGCTTCATTATAGTCATAATCGTTCATAAGCTGCTCTGTGAATACAGCTCTTACATCAGGATTCCAATGATTAGAATCTAAAGCTCTTCCATACATGATTTCACTATGGGAGATGTATGAATCTGTTTTATGAGTAATAAAAAAGTCTACCAGTTCTGCTACGCGTGTTTTATCCGTAAGCCATTTTGTAGTATATTTCATGAGGTGTAGTGTATTTATTTTAATTTTTTCAGTTCTTCAGTTCTTCCAGCAGTGTATTCTGCTTATTGATGAATTGAGTGAGGCTGTCCGTTTTCAAAAGATGAGCATTCTGATATTTTTCAATTTCCGGAAGCGTTTTTCTGATTTTGAATGCAGAATACAAACTATAAATGCTCTGTTTATTGCGGCTTATTGCATGTTTAAGCTCTTTTATTTTTTGAATTTTCAAATAATATTTATCTGAACTTTCTTTGACAAGGTTCATCATTTCCTTTCTTAAAACCGAATCGTTAATCGCTTTTGCCTCGCTTTCCGCAATCAGATAATAATCTTCGGAATTAGCAATAATAGTATTATATATACTTTGCATTTTGCGGGCATCTTCTTGCATTAAAGAAATTTTTTCATCCATTTTCTTTAGTGCATCATCATTTTTTATTTTCTCATAATAAATGCCATTAAATATATCTTGGGTTTTGCTAAGTCTCTTTATTGGCATACTGGATTCTGTGTTCTCAGCAGCTTTCTCAACAATATCATGATTTTGCGATTTGTTTTCTCTACAGGAAAGTACAGATAATACCAGGGCAGAGGCGAAAAGTATTTTTTTCATACGTGTTTGTTTTTTAATATTTTTTCTCAACAGGAGGAATCAGATCTCCCGGGCTTATTGTATACAACAGATGGGGATAAACGAAATCCAATGATCTGTTTTCCTGACCTCTGAGCTTAAAAAAAACTGATTCCTGCTCTTTATCAGCTAATGTTAATACTTCTCCGGAAGAAAAATAAGGTTTTTCATTATTAAACTGAATAGATGTTTTCGATTTTCGGAAGGTAATTCCCAGCCATTTATTATCATTAACAGTCTTTTTTTGATCATGGGCTGAATTCAGGATAATCTTATGTTGAAATTTTTTATTGGTTTCCACAGAAAATAAAACAACAGAGTTATGATGTAAAATAATTTCAAATTCTTCATCTGTTATTTTATCTTTCACTACAAGCTTTCTCAACTGAAAATCTTCTAATTCGTCCGGCTGCTCATAACATGAAAAAAGTCCTATAAAAGAATTATTTTCTAGGTCTAAAGCCTGGTCAGAATGAAAATTCATCTTGGAGTAGGTAGAATCATAAACTTCAATTAACGCATTGTCAAAATACTGTACAGGTATTTCTGTATTTTCAGATAAAAGAGTCACATTAATCTGTTCAACAAGTTTCTCATGAATTTCCGAAAATGCAGCTGCCGGAATATGATATCGGGTAGTGGTTCTTACAATTGAGATATACTTACCTTCTACTTTTACCAGATGATTTCCAAGTCTTCCTTTTCCTGTTGACTCAAAATCAACAGAATGGAATAAATTCATAAACATATTGCTGTCTAAGGGAAGCCGTATTTTTTGAAACTCAGTTTTATTCATTCTTTCTATTAAAATATAGGTTTTTCATAATCTCCTGAGTTCATACTAAAATGAACTTTGCCATATTCTACCATGTTTTCAGTACTGTTTTCTTCGTAATAAGAACTTCTTAGCTCTTCACGAAGTTCCGGAGTCATCTCTTCAAGCTTAATATAATGGTCATTTTCTTTTATATAGGTCTGATTATTGGTATGCATCGCTTCCACATTAGAGCAACGAACTACATATCCCATTCTTATTGGGATTTGGTTAACACCCAAAACTGAAGGTCTGATTTCATGAGTATACAGCCTGTTAGTAGAAAGTGGAATAAAAAATGCAGAATTTGGGTATAAAGTAACAGTGAATTCTTTTTCCAGTGAATCATCCTCAACCGTTTTTTTTAGCCTAAAATGAAGTCTTGTTAAAGCACTTGTCTGTTTATAACACCAGTCGAACCTGTCAGTAGCTGACGGCTTTAATTGTTCTATATTTGATTGATCATAAAACGTACAAAACGCAATAAGCCCTTCTTTAGGCATATCTTTGGTCTTGTCGGAATGGGCTTTGATTTTGGCTTTTACTTCCTTGTCAGAATCAGCTGTTTTCTGTTTATTTTCATAAATCTGGACAAGAGCATGATTCATATCTGTTCTATACTCAAATGTATCCTGTACACATTCATTCAAAAGATTGATAATCTGAGTATCTACATCGCGGAAATTATCAGTAGGACCTGTTAAATTGCTTGAACATCGTAAAAGGTTGTAATGAAAAGCTTCTTTTCCTTCCTCAGTAATTTCTTTGGTCACTTTACTCAGATAAATTCCTTTTCTGAAAGCTTTAGTTTCTTTGTTAGACTCTGTTAATTCTTGAAAGTCGTGTTGAGATTTAATGGTATCGAAACTGTAGTCATCACCAAAGAGTTTTCTATAATAAACTCCGGCATTGCTGATAATAATAGGAACTTCTCCTAAACTTACTGTTTTTAAAAGGTTCTCAGGATAATTTTCATAATTCACCGAAAGCTCTTTTATAACGGATAAATATAAAGTATTTTCTTCAAGGCTCTTGAGATCCCCACAAATATAGATTTTTTTACTGCTTACATTTTTAATGTTTATATCAGAAAATCTATTGACAACCGATCCGCAAAAATGATCAATTAAATATTGAAGTTCCGGATTGATATCTTTATCATGCTGCAAAACAACAAGAATATTTTTGTCATGTGTAATTTTATTTTCAAATGGTAGAATAGTCATTGCTTTTTTAATAAGGTATTATAGGGTATTAGTTGAAAATATTTTTAGGTTTGTTACAAAAACATATGAATAGAGTTTAGATTATTCAACCCTTTATCCCCAGCTTTTAAACTTGTCATGCATTATTTCTGCAATTTCGTTTACTCTTTTCTGAGCTATCTCATTATCTTGTCTGTATTCCATAGGTATCTTGTCATAGTCCATAACTTCATCGTTAGACAAAAATCCTTTTAAATGGTTTAATACTCTAAATATAATATGGTCCATACGCCAGCAAATAGAAGGCTCCATGTTTTGCATTTCATCAGTTTCTTCTCTTTTCGTTTCACCACCGACCCAGAGGCTTCTATCAAATACGAAAGTAATGTCTTTATAATTTGACTCAGATTTATCATATTCAGGATTACTGAATAGTATTTTCCATCTTGGGGTACCTGCTGCGAAGCGCATACTGCAAAATATGGGCTGGAATAATCTCTTGCTTGTATCTACATCAGAAATGTTTTTTGGAGGCTTGGTGTAAAAATGGTCAAAAATTTCAATAAGATGACCTAAATTGGGTTTAATAAATTCAATATAACGGGCAATAACAAATCCATTTTCATTCGATTTACTGATTGTAGGAATATAAAACAGATCACCTGGTTTTGGCTTCATTAATGACTTCATTATACAATATTTTAATAGTACTATCTGGATATTTATAAAAAAACGGAGCCTGAAAACAGACTCCGTATAAAATTTTTTACGCTAAAATTATTTACCTAGATAAGATTTAAGGATCTTGCTTCTGGTATTGTGTTTTAGTCTCTTAATTGCTTTTTCTTTGATCTGACGAACTCTCTCTCTTGTAAGATCGAAAGTTTCACCAATTTCTTCTAAAGTCATTGGGTGTTTTCCGTTCAGTCCGAAGTATAATCTTACTAAATCAGCCTCTCTTGGCGTCAATGTATTCAATGCTCTTTCGATCTCGATTTGTAGAGATTCAAGCATCAGATCTTTATCTGGACTTGGAGATTCTCCTGAACGCAATACATCATAAAGATTAGAATCTTCACCTTCTACCAAAGGTGCATCCATAGACAGGTGTCTTCCGGAGTTTTTCATAGATTCTTTAATATCTTCCTCGCTCATGTCAAGAACTTCAGCCAATTCTTCCGGAGAAGGTGGTCTTTCATTTTCCTGCTCAAGGTGAGCGTATGCTTTATTGATTTTGTTGATAGAACCAATTTTGTTCAATGGTAGTCTTACAATTCTTGACTGCTCAGCCAATGCCTGTAAAATTGATTGACGGATCCACCATACTGCATAAGAGATAAATTTGAAACCTCTAGTTTCATCGTACCTTTTTGCCGCTTTCATTAGTCCTAAGTTACCTTCATTGATCAAATCGGGTAAAGAAAGACCTTGATTTTGGTATTGCTTAGATACAGAAACTACGAAACGAAGGTTGGCTTTGATTAATTTCTCCAGTGCGGCTCTATCGCCAGCACGTATTTTTTGTGCCAATTCTACTTCTTCGTCCGCAGTGATCAGTTCCACTTTACCAATTTCCTGCAAATACTTGTCTAATGAAGCAGTTTCCCTGTTGGTAACCTGCTTAGTGATTTTTAATTGTCTCATTTATTTTATCCTCAAAAAAAGAGTTACTATAATATATACGTATGAAAAGGTAAAAAGGTTACACGAGGTAGAATCTTTTTTGTACAATGTACACCATAAAATGTGTTAATGTTTTTATAATGCTTTTTAATTGTTTGATAATAAGTGTGTTGATGCTCTTTTTTTATTGAATATTAATATGTTTTTTAATGGTAAAAGAATTAATATTCGGGATACTTTGTTATAGATGACATCAAGTTTTTATAATGACCAGACTTTAAAACTCATATCTTAAACAAAAAAAACGAAACCGAAGTCCCGTTTTATTTTATATTATTTTAAAATAATTTTCAACTAAAAAAGCTCGTTTAAAACTTTTGCCAGTCTCAATCCTCCGTATAGAAGCTGTCTTTCCATCATATCGTTGAACTTATACTGATAGTCGTAAGATAGTTTAGAATCGTTAGGAGTCTGTGCATAGATTTTATTGGCGATTTTATGAGAATCATATAACCAATCTTCTAATGTCCCGGACTGGATCTGTGCTACTTCTTCTTTAGATTTAATGTCTAAAAGCTTAGAGTATTCTGTGTAGCTGTATTTTTGAGAATCTACTAATTTTCCGTCCCAAACTGAGTGTAAATTGGTTTTTTCCCCGAAATAGGTAACATTGATCTTGTTTCCACCCAAATCTTCCGCTCTTCCTACGTGTAGAGGCTGTGCGAGGTCTCCCATAATATGGATAAGGAAGATCAAAGCAATTTTTCTGTCTTTTTCAGACGTGTTTTTGTCTTTGATCTGGCTGGACAGTGTGTTTACCTGTGTATAAAGGCTTGGTCCTGCCTGTGCTTTTAAGTTTTGTTCAAAAGCTTTAAAGTCAGTCTGTGGATCAATGTTTACATAATGCCACGATGAAGCCTGCTTCCATGCACCTGTTGTATCAGATTTGATAAAATCCGGCCAGTTTGCCCAGTAAGCCAGACGTTCTCTTCCCATCATCTTTTTAATTTCTCTTCTCGCCTTGCGGGAAAGATGGTTTTCTGCAATGTCTGCGATAACCCTGTGTCCCGTTAATCCCCACGCATAAGAATAAAGTGAAGAGGCCATGAATGCTAAAATCAGAATTTTAGAATAAATACTTTTCATTTTGAATAACAATTTTCAGTCTGCAAAGATACGGCCCGCTTTCGGAATGAGCACGCATTATCCTGAATTTATTCTATAAGATGGTGTTAATAAAAATTAATCTAAATAAAAGAGGTAATTACCCTAGGTTTGAAAGGTTGTTTTTTGAAAAATACAGAAAGAAAAACTGATGTATACTATAAGGATAAGGAAGAGCAGAGAGAAGAAGTACAGTAAGATAGTAAGCATCTGAAATATCCATGCAGCTTAAACATTGAAGTATAAACATCTGATCCTGAACAAGGAATTTTATTTTTAAAAAACAAGCAAATCTCGTATTTACCGTATTTTTACGGAATTTGTTAGAATTTATTCTATCTAATGTTAATAAATTACTATTTTTAGGATAAAATTATTGTAAAAATATTTTTTCAAACTTATGAGATATATTATCTTTACAAGTCATAATCAGAGGAAACACTATGTATGAGAATAATATTGTAGATATGCATTACAATAAGCTGCAGACAGATTTTAAAGCTGAAGCTGTGGCGGTTAACCTATTGAAGTACCACCGTGCGGTAAGCAATATATTCATCGAGCGTGTCGGAGTGAATGACCGTGCCTACCTGAAAGATATAAAAAGTATCTCAAGCAGTTATCTAGGATTTGATGAAGAAGTATTTACCATAGAGAGTTACAGGGAAGGCATTTATGACTACCTTCCGGAAGGATTGTTCCATCCGCCGTCTCTTGGAGCTTCCAGAAAGAATGTGGATACTGTGGTAAGGGAAATCCGGAAACAGAAAAGGGTAGAAGATGACGCCCGTAAGTTTTTCCGTCCTTTTGAACTGGAAGTATTTTTTACGGAGATCAGCGCTTTGCTTAAGGAGTCTGAATTTGATATGGCAAGCAATACAGATTCTTTACTGGAAACGGTGAGTGAGCTTTGGCCTCTGGTAAAAATGCTGGATAAGCAGAGTGCGTATGTCTTCATGCATATTTTACCTTTTTTCCATCAGATCAGAGGAGATAAAAGATGGTTTGAAAGATGTATGACTGCTTTTCTGCAGGTACCGGTAAAAGTAAGTTTTTCACCCAATATTATCGATCAGATTGAGAAAAATAATGATTCGATGTTATTGGGCAATTCAAGATTAGGGGTAACCTATATCCCAAGTGGTCCGCATATGGACGGGCAGCGAAACTGGGTGGTAAACATTGGTCCTATTCCTTATGGAGATATGAAGAAGTATATTCCGGGAAGTCCGTTCAGAAATGTGCTTCAGGCATTATATGATTATTTTCTTCCGGTAACTGTGGATGTGGAAGAGAATTTTGTCACAGAAAAAGAGGAATACTCATTCAGCCTTGAGGATGATGAAAGAAACGCCAGCCGCCTTGGATACTCTACCTTCCTCTAATTTATTTTATTATATTTACAGCTACCAACAAAGTATAAATTCGAAAAGAAAAAAATGGAAATTTCTTCAGTAAAAGGTATTTTTCTAAGGTATATCTTAATGCCTTTAATCGCAATTATTATGATGGTTATACTCGGTGTAATCAGGAGAAATAAACCTGCGATCAAAATTAAAGTGATTATTGTATACGTACTTCTGTGCAGTTTATGTCTGGCGATCCCGGGCGTATTTGGATTTGCCGGAAATCTTTTTAATCCGTACTGGTATCTTATAGCACAGGTTATTTACCTTATTTTTGGGATTATTCATGTGAATTTATTACACAAATATTTCAAAAAACACATTGAATCTCTTTCAATGAGCATTTTGTTCGAATCTATACTTTCTTTGACGTGTATTGCTTTGGGCGGATATCTTTTCACTCTGATCTTTAACTGGATGAGCAAAGGAACGGGATATGCGGTAATGGCAGCAACAAGTATGGTGATCTTTGTGGTTCCGATGGTATTTTATTACTGTTATATTCAGTTTATCAGTATTCCGTTTGATATTTATAAAACATGGAGGTATTCTCCGGATCAGAAACTGCCTGATTTCGAAGGGGCAGATTTTGACAGATTAATGGTATTGAATGTTGAACTAAGCAAAAAATTAGAAGACACCAACCGTTTCAGAATTAAAGCTAAAACACTTCCGACTGGAGTTACTTTCGGAGATTGGTTTTACAGAGTGGTGGATGATTATAACCACAAAAATCCGGGATCTATTATTCATCTTTCTGACGAAGGAAATGAGCCTTATTACTGGATCTTTTACACTAAAAAATCATTTTTCAGTTTCAGAAAATATATAGATTTCGACCACGACATTACTTCAAACAGCATTTCTGAAAATGAAGTGGTAATTTGTAAGAGAGTTATTCAGCATGAAGAGGAGGGAGTCGCAAAAAAATCATAAACACAAAATTTAAAAAGTATTAACATGATACAACCTATTAAACATTTTGCAATCAATTGGGTGGATGGGATGAAAGTTTCCCAGAGACACCTTAATGATCAGGATAATTTCTTAATTGATACCATCAGAGATTCCAATTCCCTTGGAATTACTACATATAACTACGGGCTTCTGCCTATTTCCACTGAATTTACAGACCGTACCATTTTTGACGTTCACAATACGGCAACCAACGATGTACAGCTGGTCATTAAGCGTTGTAGCGCTGTTACCATGGCAGGATACCGTATTGAGCTGACGGACAGAAGGATCAGCGTAAAATCATTGGCGAAATCCATGAACGAAGAGCAGGCAGACGGTGAATATTATATTTTAATCTCTGTAAACCCTTTTGATAAAGTACCTTTTGGGGATATTGATCCTGAAGAAATTCCGCCGCGTCACCCAAGTGCACAGCCAAACCATCATATTGAACTTTTACCTGTCACTTCTTTGAACAGCAGCTACTCAGGAGGAAATTATCTTATCATCGGTAAAGTAGATTTAAAAGGGAATATTGCCCAGGTAGATTCCAACTTTATTCCGCCTTGTGCTTCCGTTCAGAGCCATCCGGCTTTAGTAGAGTATTACAGCAACTTTGCAAAATCTATAGGAAATCTTCAGCAGTATGCTTTTAAAATTATTCAGAAAGCATCTCATAAAAACCAGAATACAGCGCTGGCACAAAACGTTAAGTTCTTGTGTACTACCATGGTAAATACCTTTGGAGATATGTATTTTCAGTTCAGGAATGTTACTCCTTGGCAGCCGCCTGTATTTTTGATTGAGTCTTTTGCGAGACTGGCGCTTCATTTATACAACTCAACACAGCTTCTTATTCCGGCTGAACTGGAAGAAATGCTGAACTATAGCCTGGAGTGGAGTGAAATTGCTCCTCATACTTTATTGAACCAGCTTTCTATTGTTGCAGAGACCAATTATGATCATCATAACTGTGGTGAACCATTGCTTTACATTCAACAGATGTTGAGAAGCCTTGAAACGATTTTCTCTAAATTGAGCGAACTTGATTACATCGGTCAGAGAAAAGAAAATATTATCGTTAACGAGCAGGAAGTTTCAACGAACACGAATCCAAAAAGAGGTTGGAGTGTTTTAGATTAATAGCATTGAAATAAATACAAGTCCCGGATGAAAATTCGGGATTTCTTATTAATAGTAACAAACAAGATTTAAAGCACATTTGCTTTTACAGATTTATAGAAATGAATTTAGATTTAATAAGACAAGATACCCCAGGGTGTTCGGATAAGATATTCTTAAACAGTGCAGGATCTTCATTAATGCCTAAAATTGTGGTAGACACCATTGTGAACTATTTGTATGAAGAACAACAGGTTGGAGGCTATACCGCAGCCGATAGAAAGTCGGAACAGATCAATCAGTTTTATGAAGAAGCTGCAAAACTGATCAATGCCAAACCTTTCAATATCGCTTTCATGAGCAGTTCTACGGACGGTTACTCGAAAGCTTTGTCCAGTATCAATTTTAAAGATGGTGACTCTATCATTACAACCAATGACGATTATGTCTCCAATCAGATTGCTTTTATTTCTTTACAGAAAAGATATCATATTGACATTGTCAGAGTTGCCAATCTTCCGGATCATGAGCTGGATCTTGAAGATATGGAAAGACTGATTAAGAAACACAACCCAAAGTTAATTGCAGTAACGCATATTCCTACCAATTCCGGTTTGATTCAAAATGTAGAAGGTGTAGGAAAACTTTGCAGGCAATATAACATTCTTTATCTGGTGGATGCCTGCCAGTCTGTAGGTCAGATGGTGGTGGATGTGGCGGAAATCAACTGTGATTTCTTAACCGCAACAGGAAGAAAGTTTATGAGAGGACCAAGAGGAACAGGATTTTTATATGTTTCAGAAAGAGTCTTAAAGAGTGATTTAGCTCCCTTGTTTCTGGATAATAATGGAGCCGTCTGGACAGCATTTGACAACTACCAGTTAGACGACACCGCCAAAAGATTTGAACTTTTTGAAAGACCTAATGCTGCATGGCTTGGATTTAAAGAGGCTTTGAAGTACGCCAACACAATTGGAATGATGCATATCCAAAATTACAACCGTGAACTGGCCGGAAAGTTGAGAATGAACCTGCAGAATAGCGGTTTCAGGATTTTGGATAAAGGAAATAGATTAGGAAGTATTGTTACTTTTTGTCAACAGGATAATAAGATTGAACAAATTCATAAAGTGTTGAAGGAAAATAATGTATTTTTCACGGTCAGTAATAAAAGCAATGCATTAATTGATTTTACATCAAAAAATGTAGATCAGGCGATCCGCTTATCGCCTCATTATTTCAATACCATGGACGAAATTGAAAAAGTATCCCGGCTTTTGGAAAATATTCATCGTTAAAAATAGCGTCTTAAATGATTATAAAAAGCCCCGGCAGATGCCGGGGCTTTTCAATTTTATTTTTTGTTCAGAAGATCAAGAGTATGTTCTACATGCCCGCCGCCTTTCCATTCATCATGTCCCGGAATAACCAGGGTCGCCTGGGAATACTTAGACTTCAGTTTCTCCATCGTTTTTGGCCATTGCGCAACGTTAGCTTCTCCGGTATAGCCCAGATCTACTGCTGCTTTGCTTTTTACAAGACATCCGCCATCTAATATTTTATATTTGGGGAACCATACCACTACATTGTCAGCAGTATGCCCTTCACCAAGAAAATCTACGGTAAATTCTTCTCCGCCAATACGGTAAGGTTTTCCGGTTTTGATAAGCTCTGTAGATGTAGCTTTTCCATCTTTCTTTAGCAGTTCATTGGTTTTTGCTGTAGCATAGGTTTTAATTCCTTTTTTATTATAAAAGCTTAAATCTCCGGCTCTGTCTTCGTGAGAATGAGTGGCAAATACTGCAATGACAGGAAGGTTATGGCGCTTTTGGATGGTGTCCAGCAGGCTCTGGTACTGGGTTTTCTGCCATGGAACGTCAAATAAAACGACTCCTTTTTTAGTAACAAGGTATACTGCATTGGTAGAATATTCCTTCCCTCCGAATACGCCAAAAGTTTTGTAAATATAGAAGTTGGGTTTAATCTGGGGCTCAATGACAAAGTCTCTTACCTGAGCATTTGCAAAAGGGCTTAACAACATCGAAATAATAAAAAACGGAATGCTTTTTTTCATAATTTTTTTAAGTACTAATTAAATGTTTGTATTTGTCAGAAAAGACAATGGCTATAGAAAGTTGTACAAACCTAATAAAATTAAATTGTCAATCATTTTATGAAGGAGAGTTTAACCGTTTTTTAACAATTATCGAAAAGGCAGAAATAAATTTAAATTAATAACGCAACTTTGTTGCGATAGTTGTTTTTTTCATTACATTTGATTTTTATTAATAACCATTTTTCAAAGTTTAAAAGACCTTAATAAAAATCTTAATGTATATGAAATTAAAATTAATGCTGTCAGTATTCCTTATTTTTATTATTTCGATGATGAATGCTCAGGATAAAGAAGTTGTGGGTAAGATACTTTTTGAAAATGGAGCCAGTCCGGAAGCTGAAGTAATACTCAAAGAGACTTTGACAAAAACAACGGTCAATAAAAATGGTGATTATAAAATCAAAAATCTTACTTCTGGAAATTATAGACTTTTGGTGAAAGCTAAAGGATATGAAGACGTTGAGCAAAAAATTTATGTTGAACAAAAAACAACGGTGATTCCTGATATCTTTCTCGCTCGAAGCAGCAGCAGAATTGATGAAATAACAATAACAGGAGTTTCAAAAGAGACTTTAATTAAAGAAAATCCTGTTGCAATCCTCAGTATTTCTTCCAAACAGATTGAAAGGGCTGTCGCTACAAATATAATCAGTTCATTGGTGAAATCTGCTCCGGGATTAAGCGTTGTAGAAACAGGCCCGAATATTTCAAAGCCTTTTATCAGAGGATTAGGTTATAACAGGGTGTTGACTCTTTATGATGGTATACGTCAGGAAGGCCAGCAGTGGGGAGATGAACATGGTATAGAAGTCGCTCCGTATATCATTGATCATGCAGAAGTAATAAAAGGGCCAGCCAGTTTAATGTTTGGCTCTGATGCATTGGCTGGAGTAGTAAGTCTTTTTCCTTATATGCCTGTTCAGAATGATGGTCTTGTGCATGGGAAAATAATCGGTGAATATCAGGGAAATAATAACCTTATTGGAAACGGGATGTTATTGGGCTACAAAAAGAACTCTTTTATAGCTTCGTTAAATGCTTCTTACAGAATGGCAAAGAATTACAGAAATGCTATAGATGGCAGAGTATATAACACCAATTTTGAAGAAAAGAACTTTTCTTTCCTTTTAGGGCGCAAAACAAGCAATAGTTTTTCAAAAATTAATTTCACATTATACGACAATCTACAGGGAATACCGGATGGTAGCCGTGATCCGCGCACCGGAAAATTTACCTATCAGACTGGAGAAGGCGATGATGACGATGCAGAAAAAAGACCTGTTGTTTCAGAGAAAGATCTTAATTCATACACTCTTTCTCCTTTGCATCAGAGAATTCAGCATTATAGACTCTATGCGCAGCACAGTCAGCAGATTGGAAAAGGAGATCTGGATGTTCATTTTGCCTTACAACAGAATATTCGTAGAGAATACAATCATCCAACTGTACCCTCACAGCCAGGAATGTATGTACGGCTTAATACCCTAAACTATGGGGTCCGTTATAATTTTCCCAAGTTTTCATCCATTGAAATCTCTGCAGGTGCTAACGGAATGATTCAAAATAATAAAAATAAATCAGCCACAGATTTTCCCATTCCCGATTACGACTTGAAGGAAGGAGGTCTTTACACGTATATCAAATGGAAATATAAAAGACTCAACATCAGTGGAGGAGCACGTTATGATATCCGAAACATCAGTTGGGATAATTTCTACATCCAGACTAACCCGATAACCCAGTTTGAAGAGCAAGCTGCCCAGGCATCTTCCAATACCAGACTTGGATTTGCCTCCTATAACAAAACGTTCGGAGGTTTATCAGCCAGCATAGGATCAGCTTTCCAATTGACAAAACAGATCAGTTTAAAAGCTAATGTAGGAAGAAGCTACAGAGCACCCAATATTACGGAGATTGGTTCGAATGGATTGGATCCCGGAGCTCATATTATTTATAAAGGCAACAGGGATTTCAACCCTGAGTTTTCATTGCAGGAAGATCTTGGAATCAGTACACGTTTCAAAGATTTCTCGGCAGATGTAAGCTGGTTCAACAATAATATTCAGAATTATATTTATTTGTCATTACTTGTAGATGCGCAGGGAAACCCTCTCGTAGATACACAGGGGAATAAAACCTATCAATACCAGCAGGCTTCTGCTCAGCTTTATGGAATGGAAGCATGGCTGTCATTACACCCCGAAAAATGGAAAGGATTTAATTTTGAAACCAGTTTATCCCTTATTTACGGGTTCAACCGCGATGAAAAATTTAAAAATAAAGAAACCCAGGGAGAATACCTTCCTTTGATTTCTCCGCTAAAGTTGTCCGGGAGTCTATCCCAGAAAATACCTGTGAGTTCAAAACTAGTTTCATCAATTACTCCCACAGCAGAAGTGGAGTTCTCAGGAATGCAGAACAGATATTTGGGATTGGATAATACAGAAACTGCAACGAATGATTATACTTTATTTAATATTGGGACATCCGTTGAACTTCATTATTCTGAAAACCATTCTGCCGTCTTACAGCTTCAGGTAAATAATGTATTTGACCGTGCTTATCAGTCACATCTTAGCCGGCTAAAATATTTGGGAAATATTTATAACATGGGAAGAAATATCTCTTTAAAGCTTATTGTTCCTTTCTAAATAGAGAATATAAAAAAGGTGACCGAAGTTTTTTGCGGTCACCTTTTTTATATAATGTCATTGCAATCGATTACTTTTTAACCAATATTTTTTCAGTGGCTTTTTTGCTTAAAATTTCTGTTTTACCATCAATTTCTATAGCCATTGATTTATCAAAACTTTCAATTTTAATGATCTTTACTTTGGTGTTGAGCAGTAGTTTCCTGTCATTAAGGTAAGTCAGGAAAGCATCATCAGAAAGAGTAACTGAAGCAAAAGTTACATTTTCACCAGCTTCGCAGCTGCTTAGTCTCTGAAGATCCTGTGAAATTATGTTTCCGTCTTTATCAGGAATAGGCTCTCCATGAGGATCAAATTTAGGATAATCTAATATTTCATCCATTTTATCAAAGAAGATTTGAGAATGTACGTGTTCTAGCTGTTCTGCAATCTCATGAACGTTTTCCCAGCCAAAATTCATTTTCTTAACCAGGAACATTTCAGTAAGTCTGTGCTTACGAACGACAAGAGCTGCCTCCCGTTTTCCGTTCTCCGTAACGATTAAAGGTTTGTAGGTTTCATAAATGACCCACTTCTTTTCTGCAAATTTCTTCATCATGTTATTGACACTCGGCATTTTTACATTTAAAAATTTGCTGAGCTCATTAATCGTAACCTTTCCTTCATTGTCAACTAAGTGAAACAAAGCTTTCAGGTAATTTTCCTCTGTTAGGGTTGTTTTCAAAATGTTAGATGATTTTCAGTACAAAACTAACAAAATAATATTAAACCTATTGTGCTTATGAATCAAAATGATCAGGAAAAATTTTAATAAAAAAATAGGATTATGAGTAAATTAACATGAATAAAATTAAAATTGGTTATAAATAAGGATGTTACCCATAAGTTTATAGGTTTTTAATATTTTTATTTATTCTGTTTTTAATGAATGTTATTTTAAATAGTTGAAAATATTTATATTTTTTTAATAGTATTTTTAATTAAAGTGTATGTTTTTTATTTTTATAGTATTTATTGCTTAATTACTTATCTTAACTTTCAAAAATTATAGCAATGAAATTAAAAATTATTTTTCTTTCAATCTGTGCATCTTTTTTTATGAATGCGCAGATATTGAACCCCATTGTGTCAAATAGTGATGATCTTCCCGGAACAACCTTTAAACTTAATATTGATGATTTTAAAAGAAGTGTGAGTACTAATAGAAAAAATTCTGGAAAGATTAATAACCAATCAATTGTTTTAACACTTATTGATGGTACTAAAAAAGAATTTATTCTATCTGAAAATAATCTTTTAAACAGGAAGCTTGATCATATTGTTACTTTTGACGGATATTCAAAGGACAGAAAAGATAAGATAAAACTTACCCTGGTTGGAAATGAGATCTCTGCAATGGTTAAATCCGGTACAGGATATTATATCATTGAACCTTATAAAACTAAAAAAGGAGAATACCGTATTTATAATTCTTTTGAAATGTTTGGTGAGAAATTTACATGCGGAACTGATGAAAATGACTTTAAAGAAAGTCTGGAGGCTGTAGCCAAAGGGCTGAACGTTCAGAAGTCGGCGACAGGATTTCCTTATGGAAGCTCATTGAAAACTTTCAGAATGGCAGTGGCAACGACAGGTGAATTTACAACTGCTTTAGGAAATCAGGATGCTGCTCTTGGAGAATTGGTCGCTATGATGAACCTGATCAATCAAATATATGAATCAGAATTATCCATTTCTTTTACATTAATTGATAAAACAACCAATAAAACCCTGATTTTTACTGATGGAGCAACAGATCCTTTTACAATAGATCCATCTTTTGCTTCCGCGGCCAATTCACAATCCGGGTTTGACATTATGAATACGAACGGAACGCTGCCATACGCAGATTACGACATTGGTCATACCTTTAATATTATGCCGGGAGCGGGAGGAAGTGCTCAGGGGCAGGCAGGGCCTCGTCCGTGTACTGCATCTCTTAAAGCGAGAGCCTGGAGCCAGTGGACGCTTTCTATGCCAAAATCGTTATCTGCTAATCTGATCGTTCATGAAATGGGGCATCAGTTTGGAGCCGGACATACCTATAATGCGATAGGAGGAACTCCTTCAAGCCCTACATTCTGTACTTCCGGATGGAACTCTGCAGCAGCTACAGAGCCGGGGTCAGGATCTACTATAATGGCTTATAAAAATAACTGTACCACTCCTAATGATCAAACGAACACAGGAAATAACGGTTTGAATTATTTCCATGCTAAAAGTATTGATCAGATTTTAAATACACTTGCCGTATCTTCTACCTGCTATACCTCTGTGGCGGTAAATAATACACCCCCTTCTGCCAATCCAGGGAATACAGCTATAAGCATTCCAAAAAATACTCCTTTTAAACTGAAAGGAATAGCTAGTGATGCCGAAGATACAAACCTTTCCTATACCTGGGATCAGGTAGACGTTGCTACGGCTAATGATAAAGGAGCTTTTGGAAGTACTATTAACGGAAGTGGCGGATATTCTGCAGTAAACAGTACTACAGCTCCATTGTTCAGATCTGAGCAGAGTACAACGACTACAGAACGATATTTTCCAAAAATGAAATTTGTTCTGAATAACCAGAATAATCCTCCTGTTAATGAAGCAGAAGCGCTTCCTTTGGTAGCAAGAACAATGAAAATGAGATTTACTGTAAGAGATAACAGTGTGATTTCTGGTGGGGCAGATTCTGATCAGGTGGTAGTGACGGTAACGAACCAAGGACCTTTAGCGGTAACCTATCCTAATTCAAATGTAACGGTGAATGCTGAAACAAACATCAATGTAACATGGGATGTAAACCAGACCAACGTTCTAAAGAATACTGTAAATGTCCTTCTTTCTACGGACGGAGGAGATACTTTCCCTTATGTACTTGCTTCCAATGTTCCTAATAATGGAACCGCTGCTGTGACTTTGCCATTTGTTCCTTATACAAGTAAAGCAAGAATTAAGGTGACTGCAGTGATCAATGATTATGCAGAATTTTTCGATGTTTCCGATACTAATTTTATTATCAGCTCAAACTGTAATGCTTTCCAAACCATTATGGTAGACAATCCGAAAGTGGTAACAGCAATACAGGGAAGTGCACAATCTAATCTTAATCTGGTACCACAAACCCCATCGAATGATACGTATAATTCTAAAACATTGACTTTCGATGCTGCGAATATGACAGCCAATAGCTGGTATATATTTAATCAGACACAAACAGCTCCTTATCTGCTTAATGCAAGCTCAAGTATGCTGACTTTAAAATTCAAAGCAACAGAAACAGGAAGCTATACATTAAGTTATCCTTCTCCAAGTGGTGTAGCTATTACTTTATATAAAGGAACTCAGACAGGAACAGCTAATTTCCTTACTTCAAATGCTGTGTATTCCGGAACAGGAACCAGCTTTACCTATTACAGAACATTCACTGTCAATCTGGAAAAGGGTATAGAGTATTTCATGACTTCAAGAAATCTGAGCAGTACTCCTGCAGGATCAAGTGTTGTGGTTAGCATTAATGGACCTGGACAATTCTATGATACTGTAAGTCTACCTGCAGGTGTTAGTTTTACTTATGCAGCTATTAATACGACAACCAATACAATCATTGCTACAAGTTCAACAGGTAACTTTACGACTTTACCAGTAGGAACATATACAGTACAGGGTATTTCGTTTACCGGAGCAGAAAGTGCTTTACTTAATAAGACTATTGCGGAACTTAATCAGGCAAAAGTCTGTTACCAATTAAGCAGAAACAATATTACTTTAAATATTACTTCTGTACTAAGTACCAAAGAGCTTTCCAAAAAGACTATTGGTCTGGTTCCGAATCCGGTAAAAGATTTTCTTCAGGTATACAGTGACGAGAAGATTACTCATTATGAAATTTATGATATCTCAGGAAGATTAATGGAGAGTAATACGCTGAATAATTCAGTAATCAACTTTACTAAATTTGAAACAGGTGTTTATATGTTAAAATTATTGAATAATAAAACACTGATTCATCAATCAAAAGTTATCAAAAAATAATCGATACTATATATTTAAAAGGAGCTATATCATATAGCTCCTTTTTTGTATAGAATTTGTATAAGTATCAATACAATACCATTCAGATGAAAAACATAATACTATTTCTGCTTTTTACATTGTTCTGTAATGTATCGGGTCAATCCCGAAGCTTTACATTTAATTTTAATCCTAAAAAATTTATAAAGGAAAATAAACTGAATAAGGGAGGAGGAAAAGAGATTATTTTTAACTTATATGATATCAATGGTAAGGAAACAAAATATATAACGGCAGACAGAACATCCGAAGCATTGAGGAAAAATGAAATATACAGTTTTAAAGGAAAATCTGAAGATGGCACAAAGCTTATTACTTTAACCATCGCCTCCGGCAATTTAACAGGAGCTTATATGGAAAACGGAATATCTTATTTTATTGAGCCACTGGAAAAAAAATGTAAAAACAAATATAAAATATATATGAATCCCGAAAAAGGTTTCCAGGTTGGACAGCCTAATGATGTTGTCAAATAAACTTAATATTTACAGGCATTGAATTTTTAAAAATATTTAGCCGTTTCATAGGACTGATTTCTTTTATTTTTTAATTTTACTCTATGAAATTTTCATTCAAAAACGATTATTCTGAAGGATGCCACCCGAATATCTTACAGGCCCTTTTACAGTGTAATCTTGAACAGCAGGCTGGCTATGGAGAAGATGAGTATTCATTAAGAGCTAAAACATTAATTAAAGAAAAAATCAACAACCCGGATTCGGAAGTTTTTTTAGTTTCAGGCGGAACGCAGGCCAACTTAATAGTTATTTCTGCGATCTTAAAACCTTATCAGTGTGTGATTTCTGCCGCTCCCGGACATATTCTGAATAATGAGACCGGAGCTATTGAAGCTACAGGTCATAAAGTACTGAGTATTGAAACAGCAGACGGGAAAATAAGACCATCAGATATTATCCCGGTTTTAGAGGGACATAGTAATGTACCGCATCAGGTAATGCCTAAGCTGGTGTATATTTCAAATTCTACAGAGCTGGGAACAATCTATCAGGCGAAAGAACTGGAAGAGCTTTCGGCATTTTGTAAGCAGAACAAATTGTATCTGTTTATGGATGGAGCAAGGCTGGGGCATGGTCTGACTGCGGAAATCAGCGATCTTACCCTGGAAAAAGTAGCTGCTCTGACCGATATTTTCTATCTTGGAGGAACCAAAAACGGTGCTTTAATAGGAGAGGCAATCGTGATTAATAATCCTGTTCTTCAGGAAGATTTTGCTTTTAATATCAAACAGAAAGGAGCATTGCTGGCAAAAGGAAGACTGTTGGGAATTCAGTTTTTGGAACTGATGAAAGATGATCTGTATTTTGATCTGGCAAGACATGCCAATCAGCAGGCGATGAAGATTAAAAATGCTTTGCAGAAAAAAGGAGCTGCATTTCTTTCTGATACGTATACCAACCAGATTTTTCCTATCCTGAATAATCACCTTATTGAGGTATTATCTGAAAATTTTGAATTCTATGTATGGAAAAAAATAGATGAAGATTTTTCGGCCATTCGTCTTATTACTTCATGGAGTACGGGAGATGAAGCTGTCAATCGCTTTATTGAAATTATTGAACAGAATTAGCATAAAATAAAACAGCCTTATTTCAAGGCTGTTTTTTGTTTATAATGGATTATTTTAAAGCTTTGTTGACTGCTTTACAATCTGCAGTACTCAGCTTTTGACCGTCTTTATAGCTTACCTTTTTGTCGTCAGCATATTTGGACTGCCCGTCTTCCTCTTTATGATCACCAATTCCTTCCGTTAACGTATTGTCTTTCTGAAGGAAGTAAATATCTGTTTTGCTTTTTTTGCCTTCAGAAGTGAATTCATAAGTCAGCTTCAGGGTATCTCCGGATTTGAAACCGGTTACATCTCCTTTTGAGCTGTCTTTTTCACTGTTTTTATAAGATAATTTTCCGGTGATTGTTCCTAAGTTGTCATCAATAGAAACAAAAACACTGTCTTTTCCTGTAGCACCGATATAACAGAACGATTTTGGTCCAAGAGTATCTATTACAGGCTCGGCAACAGCAATGGTGTCTGCTTCTACTTTGGGAGCCGGAGTTTCAGTTTTTTTATTACAGTTGATTAAAAAAGCTGATACAGCGCCCAATAAGATTAATTTTTTCATATCCTTAATTGTTAAAATCAAATTTTTACCTTCCAAAAATAACAATACTATTTATATATTAAAGAATATTGTTGATAAATAAGAATAATTTTCAATTATCTTAAAAATGATAAATGCTTTTAGGCATGAAAAATGATTTACCTTTTAAAATTGATTTTAATGAAAAAGATGACTAAAGTGCTAGGGCTGGGATTACTTATTTTAGGTTTACAATTTGTGACGGCGCAGGCTCCTCAAAATTACATTTATACTTCGTCGGGAGACCTTCATGATATTGAAAAGATGATTATGAGGAAAGATATTGGCGGAGTACAGATTGTTTATAACTGGAGGGCTTTGGAAACATCAAAAGATGTGTATGATTTTTCTGTTATTGAAAAAGATCTGGATTATTTAACTTCCTTAAATAGAAAACTATTTATCCAGCTTCAGGACCGGTTTTTTGAGCCACAGGCAAGATATATTCCTGATTATGTTTTGAATGATAAAGAGTATGCGGGAGGATTGGTTCCTCAATATGATAATCCGGGTGAGAATAAACCTGTTGGAAGCGGTTGGGTGACTCAGCAATGGAATCCCGCTGTCCGTGAAAGATTTCAGAAGTTGATAGGAGAGTTGGCAAAGAAATTTGACGGAAAGATTCAGGGGATTAATCTTCCGGAAACATCAATAGATATAGAAATGAAAGCAGATAAAACAGGTTTTAGCTGTGATCGTTATTTTCAGGCAGAATTGGAAAATCTAAAGTTTACGAGAAGTGTTTTCCATGATTCTTACGTCTTGCAATATGTTAATTTTTTTCCTTGTGAGTGGGATAATGATCATCAGTATATGTCCAGACTGTTTGATTTTGCATATAAAAATAATATAGGGCTGGGAGGGCCTGATATTGTTCCGAATAAAAAAGCGCAGATGAAAAACTCTTATCCCTTTTTTAATCAATACAAAGGAAAGCTGCCTTTAGTTGCTATGGCTGTTCAGGAGCCGACTCTTACTTATAAAAACCCTAAAACTAAAAAACCTTTTACCAAAGAAGAATTTGTAGAGTACGCAGAAAATTATCTTGGTGTGAAAATCATATTCTGGAGTGTGGAATCTCCCTGGCTGAAAGGTTTCTAATTTTACTGGAAATGAGAGGGATTTTTTAACCACAAAAGTCACAAAAGATTTTTAACACTTTAGTTATTTTAAGTTCCCTGCTTTGTGTATATGAAGTACACCTAAGCTTTTAAAAATCTTTGATTTTCTTCTAAAGTGACCTTATTTATGCAGGACAATATTACACTTTCTAAAGTGTACTAAAGTGTTTTAAAATTACAATGTTTAGATTCTATTTTAACGATAAAAGTCCCAAAAGATTTTTAACACTTTAGTTATTTTAAGTTCCCTGCTTTGTGTATATGAAGTACACCTAAGTTTTTTTAAATCTTTGATTTTTTGCACACTCTAATACTCTCAAGCCCAAATCTACACTCTCAAACTTCCTCTAAAGCCTCTCGCCGCATAATAAGAATCTGCGCCATTGTGATACGTGAATACGGTGTTGTATCTTCTGTCACAGAAAAGGGCGCCTCCCAGTTCTCTGATATGGGTAGGTGTTTTTATCCAGCTTGATGTTTTAAGATCAAATTTTCCCAGTTCCTGAAGGTGGCGGTATTGTTCTTCTGTCAAAAGTTCGATGCCCATTTCAGAAGCGGTATCAATGACATTGCTTTCAGGTTTGTTGGCTTTTCTGGAATCCCAGGCTTGATAATCATAGCAGAGACTCCTGCGTTTTGGGCTTTCTGGTGAACAGTCAATGAAGGAGTATTCGTCTGTTTTTTTATTGTAATCTACAACGTCGGGTTCACCTTCTGTGGTTTCCATTTCGTTTAAAGACCATAGTTTTTCAGGGCTGGCTTCCAGTTTTTGCTGGATTTTCTCCCATTTCAGGTCTTTATGACGGTTCATGTTTTTTTCAAAACGGGCTTTTAGTGTTTTTAAAAGTTCGTTGATTTGTTCCTTGGTTAGTTTCTTTTTCATATCAAATTTTGTTTTACAGTTTGTTGTGTTGTGTTGTGTTGTGTTGTTGGAAATCGCAAAGGCGCAAGTTTTGCTGATGAGGTTTTGTTTAGGGCGCAAGGATTTTATCTTCGATAAAATTGCTTACTCTTTATCTTTGAAATATACTAATCAATAATAGTGATTTTTCTGTCTGCAGGTCTGAAATACCAGGAAATAAGAACCAGCACAAATAATAACACTGCGGGAAGAGTTCTTCCTGCTGGGTCACCCACAATCAGATGGGAAATTACAGCTCCTGACATAACGAAGAAAAAGCCGGCATAGGCCCATTCTTTCAATAGGGGTCGCTTAGGAATAAGTATGGCAATAACGCCCAGGATTTTCCATATTCCAATGATGGTCATCAGATAAGAAGGATAGCCGAGATTGGTAAAATTGAGCAATTCATCTTTATTTTTCATCAGTTGGACAATTGCGGTGGAAACCATTCCCAGAGCCATCCATAGGGTAAATATCCAGTAAATAATCTTCGTTCTTTTTTGTGATTGTTGAGGTGTGTTCATGATCTGTTTTTTTATAGTTAGTCGTTTAATCCTATTCCGTCCATTATTTGTGGAATGCATTTTTCAATGCGGGCTTCACGGGTTTTGGACTGTTTTGCGGAGGAAAAATGGAGTAGATAGGCTCTTTGTCTTCCTGGAGTTAATGCTTTGAAAGCTTCCTGCAGTGCCGGATTCTGATCCAGTTTACTTTGAAACTCTTCAGCCATTTCAAATTCTTTTGTTTTCTTCATTTCAACCTTTGCGCCTGATTCTTCAATTTCAACAGCTTGAAACATATAAGATCGAAGGACTTCCTCCAGATCATTGATTTGCTCTACATCGGTAAAACGAACCTGTCTTGCAGCCTGTACATTTTCAGATTGCTGAATCAAAATCTGATCAGGATCTTTCATCAAAGCACCTTTAAAGAAGAGAATTGCACAATATTCTTTAAAACCGTGGATCAGGAAAATATTTTTCCCTTCATAGGTATAACAGGGGCATCCCCATTTTAAGTCTTCTGCAAGCTCAGTGCTTAAGGCAATTGTTCTTAATTTTTCAAATTCTTTTTGCCATTGTTTGGCGTCATTAAAGAAAAAATTAACTTTTGGATTCATGTGTTTTATGTTTGAGGGTTTCTTGAGTATTATAGTGAGAGAGTTTGAGGGTATTAGAGTGGGAGAGTATTGGGTTTTTGGAATGAAATTGTCTCTATGATCGACAACCTGAAACCTACTATCTGCTACCTGCCGCCTATCATTTCCTGTAAACGATTATGCGCCATATTAATACCCTGTGCAAAAGGCATTTTGAGATGCTGGTCTCTGAAATCTACCGATTTATATACGGTTTGAATGGTAATTTTACTCGTTGTATCCGTTAACTTTTCAAATTCTAAAAACTCAATCTGAGCCGGAAAAGGAGTATTTTCCATCTGGAAAGTTCTTATGATTTTCTCATTCTGAACAATGTCATGAATGGTTCCATTGGCACTGAAAACCACATCGCCCTGAGGATTTGACGTTTCGAAACGGTAACTTCCGTGTTGCTTGTTTTCGAATTTGGTGACTTTGGTTCCCATCCATTGCTCGAAAAGTTCTGCTTCTGTATAGGCTTTGAAAAGGAGTTCTACGGGAAGATCAAATTCTCTGATGATGAAAATTTCCTGTTTGCCGTCTTCTGCTTGGATTTTTGTTTTGAGTTCCATATTTTGAGTTTGAGGGTTTCTTGGGTGAGAGGGTTGGAGAGTATTAGAGTGGGAGAAAGCAGATACTATTTGAGGTCTATTATCTATTCGTCCATCATCTTTTATCTCTTTTTACTCTTTTTTCAAGTTCTGATATGCTTTCATCACACTTTCCAGCTTGTTGAACTTTTCGTCCCACATTTTGCGGAATGGTTCTATAAAATCGGCTATTTCTTTCATTTTATTAGGATTAAGGTGATAGATTACTTCTCTGCCGTTTTGTTCAGATCTCAGCAGTTCACATTCGGTAAGGATCTGGAGATGCTTTGAAACGGTAGGTCTCGCCGTATCAAAATTGGAGGCAATGGCTCCCGCTGTCATAGACTGTGCCGCCACCAACATCAATATAGATCGTCTTGTAGGATCTGCTATCGCCTGAAATACATCTCTTCTTAAATTCATCGTGTAGTTATTTGACTATAAATATATGTGTAGTTATTTAGCTACGCAAATATTTTATGTAAAATTTTTGATTTTAATAAAAAAAAGCTCAAAAATGTAAGGAAATACACTTTTGAGCTTTGTAATTTTAAATTTTGAATAAAGAAGTACGCCTATGATCTTACTTCCAGATCTTCAACTATATGTATGGCTTCCTGCAGGTAGAGATCTTTTTTCAGATTTTTAACCCACACTTCCGATTTATTTTTGAATGCAGCATCAATTTTCTCTCTTTCTATATCCTTGGGATACATGGTGAATTTAAGACCGCTTTCTAATGTTTTCAAAACTTTGAATTTATCATCCTGAGTTTTTCTCTCCTTCATCAGATCGCTGTATTTTTGCATGCTCAGGGGCACTGTTTTTTCTTTACCCAGATTTTCTTTCCATTGGGCATATTCAAGTAATAATTTATAATTATCGTTTTTAGCAATTCTCTCTGCACCTACTTTCTGCAAAGCCTGAATATTGAGAAAGTTTCGTTTATTGAAGCTTGTTCCCGGTATTTTATCCCAAGCTAGTGCATAGTCATCATATTTTTCACCTATGTCTGCGTAAGAAAAGACATCTTTCATCTGGATATCTGAGCTTACTCCTTTTCTCTGTGTAGATTCTCCGGTGATTCTATAATATTTCTGAATGGTTAGTTTTATGGAACCAAAGTCTTCCTGAGTATTGAGAAACCTGTTCAAATCTACAAATACCTGCACGGTTCCTTTTCCATATGATGCAGGAGACCCCATGATAACTGCTCTTCCATAATCCTGCATTACGCCGGATAAAATTTCTGCCGCAGAAGCAGATAATTCATTTTGTAGAATCACAAGTGGACCTTTCCAGATGGGAGTTTCATTTTTATTTTTTAAAGTGGTAATCTTTCCATTTCCATCCTTCACCTGCACATAAGGACCTGCATCCATGAAAAGACCCATAATATCTCCAACTTCCGTTAAAGACCCTCCGGAGTTACCTCTAAGATCAAGAACAATTCCCTGGATATTTTGCTCCTTAAGTTTGATGATTTCTTTTTTAATATCGTCAGATGCATTTCTGCCGTCTTTATCTTCAAAATCAGCATTAAATTTTGGTAAATTGATCAGTCCGTATTTTTTATCGGATGCATTTACGATAATACTTTTAGCAAAAGTATCTTCAAGAGTTATTTCTTCACGGATTATTGTTACTTCCTGAATGCAGCCGTCTTTTTTTTCTACCGTTAAAGTAATTGGAGATCCTTTTTCACCTTTGATTAATCGTATGGCTTCGCTGGAAAGCATATCAGCAACATTTACAGGATCAGTATTGGGGTTAGATTTTATTTTTAAAATTTTATCACCCTCAGTAAGCTGTTTGGTCTTCCATGCCGGAGCTCCAATGGATAATGTACCGATAAAGAGGTTTCCTTTCTTTTCCTGGATTACTGCACCTATTCCGATTATTTTTCCTTTGAAGTCCGTATCAAAATCCTCTTTGTCCTGCGGTGAATAATAATTGGTATGCGGATCAAAAATATGAGTATAGGCATTCATATATACCGTAAACCAATCCATTTTTTTTCTTTTCTTGAATCGGATAAACTTTTCTTCCAGAAGATCTTTAACATTTTCTGTCGCTTTTTTTACCTTTTCATCCTGGCTCAGTACTTCGGGCTTACTGCTGTTTTCTTTATTATTAGCATCCTCCTTCTTTTTTTCTTCGCTTTTCCTGTTTATGGATTCTATTTCCTGCAGAATATTGTATTTCACATATTTCCTCCATTCATTATACTGTTGTTGTTTGTTGGCCGGTGCATTTTTCAGTTTAGGTTCCAAAGTCAGTATTTCATCTTCTTCCAGATTGATCGGCTTACTGAAAATATCCTTGGTCATTTTATCAATTTCATCTATTCTTTGATACAATTTGTCGACTGTCAGTTTATAAAAAGTCAAATCTCCGGTATTCAGATAGTCATCCAGCTTGGTTTCATATTTACGGAACTCATCCATATCTGATTGTAGGAAATAGGTTTTTGTAGGATCTATTGATTCAAAATACTGTTTATATACTTCTTTTGAATAAGCATCGTTAATCGGTTTTGGGCTGTAATGCAGATATGACAAAATATTCTTTGTATTGACCATGATGATCTGCATCTTTTCTTCTTCATTGCTGGGAGGACGAAAACCGAACACACAAAATGTAAGTGGAAGAAGAAGTAAAAAACGAACGGTTTTAAAATTTTTCAACATATATATGATTGTGTTTTTAATTGAAAACTATGCTTGTTTTGTTGCTATTAATTGATCTATTTTCAATGTATTGATTGAAAATAGTAGTAAACACGAGCTTTCAATGTGCTTTTATAAAAATCACGTGAATGTATGAAAAATATTGATAATAAGTAGTTGTGGAGTAGGATTTTAAGATAAGTTTATGGTTTGAAGAGTTAGGAAGTCATCAACATCAATATAGATTGTCTTGTATGATCTGCTATCGCTTGAAATACATCTTTCCGTAAATTCATTATATAATTATTTAGCTACACAATTTTTTTTAATTAATTATTCAATAAGCAAAAAGATAATAAGTCCATTATCCCAAACATACATAATTTTTGTAAAGATAAACCTGGATAATTTTATTTTAATGCCACTAAATCAACTAGATATTTTATATCATGTAATAATTACAGTATCTATTTTCTAAGATGGTTTTGTAGAAGAATATATAAATCTTAAATTCGCATATCACATCAAAATAAATCTCAAACATTGAGATATGCAACAAGATAATTAAAATTGAAATCGATATAATTTTACAAAAATAATTATTGTTATCAAAAATAATTACATTCTTTTAAATAAAATTTATAAATATGAGTCTTATAGACCAAGGTATATTAAAAAAGCTTATTTCTTTTTCAAAAGATGGACAATCTATTAATTATATTAATTATAATCGTCCTCGAAAATATAGTCTTCCCGAAGAACAAGTACAAGCTGAAACATTTTTAAAATTGATCATAGATTATGGCTACAGCCCTAGTCGGATTAAAATGTTTGTACCTGTTACAATGGGATCAGGCAAAAAAGAAGCAGATATTATAGTTTATAATGATGATGATTGTCTTATCCCGCATATTCTTGTAGAATGTAAGAAACAAGAAGTTAGCGAACAAGAATTTCTTCAAGCAGTAGAGCAAGCATATAGTTATGCATATGCATTGCCTAATGAAATTAAATATGTTTGGGTAACAAGTGGGCTAAAAGATGAATATTTTCAAGTAGATAAACATAAACATACAAGAGTTACACAGCCAGATATTCCACAATTTGGAGTAAATAAAGTGGCTAATTATAAATATGTCTATGATGCTGAATCATTAAAAACGGCAACCGGCAAGCAAAAGTTTTTTGATTTACAAGTAATCGAACAAAGTGAATTAACAAGACGTTTTAAACAAGCACATGATGCTCTTTGGGCAGGTG
Organism: Chryseobacterium sp. KBW03; assembly: GCF_003852415.1. NCBI lineage: Bacteria > Pseudomonadati > Bacteroidota > Flavobacteriia > Flavobacteriales > Weeksellaceae > Chryseobacterium > Chryseobacterium sp. KBW03. The sequence goes on along the minus strand of NZ_QAJO01000003.1, from coordinate 623,549 downwards.
GACAACTTAATCCTTCAGAAGCTTTTGATGAATTAGATAAACTTATTTTTTGTAAAATTTGGGATGAGCGAAAAGACAGACTTTCTGGCAAACCTTATGATTTCCAAATAATCACTAAAGATGCAGAAGACTATCCAGATGCATCTAAAAGGAGACAACAAGAAAATAAGGAACTTTATGAACGTATCATTATTTTATATGAAGAAGGAAGAACAAAAGATCCAGAAGTTTTTAGAGACAATATAAGACTAACTCCTGAAAAGATTAGAACTGTTGTTGGCTACTTACAAGATATTAACCTGGGCGAAACAGATCTGGATGCAAAAGGGAGGGCTTTTGAAACTTTTATGGATTCTTTCTTTAGAGGTAATTTTGGACAATATTTTACACCAAGACAAATTGTGAAATTTGCAACTGATGTTTTACCAATAACAAATGAATCTAGAGTTTTAGATACTTCATGCGGAAGTGGGGGCTTCTTGTTATATGCATTAAATAAAGTTAGAGAACAGGCTAATGCAATATACCCGAATCATAAAAATGATATAAAGCAAAGTCAAAAGCATTATAGGTTTTGGCATGATTTTGCAGAAAAAAATCTTTACGGAATTGAAATCAACGAACAGATTTCACGTGCTGCAAAGATGAATATGATTATCCATGATGATGGTCATACAAATGTAATTACAGCTGATGGATTATTAGACGAAAGTGCAATTGAATCAATAACCAAAAACAGAGGCTTTAAATTCAATAGTTTCGATTGTATAATTACTAATCCGCCATTTGGAAGCACTGTCCGTAAAAACGAAAAAACATATTTAGGTATGTTTGACTTTGCAAAAAAAACACCTGATTGGTTAGATGTAAAAGAATCTAATATCATTACCACACGTGATAGTCAAAGCACCGAAATTTTGTTTGTAGAACAGTGCTATAAATTTTTAAAACCAAACGGATATTTAGCTATTGTTATTCCAGATGGTATTTTAACAAATAGTTCATTACAATATATACGTGATGGAATTGATGAAAAATTCAGAGTTGTAGCTGTTGTAAGTATGCCACAAACTGCATTTTCTGCTACTGGAGCAGGAGTTAAAAGTTCTGTTTTATTTCTCAAAAAAAATGTTACAAGCTATACGCAAAAATGGCAAAACAAAAAACTTGAAATTCAGTATAAAATAAAGAAAGAATCTAACTTTATTCAAAAAGTTAAAGATTGGGAAAAGGAGAAAAATGAAAATATCAAAACTCTGAACGGTTTAAATCTATCAGACCCTACTTTATCAATTGCAGACATAAAAAAAACAGAAGAATACAAGAATTGGAAAGCTGAAATAAGTGCCGATTTTACTGATAAAGTAAATAATCTTAAAGAAGAACTCAATGATTTATATAAAATCACGATTAGAGAATATCTAAAAGATAATCCATTGGAAGATTATCCAATTTTTATGGCTATTGCTGAAGATATAGGATATGATGCAACAGGTAAAGCAACAAACAAAAATGAGTTAGAAATTATTTCTACTGAACTCCAAAAATTTATTAATTTAATATAAAGCTCATGATATTACGTGGTATTTTAGATAATTCTTTAAGCGGTCAGTTATGTATAAGAGGGTTTGCACATATTAAAGATTTGGCAAGTATTTCAAAAGCTGATTATACCTACCAAAGAAACCCTATAGAGGGTAGAGAAGATATTGTTGATTTTTTAGATAAAGAAAACTATCTTTTTTTTCCAGAAATTATTTTAGGTTATAAATTCAGACATACATTTACAGGAAAGAAAATAGATTTTCCATTGCAAACAATTCAAAGCTCAACAAAATATACATCACCCGTTGATCATGTAAAGGCGAGCATCAAAACTCAAAAATTTAGCGGTATTACTGATAGTAGAAATAGTGACACAGTAAAAATTATCGAGCTTGAAATACCAGCTAGTGTTATCGAAGAAAAATTATTTCATAGAATTGATGGGAATCATAGATTAAAAGCTGCAGAAGAGTCTGAAAGTAGTAAAGTTGATTCTATGGTAGCTCCATTCTGTATTATTTTGGGACAGGAGATTTACCAAGAAGGTCAATTACAACAAGATGAAAACCTAGACTTATTCAACAAATCAATAAAAGTTTTTTTTCATAATATAAATACAAAAACAATTCCTTTAAAATCAGAAGAAAATTTAAAAGTTCTTTTAGACGATACGGCTTATTTTCCTGACGAAGAATTGGAACACATATTGGGTAAAGAAGGGATTTTAGCAAGAAAACTATATACATTGGCAGAGCCAAAATATTTTACAAATATATCACATATATTGACTAATCATTATCGTACATATTATCTAGAAATCTTTTCAAAATTGGTTGATGATAATAAATTGGAAGATGATGTTTTGGTTAACAATGTTTTTGAATCTCTAAAATCGATTGATCAGCTATATAAAGAAAATAGTACTTTAAAATCAAATACTTCTCTGGGATTGTTAACTGCTTTCTTATATTATCATATACAAGGTGAAGTATTAAAATTTGAAAGATTTGTGAATTGGGTAATGGCAAATCATATCTATGAAATTGACGAAATAAAAGCTGAAAGCATTATTAAGATTTTCGATAAAATTGCTCAACAGGAAATTAAGATATTTGTAGCTATGCCATATTTTGATGGTGATGCAGATGTAGTTTCAGAGTATAATACAATTTATGACACGGCTATTAAAAAGATAAGTAAAAAACATGGTGTGGCTATTTCTCTTTTTCCTATAATGCAAAATAAAGGTGAAACAGAAGATCAAATACAAGATATTATTAATAAAATTAAAGAATGTACAATTTTCTTTTCTGATATTTCTGATAATAATGCAAATGTTTTGTATGAAACAGGGTGGGCAAGAGCGTTAAATAAACACGTGATTCTAGTTAGAGAAAAAGATTCCCAGAAACCTAAGTCCGATTATTCAAATGATACGTATCATACTTATAAAAACTCTGCCAGAACAAAAACTTTATCCAAAATTATAGAAGATAACATTATGGAAATTATGACTAGTAATTACGGATTAATAATTAATGAATAACATGTACACAGTACCCCCAAATATTGATCCGGATAAAATTTTCTTGATAAACCGTTCTGATTTAGAAGGTAAATTAGAGGTGTCTTATCATCTTCCTAGTATAAGAGCATTGGAGGACAAAGTCCGTAAAAAATCGAGGAAAACTTTAAAAGATTTTATTGTAAAAATAGCGAGCGGAGCTACGCCTTCAGTGCTAGAAGAAGAAAAATATTATTCTAACGCTGAAGAAGGAATACCTTTTCTCAGAGTTCAGAACTTGCAAATAAATGGAGAGCTAAACTTAGAGGATGTAAAATTTATTAATGAGCAAACACACGAAAACTACTTAAAAAGAAGTCAGGTAAAAGGTGGGAATTTATTAGTGAAAATAACAGGTGTAGGTAGGATGGCGATAGCGTCTGTCGCTCCAGATGATTTTATTGGCAATACCAATCAACATATGGTTGTTATCAATACAGGTTCAAAAGAAACGAGTGAGTATCTGGCAAATTATTTAAATTTAGATTTTGTTGAAAAACTGGCTACACGCAGAGCTACTGGAGGTACAAGACCTGCGCTCGATTATGCTGCCCTAAAATCTATACCTATAATTGAAGATATTGATATTTCTCTTTTAAAAAATGCTGAGCTAATAAAAAAAGATAAAGAGTTTAAAGCTAAATCTTTACTGGATAGCATTGATGATTATTTATTAAAGGAATTAGATATTACACTTCCTGAAAAAGATAACAGCCTTGAGGCTCGTATGTTTACTACAAATTTTAGCGAAGTTGTTAATGATAGATATGATCCTAAACTATATGATGAAATTACTATTGGTTTAAAAAAGGCTATAGGTAATGTAGACAAATTTAGATTTGCTTTAAAGCCTTTGAAAGAATTTGTAATTGGAAGTGTATCGGGAGATTGGGGTATTGAAGAAGAAGAAGATATCGAAGTTGATAATTATACAAAATGTTTAGTAATCAGAGCAACTGAGTTTAATAATAATTATAATTTAAGCCTTGAGAACTCAAGAGTTAAATATAGATTGATAGAAAATAATAAATTAAAAAAACTCGATGTTAAGAATGGAGATTTATTAATTGAAAAATCAGGAGGTAGTTCTGATCAGCCTGTAGGTAGGGTTGCAATAATAACTCCAACATATATGAATAAATATAAATTAGCGTATAGTAATTTTATTCATAAGATTAGAGTTGATAATACTCAAATTAATTCTGAATATCTATTTTGTTATTTAAAAACAATTCATAATATTAAACTTACTGAAGCTATGCAAAGTCAGACAAATGGGATACGTAATTTGATAATGAGATCTTATTTAGAACAAAATATTGTTTTACCTGTTGACAAAAAAGGAAATATTGATTTAGAAAAACAGGAAAGAATAGCTGAACATATACAAAATATTAGAAGTAAAGCCCGAAATTTACAGATTGAAGCAAATGAAGAATTAGAAAAGGCAAAACAACAAATTGAAAACATAATATTGAATTAATAATGAAAATTATAGCATTAAAAGGAGGGAATTCTTGTGGCAAATCAACAACATTAAATTTAGTATATGACGAGTTGATTAAAAGAGGAGGAGCAAGTATCCAGGCAGATTGTGCAACAATTATTTCTCTTATATAAAAAGAAATGGACATATTTATACAACATAAAAACTTGATGACCAGCTTAAAAGAGAAAAACTTTAAGTTGGAAAAAGATATTCAGAATCTTTTTGAAGCAAATTTAGAAACAATTACAAACCTGAAACTAATTAAATCTGAGTTTATTATAAAAAGTAATCGTATAGATACATTGGCTTTTGATAAAGAAAGCAAAGCATTTGTAATTATTGAATATAAAAGAAGTCAGAATTATAGTGTTGTAGACCAAGGTGTGTCATATTTAAATCTAATGCTGGAATACAAAGCAGATTTTATTGTTGAGTATAACGAAACCCAAAAAGGAAATTTAAAACGTTCTGATGTAGATTGGTCACAATCCAAAATTATTTTTGTTTCCCCATCATTTACAGATTTTCAAAAGCAATCGTCTAACTTTAAAGATTTAGCTATTGAACTTTGGGAAATAAAACAATTTGAAAATGATATTGTTATTATCAATCCTATAAAAAAATCTAAATCTGCGCCTAGTATAAAGCAGGTACAACAAAATGAAGAATCGGAAATAAGTAAACTCACAAAAGAAATAGTAGTTTACAGTGAAGACGATCATCTAACTGGGAAGAGCGATGAAATGATCGAGCTTTATGAGTCTTTTAAAAATGCAATTTTAAATTTGTCATCAGATATAGAGATTATCCCCAAAAAGATGTACATCGCTTTTAAGCTAAAGAAAAATATAGTTGATATTAGAGTACAGAAGAATGCAATGATTTTTTGGATTAATATGAAAAAAGGGACATTAGATGATCCTAAAAAAATAACAATTGATGCCTCTATAAAAGGACATAATGGTAATGGAGATTATGAATTAAAGGTTAATGATACAATGAATTTAGAATATATTATGAGTTTGATAAAACAAGCTTTGTAATCCTTTAAAAATATTGAAAAGCTTTATATGAACTGTATAAAGCTTTTTTATTTTCGTTATGGGACCATAGCATAAATACCTACTTCCTTTCAATCAATCTCTCCAACTTCTCAATCATTTCCTTCTGCTGTTGAAGCATACGCTCATAAAGTTCCACCATTTTATCAATAGGGTTGAAGCTTGGTTGGTAATTGAAAACTGCCGGATTTGTCATCGTAGCATTATCATTATTATTGATTGTATTGGCTATAATATTTATTGCAGAATCCTCATCAAAATTCTCAATCGCTTCTGCAGGAACTTTCAAAATCTTCGCCACCTGCGCCAGAATATCAGATTCTACGGTTTCTTTTTGCTCTAAAAGAGAGATTTTCTTTTGGTTCCAATCATCGCCCATTTCAAAAGCCAATGCTTCCTGTTTGATTCCCAGCATTTCGCGGAAACGCTTTATATTTCTACCCTGATGTATTTTCTTATTTTGCATATCTGTGTCAATCATAATAACAAATATAAAGCTTTAGAACAAAAAAATAAAGCTCCTTTTTAAAATAAATACTATTCTAAAATATCTCTCTTTCTGAATAAATTATCCTTTCCTCAACTGGCATATCCTCCTTATTATGTTTTGATTTGTTGAAAATAACAAATATGAAAAGAAAAATAAGAATGAACAGCAGCAAATATAATGAACTGCACAATCGTAACCTTACGGTTTTCCTCAAATCGTTTTCAAGATCGTATGGTAAAATAGTGTACTTCCCGGAAATAAGAATTGCAGGGAAGTGGGTAGAGCAATGTGGTTTTCAGGCAGGAGATAAGATACTGGTTACCGTAAGTAGAAACCAGATTATCCTGGAAAGGGAAGTGCATTATGAAGGATAGATGCTATTTTTAAACCATTAAGAAGGATTAAAATTTTAAGTAAAGTTAAGGTTCGAATACATTTGAATGAAGCGTTGTGCTTCATGAATGTCTTTAGATATTCCCTTAATCCTCTTAACAGCTTAATCCTTCTTAATGGTTCAAATATTTTATTAGAATTTTAAACGCAAAGTTTTAATATATAGGGTTTTATATTTTTGAGTAGGCTAAGGGTGGGCAAGTGGACTTGCCTGATGAAGCGGGTGATAGCCTCTTAACTGCGCAGATAGAGTAAGCATAACATCTGTGATATCTGTCTGATCAGCGAGATTATATTTTTGAATTATTAAGGATACTTAAGGTTTTAAGTGAGGTGAAGTTTAAATGAAGGGTTATGCTTCAAAAATGTCTTTAGATATTCTCTTAATTTTCTTAACAGCTTAATTCTTCTTAATGGTTCAAATATTTTATTAGAATTTTAAACGCAAAGTTTTAATATATAGGGTTTTATATTTTTGAGTAGGCTAAGGATGGGCAAGTGGACTTGCCTGATGAAGCGGATGATTGTTTCTTGTAGATTGTATTTATTTTACAAAAATTCCGATGTATTTTCCAGAATATTGTACCACAGAAGTCTTAATCTTTTTCTTATTACAAAAATCCTGATATGCAGAATTGTCGCCAATATCATCACTGATAAACACTGCACCGGGTTTCAATCTTTTATAAATTTGATGATACGCCCACATTCTTCCGTAGTAACTTTTATCAGAATCATAGTGGAAAACATCAAAAAAGGATACTTTTTTAAAAATTTTAGGCAAAGATTCTCTATCTGCAAAACGAAATAATTTCCAAAACTTTTTGAGGTTCTCAGGAACAATATATCCTACATAGCGATCACCATCCTGGGCAAGATAAGGCATATCTGAGCTATATAGCGTACCATTTCTTTTTTTGAGTGAAAGCAGTATGGCTAAAGAAGACCATCCGTAAGCCACACCAGTTTCAAGAACGTTTTGTGCTTTGGTAAATTCACATGCATAATAAATAAGCTCCAGTGCACCAGGGCCACCCATGGTAATAGGGCATTCTTTTTCTTTTAGGTTTGCTTTTTCCAGAGTATCAGCATACACTTCTCTGAAATGATCAGTATCCATAGAGAAAAGTCTGTAAACCGCCTCTTTTTGAGATACTGCTATGGAGGCAGCCCAGGAATTTGTCTTTGCTTTTCCTTTGAACGGGCTTCTTCTGTTTATCGTATTTTTAATAATTTTTCTGCCCAGTTCAGGATAAAGAGCAGGTCTTTTAAGATAAGCTACAAATGTTTTAAGAACCGTTGACATATCATTGATTATATTAAAGTTACAAGACAAATGTATTTTTTTTTAAACCATATTGCATTGAGACAATATTAATTTTGAAATCAAATTTGTTTATAATCTTTTAATAATATGTATGGCAATTAATCAATAATAATTGTTATTTTTTTAATTTAAACGTAAATTTTAAAAAATATGATTTTCTTTCTTTCAGTGAGCTAAAGATAGGTAAGTGAAATTGTCTGATGGAGCAGAGATTGATCTCTCGCAGATTTTGGGATTACACAGTTCTTTTGGAATATAGTCATCTGCGATATCAGCCTGATTCGCAAGAGATTATTTTTTAACCATTAAGGGTTCTTAAGTTTTTTAGAAATGTTAAGATTCAAATAAATTTGAGTTAAGCAGGGTGCTTCAAGAATGTATGTAGATATTCTCTTAATATTCTTAATTGCTTATCTATTCTTAATGGTTTAAATTTTGATTTTTAGTACGCAAATATCTGTTTTACCTGTTTAAGGTTAAAATCATTTCTTTATACTTAAGGAGGAGCTTTTGTTTCTTTGTCTACAAAAATGTCTGTCCAAAAATATATGGATTACAGCCATAAAAACGGCGATACTTTTCTGCTTTTTCACTGGGGTAGGTATTGGTTTTTCATTAACACACTAAAAAGTGTGTTGTTTAATGACTGCAAATGTATAAATAATTTTGTATAAACAAAAAGATAAATGAGTCGAAATTATCTTAATAATTTTTAATTGTCTATTGTTGTCAATACATTGTAGGGCTTTATAGAAATACAAAACCTTGGTTATGATAAGCAGGATAAAAAGAATACCATTTATTGTATCTTCTTCATAGGGAATGCCTGTCTGGCCATTTTTCCGTTCATCATCCCAGAGATTTCAGCAAATAAAGAATCTTTGCGGATTTTTGTGTAAGTAATTCTTTGGGGAAAGTCATTCTCCTTATTTTCAAATATAAGTGAATGGGCCCAGGACATAGAAGTTGATACAAAATCAACAGGCTGTTCATCATGCTGACCTTTTACAGATACCATATAATGCAGTTTTTTGTCTTTTTCTACCAAGCGTACAGACTCAAACATAATGGTGTCTTTTTGTTTCAGATAATAGCTTTTTGCCTGAAGTTCGGTATCACTTTTCCGGGTCCAGGTTTCGTAGAGGCTTCCTTTGGAGGTTTTGGTTTCCCAGGTTCCGAGAAGCCATTCAATTTTTTTAATTTCACTTTGTTGTTGTGTCCAGCTGGCTGCAATGGATAGACCGATCATTGCAAGGATTAATTTTGTTTTCATTGCCTAATTATTTTATTTCAGCAAAGTTCAAAATAAAAGGCGCTTTAAAATTGTAAAAATGCGACATCAGGAATCTTTTCTGTAGAATAGAAGAGACATCTGCAGCGCATCTCCGTAAAATTCTTTGGGGGTAAACCCTGTAAATTCTTTGAAATCTTTGATGAAATGAGCCTGATCGTAATATTCGGATTCGTAGGCTAGTGCTGTAAGACTGGCATATTCTTTATTGAGAAGATGTTTGATTGTAGTTTGAAGCCGAATGGTTTTTGAGAGCTGTTTCGGACTCAATCCAATGGCTGAAGAAAACTTACGTTCCAGCTGTCTTCTGTTGATATTTGTCTGTTTTGAAAGTTCATTGATTGATATTTTTCCGTCGACATTCAACAGCAAATCCACGGTAGATTGTACAATTCTGTCAATGGTTTCTGTATTAAGCCTTTCCAGCAGAAACGTTTCTACAATGCTTATTTTCTCCTGTACTGTTGAAGCTTTTAATACATTTTCTTCCAATTCAACTCCCTGTATTCCGAAGAGTTTTTTTAGCGGAATAGCCTGGTCATCCATTTCTTTAATAGGAATTGTAGCAAATGGAATGAACCCATCATGATGAAAGCGAACAGAGAAAATACCGGTAATACCTGTGGGCTCTATTTTCAACGGTTCGGTCAATTGTCCAAAAACACAGCTTCTGGGTTGTAGAACTGGTTTCCCATTAATATATTGATTATAAAGATCACCATAATGAATGATCATTTCCATGCAGCCATCCGGAACAATGGTTTGCACCTGCGGAACAGCTTCCCTGGGGCTGTCCAGAGTCCAGTAGCATTTTATGATAGAAGCCAGATCCGGCTGTGGTTGGAAGGTTTGATAATCCATTGTACTCAATATTCTAATTTTATAAAATTATTAAATAAAAAGTGAAATTACTTTAAACAGGCTATTGAAATATATTGACAATAAAATTACCCTTATCTTTGTACATCCGATGTTTCTAAACATTAATCAATATTATCATAGATGAAATTTTTACTAGACCTTTTATTCCGTGTTTTTCAGCTTTTTACAGAACCTTATTTCTTAGTATTTCTTGCGGTAGTTATTATAGCCCTTTTAAAAAGAAAAAATAAGCGTAAAAATCTGAGGATAGGAATCTGTATATGGGCTGTTTTAATGATTATCTTTATAGGAAATGGTTTCTTGGGTAAGCTAACCTCCGGATATCTGCAGAAAAGTTATGTTAATACTTCTAATACTAAAAATACAGCTTCCCAGAGCGCTGTTATTGTAGTATTGGGTGGCGGGGTTGTAGATTTTGACAATACAGAAAAGCTGCATACCATGTCTTATTCCAGAATTGTAACCGCTTATCAATTGTATCATGAATACAAGAAAAACAATCAACCTTGTAAAATATTAATTTCCGGAAAAGGAAGAGGACGTACAAGTGAAGCTGAATTATTCAGTGAAAATTTTAAAAGTATGGGGGTATCAGATTCTGATATTATTAAGGAAGATAAAAGCATGAATACCTATGAAAACGCAAAATATTCCAGCAAAATAGTAAAGCAAATGGCTCCTTCCAGTGTATATCTGGTAACTTCTGGGTTTCATATGAAGAGATCTGTTTCTCTTTTTCAGACCTTTGGATTAAAACCTATTCCGCAAGCGTCAGATTTTATAGATACTGAAATAACGATATTTCCTAACAGCTATAATGCCGCATTTACCTTTGTGATGCTAAAAGAAGTATTGGGAATATGGCAGGTGCAGCTGTACAACAGTTTGGGAATGAATAAATAGCATTCTAAAGTTTATTTTAAAATACTTTAGCTTACTCAGGAAAGTAAAGCTTAACTGTTCAGAAACTGCTGTAATTAAAGTGAAAATTTGTAAACCATGTCAAGGTTTTGAACCTTGACATGGTTTGATTGTCATTCCGAAAGAATCCAAACATCGTATAATTTTAAAACACTTTAGTATACTTAAGAAAGTTTTATATCCTCCTGTATAAGTAAGTTCACTTAAGAGAAAAAAAATCAAAGATTTTCAAAGCTTAGGTGTACTTTATATACGCAAAGCAGAAACTTAATAAACTTAAGTGTTCAAAACTTTTGTGACTTTTGTGGTTTAAAAGATGTCATCTTTTGGTATGGTTTAAATAAAACTGTTCAAACAGCTTTAGGCATTATTTTACTTTCTTCAGTGAAATGAGTGTCTGCAAAATAACAGAAGTTATAATAAGAGCGAGTCCTATATAAAATGGCAATCCTACTTCTTTGCTTTCTCCAAAAAACAGAAAAGCTATAATGATGGCGTAAACAGGTTCCAGATTGAAGGTTAGGTTCACCGTGAATGCTGGAATTTTCTTTAAAACCTCTGCAAAAGCCACATATAACCCAACTGTACAAAAAAGAGCCAAAACGCTCAAATAAGCCGTGTTTTTCAAGTCAGGTACTATGCTATCTGCCGGGAAAATAACGAGGTATATGGGCAAAAGTGCTCCGAGGCCTAAAGTGCCGCCAATCATCTGATAAAAGTTGATTACTTTGGTGTCAAAGTGTCTGACCAAACGATTATTATAAATAGTGTAGAGCGCTCCTAAAGCAGAAGAAATAACACCTAGAATAATTCCCAGCTGGTAAGAGGCATCGAAATGGAAGATCAGACTGATTCCCAACAAAGTCAATGTACTGAGAAGCAGCTCTGATATTTTAAATTTCTCTCTGTCGATCAAAGGTTTAAATAAAGCCGTAAAAAAACTGGTAAGACAGTAGCAGACTACACCGATTGAGATATTGGAGTATTTGATGCTGGCGTAGAAAAAAAGCCAGTGCATGGTGATAAGCAGCCCAGCTTTCATTATACGGATTTTTTCCTTTGTAGAAAGTCTATAGGGAATTCTCAGCAATTTTAAAATAAAGAATAAAATAATAGAGGAGAAGAGGAGTCTGTACCAGACCAGTAAGCCTTCATTAAGGGTGATTAATTTTCCGAACACACCTGTGAATCCGGCCAATATCACGGCCAGATGTAATAGTACATATGATTTTTTCATTGAGAATGAACTGTAAAGATTTGAATTAATATTTTTTTGTCAGAATCTGAAGCATAATAATTCCAGCCACTATATTTTTAATGGCATAAGAACGCTTCAAATTAATTTGAAAATATTAAGGTGCCGGAGGAGGCAGACAGTTCGCGCGGTTCATATTTATTTGTTGAAGTTCAAATATAGGGAAAATATTTTCCAGGTTACATATAAAAAACATTAAACTTATGACCGTCAGGATCGGCAAAAACAAAACCATAATAGTTGTCTCCGAAATTTTCCGGTTCTGAAATAATTTTTCCGCTAGCTTTTTCAACTTCTTGGGCCCATGCATCTACCTGATCTTTAGTATCGGCTGATAAGGTAAAAACTATTTCATTTATTTTCTCTGTGTCACAGAATTGTATAGGCTTCAGGTTTGATTCTATGATTTGTTTTAAGAAGAAATGAATAATAAAATCCTTTTCCCCGAAAAAGAAGCTTACCAGTTGGTCCGAAGTATGCGGGCCGTTTGGTTTAAATCCTAATTCAGTATAAAATTTGTACGTACGTTCCAGGTTGGCTACAGCCAGATTGGACCAGATCATTTTAGGTTTCATATTATTTTCTTTTTGGGATTAGGGTAAAGGTATTATGTTTCATCATCATAAAAGCTGTCATGTGGCAAGATTTTGTACTTTTATGGATCATTGAAACGCCGGCTAATAAGGTTTATAATAGGGGTAATTTAACATAATATAAGAGGTAAGGGCAGCAAAAATATCAACTGAAAGACCATAGGTAATCTTTTATATAGTTGATTTTAAGTGATTTAAACTATTTAATTTAACATAATGTATACTGGAATAATAGAAAAACTGAACATATTAGGTGGAAATACAGAAGGTGTAAGTGCCGAAAAAAGCTTTGCAGAGAACTGGAAGAGTCTGAAATTCAGCAATTATTTATACGATAAGGAATGGGATGTTTACGGAATAGATCAGTTCTACGAGAATAACAAGAATTTATATACCAGCAATAAGGAAGCTTTTTATCAAGATTTACTGGAGCATTATTTTTCAAATCATGAACAGTTTTATGGGCAGGATTTTTATAAAGACTGGTTGTTTTTGCCATTTAAGGAAGACTCAACAGATTTTGGCGAACTTGATGGGTTTGTAGAGGAAAATGAAATCAGAGAAACCGTACAGGGAACAGAGATGGAATTTATCTGTGTATTTTATTCGTACGGATATCCGGATCATTATTTTGTATGCCTTACAGATCCTGACCAAAATAATCCAACAGTATACAGTACAGATCACGAAAATTATTTTGAGGAAATTGAAAATAAAGGAAGTCTGGAAACTTTTCTGGATAAGTATATGACCAAAGAAGAGTTCTTAGAAGTCGTTAAAGAATATCTTGAAGAAAAATTTGGAAAATAATGGATTCTGAGTAGGTTAATCTTCTATTCTAACAATATAATAAAAGTCCTATAATTTATATTATGTTAAATTGAATATTTTATTCATTTTTCAAAAGGTGTCATTTTCGGTTTGACTAGCCCTCTATCTATTATAATTTTAATCAGATGTATAGTCATTATTTTTAAGGTAAGTTCACTAACCAATTATCACTCAAGTTCAGTACTTAAGTTTAGCTAACTTCTATTTAACTATTTTATGCAATTCAATTTCTAAATCCTTCTTATCCTTTTCGTTGTACAATTCAGAAATTGCTAATGAGTTGGTAAATTCTTTGATTGTTTCAGAGTAATCCTGTTTTAATTGGATCTTAGCCTTTATAATATTTAAATAAGCCTCTGAAAAGTTTGGATAAGAATCTGTCAAGATTTTCCAAGCTTGAATGGCTTTGTCATATTGTTTTTCATTATAAAAGTACCAACCTTTTCCATTTAAAATACCCAGTGAAAAATTGAGTTTTACGCCGTAATTGGACTGTATTTCTTTATCTAATGATGATTTAATATTTAAGTCTGTTTGTTTATTTGAAATGTATTTTGCCTGAATAGCAGACCAATCTTCAAATATTTCATAAAGAGCTGTATTAATAAGTAAGCCCGGCATTGCATTATGATCTGCATTTTTAAACCTATACCCTTTTATATCTAAAAATGGATTGTGAATATTCTTAGTGACTGAATCCATCTTAACGAAGTCTTCAGGATAATCGTTTCCAATTCCATAGCGATAATACTTTTTTATAGGAAATGAACGCTTATTTAATTGACTTATTGAATCTGTTAAGTCAACATTTTTCTGAGTAAAAAATGGGCTCATAGAAATAATTCCATTCAAATCAGCTATTCTTGAATTAAATAGAGATGTTGTGAAATATCCATATCTTGAATGACCAATTAACAACCTAAAAGCAGAGGCTTTGTAATCTCTTTCAGCTAGTGGGATCAGTTGTTCAAAAATAAATTTTTCATTCTCAAGGGCAAGTCCGCTTGGATCAGAAATTTTGTACTGCGTTTCAAGATAGCGATATCTTTGTTCCGATTCAACACTTATTATGATAGAGGAAGGAATTTGTTCATTACTCGTTAAATAGTCAATTGTATTGAGGATATAATTATTACTTCTTTTATTTTGCTTATCAAATACAATAATTAATGGGAATTTATTCTTAGACTTCTTTTGCCATTCTATGGGAACCATTACAGAAATTTTTTTCTCAAATCCCAGGCTTGTTGAATTTATTATGGTGTCTTTTAGTATTTTATATCTTTCGTAGTTCTGGGCAAGCAGTGAAGACGTTGCTGAAGTGAAAATTAAAAGAAGTAGTAAATACTTTTTTATCATGGCATATTAGTTAGGACTCAAATTTATGGATTGTGTTAATAAAATTTGTAACGATGCTGCTATTTTTTCTATTTTACCCATAAAAAGCTCCAAAATCCGCAGACTTTGGAGCTGATTTTATAAGCAAGCCTTTCAGCTGATCTTTTTATTTCTTGATTATTTTAGTGAAAATATGATTTCCTTTTAACAGATAATTCCCTGATGGATAACCAGTAAGATCAATACTGTTTTTTCCTTTATTTAAAGTCATATTTTTAATGATTTTACCCGTGATATCGTATACATAAACATTTTCGTTTTCAGTAGACTCTACAGTTATCACTCCTGTTGTTGGATTTGGATAAGCTGGGGTTGTTATTTTTTTTGAAGTTTCTACTGTTGATAAAAAACAACCGGAATTATAAGAATCTCCAATAATCGTAAAACCTTTATTAACCAATTGAGCTCTTGCCATAATGGCTTGTGGTGTAGAATAAACGAGTCCTGTTGCATCAATACTTCCGGATGTTATGGTTGAGTTTGCCCATGCAGGATTATTATTCAGAGCAATTAGAAAATTACTGTAATTCGTACATGATAGCCCTGAGTTTTTAAATCCAAAAGACATTGAGTTCCCTGCAAAGTTTTGAAGCTTGATATTCCAGGTAGAAATATCCTGGTCAAAAAGTAAAGCACCATTAAACATATTAAATCCGGCAAAATAATTGACCTTACTTACATCCCAGTTTCCAATGGGTTGATTGAATGATACAGCATTTTCAAACATATACTCAAAACTCGTTACTTTACTTGTATTCCAATTATTAAGTGGTTGGTTAAAGGCTGCCGCATTAGAAAATACATACCTAAGATTAGTGGCATTTTTTGTATTCCATGAATTTAATGGCTGATTAAAAGCTACAGCATCCTTGAACATTACAGAGAAGTTGGTTCCGGCTGCTGTATTCCAGCCAGAAATATTTTGATTAAAAGCAGCTGCAAAAGAAAACATTCCACTAAAATCTGTTACATTCGCTGTATTCCAGGTTCCGATATTTTGATTAAAAAGCTTTGCCCTGCTAAACATGCCATTCATATTGGTAATTGTGCTTGTATTCCAATTAGAAAATGAGTTATTTCCAACCAAAGACGAACAATTAAAGAACATTTGTGATAGATTGTTTATTTGTGTCAGATTGGGTGTATCTGCAGCCGTTACGTTAAGATTGGGACAACCTGCAAATCCTGTATTAAACTGCTGAAGCCAAATAATATCTCCCCATTGAATAATTTCAGTAAGTTCAACATTTGCATTAGGGTTTATAAAGTCTGGGCTGGCTCTAAATCCATAAAATAATCCACTGCCGTTGGAGACTTTCAATTTATAGGTGGCTTGGAGGGGATTTGTATTTAAAGATGCCCCAAAAGAAATCGTAATCGGGCTGCTGCTGTTAGAGGTTACAGAATTCATAAGTCCGCTATGCTGAGGATAGCCTACTTCTTCCCAGCTAATGGTGTAGCTTGTTCCGGTGCCACCAAAAGTTATTGAATTATCAATGGTGCCATTTATATTAGGTTTCCACAAAGTAATAAATTCAGTCTGCGCATAGGAAATGAAAAATAAAAAGAGAAAAATGATGATGAGTTGTTTTTTACACATACTTTAAAAAGAGTTTTAAGGTTAAAATTTGATTTACTAAGACAATAAATTTCCCGGGATTCTTTATCTTATTTCTACTATAAAGATAGAGACGCACAGCGACAGAACTTGTCGTATTAAAACAAATTACCTCTTTTTTTTAAGTTTTTTTTGGATTAATTTTTATAAAAATAAGCTTGGTAAAAACCACCCGAAATGGTGATTGTACTCTTTAGATTCTAAGGATATTTTTAAGAGAAAATTATCATCGTGGAAACCTCCACAACAATCAAATGCTATTTTTTCTTTTAGAGGACCTTCCCTATTCTGTGGTGAGAATTTTCTTTAATAATAAAATAGCTTCTTCCAGCTCTTTCTCATTCATTGAAGCAAAGCCAAATCGAAAAGCATTTTCTTTTTCACAGATTCGTTTGATCTGTAATTGTGAACTCATTTTCAATGTATTAATGTTGTATGGATGTTTTAATTGGATCCAGACTGAAAGACCACCATCTGGTAAAGAAAAAGATGCGTAAGGTCTTAGATGATGATGCAAAAGTGTATTCAGATAATCTCTCCGTTGATGGTAACATTTTTTTGTTTTCTTCAGGTGCCTCCCTAAATCTCCATTTTTAATCAGTTCAGCCAACGCATTTTGCATATATCCATCACCACCAATATCAATCACTTTTCGTAAAGTGAGAGCCTCCTGGATAAAATTTTTAGGAGCCACCATAAAGCCAATACGAATGGAAGAACCTATTATTTTTGAAAAGGAACCGATATAGATGATGTTTCCTTTATGGGCTCCACTTGCCAAAGGTAAATAAGGCGATGAGGAATAATGATAATCATAATCGTAATCATCCTCAATGACTGCAAACGAATATCGGTTTGAAAGCTCCAATACCTTCATTCTTCTTTCCACGCTCAATGTTACCGTTGTAGGATAATGATGATGGGGAATGATATATAAGGCTGCTACCTTTTTCCTTTTACATATATTTTCGAGAGCATTGATGTCTAATCCGTTTTCATCTACAGGAATTTCCACAACAGAGGCTTTTGTCTTTTCAAATGCGCTGTTGGCAATAGGATATCCTGGTTTTCCTAAAATAATAGTGTCTCCTTCCTGTAAAAGCAATTGAGCTGATAAATAAATACTCATTTGTGCACCATGGGTAATCAATACATTATCAGCAGAAATATTCAATCCTCTTGTCACAGATAAGTATCTGGACAGTTCTTCTCTTAATTTTAATGTCCCTTGAGTGATCCCGACCACTGCATTTTTAATGGTAAAACTTTTCGAGGTATAGCTGCGGTAAATTTTCAACAATTCATCTATAGGAGAAAGTCGAATATCAGGATGCCCATCATCAATAAGTATTTCAGGAGCCGCAATGAGCTCTTGCTGAGACGGATCTTTCTTGGATGTGTGAAGTGGAAGGTTGAAATTATTTTCATACGATACAGATGAATCCTGAGCGTTCCATTTTTGTGGTTTTAGATTGGGAATATGTTCAGATACCCTGACTTGTTTCCGGGGAATAATTAATATCCAATCCTGAGCATTGAGCTCCTCATAGGCCGCTGTTATAGTTTTGCGGTGTACACCCAGAATTTTTGCGAGCTCTCTGGTGCTGGGCAGAGGCATTCCAGTGGGTAAATTTCCATTTCGGATAGCATTAATAATAGATATCGCGATCTGTCTGTAGACAGGAAGCTTTTTTTCTTTGTCGATACTGATGATATGTTCAAACGGAAACATTCTGGACTACTTTATATGTTCGATCTGGAGTACAAATGTAGTCCAAATTAAATATAATTTTATCCTGTAAATCAAAATAGTTTTTGAGAAATAAATTTTTAATTGAAAGTAAAATATGATAGCCGTAATATTTGAAGTGGTCCCTAAAGAAGGGAAAAAGAATGAATATTTAGATATAGCAAAGACCCTAAGATCAGAGCTGGAAGAGATTCCCGGGTTTATTTCCATCGAAAGATTTCAAAGTCTTGTGGATCCTAAAAAGATCCTCTCCCTCTCTTTCTGGGAAGATGAAAAAAGTATAAAAGAATGGCGCAACAGAACCACACACAGGAATGCACAGCAGGCAGGGCGAAACTCTGTGTTTGAAGATTACAGATTACGGGTAGCTTCAGTAATACGAAATTATGGAATGTCTGAAAGACAGGAAGCTCCCTCAGACCGTATTTTTTAAAATAATAAAAATTAAAAAAGATAAAAAATGATTACCTATCAAATTGAAGAAATAATCGGAATAGAAGAATTTACACAGGTCCTTATAAATTCTACATTAGGAGAAAGACGTCCGATAAACGAACCGGAAAGAATAATGGGAATGCTGCAGCATGCAAATCTTATCGCAACAGCACGTGACAATGGAAAATTGATCGGAGTATCTAGATCATTAACTGATTTTGCATTTTGCACTTATCTTTCAGATTTGGCAGTTGATGAGAATTATCAAAAGAAAGGAATTGGAAAAGAATTGATCCGACTGACAAAAGAGCATACTCCAAAAGCTACCCTTATTCTTTTAGCTGCCCCAAAAGCTGTAGGCTATTATCCTAAAATCGGGATGAAACAATGGGAACAATGTTATCTAATAAACAATATAGAAGATTTGAAATAATGAAATACCATTCATAATAAGAAGACATGTATTAAAGTACATGTCTTCTTTCGAGTATAATAATTGGGTTTATATGGTGATTTTTACCCCTGCTGAAATATTAATTCCAGGAAGCGGACTTAGAAATTTCAACTGAGAGTTCTGAAGTCTTGCCTCAGTGTTTAGCAGATTATTTCCTATGATATAATATTCCAGATCACCGATGCCTAAACTGCTGTCTTTATAAGCTAAACGGACATTCAGTAATGAAAATGCCGGCATAGGAAGCTCAGGATTAATATTTTTCCCTAAATATTTTTGCTTTAAATAATGATCTAAACTTAGATTCAGGCTGAAGTTCTGGATATTGCCTTCCAGATTGAATCCAAAACGGCTTGTAGGCATATTGGGCATATAATCGCCATCGCTCCATTTTCTTATCGAGCTGTCGGCTACACTTATATTTCTCACCAGATCATAATATCCACCTATCTCCCACTTCCCTATTTTCCCCAGATCTGCTTTATAAGCGGCTTCTGCTTCCATTCCGTTGATTTCTGTATCATCAGAACGCCATTCTTTGACAAGGAAAACTTCCCTGGAAAGTCCTGTGTGGGCAAGATAAATGTAATTTTTATAAGACGTATGGTACCAGTTGGCAGATACTCTGAGGTTCTTTAGGTTTAAGCCCCCTCCTATTTCAACGGTATTTGCGGTTTCCTTATCCAGCCTGTCATCACCATTTTCTTCCGTGAGAATAGCAAAATGATTATTTCCTGAGTACAGTTCGTTCACTTCCGGAGCTCTTTCGGAATGATTGTATTGTACTTTCAGATAGCCTTTTTTGAAGATATTCCATTGAGCAGCACTATGGAATTGATGAAGGGTAAAATCTCTGTCACTGAGTTTTCCACCGGAAAGTCCGCGACTTCTGACATATTTATTATCTGCTTCTGCCCTGCGTTGTACATGATCGTTTCTATAGCCAAGATCCAGTTGAATGATATTAAAATCAAGGTGTTGCATCGTAAAGATTCCGATTTCACGGCTTATATTGTTGGGTAAGTATCTCTGACCTCCAGTTCCTTCCATGTCTCTGTATTGCACTTCAAGACCTGTGGTTCCGGTCAGGAATTTTAATTTCTGCTGTGCAATTTCCAAACGCCCATTATGCTGATTCACGGCAAACTGATTGGCTCTGAAATTATCAAGAAGTTCTGCATTTTTTGAAAATATTCCCATATAATTTAGCTTGATACTGGAAATTGGGGAATGGGTAAATCTGTAACCTGTTTCAAACATCGCTTTATGGGATAAACTTCTTATATTGATAGGAAGATATTCTATTTTTTGCTGTGGCTTTCCATGGCTATGTGTGGGGATTTTAGGTATTGCATATCCCGGGACTCCAAAATAGGAATAAGAGTTTTGATAAGCTCCTCCTGCATAAAATGATTTCCCTATATAGCTGGTTCCGATATAAAATGAATTGCTTTCAGAATGACTGTTGGGGATTACTCCGTCTTTTGTCTCTACATATTCCCTGATTCCGTTAACTTCACTTTTATAACGGTCTTTCGAAGGATCCTGTCCGGGAACGTACAAATCATTCTTTGGATTAGGATAGTTTTTACCGTCAGCAGGATTATAATAGGTGGAACTGAAAGTATAAAGATCATCTTCTGACAGTTCATAATCTATCATATGATCTTTAGCAAACTGACTGATGAATGGGAAAAGACTTTTGTTCAATACCCGTCTGGAATCCACATCTACCTGACATAGTGACTGCAAAATACTGTTGAAGCCTACCAGTGCAGGATCATAACATCTGTCGTCTTTAGATTTTCCAGGGATTGTGACCCTATCCTGCTTATGATTGCTTCCTCCTACAGCCCATACCCAGTTTTTAGCAATGATTCCCCGGGCTGAAAATGCCTGTTTCTGTCCACTGTTGCTTCCCCCCTCAAGAAGTCCTTTTACATTTAGCTTTTTATCCGGTAACTGTCTGGCGATATAATCGGTTTCAATATCAATAGCGCCTCCAATAGCTTTTCCCCCATATAAAACTGATGCAGAATTCTTGTAAACAGTAATGTTTTGAACATTGTTCATCTCTATATCAGTATTAAAATCAGGGCTTATCCCCGAAAGATCATTCACTGCAGTTCCATTTTCCAGTATTTTTACCCGGTTTCCACTCAGACTTCGGATAACAGGAGCTCCGGAATTGGGACCATATCCTGAATTTTGAATCCCGGGAATTTTACTCAATGTTTCTCCTAATGTATTGGATTGAATAAAATCCAGCTTTTTTCTTGAAATATTTACAGAACTGTAATTGGTTTTCCCCTGTATCTGAATAGATTCTATGTCTTTTACGGTTTTTTTTTCAGGAGTGAGTTTCTGCGCCTTCAGAATGGATGAGGAATACATCAGCGTGCTTCCCATCAAAAAATAAACGGTCTTTTTCATGTGCATATACTTTAATGATCCGCAAAGCTAGATAATTAAATTTACTAATGCAACAATGTTGCTTTATTGATTTTATCTGAAAACCTTATGTTTTAAAGTAAAATATTGAATTACAGTGATGTGTTTTTAATTTCCAGACTCTATGTTTTCTGTAAAAACATAAAAACCGCTCTTTCTAGAGCGGTTTTTATACCAATGCTTATTTATATAATTTGTACCAGAGTCTTTGTCGTCTGGTTTGTAATGTTTTTAAACTTACATTAATTCGGATATTTTACAGCCTCCGACACCTCTATTGGGTTGTTATATTGTTTCAAACGAGATTGGATTGTTTTTGTCATTTCTCTGAAATCAGGCTTTACCTCTTTTCCTTTTTCATCTATAAATTTTGCTTGCACATTTTGTGATTTCATTTCTCTTAAAGGATCATTGTAATAATCTAAAAATACTTTCTGTAACTGCTTTTGTGGAATTGTAAGGGCTTCTTTATACATATTCTCAAAATCTAAAATATCAGATCTTTTCTTTATGGAATATAGGCTAAACTTATAAGAACCAGTAGAATCTTCCATCTGGACAATTAATCCGGGTAAATTTCTGAATATATACGGCCCTGCCTGAATGGGCACATCCTGAGTGTACCACGCCTCCCAAGTTCTTCCTTTGTATTTTAAAATAGCTTTTCTACATAAGTAGGTGTCTATTTTTTTTGTTTCGGATTTTAGTTCCCAATTTAGTTTTACTGCTTCTGCTATTTTGTATACATCACTAATAAAAAAATAATATTTGAAGCTTACATTTTCTTCATGATTAATCGCTGAAAAACTATTATCTCCTATAGCAGGTTCTTTAGATCCTGTACTTCTAAGTGAATCCACCTGGTATTGTTTTTCAGCCAAAAATTTAGATTTACCTCCCTGAACAAAAAGGATCATATTTTTATGGGTTGTCTCGGAACTTAAGGAATCTTCTTTATAAGTAAGCTGGTAATCAATCCGAAAATTTTGGGCATAAAAACTAGAAGACAAAAAGATGAGTACTAAACTTTTTAAAACTTTATAACGCATAATAAATAGAGATTTATTATTTAATTTTTGATCTTTTAATTAAATTCTGTGGTGTAGGGATTATAATTGCAATCCACTGTATATCCGGTCTTACCTTTCACCGGAATATAAGTTGTTGTACAGCAATACCTGAATTCACAAACATTACATGGCTCAATCTCCTCTCTTTTAATACTCCATAATTTGGATAATTTTTTTACACTGTTTGTTCTTATTTTTTCAAAATCATCCAAAATATTTCCGTAGCTGTTTTTATCTGAAAAATTATATTTTATATTTCCATTTCCATCAATAAATATAGTCTTAAACAATGCCAAATTATAATTTTTTGCCACATTATAAGCATTAATGCCTATGGCAATATCGTACAGATTGAATCGTGTTAGAAATAATTTAGAATCATCACAGGTGATATAATTTTTAATAATATCATTATTTTTTAGAGATCGTTTTTTGGGAGAATTAAATAGGGTAATAGAGGTGATCCGTTTATTTTCATACACTTTCTTATGTATCTTTTGGTATGGAAAAGACAGTGATATATTAGATACCCGGGAATATTCCAGGGATGATAATACTGTCATTAACTGTTCCATACAATTATCATTATCAATATGAAGGTGCAGCCTTTTAACGCCTAATTGTTGAATGTTTTTCGAAAATGTATCTCTATTATCATAAATATGTTGTGATACTATAGCCGTTGTAAAAAGGATTTCAGATGTATCTTCATTGTTGCTTATATCAGATAAATCGGGAAAAGATGAGTTGCTGGAATAAAAAATAAATTCTTTTTTTTCTAAAAAAGCCAAGTATTCTTTTGCCGTTTTATGTCCTTGATATTCTTCCAAAACATCACATACTTTTCTTCCTCTGATATCTTCTACAAAATCTATTAAGGTATTGGGTATGAATTCTATAGTTTCTCTTTGGATATCATATATAGTACTTCTCTCAAAACCCCTTACCAATATACAACAGGAAAAGAAGTGAATATATTTGTCTTTATTGTTCTGTATATAAATTGATCCCATCTTTGTATATTCTTAAACAGTGTATTTCTGATTGATGAATAGATGTTGTGATTTGTCTACTCAGATTATTTCTTCTTGCCTTTCTGGTATTGGGAAAAGGAAAGATATTTGAAAAAACAACAGGAAAGAATTCCTTCTTATGCTTTAACTCTTTTATTAAACTTTTTTTCATGTATTCATGTTTTTGAGACAATGAGCGACTTCATAATGAAGATTATAATTACAAGGTAATGAAGTCATTCTAAACTGACCGGAAGGATTCACCTCCAAAAAATAATATTCGCCGTCATCGGCTTTTATCATATCTACAGAACCTGTATTCAATCCTATTTTTTTCATCAAAGCAGATATTTTTTCATCTACAGCATCAGGAAGGCTATAAGACACATATCTGTTAGGACTCTCGTAGTTGACTTGTCTGTAATCTGTTTTTGTCTGAGCATCATTTTGAGAAAATATAGCCATACTGTAATTCTTCCCGTTCAGATGGAAAATCCTAAGCTCATATTCTTTGTTTATCATTTCCTGAAATAAACTTGGAAAGAAATTTTTATAACTTTTGATTTTTTTCTCACTTAATTGAGTGGTGAAAAAAAAGAAAGCTTTATCATCAATACCAATGACCGATCCTTCATTGATAGATTTAGTAATATAAGGCTGGTCGTAGTTTAAATTATCTGAATTGTTCGTTATATATGTTTTAGGGATTTTAATGCCTATTTCATGTGCAGCCATTAAAGTTCCTATTTTAGTCATTGACTCTAGCTTTTGATAATGATTAAGCCATTTTTTATCTTTTAAAAATTCAAAAAAAATATTTAATGTCGATATATATTCTGATTCTAGATAATTTAATAGTTCTATATTTTTTTCTGTTTTTATATTTTCTTTATACCTGTTAAAGAAACCGAATTTTCTAAACCAAACACATTTGACTTCTGACATGTCCACTTTCCCAAAAAAATTATTCTCTACAATCAGTTTAGGGTGTGGCTGTAATTCAACATACATTTTTGTTTTTCCGGTAAATAAATCTAAGTCGTTGATTCTTATGTGCTTTTCGCCAAGAATAGACAAGTGTTCCATTACCCAATTCGTATCATCATCATTGGGAGTAGATAAAATTAAAATCATGTTATAATAATTTGAAAAAACGATTTGGGAAGTAAATTAGGTGGATTGAGATTGGCCTATCTGAAAAGACCCTTCCCTATGGAATACAAAAAAAGACAAAAAAAGTCACCTCAATACATTTGAGGTGACCATTTTTAGCTTGTTACTACTTACGATCCCAAGATGAATCATCAGCTGTACCACCATTATAAATAAGGGTAATACATTTTGCCATTTCAGCATCTAGAACGGCCTGGTTTTGTAATCCTGCATAAACAGTTTTTAAATCACCCAATTTTTTACCTTTTAAGGATTCTAGGGATTTTTTAGAATTTTGATTTTCTTTTTTCATGGTTAAAATGTTAAAGATTAGATTTCAAAAGTATATAAAAAAATGAACTAACTCTAACAAAGTGTGATCTTTTTTATTATGTTAAATCCTTTTGTATAAGGGATTTGATCGATAATTCAAAAATAAGTGATCTTTTTTACTGGGTTTTTAAATAGCTTTTTAGACACCAAAAAGTGTGTTATAATAAGGGTTAAACGCAAAATATGATCATGTGAAAATACTTCGTTTTTACACATAAATTTTATATTAGTAAAAGCTAATAACTGGATAAAAAAAATTTCATGAACAAAATATTTCTTCCATTTTTATTGTTTTCTTTAGTAATAAATGCTCAGAATTTTAAATGTAAAGCTGCACACATTGGAAAATTTCAGGTAGATAATGGCGAATATGGAATTACAGTCATTGAAAGAAACAGTACATCCCAGATTGAAACAAACGAAAAAATGGGGTATAAAGCACGGTATGACATCAGCTGGATTAATGACTGTCAGTATCAATTAAAAAACCGAAAAGTCATAAAAGGCAAATCTCATGAAGGAAGTACTCCTGATGACGTATTAATCGCTAAAATCCTAAAAGTTGTGAATGAAAAGGTCTTCTTACAACTTAGTTCGAATTTTTCTGATGAAGTAATGGAATGTGAGATGATTAAAATTAAATAATGTAGATTCTTACATTTAAAACCTTTCGGGTTTGTTTCAATATTAAATTTTTTTGAATAAAATGAAATTTGTTAAATGGAGAAATGTTTATAAATGGTGGCTATTTCTTTTTAATTATAGATGTGGTTCTATTTTTCCCAAAAGTTTAATAATCCATTACAGTCTGTTGCAATTAGATTAAAACTACTTGGAATTTCATCCCATTTGCTCCAATACGTTACTAAACGTGTGCCTGCAGGTGTTTTGTCGAGCTGTTCTTTTACATACTCTGAATAAGCAAAATATAAATCTTTGTCCGTAGTTACTGTATTATCAATTACAGATAACGTATCTATATTTTCGTAAAAAGAATTAAAAAAATAGAATGCATCGTAGTCGGAAAAAGAGATTTCATTGATATTGGAGTGTATAAATTCTACATTAGTAATTTTATGTTTGTCTGCAATTTTTTTTGATATTTTGGTAAGAGATGCCCTTTGCTCTACTCCAAAAAACATTCCTTTTGTAGAAGCCGCTCCAATCAGACAAAATTTTCCGACACCAGAGCCAATATCCAGTATTTTACTATTGGGTTTTTCAGCAAGATACTCAGCAGCCATTTTTGCTACGGCAATTGGGGTCCAGTGCTGGCCTGCCAGTTCTTTTATATGTACGGGATATAGGTTATTAAAGGTGCTGTCTTTAACATCAATATTTAATTTGATATCATTAAAAATCATGTGATAAGGGGTATATATTCTTCATTAATAGAAAATTCATTGGTGTCAATCCAAAAATCATACAATCCAATGAAACCTAGTGTATAGAATTCAAAAAGAATTATAATGGGCAAAGTTACTCTGAAAATATTACAAAGCATTGATATCTAAGAATTTTTCAGAATAACTTATGGTATATACACTACAGATCCCTCACTCGGGGTTTTATATAAGCGCTTATTCTGTTTTGTCTTTTTTCATAAAAGCTACAGCATCTACTTCTATCAACATATTATCCAGTGCTAATTTTGGAACCGGAATTAAGGTACTCGTCGGAAATTGATGCCCCTTCCATACTTTATGAATTTCTTCTGACCATATTGTAAGTTTTTCCTGATTATGATCTACAATCAGAATGGTAATTTTAAGTACGTCTTTCACTTCTAATCCATATTCAGCGAGTACAGTTTCTAAATTCTGCAGTGAGATTTTAACCTGGGTTCTGAAATCTTTAGACAGATGGTGATTCAAGCCTTCCCCTCCGCTTTGTCCGGATATGAATACATACTTTCCTTCAGATTCAGCAGGTGCTGCAGAATGAGAAAAGGCATAAGGGGTTGGATCAAAAAGAGTTTTTGGATTTTTGTATTGGATTGTATTCATATTTGTTTGCTGAGTGTTGCTGGTTATGTTTTGTGAAAATGCCAGAAAACCCATACAGAGCGCCGGCAAACTTAATACTATAGATTTCATTGTATTTCTCTTAAAATTATTAAAGCAAATGTAGACTGCTAAATTGTAAGATACCTTTACATATGTTGATAGTATTTATTTTTAAGAAAAGTAAATTTGCAGATTTTCATAGTATGTACTAGCTGTACATAAAAATACCGCTCTTTTCAGAGCGGTAGAATTTTTTAATGTCAAAACTTACTGATTAGCAAGTAGAACCGCACTCAAGTAATTTGATGTGGATTACACCATTAACAACACATTGTGTTTGGCATAAAGCGTTAGTTACAATAGTACCTACACCACCTACTACTCCACCTACTGTAGAACCTACACCGCCAACAACACCGCCAACGACTGTTCCTACACCTCCTACTACACCACCGATAACACCTCCTAGTCCACCTAGTAGTCCACCGATTGGATCTAGTAATCCGTTACCTGAAATAGTTTTTAATTCATTTCTGTCCAATTTTTTTAAGTTTTTCATAACTATAATTTTATATGATTATTACATCACGAATATATGAATAATAAATATATGATTGCAAGTTTTTTTGAATAAATTAATTAAATATTTATATAATTTAATATTTCATTAATATAAAGTATTTTTAATGAAAATATCATTTTTATTTATATCTGATTGATTTTCTAAATGTTAAAAATAATAACTCAATTTGTGAAATTTAGAGTTATTATTTTTGCATCATATTCTATTTATTTGTGAATATTATTTAAATTCCATAATACCCTCTTTATTTACCAAAAAACGAAATTCCTGTACCCTGAAAATGGATTGTAAGAAGCTCTTAAATTCTCTTTTTTTGAAAAACGGGAACAATGAAGTTAAATTTCTTTACTTATGATGGTAAAACCTGTCATAGTTATTGATAACGAATTCAAATTTTGTATTTTTGCTGACATACTTTTATCAATGTCAATTTTTTCAAATAATATACGCTTTTTAAGAGCCAAGAGAAAGCTCTCTCAACAGAATGTAGCTGACGAGCTGTTGATCTCAAGAGTCCGCTATTCCAAATACGAGAACGGGATCTCAGAACCGCCTATCGAACTGCTGGTAAAAATTTCCAAATATTTTCATGTAAGCATTGATCTTATGCTGTCGGTAGATATTCAGAAATACCCAATGGATGAAATGCTGAAACTCCCTGATAACAGAATTGTTCTTCCTGTAGCTGTAGATACTCATGGGAATGATACCATAGAAATTATTCCTCAAAAAGCTTCCATGGGATACCTTGAGGGGTACAGTGATGTAGATTATATTGAGAGCCTGCAGCGTATTGCACTTCCTTTTCTTAACAATGGAAAATATAGAGCTTTCCCTGCAGATGGAGATTCTATGCCGCCATTCAGAAACGGTTCTTATATTGTAGGAAAATATGTAGAAGGAATCAACGAACTGAAACCGGGTAAAACCTATGTTTTTGTAACCCTGAATGATGGTATTACTTATAAACGTTTTAAGGAAACAAAAGAAAATACAATCTCTGTAAGCGCTGATAACTCCTTTTATGAGCCTTATGATATTCCTTTTGAAGAAGTGGTGGAAATCTGGCAATATGCTTCAGGAATTTTCCCGGAAGATTTTGAACCTGGTGATTATGAAAGCTATAATTTTAAAGAAATGTTCCGTGAACTGAGACAGGATATCAAAGACCTTGACAAAAAAGTTTCAGGCCGCCGCCGTAAGCAGTCTTAATATTGATATAAATCTTACTTATTTGTATAATAAAAAAGTACCGTATCTGATGATATGGTACTTTAAGTATGAATTCGGGTGAATTGAAGTAGTTAATGATGTGTTTTTTTAAGGCCTGACGAATGATTTTTTTTTGAAAAGTCCATTTCCGGGGGCATCTCCGGAAATGGACACACCACTTTACATCATCCAAATCACAACTAAACTATGAACAGGGAAGCGATAGTTTGTGCATCGCTACCGCTTAAAACTTCGTCGTACGCTGCAGAACCGGCTGCTGCACCAAATAAAGTTGATGTATTGTAACCCGCCTGGTTTACATTGTCTTCTCCGGCGTAAACCGGATTGGTGGCTGAAGGCATACTTCCTCCATCGGCAAGCTCAATCCATCCTTTATTAGCTCTCATTCTTCTTACCTGTGAAGCATGTCTTGCTTCAACGGAATGAATCTGTAATGCAGCCTGAAGCACTACTTTATTGGACATGACGTTTCCGGCCTGTCCTTTATAAGCTCTTACTCCGGTATCTTCAAAAGCCTGAGCAAGAATAAGAAATTGATTATAACTTGTAAAAGGGGTAAAATTTCCACCTGCTGTAAAATCGAAAGTAGGTTTATTCCCAGGAGTTGTTCCTAAAGAAGTGAGGGTACTTTTCAGGAAGCTGACATGAGCTGATTCATGTTTTGAGATCTGCATAAAGACGGTTCTGTCACCATTGGGAATCAATCCCGGTGTAGATAATCCTATGCTGTAATATTCATTTTCAAGGTATTCCAGGACCAATGCCAATTGTAAAGCATCTGTCAGCGTACTTTTTAATGCAGCACCTGTTAATGTTTTTGTTGTTTCTGCTTTGGCAGGAGTAGCCATCAGCGCACCCAATCCAAGGGGTACCGCTGCTGTAGCTGCTTTTTTTCCGAATAATGACATATTCGTAATGGTTTCCAGTCTTGAAGCTTCTGTTGTGAAAAACTTATCATAAGAAAGTTTATCCAGTAATCTAAGAATATTCATAATGTGAGTTTTTAAGGTGAATGATTAGTTGATCCCTCTTTCTTTCCAGGTAAAAGGTGTTTTGATAAATGCTCCGGCAGCCATTACAATGTCTTTAGGCTCTTTCGCCAGATCAAGTCCGTTGGCATCAATGACATCATCTCCTGAGAAGTCAGCAGATCCGGGATTGATGAGATTTCTGATGGCAGAAGCATGTCTTGCTTCCACTGAAACTATTTTACCGGCAATGACAAGGTAAGCGGGATTGGTAATGTATTTTCCAGCACCATTATAGGCTGCTACCCCAGTATCCTCTAATGCTTTCGCAGTAGCCAGCACCGAGTTTCGGTCATTAAAATTCACATTAGGATATTGGAATTCCAGCTTAGGCAGCACATGATCTGTAGCTCCGCTTATTGCTGCTTTGAAAAAATCCCTGTGTATCACTTCATGATGATAGAGATCTGTAAAAACTTCTTTTTCAATGCTGGAAATTCCGGTGTAAAAATTATTCACCACTTTCGTATAGAAATCTGCTTCCAGCTGCTCAAGGGCGTAGGCATAATTTAAAACCCCTACATCTCCTGTACCAAGATCATACTTGGACTCTTCTATAATCTGAAAATCATCATTGTCATCACAGCCTATTAAAGTCAGACCTGCGACAGCCAATCCTACTCCACTTAGTTTTAAAAAGTTTCTTCTGCTGGTATCAAGAGTTACTCCCTGATTAGAAACCTGAATTGGTTTTTTCATAATATTAATTTTTTAGTGTTAGGATAAATAAAAGAAAGAAAAACAGCATACTGAAATATGCTGTTTGAAATCTTACAAATTGTTATGGCATTAAAACTGTATCTATTACATGAATAACCCCATTAGATTGGTTCACATCAGCAATGGTTACTTTGGCGCTGTTTCCTTTGGCATCTTTTATATAAAGATCTTTTCCTTTTGTCCAGAAAGTAAGCTCCTCACCCTGTACTGTTTTCATCATGCTTTTTCCGTTTCCTGCTTTTACAGCAGCCCATATGTCTTTAGCACTGTATTTTCCAGACAGAACATGATACGTTAATATGGAAGTAAGCATTGCTTTATTTTCCGGTTTTACAAGGTTTTCAACCGTTCCTTTCGGAAGTTTTGCAAAAGCAGCATCTGTAGGTGCCAATACTGTAAAAGGTCCTGCCCCCTGTAATGTTTCTACCAGACCTGCAGCTTTTACTGCAGCGACAAGAGTTTTGTGATCCTTGGAATTGACAGCATTTTCAATGATATTTTTAGAAGGATACATAGGAGCTCCTCCTACCATTACTGTTTTTTCTTTCATCGTTTGTGCAGTTACCTTTCCGCTGAAAGCAAATGATAAAGCTACCATTGCTAAAACTGTGATTTTTGATTGTGTGTTCATTGTGTGATTATTTTTTAGTTAATTATATTTAGTTGTGCTTTTAATGTCATTTACGAGGTTGGTTTTGTTTTAGATTGAAAAAAAGCAAAATTTATTTTAAATTACTATAAATCAGTCTATTATTTTTTACCAGGAACAAATTCAAGACAGACAGAATTCATACAGAAACGTTTTCCTGTAGGTTTTGGACCATCATCGAAAACATGTCCGAGATGAGAATCACATCTGCCACACAGGACCTCTGTACGTTCCATATGATAAGAAGTATCTTTTCTGTATTTGACACTGTTTTTACGAATAGGCTGATAAAAAGAAGGCCATCCGCAGGTGGTTGCAAATTTGGAAGTCGAAATAAAGAGAGCATTTCCACATACGGAGCAATAATAAGTGCCTTTTTCATCAAACTCATTATATTTCCCGGTAAAAGCCGTTTCTGTGGCTCCTTCTCTGGCAACCTGATAGAGTTCGGGTTTTAAAATCTTTTTCCATTCACTATTGCTTACTTTCAGCGTATTTTCTGCAGTGCGGGAGTAATAGGGGTTTTTAATTTTAAAAAGGTTGCTTTGTGCTTTGTAGGTCCCTAAGGAAAGTGTAAGGCAAAAGGCAAGTATGGTTTTTGAAACTAATGTTTTCATATTGACTATTTTTAATTATTTTCTTAAAATCATGTACGAAATAAAAGTTGATGCGGATTTTTTTGGGAATATGTTTTATTTTATTACATTTGAAAAGAAAAATAAACGCTATTAAAACAACCTATTCTGAAGAAGAACTTATCGTTTTACTAAAAGGAAAAAACGAAAATGGTTTTCATTATCTGTATGACCACTATTCTGGTGCGCTGTACGGGATTATTCTTCGAATCGTTCAGTCTAAAGAATATACAGAAGAAATTATTCAGGATGTTTTTGTTAAAATATGGAATTCTATTCATCAGTACGATGCTTCTAAAGGGAGATTTTATACCTGGATGATCAATATTGCAAGGAATACAGCCATCGATTATTTAAAATCGAAAGCATTCCAGAATGAACTTAAAAACCAATCACTTCCCGATTTCGTATATAATACTGCAGAGCTTTCAACAACCAATAATTCTTCCGATTATATCGGATTCAATAATGTACTTGAAGGCCTTGAAGTAGACAAGCAGGAGCTTA
Organism: Chryseobacterium sp. KBW03; assembly: GCF_003852415.1. Classification (NCBI taxonomy): domain Bacteria; kingdom Pseudomonadati; phylum Bacteroidota; class Flavobacteriia; order Flavobacteriales; family Weeksellaceae; genus Chryseobacterium; species Chryseobacterium sp. KBW03. The sequence continues at coordinate 590,872 of NZ_QAJO01000003.1, read as the reverse complement.
TAAATCTTGCTTATTATCAGGGATATACCCAACATGAAATATCCGAAAAACTGAAAATACCGCTGGGAACGGTAAAAACGAAAATGCGTAATGCATTGATAAAATTAAAAGATTTGTTAAAAGATTATCAATAAATTGAACACTAAAGAATACATATCATCCGGAATTATAGAATCTTATATTCTAGGCCATGCTTCTCCTGAGGAAGCAGGGATTTTGGAGTGTGTGATGAAAAATAATGCTGAAGTAAAAACGGCTTTTGAAGAAGCACAGAAAACTTTGGAAAGTCTTGCCACAGCACAGGCTGTAACACCTCCAACCGATTTGAAATCTAAGATTTGGAATAAAATTCAACAGGAACAAACTGTTGAAGAAGTACCTCCTGTTCTTTCGGCGGATATTACTGAGGCAAAAGATCAGACAGAAATTAGCACAGACAGGCAGAATATTCAGGGAAATACCCATTGGAAAACCTATGCAATAGCGGCTTCCGTATTATTCCTTGTGAGTGTTGCCGGAAATTTATTCTGGATGAATACTCAATCTGACAATCAAAAGGAAATGTCTCTGCTGGTTGCAGATCAGCAGGCTAAGGATCGGGAAATGCAAAAAATGAATCAGAAGCTTGATATGTTCTCCAATCCTGATATGCAGATGGTGATGCTGAAAGGAGTAGAAAAGCATACGGATGCAAAAGCAATGGTTTTCTGGGATAAAAAAACAAAAGAAGTCTATCTGAATGCTGAAAAGCTTCCTAAAGCTCCTACTGGAATGCAGTATCAGCTTTGGGCTATTGAAGATGGAAAACCGGTAAGTGCAGGAATGTACACTGAGGATAAAGACAGTAGGATTGCTTTGGCCAGTATATCAAAAGCTCAGGCTTTTGCAATTACTCTTGAAAAAGAAGGCGGAAGTACAGTACCTACTATGGAAAATATGTTTGTAATGGGTGGAATTTAATTCCACCCATTTTAATTTGTCTTTCTGTAATTATAGATCGCAAGACTGTTCAGAACAACAGCAAAGCCTATCAAATAGAAGAATTCTGTTTTTATTTCAGAGAAATGGCTTCCTTTCAATACAATGAGTCTTACAACTTTGATAAAGTGTGTTACAAGGGTAAGGCTTGACATCTTCCGAGCCCAGTCAGGCATACTTTCCGTATTGGTGAAAAAGAAATTCAGTGGTCTGTTTTGTATAAAAAAACAAAGAAGCAGATACTGTTCTACTTCTTTGTATAAAATATGATTATAGACGTATGATTTAATTTGTGACTACCCCAATTCTTGCTTTCACAGGAATATTGTAGGTGTTCAGGCATGGAGTCTGTCCATGGAAATCAAAATCAATATTAACTTCCGGTCTGAAAATCAGACAATGAGTAGACCCACCAAAATGGAATGTCCCGATAGGATCTCCTTTTTTAACATGGTCGCCTTCTCTCACTGTGATTTCACAGCTGGAAACTTCTGCCATACCAATCGCTACAAAGCACATCAGTCCTATTTTCTCATTATCTGACTGGATGAATATCAGGGCGCGGGCGGCGAGTTCTGTAATATACCCCTGAGAATCATTGGGACCTGAAGGATCATATCCTTCAATAGGAGCTTCAGCGTAATATGTTCCCGGAACATTCTGAATGGCGACAATGGTGCCGTCTACAGGGCTGTTCCATCTATGATAGGTTTTAGCACAAAGAAATGCCTGGTAAACAGTACTATTATCCCCAAATTTCTGGGCCAGTTCATGATGGTTCATCATATCCAGTAAAGAATAAGGCTGTCCTTTCATCCAGAATTTATCTTTCATCTGGGCATTGGTAACACAATTGTAGGGTGCTGATTCGCAAGCATTAACAATGACCGAAGGATCTTTATCTTCCTCACTTACTTCTCTTACCCCAGGATTGAATTGTCTGGTAAAAAAATCATCCCAGCTCTTAAATCCAAAATAAGGCTGATTAGGCTGGCATTGATAATTATAAATGAAATTTTGCAAAGGATCTTCAGGGTTATTTCCCTTTCCTCTCAAAGGATCCATAGCAGCAATAGCTTCTAAAGCTTGTGGAGAAAACCAGCCTAAAGGATTGGTATAGTCCGGTTGCGGCTGATTCACAGAACCATTTACAAGTACATATTGTGATGCCGGAGATTCCAGAAAGTTTTTCCATTCTCCCAAAATAACACTTAGTTTTTGATTAACTTCCGGATGAAGAAATGTTAAATATCCTGCCTGAGTTCCCATAGCCCAGTCTACGATAGCATTAATGGGAAAGCCTACCAGTCCTATATTATCTTCTATCACGCTGTAGCAGGGTGCTTCCTGTAAAACCTGATTGATAATAAGAAGCATGGTCTGGAAATCTTTCACAGGCTCATTATAGCCTTGCGGGATCTCATCATACATGCTGGTGAAGCTCATATACAAAATAGGATCATTATATATTGCGTTTTTAAGGCTATCTACAGCCGGATTCATAGGAAGTCTGCTGTTTTTGGCCTGATGTACTTTTTTCTCCAGCCAGCTATTCAGAAACTTTCTGTCTGAGGGAAGCCATTTCCCCACTCTGTATTTTACATGGTTCATAATATGAGTGTTTTAAGGTTGTTTTCTACGTTCAATGATACTATAAAGTTACCCCTATTTATAGAAGATGACAATAGTATTTCTACCTAATGTGAGATACGTAGAAACACTTAAAACCTCACTTTAATACTGGAAGGGACCTGTGTTTAATATAAAATAAAGCAGAGGAAATTGTATTCCCTCTGCTTCCTCAACCTGTTAAAAATGTAAAATATGAATATGAAAAAATATTGTATCGCTTATATTGGAGATGCCTTCAGCATCAAATCATGCAAGTCTGTATTTTTAATGAAGGGCTGCAAAAGTTCATTTCCAGGACCATAGGCTACTACTTCCACATAATCTCCGGAGTGATCCATACTGATCCATCCCACTGAATTTCTGCTTTTCTGAATTTCTGAATAAAGTTTAAAAGGCAGTTTTTTATAATTATACAGCCCTGCATCCTCTTTTTCAAGTCCGTTGTAAAAACTCATCAGATGTTTGGCTTCATCATCATTCAGAATAATTTTATTACCCTCATAAATCCAGTCTTTAATATCTTTCATCGAATACTCTTTTTGAATCTTGTTCAGAATATATTCATTGGTGTATTGATAGTCTGAAATGCTGTTAAAATTCTTTGTAGCATCATTTCCGTAGATGGTTCCCGGATTGGCATTTCCATGATCTGTCGTGATGATTACCAGGGTATTTCCATCTTTTTCTGCAAAATCCATTACCGCTTTTACGGCTTCATCAAATGCCAGCTGATCATGGATGAGTGCGGCTACATCATTAGCATGCGCAGACCAGTCTACTTTTCCGCCTTCTACCTGAAGAACAAAGCCATTGGGGTGTTCTTTCATCTGATCAATGGCTGTTTTTGCCATTTCGGCAAGAGTGGGTGTATTTTTGTATTCCGGAAGATGAGCTCTGTCAATACTATAAGGTAAAGCACCTGTATTAAAAATTCCTAAGAGCTTCTCCCCTTTTTTGATTTCTTTCAAATCGTTTTGTGTTTTCAGAACTCTGTATCCTTTTTTGCTGTAGACAGAATAGAGATCTTTTTTATCTTCTCTTTTTGCAGGATTAAAGAACTCATCTCCACCTCCTAGCAAAACATCCAGTTCCAGTTCGGCATACATTTCTGCTATTTGGGGTTCTGCATTTCTTTTGGAAGAATTTATACAGAAACCTGCAGGAGTGGCATGGGTAATGGTTACTGTGGTCACACAGCCTGCTTTCTTTCCTGCTTTTTTATATTTCTGCCATATAGGAAGATGCTTTTCACCATTGGCTCCCATATTCAGAACTCCGTTTTTAACTCTTATTCCACCGCCGAAGGCTGAACTCGCCGCTGCAGAATCTGTGACAATAGAGCTGGCTGAGGCGGTGTCCATCAGAGCACGTGTCACTTTTTTCTCCTGATACAGATTCATCCAGTTACTTCCTTTGCCCAAAATATTCCGGGAATACAAATCTGCCATAGAGAGGGTCCCGAGACTCATCCCGTCACTTACCATAAAGATGATGTTCTTTGCTTTTCCGGTATACGGTTTTTCAATATTCCTCCCAAAACTCCAGAGATCTGATGGTGATAAGGTCAATAATCCTGAAAGTAGTGCTGAACCTTTTAGAAATTTTCTTCTGTCCATATTGCTGTAAAAATAATGCTGTAAGGTATTGTATTTAAACTTTTATCGTAACATTGTTGCATTAATTAAAAGTTAATTTTAAATATTCTCTGGAAAAGGATCTTCAAAATCCTGTTTCTTATCAAACCGCTCTTTTTCCTGATCATTAATAAGGCAGCTTTGAAGGTCGGATAACATTTGATCTTTATCCAGATTCTGACCAATAAATACAAGTTCATTGATTCTGTCACCCCAATTTTTATCCCATCTGCTTTCAATAAATTTCTGATTTTCTTCAAAAGACGAATACTGTACTCTCTGATGCATCGGCATACTGCTCCACCAGACACCTGCCTTTTCCAGACGAAAAGAACCTCCTGCCTGAGAAAAATTCAGGGCATCATCGGGTCTCGACGCCAGCCAAAACAAGCCTTTCGCTCTGATAGCTCCTTCCGGATAATGATGAGTAAGGTATTGCCATAGTCTAACCGGATGAAAAGGTTTTTTGTCCCTGAACACAAAAGAACTTATGCCATACTCTTCTGTTTCAGGAGTATGATGTTCAGCCTGTAATTCCTTTTGCCAGCCGGCAGAAGATTGTGCTTTATCAAAATCAAAGAGCTGGGTATTTAAAATCTGCTGTGGATTGATCTTGCCAAATTCCGAATGAAGAATAGCAGCATCAGGATTTAATTTCTTTATAGCAGCTGTTAAAAAGCCAAGTGTTTCAACATTGATAAGATCTGTTTTGTTTAAAATAATAACATTGGCAAACTCTATCTGATCTGTAAGAAGATTGACAATTGTTCTGTAATCTCCCTCCATATCAGTAAGATCACGATCCGTCAGAAGTTCATTAGACCCAAAATCTTTCATAAAGTTGAAACAATCAACCACTGTAACCATCGTATCTACATAGCTGAAACGGGAAAGATCAATACCGCTTTCTTCGTCGATATAAGTAAAGGTTTGGGCAACCGGAATGGGCTCACTGATTCCGGTACTTTCGATCAGGAGATAATCAAAACGATTTTCGTGAGCGAGACGTTCTACTTCTACCATCAGGTCTTCGCGAAGCGTACAGCAGATACATCCGTTACTCATTTCTACCAGCTTTTCTTCTGTTCTTGAAAGCGTGTTTTGATTTTCAATAAGGCGCGCATCAATATTGACCTCACTCATGTCATTCACAATCACAGCTACTTTTAAGCCTTGCTTATTATGAAGGATGTGGTTCAGTAATGTGGTTTTACCAGCTCCCAAAAAGCCGCTGAGTACCGTTACAGGAAGTTTCTTAGTCATGTATCTTAATGTTTATGATTTTTAAAATTGATGATATGACCTGCAATTAAGCCAGCAGCTCCAACATAAATCAGAGGAATATGAATCTCAAATATCAGATCTGTGAGTACAGAGATAAAGATAAGGCTCACAGATATCCAAAATAAAAATTTCAACCATCGGCTTTCCATTTTTTTAGTTACCCGGAATACAACCACAGCGCCTATACAAAGGAAAGTCAGATCGATATAAGGATTATGCGATATTCCCAAAGGAACAATCAGTAATAATGGAAAGACAATACAATGAATCAGGCATAAAACAGCAGCGGAGATTCCTACAGCATCAAGAATTTTTGATTTCATAATAGTATGGGATTAATTTTCTTATCGTAACTTTGTTGCAAAAGTATAGATAAAAATCTAAATAACGCAACTTTGTTGCATTAAAATATGAAACAGGTCAGAAACACCCATGCTAAAACTGAGATTTTAAACCTTATTAATGGTTCAGATATAGCGCTTACCCACTCTGATATTCAGAAAAAACTGGGAGATCTCTGCAATAGAGTAACCATTTACAGAGTATTGGAAAGGCTTGAAAATGAAGGGGCTATACACAAGATCGTCAATATTGACGGAGTGGTAAATTTTGCAAAATGCAGCGGAAAATGTACACATGGGCAGCATTTTCACAATCATGTTCATTTCAATTGTAAGGAATGTCACTCTGTAACATGCATAGAAAATGCGATTCCAGAAATCAGCTTACCTGAGCATTTTATTGCGCAGGAGTATAACTTCATTATCAGCGGAATTTGCCCGAAGTGTGCTGATGCTTAGAGGTATAAAAAGTAAAAAGGCAGAAAAGCGAAATTGCTGATCTGCCTTTTTACTTTTTAGGCTATTGTTATAAAGAAGAGATGTATACTTCTATTTTGGTACCGTCATAATTGAAAGTGCCATCAGAATTCTTTTTACCCAATACCCATTTCATATCTACGGGTACAGACCATGCAGATCCTAATGAAAATCCATTAACAGATCTTATTTCATTTCCGTTTCCTGTGGTAATTGCTGAATGAAAAAAAGTTTTATCGATAAGTCGGTAGAAACCAATCGCTTTTCCTGCAGGAATAGGTGAATATCCATCCCACTTTTCTCCTGCCGGATAATTAAATAGGGTTAACCATTTTTGTCCAGCTGATTCTGCCAGTTGAGAAGGACTTATCCTGGCTCCACGCATATACAAAGCGTAGGCAACCACGTCATGACATACTCCACTGTTATATTTCGAGATATTCTCTGCTCCTGAGAGAACGGCATGAGCAACGGGTGCTCTTTCGGCAAGGGATAGCTGAGCCTTCCTGGCTCCTTCCGGTGTTATAAATGACATATTGTAATATTTTGTTTGGTAGCGTAAAGATACAGTTTTAAATTTTATCACTGTTGGAGGAAAATAGGTTGTGGTTTTTAACAGAATGTTTTTAAGCTTCTAATGATATATAAACTTGTCTAAAAATGATCATACATACACAAAAAATGCATAAGAAAACTACAGATATTCAATAGGAACGGGCTTTAGCCCGTTTTAATAATAAGAATAAAATCCTATGGCTTCAGCCAAAACTTAATACCTGTGAAGTTTTGGTTAAAGCCTTTATCGAAAACAAAAAATAAGCGGGCTTTAGCCCGCTTCTATTGATAAGAATGATTAAAATTTATTTAACAATAAAACATGCATTCATAACTGAAAAGTTTTCCATCTTTAAAAGTGAAAATAAAGAGTCCTGCATCCCCATTCTGGATCTGGTATTCATGTGGGGAAGAAATCCATCGTGCAGAAAGCATATCACCAAAACGGGTTACAAAATTCTTTTCATCATAATTGGAATCCATACGCTCATTTCCCAAAACCAAAGCTTCGCCATTGCTGAAGGACATTTTGTAGATACTTCCGGAAACTTTCCCTTTATATTCTTCAAAAGCAACAATGATATTAGGGTTTTTATAAAAATATTGAGGTTCCCAACCACATTCCGGCATATTGGGAATGTTTTTAGCCTTCTGCATCTCCAGCTGTTTCATCGGTGCATCGGTGATTTTGCCGTCAAATAGTTGGGCATCCTTCCATATGAAATGCATATTCAGGGCTTTCAGCTTTTTTTCATACGCTTCTGTTCCAGGTTTTTTTGCAAATTGATCTGCCAGAAGAAGTTCAAAGTTGATATCTATTTTGGGATTTTCTACTCCTGCATTTGCATAAGATTCTTTCCAATATTGTAAGGCTTGTTTAAGGTTTTTCTCTTCCAGCCATGCAATTTCACGCAATCTTCCGACCTGAGTGAGTTCCTTTTCTTTGTTTTTGCCTTTCGTTGCCAGATATTCTTTCAGAACTTTATCGTAAGTAAGTTCAGGACCGAGATATTTCATTTGAATATATTCAGGATTTTCGTGGAAATGATCTCCAATATACACCCAGCCATCCTGATATAAAGGAACATAGTCTATACAGGCCATCTCATTTAAAGCAGCCCTCCGTGTAGCTGTGCTTTCGGTTGTAGGAGCTTTCCGTACACGCAGTTCAGACACCTGTATATAAAAATGTGGGCATTGCTGTCCTTGTGATCCCCGATAGAAATACTGAACCGGTTCGCCGGAAGATTTTTTGCCACGCATGGTCTTTTGCAAAGGCTGGCGGTCTATAAAACCAATATCACCATTACTTACCTGCACTTTATATTGTGTTTGGGTAGAATCTAACAGGTAAACAGGAGCCTCGGTAGAAAATATTCCTAATAGATCCTTATTATTTCCATTTTCGCGATAGAGATGTCCCCATTCTGAGGTATAAACCGGATGTGCTCCGGCATTCTGAGCCTTGATATTGTAAAAGCAGCACTGAATAATACCGGCTGCCAATAGTATCTTATTCAACATATTGTAATTTATATTCGCAAAAAATTAATGTCTTTTGCAGGTGGATTTGTATGGTTATTCCTTCAAAAATACTGAAAAAAGAGAGCTTGTCCTAAAGTTATCGTTATTCAGAATGGGTATAAATTCCATCCTATTCACTGGCTTCCGTTGGGTAACGCAAATAAAAATACTATTTTTATCGGCCAAAATAAGGAAATACTAATTATGCCGACTGATGCTTCTCATAAGCTGATTCCGATGACCACTTTCGTGCTTGAATATTATTCACACGAAGGATATGCCGATCTTCAGATTTTAAATCTGATGAATAACTATGCCAATTTTTTAAAGAAGAATTTGACTCTTGGAATGTTTGTTCCTGTAGACCGTGAAGGAAATGTTCTGAAAGAACCTAAAAATTATGCTGAATGGAAATCTCTTGATCATAATGATGGAAAAAGAGAGGATATAGCGGGGTTTGAAGAATACGGCGAATACCAGAAGGCTGAACAGAACTGTATGTTTGAAGGATTTAAAGTAGATTATAACGGCTATTCAAAAGTGCGTATCATAGCCTCCTATGATCCTTCTATCGAATTGTCTTTTAATAAAAGTGACCTGATCCCTTCAGGATTCAATGATGTAGAATCACTTGTTGTGTTTGATGATATATTTTTAACTTCCAGTGCGTTAGGGGTAATTGGAATAAAACGATGATACTATCGTTTTTTATATTCATTAAAGTTCTGTAATAAAAAATTGATCCTTTGCCTTATTATCCCTTTAATGGTTTTATTTTACCGTTGATTTCTTCTTAAACTCAGAAGGAGACATTTCTTTATACCCTTTGAAAATTTTATTGAAGTGGCTGGCATCATTAAACCCCAGTTTATCTGCAATTTCAGTGATGTTATAAGAGCTTTGAATCAGTAGTTTCTCTGCTGTTTTTATTTTGTGCTGCATCATATGCTGCTGGATAGAGAAGCCTGTGTGCTTTTTGATATAAATACTGATATAATTGGGAGAGAGCATAAATTCTTTGGCCAGATTCTCAATTTTTATTTTATCCGCATCTAATGCATTGACATTGATATAATACAATATCCTTTCAATTCTGCTTACATTTTGTGTGATCCAGTTTTTGGTAGTGCTGTTGTCCATTGTGTTCCTGATCAGAATGGTAATGATGCTTGAAAAAAGATCGGAGGTAATTTCTTTATTATACGTGTTTTTATGGCTGAACTCATACAAAAGAATCCGGGCCAGCTGCAGCAGGTGCTGTCTATCCGTTTTGCACTTGATCACTGATTCATAAACAAAAGACTGGTCTTCCATCAAAAGTTGAATAACCTTTTTTAGCTCATTCTTTTTATGAGATAAAAGGTTCTCCCAGATATACTGTTCCGTGAATTTTATGTAGATGAAGCGTGTTTTACTTGTAATGGAAAATTCATGACCATCACTGGGCCTGAGAAGAAAAACATCTCCTTTTTTGTAAGGGAAAGTAACACTGTTGAGATGATGTAGTCCTTTTCCATTTTCTATAATAATCAGTTCATAAAAGTTATGATTGTGATATTCTACATCCCAAATTTCTTTTTCGATGCTGAAAACATTAAAAGAACTGAAATTGACGATTCGTTTCATAAAAGAATGGATTTTTACAAATTTACCATTAATTTTTACAATATATACTGATAGATTATTGATCAATTTTGTCCTATCAATCCATTACAAATGAAATACATAAAACAATCCGTATTGTTGCTTGCTTCAACAATCGTTCTGATGTCCTTTTCTGATCGTCATGATAAGGATAAAAGACAGAAAAAAGATGAGCGTACAACACAGACTTCAAACAAAAAATACTGGCCTAATGGGGCTCAATTGGTTATTTCTGTCTCTATGCAGTTTGAAACAGGAGGACAGCCTGAGGGTGCTGAGAGTCCTTTCAGTGGAACTCCCCTTCCCAAAGGACAACCCGATCTTCCGGCAGAAAGCTGGTACCGCTATGGAGGAAATGAAGGAATTTACCGCATGCTGGATCTATGGAAAAAATATGATATTAAAGTAACTTCTCATGTTGTGGGAACAGCGGCAGAAAGATATCCTGAAGTGGCCAAAGCCATTGCAAAAGGAGGGCATGAGATTGCAGCTCATGGTATTACCTGGGACAATCAATGGAATAAAAATTACGCAGACGAACTGAATTTTGTGAAGCAAGGTGTAGATGTTGTTGAAAAGATTACTGGACAGAAAGCGGTGGGCTATAACTGCAATTGGCTGAGAAGAGGCCCCAACACTCTTAAAATATTACAGGAACTCGGCTTTCTGTATCATATAGATGACTTAAGCCATGATGAACCTTTCGTTACAAAAGTAAAAGGGAAAAATTTTGTTGTCATTCCTTATACCCTTCGCAACAATGATATTGTCAATATTGAAGGGAAACACTGGAGTCCTGATCAGTTTTTGGCACAGCTGAAGTTTGAGTTTGACCGTCTTTATGAGGAAGGAGCTTCCAAAAGAAGAATGATGAGCATCAGCTTTCATGACAGAATTGGAGGAACACCTGCAATGGTGCATGCTATGGAGGAATTCATCAAATATACCAAAGAAAAACAGGGCGTAGTCTTCATGAGAAAAGATGATATTGCCAAAATGGTGATGAATGATCCCAATACTCCAATTGATAACAGCGAAGAAAAATATAATAAATAAGGAAGTTGGAGGCCGGAAGAAGGATGTTATTGAAGTTTGTAAAATATTTTTAAGATCAAAATAACTTCCAGCCTCCAGCTTCTCACACCCAAACTAAAAAATACTTCTATGAATACAAAAACAGCCTATTTTTTCCTCCGTGTATCGATGGGAATTAACCTTTTAGGACACGGATTGGTCCGACTGGTGAAACTACAGGATTTTGCATCAGGAATGATGAAAGGTTTTGAAACAAGCTGGTTTCCACAGCCATTGGTGCATCTGTTTGGAGTTACACTCCCCTTTTTGGAATTTATAATCGGATTACTATTAATGCTTGGTTTTAAAACCCGTATTGCCACTATAGCAGGAGCCTCCCTGATTATCCTGCTGCTTTTTGGATGCAGTACTGTTGAAAACTGGGAAGCAATGGGCATTCAGATGATCTATGCAGGATTGTTTTACATTCTGATCAGCAGAATGGATGATAATTATCTGGCATTAGATAAGAAATAAAAGATAATACCAACCCTATCCAGCTCAAAGGCAAGTATAAATATTTTATTATATTTGCCTTAATTCTATAGGGCTTATGGTGAAAAAAAATGGATTATCACATTATATACAGGTATTTAATATATGTTTAATGCTCATCCATTTGTTGATCCTAAAAACAGAAAACACCAGCTTTTCTACGGTAGAAATAAAGAATCAATACAGCCTTAAAGAGACTTCCCATAAAAAATGCAACAAGATTTTTCTTGAAGAAAATAACAAAACCCCGATAAAATGCAATAGTAATTATTGTTCTGGTTCTTCTCTGTTTTTTACTGCTTCCTTTCATTCTTTTGCATTTGAAAAATTTATGGATCAGGAAATAAGCAATCGTCATTTTCTGTATGATGATCCACCTTATTCTTCATTTTTTAATTCTATCTGGATTCCTCCCAAAATATAAATTTCAGATCGTGTTATTTTATCGGTCTCTGAAATTTATATAAACAATCCTATTATTTAAACCAGAATTACATGACCAGCTGCTGTTCATGGCTTTGCCGTGGTGGTGTAATCAAAAAATGAATTAAAAGAATAATGAAAACAACAATATCAAACCTCGAAAAGAATACTCATAACATTTATGTAATTTGCAGAATATTAATTGGATTATTCTTCTTTATAGCAGGTTTCAACAAACTTTTCCATCCTATTTTCCAAGGGTATATGTTCAACACCATCAGTACTATAGGATTTCCTTTTCCGCAGTTTACCGCCAATTTCACTGCTTTTTGTGAATGTGTATTTGGCTTATTTTTAATGCTCGGTTTTTGGACAAGAATAAGTTCTGTATTTCTGATCATTATTATCCTTGTCGCCTTATTTACGCATGATCTGGGTTCCATTCCTAAGGAACTTGTTCCCATCAAATCTGAAACCGGAGTGTATGAAATGGATCCTTTTACATGGTTGAGTTATTTTCTATATCTGCCTCAAACATTGTATCTCTTGTTTCTGCTCCTGTTCTTATTTCAGGGATGTGCAGGCTTTGGGCTTGATACTTTTCGAAAAAACAAAATCTAGAAATAGTTAATGATTATAAACAGCTCTCTTTTTGGGAGCTGTTTTTAGTATACTTTTTAATGGGCAAAAGATTAAAGATTTTGAAAGAAAAGGAAAATAAAAACGCAAAGTTTAATGATTTATCTCTTCATTAAAGTGAGCAAAGGCGGCGACAATGTCGCTGATGAAGCTTAGTGACTATGCATTTGCTTAGAAAGAATCAATATAATTGATTCCTCTCTTTTGCTTCCTTGAAATTTGGAATTAAAAATTAAAATCTTTGCGTTTAAGATAATGCTGTATTCAATTTTATCGAAGATAAAATCCTTGCGCCTTATTACAGCGGTCGTTTTATATCATTTTTGCGCCTTTGCGTATCCAAAACATTTTTATTAAAAAAAAACGCAAAGTTTTAATGGTTTCAGATTTTTACTAAAAATGAGTAATGATATAATGTCAACAGACTATATCACTGATTTTCCCTATGATACCTCAAAATAAAGTAAAACATTAAAATCTTTGCGTTAAAAATATGTATAAAGGCATGTTAAAAAAACGTAAAGTTCAATGATCTAAGCCTTTTACTAAAGTGGGCAAAGGTGGCGACAATATTACTGATTAAGCCTTATACGCTTAGAAAAATCAATGCAATTGATTAAGCTTTGCACCCTTAAAATAATAAGAATTTATAAATTAAATCTTTGCGTTAAAAAAACACGCTTTTTACGAAGTTTGATTATAATCGGTTTCTTATGATAAAATTGATTTTGTTATGGTAACAAGACTCATCAGGATCACTACTATTCCTACCACAACAAACATTTTCTTCGTTGGAAGTTTTGAGGTAAGCATCGCCGAAAAAGGAGCCGTAAAAACACCACCCAGCAAAAGCCCCAACACAATATTCCAGTGATGGATACCGATGGTGAAAATGAAAGTTATAGCACTGGTAATGGTCAGTAAAAACTTGGCAACAGTAGAACTTCCCACTACATAACGGGGAATCCTCCCCTCTTTGATCAGGGTTCCGGTCACCAATGGCCCCCAACCACCTCCTGCAAAAGAATCAATAAAACCACCTACCAGTCCTAATACTCTGAGATTAGTTCTTCGTTTGGTTTTACCTTGCCCTGATTTTTTATCTTTGAATGCATTTTTTAAGATGTTTATGCCTAAATACATTGTATAGCAGGCAATAATGGGTTTTACAATATGAGCATATTCTTCACCATAATGAGACAGCGTTAATGCACCGATAACAGACCCTACAATGGCCAGCGGGAACAATACCCATACCATTTTTTTGTTGACATTTCCCAGTTTATAATGACTGAAACTTCCGGCTGCAGTAGTAAAAGACTCCGCAGAGTGAATGCTTGCACTGACAACGGGTGGCGGAACATTCAGCAGTAAAAGGATTGTGGTACATATGACTCCATAGCCCATTCCCATTGATCCGGCAACAATTTCTGCCATAAAACCGGCAAACAGCATCCAGTAAAAAATATGTCCGTCCTTATTCAGAAAATACTGAATATCACCGAAAAGATTGAACTGGTACACCACAAGTCCGAATAATCCAAAAAGAAGCAAAACTCCAATAATGGCAAGATAAATATTAGCTTTTCTCTGAGCAGTTTTGGTAATATTGATCAGTTTTTCAATTTCCATGTCCGGTTTTGAAGATACTTTTCCGTCAGACAGATATTCTGTAGTAATTTTGTTGAGTTCTTTAACCTTATAATTGAAATCTCCGGTGAGCTGATTGCGGATATGCTGCATATTGTCCAATACATGATCCATTTCGTCAGGAATGACTTCTGTAAAGGTTTCCCTTAATCTTTTAGCAATGGTCGGGGATTTTCCGTTGGTGGAAATGGCAATTTTTAGACTTCCCTTTTTGACAATGGAACCTAAATAAAAATCACACAAATCCGGTTTATCTGCAATATTGACCAGTATATTTTTTTTCTGGGCTTTTTCTCTGATTTCCCCTGCTAATTCAATATCATTTACCGCAATGATGGCAAGATCAGTATCATTAAAATCAAGATCATCATAAGCTCTCTCATGCAGGGTTATATTGGAAAACTGACTTTGTAAGGTTCTTACCTCAGGGATAATTTCTTTGGCTACCAGCTTGATGGAGGTTTCCGGTGAATTGCCCAGTACAGATTCCAGTTTTTCAAGAGCAACCTTGCCACCACCGATGATCAGCAGTGACAGGTTTTCAAGTTTTAAGAATATGGGGTATAGTGAATTGCTCATCCTTATTACAATTTTAAGTCATACGTAAAAGCGAGATAATAAAGTCCTCCGATTTCAGGACCAGCAGCATATTGCAAATAACGGCGGTTCAGCAAATTGGTTGCCCCGATTTTAATATTCGCACGAATTTCAGGAAGTTTCCATGTAGCCTGAGCATCAATCGTATAATAGGCTGGAATTGCTCCTGATGCTAAAGGACTTTCCCACATAAAGCCACTCTGCCATCTTGCCACAAGGGTAAACCCTATATTTTTGACAATCTCTCTGTTTCCTACACTTACATTCACCATCCATTTCGGGGTGTTGAAAGCGGTAATAAACAGGTCCGAGGAATTATTGGAAGCAAGATCATTATAGGAAACATTGGTATTGACATTATAATTTCCTGTAATATTATAACGAATCCCTAAAGACGTTCCATAGCTTTTATAAGTACTGTTACTGTTGGTATAAACTCTGTATCGGTCCTGTTTGCTTCTATCCAACATTGCAAGAACAGCGGTATTGTTTCCTACCTGACTGTTTTTTGGAACCGCCACTTCTACCTGCCCAAGGAATCCTTCGTAAATGTTGTAATAGAAATCCCAGTCCAGCACAAGTTTATTATTAAAAAAAGTAGACTTATACCCTACTTCAAATGAATTGATCTTTTCCGGCTGTAATTTTTGCAGATTGGCTACTGTTAAAAGCTGTTTGTTGTCCTGAGCTGCCTGAGCCTGGGTTTTTCCGGCATCTACATCTGCATTTACTGCCGAGGTGAATTTATCAATGGAAGCCAATGTGTAGGAATTCTCCAGATAGCCTAATCCATCGTTTACTTTTGAAAGACCTCCCACTCTTCTTACATTTCCGTTGTTTACGAAAGAAAGTGCTTCAAATAGTGATGGAAAACGATATCCGTTCTGAAAAGAAGCTCTGAAATTATGCTCTTTAACCGGAGAATAAACGACACTGATTCTCGGATTTAATTTAGCTTCAAATTCAGGGTTTCTGTCAATCCGTAAGGCAGCGTTAATTTTTAATTTATCATTAAAGAAAAGCTTCGTAATCTGAGCAAAAGCTCCATATTTCTGATAAATAACATTTTTCCCGAAGGTGCCGTTGGCTAAAGGAATATTTCTTTCATTCACCGGACGGTCGAAGTCAACAAAATTGTTTCCATCCGGAGTAATGCTGTACAAACGGTAATCTACACCAGCAAGAAGGTTGAATATCTTCACAAATCTGCTGAAGTCGTAGGTAAGTTCTCCCTGGTAAAAACGGGATTTCTGTTCAAGTTTAGCACCGCCTGTTGCCGGAGCTCCTGCTACTCCTCCATTGGCCGAATCCCAGTTATTGATTCCTATAATGGTGTTTTTCAACTGTTCAAAGGCTGCAGTTCCCGGTACGGCTCTGTTTTTATCTGCCTGCTGACGGGCGAGAATAAAAGCGTCATTAAGATTGGCTCCTGCATTCAGATTATTCTGAAGAGCTGTTTGGAATATATTTCTCCAGTTGGTATTGGAAAGATTGGTGAGATCAAGATTATCTGCCAAAGGTTTCAGATTATAAGAATCTCCTGTGTTTTCTATCGATACATAAGCCCTGAAGGTCAGTTCTCTTCCTGTCAGTTCTATTTTATGGTTCTGAACAGTAGCATTCTGCAAACGGATTTTATTTCCTCTCTGGAAAGTTCCGTCCAGTAATCCATAACGGTATACATAAGATGTTCTCCACTGATCACCAAAACGGTAGTATAGTCCTGCATCGAACTTAATATTTTTTACATCCGGACTTACAAGATCTTTCTCCAGATATCCTGTTCTTGAAACGTTGAATGTGGTAGGTTTACCATTGTAATCCACCTTTACAGCAACACGGTTGTTTCTTTCATCACCATATTTATTCCAAAGGTCTTCAGCTGGATTATTAGCCAGAGCAAAATTAGGATTAGCTGTGACCAAAGATCCTGGATTCTGATCGGTCAGATTGTTGGAGATCCAGTCTGTTCCGCTGAAATAGGATGCATTAACTTTCACCGCAAAGTTTTTATTGATCACTTTTGCAAAACGGATAGCACTTTCTCCCAGAGAACTTATTTTATGGTTAACATTGTCTACATGATTCATCCCGCCACGGAAATAAAGGCTTATTCCTTCAGACGTAAACGGATCTTTGGTCTGTAAACTTGCCAGTCCGTTGATGGCATTCATTCCGTACAACGCTGAAGCCGCTCCCGGAGTGACTTCCATAGACTGAATATCCAGTTCTGTGGGGCCTATTGCGTTTCCCAATGGTACTCCCAACGTTGCCGACTGTACATCTACCCCGTCTACCAGCTGCATGAATCGAAAATTATTAGGCGAATTGAAACCTCTCGAATTAGGAATTTTCAACGTAAGACTTGATGTTAAAAGCTGTAATCCCTTTACATTTTCCAATGTTTCATAGAATGAAGCTGCAGGGCTTTCCCTGATGGTTTTAATATCAATTTTTTCAATGGCTATCGGGGATCTTAATATCTTTTCCGGAACTCTGGAGGCTGAGATTACCACATCATCAATAATTGTATTCTGGGGGTTCAGCCCTATCGTTATTTTGTTGGAAGGTGAAAGTATTTCAACGGTTTGACCTGTGAAACCATCTTTCTGAATGACCACCCGGAATGGAATGGTAACCCTTGTTCTGAGCTTAAAGTTACCCAGCTGATCCGTTAATGCGGTATCCTGTGTATTTTCGATCTGCACCTTTACAGAGTCGAGACCTTTGCGTGTACCTGTATTTTTGATGCTTCCGCTAAGCTCTATAAGCTGCTGCTGTGCTTCTGCCAGGTTAAAAAATAGAAATGTAAATGCGATAATGCCTGCTTTAGGTAAAATATTTCCCTGCTTTTTGTTTTTCATTTTTTCTTCATTTTTTAGGTTGAGAATGAAGCTGTCTGAACTTTTTATCTTGATCATTTTTAACCACAAAAGACACAAAAGTTTTCGTTTTAAAACACTTTAGTTCACTTAAGTAAGTTTAAAATGATGCCGCAGAAAAGCTCACATTTAGATGAAAATCAAAAATTTTCACAAAACTTAAGTGTATTTATTATGCACAAAGTTTGGCTCTTTAAAAAACTTAAGTGTTTAAAAACTTTTGTGACTTTTGTGGTTTGATCGAAAAGTTGAAACAGCTTTGATTGTATTGTTACTTGAGAATCAACAACACATACACATTCGTCTGCCTAAAAGAAGAGGTTGAGTTTTTTTGTTTTTTTTCAGATCATAATGAAAATTAGCCATATAATTAATTTAAGGTGTGTAAATAACGGTATGAAAAATCGCCAAATGTTTCTTCTGCAAGTCTTTTCTGAACATAAATCCCGAAAAGTTCATCCAGAGTGGTAAGAATGTCTTCTTCACCAATATTTTCTTTAAATTTTGTATTCAGTCGCATTCCTAAGCGGTCTCCTCCGATGTGAAGATTATATTTCCCATATGCTGTCCCCACAAATCCGATTTCAGCATTGGGAGATCTTCCACAGCCGTTAGGACAGCCGGTCATACGGATGGTGATGTCTTCTTCCAGCAGACCATATTTTTCAAGTATAGGTTCTATTTTGGTAACCAAGGATGGCAGATAACGCTGAGCTTCCGCTAAAGCCAGTGAACAAGTGTTCAAAGCCACGCAGGCAACAGAGTTTTTACGCAGGGCACTTGCTCCATTCGTATACTCTGAAATTCCATGCTCTTTTAAAATATGTTCAATTTCAGGTTTATCTTTTTCGTCAATATCAGCCAGAATAAGGTTCTGGTTACAGGTAAAACGGAAGTTGGCTTTACCGGTTTGTGCGATTTTTAATAACCCTGATTTTAAAGGATATTCAGCCGTATTAAGGATTCTTCCATGCTCTACAAATACGGTATAAAACCATTTTCCTTCATGGTTCTGAATCCAGCCATAGCGGTCTTTCCGCTGTTCAAATTTAAATTCTCGGGCAGGTTCAAAGCTGAATCCTGTTCTTTTTTCTACTTCAGCTCTGTACTGGTCAATACCAAGCTTATCAATCGTATATTTTAATCTTGATAATTTTCGGTCGCTTCTGTTTCCAAAGTCCCTTTGAACCGTGATGATTTCGTAGACAGCCTTCAATACTTTTTCTTCCGTATCTACAAATCCAAGGATGGAGGCAAGACGGGCATAAGTAGCTTCATTTCCGTGGGTTGCTCCCAGTCCTCCTCCGGCAGCGATATTGTAACCAACAATTGTATTATTTTCGATAATAGCAATTAAGGCAATATCATTGATAAATACATCTACATCGTTATTGGGTGGAACGGCAATTCCTATTTTCAGCTTTCTCGGAAGATATCTGTCCTGATACAGAGGATCTTCTTCTGCTTTACGGTCTACCAGAAGTTCATCATCAATCCAGATGTCATAATAAGATTTAGTTTTGGGAAGACACATTTCACTGATTTTTCCAGCGAGTTCGTAAGCTTCCTTGTGCAAAGGTGATTCCGAAGGATTCGCTGTACAGGTTACATTTCTGTTGACGTCCCCACAGGCCGCAATAGAATCCAGATGCTGAAGATTGAAGCTCTGAATGGTAGGTCTTAAATGAGATTTTAAAATACCATGAAGCTGAATCGTTTGTCTTGTCGTTACTTTAATGGTTCCCGTAGAATGATCTTCTGCTGTTTCATTCAATCCTACCCATTGTTCCGGAGTTAAAAAGCCACCGGGAAGCCTTAATCTGATCATATAAGAATACAGCCATTCCAGTTTTTTGGAGACACGCTCTTCCCTTCGGTCTCTGTCGTCCTGTTGGTACATTCCATGAAATTTGATGACCGTTTGATCATCTTCCCTTATGGCTCCGGTAATAGTATCAGCAAGGCTCTCTTTTAAAGATCCTCTGAGCCCGTTACTGCCGGTTTTAATCCTTTCTACCGGTGAAAGGTTTTCTTTATCGTTGTTCATAACTGTTTCCTTTAATTTTTACAAGTACTTCTTTTTAATACACATCTTTAGCATATCTGCCACTCAGCTCCATATCTTCCAGATAAAGTACAGCGTCTTCTTTGCTGCGCTTTCCTTCATTCTGGATAATGGTGAGTAGTGTTTGTTCTACATCATATGCCATTGGTTCTTTGGCTCCGCATACATATACAGATGCTCCACCTTCCAGCCAGTAAAATACTTCCTGTGCTTTTTGTTCTAACCTGTGCTGAACATATACTTTCTCGGCTGTATCTCTTGAAAAAGCAAGGTCTAAATGCGTTAAGCTGCCCGTTTTAATAAAATCCTGAAGTTCAGCCTGATAAAGGAAGTCTGATATGAAGTTTCTGTCTCCGAAAAACAGCCAGTTTCTTCCTTCTGCCCCTGTAGCATCACGTTCCCAAAGGAATGATCTGAAAGGAGCTATACCAGTCCCCGGACCAATCATGATGATATCTTTATCAGCTTCCGGAAGTTTGAAGTGTCCTGCCTCCTGAATATAAAATTCCAACTCTTCTCCTTCTTTGAATTCACTCAGAAAGCCACTGCATAATCCGTTGTGTTTCTGATGATCAATAAGGAATTCTGATTTCGCAACCGTAATATGAATTTCCGTATCACCATGAGCTTCCACAGAGGAAGATATGGAATAAAGACGGGGTGCCTGAGCAGTTAATATCCGTATGATGTCTTCAAATTCATCTGCATTTTTTACCGGATAAATTCTAAGCAGATCAAGAAGGCTTAATCTTACTTCCGGAATGGAATGTCCTGTTATTTTAGCATACTGAGCAACCACAGATTTAAGCAGATAGCTGATGTTAAGATGTTTATGCAGCAGTTCTTCTACAGTATCCGTAATTTTTGTTGCTTCTATCTGTTTCTGAGGATCAATTCCTGTCAGGGTAATAATTTCATGCACTGCAGTTTTTGAATTGAACGGAATCACTCCTAAAGATGCACCGGGCTGATAAGCAAGTATTTCTTCTGTTTCAATTTCGATGTGATAGGTTTCTTTTTCAGACGTAATATCATTCAGATTAATGATGGCTGAAACTTTTCCCTGAAATTTCTTTCTTCCGGTGGAAACCTTTGGAGCTGAAACATTTTTTGTACTCTGACCAGTATTTTTATTTACTGTTTCAAATACATGCTCTATCCAGTGAGAAGCTTCCTGCTCATAATCAATATCACATTTCTTTAACGGAATGATACGCTGGGCACCCAATATTTCAAAACGTGAATCTACATCTTCTCCTGTTTGGCAGAACAGAGGATAACTGCTGTCTCCTAATGCCAGTACCCCAAATTTGAGTCCGCTGAGATTAATTTCATTTTCATAGATATAATCGTAGAATTTTTTGGCAAGAGCTGGTGGTTCGCCTTCTCCCTGAGTGCTGATGATTACAAAAAAGAATTCTTCTTTAGCCAAATCTTTAGGCTTGTATTGAGAAAGGTCGGCAAGCTTTACCTGCAATCCTTTTTTCTTAACGATACCTGCAAGTGTTGTTGCTAATTTTTTACTGTTTCCGGTTTCTGTACCATAAGCCAGCGTTATTTTCTTTACGGCATTCTGGACAATAGTATTTGTCTCTTGTGGTGGCAGAACGGCTGTAAGTAATGATCCTCCGGCAATACCGGCAAGATACCCGCTAGCCCAGATGGCTTCGTCTCTGGAGAGGTCTCCGGATATTTGTTTTAATACATTTAATTTAGTTTCAGACAGCATATTCAAAGAAATTTTGAGTGGTAGGGATTAGACTTCCGTTTTCTACTGATTTGAAATAAAGACCTTCCTGTTCTGCGTTTTCAAGCCATGAAAACTCTTCGTGGAGATTAACAATTTTACCCACAACCACCAAAGAAGGGGAAGCAAAGTTTTTATCTCCGAATTTTTCATTAAAATCATCAAATGATGATGTGTATACTTTTTGGAAAGGCGTTGTAGCCTGTTCAATGACTGCAATTTTCTTATCACCTGAAATATGAAGTGCTGTCAGTTTTTCCACTAGAGGGGTAAGATTTCCTTTGGACATATAGAAAACAAGGGTATCATTGGTTAAAGCAAGCTCTTTCCAGTATTCTTCACTTACGATCTCCGATTTATAATACGTCAGAAAACGAACGGATGTGGAATATCCTCTGGCTGTTAAAGGCATTCCTGCAAATGCTGCTGCTCCTAAAGCGGCTGTAATTCCCGGAATAATTTCGTAGGGAATATGGTTCTGTTTTAAAGCCTGCAATTCGTCCAGAATGTTAGAAAATATGGAAACATCACCTCCTTTCAGTCTTACAATGGTTTTGTTCTGAAGGGCATATTCCACCATCAAAGTATTGATATGAGACTGAGGGGTAGACGCATTTTTACTGCATTCTTTTCCTACATAAATGATTTCTGTATTTTCATTGACGTAGGTTTCGAGAATTTCCGGACTTACAAGGCGGTCACATAAAATAACGTCCGCTTTTGCGATAGCTTTTACTGCTTTTACAGTGATCAGTTCAGGGTTGCCGGGCCCTGCACCGATAAGGTAAACCTTTGGTGATTTTATATTTGTTTTCATTGAAGTAGGTGTTAATTAGGGATTTAGAAGAGTCCTTCTACAGACAGATATCTTTCTCCGGTATCGTAATTGATGGTAAGGATTTTAGCGTTAGGTTGTATTTCCGGTAAATGTTTTGCAATGGCTGCTAAAGCGGCTCCAGTGGAAACTCCAACAAAAAGGCCTTCTTTTTTAGCGGCATTAAGGGCATATTCATAAGCCTCTTCCTTTCCTACTGTGATCACTCCGTCCAAAAGGGTAATATCCAGAATGGAAGGAACAAATCCTGCTCCTAATCCCTGTAATGGATGTGGTGCTGGGCTTCCTCCGCTTAATACAGGAGATAATTCCGGCTCTACGGCAATTACTTTTACGTTAGGATATTTTTCTTTTACTGTTTTTGCGATTCCGGTGATGTGTCCTCCGGTTCCTACTCCTGTAATGATATAATCCAGCCCGTCCGGGAAGTCTTTTAAAATTTCCTGAGCGGTGGTTTCTACGTGTACTTTTACATTGGCAGGATTGTCAAATTGTCTTGGAATCCATGAGTTAGGGGTCTCTTCAGCAAGCTCATTAGCTTTTTCAATGGCACCTTTCATTCCTTTTTCTTTTGGAGTAAGTACAAATTCTGCTCCGTAAGCTTCCATAATTTTTCGGCGTTCTATACTCATGCTTTCCGGCATGACAAGAATAAGTTTGTATCCTTTTACGGCAACTACCAAAGCAAGTCCTATTCCCGTATTTCCGCTTGTAGGTTCTATAATGACGCTGTCTTTATTTAATAATCCTTTGGCTTCTGCATCTTCAATCATAGCCAGTGCAATTCTGTCTTTAATGCTTCCGCCAGGATTACTTTTTTCAAGTTTGATCCAGATTTCATGATCTGAATTGAAGAGTTTATTAATTTTTACGACGGGTGTGTTTCCAATCGTTTCTAATGCATTCTGAAACTTCATATCAATGTACTTTTTATTTTTGTTTTTTTCTTAAATCACAAAGGTTAATGATTCCGGTAATGAGCTATTATCCTTTATTTTTATTTCACTTTTATGATAGACCAGAGAGTTGGCAGGGACATCCTGTGTTACCCAGACATTTCCTCCTATGATACTTTCTCTGCCTATGGTTGTTTCACCTCCCAGAATAGTGGCTCCCGAATAGATAATCACATCATCTTCAATGTTGGGATGTCTTTTCTGATGGGCTTTTTCTTTGGAAACATTCAAAGCTCCGAGGGTTACTCCCTGATAGATTTTAACATTGTTTCCGATGACGGTAGTTTCTCCAATCACGATTCCTGTTCCGTGGTCAATGAAAAAAGACTTTCCGATAATGGCTCCCGGATGAATATCAATTCCGGTTTTACTGTGGGCATATTCTGAAATGACACGCGGTAAAATTTTCACTTCCTGGGTCCAAAGCTGGTGCGAAATACGGTAGACATACGTGGCAAAAAAGCCGGGATATGCCAGGTATACTTCTTCCAGAGAATCGGCGGCAGGATCAAATTCCAAAATGGATTTTGCATCCAGAACCAGCTGATTGTATAATTCCGGTAAAGCCTCAAAAAACTGACTGACCTGCTTTTCAGTAAGGTCTTTATCTCCTGTTACCGTATTGATCTGATCAGAAAGTGTTTCCTGAAGTGCTTCAAAATTTATTTTCAGCTGATCTTCACTATTATCATTCTGAGGGAGGAAGAGGGTTTCGTACAAATCCTTCACCCATTTTTTGGTCTTTATTTTATCAAAGAATCCATGAATATTATTTTGTTTGGTCTGATGAATTCTTTGTATTAATTGATCGGAAATTGCCATTTTTCTATTGAATTATACAGGCTGCGACCGTTGAATTGGACGTTTCATCTACCAAAATAGCCGAGCCCGTTGTTTTATTATTGGTAAAGCTGTCATACACCAGAGGTTGTGCTGTACGGAGTGTAACTTTTACAATTTCGTTTAGCTTAATTTCGCTATCGGTCTGTTCCCGAACCAGGGTGTTGACGTTGATCTTGTAATCTACCTCTTTTACAACTGCTTTTACAAGTCTGCTGTTTTGCTGCAGAAGGTATTTATTCCCCAGCTGCAACGGTTTTTGATCTAGCCAGCATAAAAGAATTTCAAGGTCTTTTTCAACTGTGGGAACATGCTCTTCCGTGGCAAAAATATCTCCCCGGCTGATATCTACATCATGAGCGAGGTGGATCACGGCTGGCTGGCCTTCAAAAGCTTCTTCTTTTTCAATGCCATTAATCTCAATTTTGGTGATTTCAGTGGTCAGATCTGCAGGAAGAATCTGGATTTTGTCTCCTTTTGTGAATTTTCCGCTTAAAATCTGTCCGGCATATCCTCTGTAATCGTGAAGTTCTTCCGTTTGAGGACGTATTACATACTGGACCTGAAAACGGCTTCCGTTATTCGTTTCTTCATTTAACGTTACTTCTTCAAGATATTCCAGGAGGGAGCTTTCTTCGTACCATTCTGTTCTGGACGATTTTGAAACAATATTATCTCCTTTTAATGCTGAGATCGGGAAATAACTGACATCGTTTAATCCCAGGTTTTCTGCAATTTTTGCATATTCTGATTTTATATTTTCAAAAACTTCTTCGGAATAATCTACCATATCCATTTTGTTGATGGCTACAGCAACTTTTTTCAACTGTAATAAAGAAGCGATGATGGAATGTCTTCTGGTTTGTTCAATCACGCCTTTTCGTGCATCGATCAGAATCACCATCAGATCAGAGTTGGACGCTCCGGTGATCATATTGCGGGTATACTGCACGTGTCCCGGAGCATCAGCAATGATAAATTTTCTTTTTGCGGTTGAAAAATAGCGGTAGGCAACATCAATGGTGATTCCCTGTTCTCTTTCTGCGCGCAGACCGTCCGTTAAAAGGGCAAGGTCAACTCCGTCTTCATTTTTGTTTTTTGAATGTTTTTCAAGGACTTCCAACTGGTCCTGTAAAATACTTTTGCTATCGTAAAGCAGCCTGCCGATAAGGGTACTTTTACCGTCATCTACGCTTCCTGCTGTTATAAATCTTAATATATCCATCCGATTTTTGTTATAAATAATGAGTAATGGGCAATGAGTAATTTTATTATTAAATAAGTTAAGGTTGTCTGTCCTATTACTTATGACTCATCGCTGATTGCTTATCTAGAAGTAGCCTCCTTTTTTCCGGTCTTCCATTGCGGCTTCTGTTACCCTGTCGTCAATTCTTGTTTCTCCGCGTTCAGAAATTCTGGTTGCTATAATTTCTTCGATAACAGCATCTATTGTTATGGCATTAGATTCTACAGCTGCAGTACATGTCATGTCTCCTACGGTACGGTATCGTATTTTTTTCGTGGCGATAATATCTTCCGGCTCTAAGAAAACGTGTGACGAATTAGCAAGCCATTGACCATTAAAATCTACCACTTCCCTTTCATGCGAGAAATAAATAGAAGGTAATGCAATTTTTTCCCTCCGGATATAGTTCCAGATATCAAGCTCTGTCCAATTGCTAATCGGGAATACTCTTACATTTTCTCCTTTATGGATTTTTCCGTTGAAAATATTCCAAAGCTCTGGACGCTGAAGTTTAGGATCCCACTGCCCGAATTCATCACGAACAGAGAAGATTCTTTCTTTGGCACGGGCTTTTTCTTCATCTCTTCTGGCTCCTCCAATGCAGGCATCAAATTCAAATTCTTCAATAGTATCAAGAAGTGTATAGGTTTGCAGCCAGTTTCTGCTTGGAAATTTACCTTTAGCCTCAGTCAATTTTTTGCTTTTAATAGTATCCTCCACTTTTCTGACTGCCAGATTGACATCCAACTGTTTTACAAGTTGATCGCGGAAGTCCAACACTTCCGGAAAATTGTGTCCGGTATCTACATGAACAAATGTAAACGGGATTTTGCCATGGAAAAATGCTTTTCTTGCGAGATGGGCCAGTACAATACTGTCTTTCCCCCCGCTGAATAATAAGGCAGGACGTTCAAACTGGCCTGCTACCTCTCTTAATATGTAAATAGATTCGGCTTCCAGCTGATCTAAATAGTTTAACTGATGTATTGACATTTTTTTCTTTTTTTATTGATGAATATGCAGACCGCATTCTTTTTTGTTGGCATCTTCCCACCACCATCGGCCGGCTCTGAAATCTTCCCCTTCTTTGATTGCTCTGGTACAGGGCTCGCATCCTATACTGACAAATCCTTTTTTATGAAGATGATTGTAAGGTAAATGATATGCTTTCACATATTCTGTCACCTGTTCTGAGGTCCAGTGAAGGATGGGATGATACTTAATAATCTTATTATCCGGATCCCATTCCATCTGGGGCATATTCTGTCTGTTGGCCGAATGTTCAGCTCTGAGACCGGTAATCCATACTTCATAGCCTTCCAGTGCTTTTTTTAAAGGATGAACCTTTCGGATGGTACAGCAAGCTTTCCTCTTCTCTACGGATTGATAAAAAGAATCGGGACCATTTTCTGTTACAAATTCTCTGAGCTCTTCCATATTCGGATAATAGGCTTTGATTTTCTTTTTGAAAAAAGCTTTTGTAGATGTCCAGGTTTCGTAGGTCTGTTCAAAAAGTCTTCCCGTATCCAGGGTGAATATATCAACAGATAAATCTTTTATCAGATGAGTGATGACCTGATCTTCGTAACTGAAACTGGTTGAAAAGATCACTTTACCCGGGAATTTTTCAGTCAGTATTTCTAGTCCATTAGTTTGAAAATAAGCTTCAGAAGCCACTTTCAATAGATTTTCGTATTCATTTTCAAGACTGTTTTCCATGTTGAATTGAGATTTTAGTCTTGCAAATATATATAAAATTCTATAACTCCTATCAAAATGGTCGAATTTAAATGAAAAAAAATTATTTGTTGTTGATAAACTTCGTCAGAGTGGCTTCCATCATGCTTGTTCTGGTCTTTTCACGAACGATCATTAATTCTTTTCTCAGATAGCAGACTGCTTCATCTACACAGTCATCACAGGCTTCGTAAAAGTTTAAAGATACACAAGGGGTAAGAGCGATAGGTCCATCGAAAATACGGTAAATATCTGCTAATGAGACATCATCAGGCGATTTTAACAGGTAGTAGCCTCCTACTTTGCCCTGCTTACTGTTAACCAGTTTTGCTCTTTTCAGTTCAAGAAGAATTTGTTCCAGAAATTTCTTAGGGATGTTCTCATCTTGTGCAATAATAGAAGTCGCCAGAAAGCCCTGGTTATAATTCCTTGCTAATCTGACCATTGCTTTGAGTGCGTATTTGCAACGTTTCGACATCATAATCTCTGCAAGTTATGATAAATTATCTGATAAATGAAATGTTTTCCGTGAATGGCTTTGATTATTCTTTTACCACAAATCGAAGATTCAACGAAGTTAAAAGTCACAAAATATAAAAAATCTTAAGTGACAGATAAGCCGTTGAGAAGTTCACTAAAGCTTAAAAATCAAAGATCCTTATGGATACTTTATGTTTAGTTTTGGTAAGAAGAATATATCTGTGCAAATCTGTGAGATCGGTGGGAAACAAATTCAAAAATGTGGCGTCCCTTAATTTTTCTTTGGACTTACTCTTTCTGTAAAATAAAGTAAGCCAACTCTTTATCCTCACGAACCAGATTTTCAGTTCTAATGAAGCCGCTTTTAAGGAGAACTTTTTGAGATCCAATATTATCGAGATCGGTTACTGCTACAATATCTCTTTTATGATCTAATGAATAGCAATAGTCAACAAGCGCTTTGCATACTTCGGTTCCGAGACCTCTACCCCAATAATTCTCTGCTAAGGTATACCCTATTTCTAACTGATCCGGATTGTCAAGAAATACTCTGGCAAGGCACATTCCAACAAAATCATTGTTTTGAGTAGTAAAAATTCCCCATCTGCTGAATGGTCCTTCTTTATAATCGGCTAATGCTTTGTCGAACATTTCCTTATATTCTTCAGGAGTCTTGTAAGGAAGATACCGGGTAACATTTTCATTTTGAAAAAGGGTAGAAAACAACGAAAACTCTTCAGGAGTAAATTCACGGATGATGATGGTGTCGTTTTTATAGTACATTGAAATTTTATAATGAAATTAGATGGTAGCATAAAATTACATAAATAAACTAACAACCTGTCACAAAAATCTGATCTTTATTGTAACAAAGAAGTCTTTTGATAATACAAATCGTAAATTAAACCTTTAAATAAAAAATATTCATAATATGTTTTCAGCAACCACCTACCAGGACAGAAGAACCGTATTACAAACCAATGTAGAAAGCGGAATTTTATTGTTTTTGGGAAATATAGAGAACCCTGTGAATTTTGAACACAATCCTTATTATTTCCGTCAGGACAGTACCTATTTATATTATTTCGGGATTCAGGAACCCCGTATTGCAGCCGTTATCGATATTGATGAGAATAAGACCATTATTTTCGGAGATGAATTAAGCATAGATGATATCGTATGGATGGGCAGACAGGAGACCCTCAAAGAAAAAAGTCTGAAATCCGGTGTACAGGAAACGTTGCCTTATGCGGAACTTTCTCAGTATATTGTAAAAGCACAGACTTCAGGCAGAAAAGTGCACTATCTTCCTCCATATCAGTCTTCCAATAAAATTTTGCTGGCTGATCTTCTTGGGATTAAAATAGTCGAATTACAGCCTTCTGTAGAAATGATCAAAGCCATTGTAAAGCAGCGATCCATCAAAGAATCTCAGGAAATTGTACAGATAGAACAGGCTGTGAATGTATCCAATGAAATGCATTTACTGGCGATGCTTGCAGCAAAACCGGGGATGAAAGAATATGAAATTGCCAATGCCATCCAGCATCTTGCTGCCAATAAAGAATGCCAGATGTCTTATCCTCCGATTGTAACGATAAACGGTGGTATTCTGCATAATCATTACCGCCTTAATACGATGAAAGAAGGTGATCTTTTCCTGAATGATTCCGGAGCGGAAACAGCGATGGGATATGCAGGCGATCTTACCAGAACGTTTCCTGTAAGTAAAACCTTTACTACGAAGCAGAAGGAAATGTATGAAGTGGTTCTGAATGCTTTTAATAATGCTCAAAGTCTTCTGAAGCCGGGAATACGATTCAAAGATATTCACTTAAAAGCTGCCCAGCATCTGGTAGAAGGTCTTATCGACCTTGGATTGATGAAAGGAAATCCTGAAGATGCGGTAAAGAATCATGCCCATACCCTATTTTTCCAGTGCGGACTGGGGCATATGATGGGACTTGATGTACACGATATGGAAGACCTTGGAGAACAATATATTGGCTATACTGAAGAAGAGCCCAAAGATACCAAAACATTCGGACTGAAATCTTTACGCTTAGGAAAAGCTTTGGAATCCGGATTTGTAGTAACGGTTGAGCCGGGTATTTATATGATTCCGGACCTGATCGACATGTGGCAGGCTGAAAATAAAAATGCAGACTTTATTAATTATGATAAAGTAAATGAATACCGAAATTTCGGAGGAATCCGTGTTGAAGATGATTTCCTGATTACAGATGACAGTTACAGACTTCTCGGTGACGGATTGATCAAAACAGTTGAGGAAATTGAAAATTACAGAGCTGAGCATTTAGCTTAATCCAAATAATATCTATGAAGAATATCAAAAAACTAACGGTCATTGCATTGTATTTTCTGTGTCTGTCGCCATTTGCGGCACAAAAAACACAGTGGACTCCTGATGGCAATGCTTATTATTCATTTACTAAAAAAGGGGTTGAAATCGTGGATGTGCTGCATCCCGGAAAAGACCAGACGCTTTTAAGCAGCAGTGAGCTGGTTCCTGCCGGAAGTTCTGAAGCACTTCAGGTACAAAGCTTTCAGGTATCTCCCGATGACAAAAGTTTATTGCTCTTTGCCAATACAAAGAAAGTATGGAGAGATAATACCCGTGGAGATTACTGGATTTTCGATAAAAATACTAAAAAGCTTACCCAGCTTGGAAAAGGCTTACCAGCTTCATCACTGATGTTTGCAAAGTACTCACCGGATGGTAAAAAAGTGGCTTATGTGTCTAAGCATAATATTTATGTTGAGGATCTTTCCAACAATCAGCTTACCAAAATTACTACAGACGGAACGGATGGCATGATCAATGGTACTTTCGACTGGGTATATGAAGAAGAATTCGGAACTCAGGATGGCTTCAGATGGTCTCCCGATGGTAATAAAATCGCTTACTGGAAGCTTGATGCACGTGGCACTAAAAACTTCCTGATGATCAATAATACCGACAGCCTGTATTCATTTACCATTCCGGTAGAATATCCAAAGGTGGGCGAAAATCCTTCCGGATGCAGTATCTGGTTTTATGATCTGGCTTCCAAATCTTCAAAGAAAGCTGATATTGCAGGGGATGAAATGCAAAACTATATCCCAAGAATGGAATGGGTACTGGATTCCAAATCCGTTATTCTGCAGCAGCTGAACAGAAAACAGAATCAAAGTAAAATTATCGTGGCAGATGCGGGTTCTGGAAGCAGTAAAACCATTTATACAGAAACAGATGCGGCATGGATCGATATCAAATCCCGCTGGAACGACAATGACCCAAGTGGCTGGGACTGGATTGACAATGGAAAAGAGTTCCTTTGGCTTTCTGAAAAAGACGGATGGAGACATATTTATAAAATAGATATGAGCGGTAAAGAAACATTGATTACAAAAGATGCTTTTGATGTGATTAAGCCTGAGTTTTTTGATGTTCAGAACAAACAGATCTACTTTTTGGCTTCACCGAATAATGCTACCCAGAAATATCTGTACAAAGTAAGCATGAAAGGAGGAAATGCCCAAAAAGTAACGCCTGGAGCTTTTACAGGTTCTAATCAGTATACAATATCGCCCAATGGGAAGATTGCAATGTTTACGAATAACAGCATCAATACCATTTCAATAGGCTCTGTAGTTTCACTCCCTGAACATAAAGAATTGGTTCCCGCCAAGAGATCAGCCAAAGCAGATCCTGCAAGATCTAAGGCAGAGTTTTTCCAGGTTACGACACAGGATGGAGTTACACTGGACGGATGGGTAGTAAAACCTAAAAATTTTGATCCTAATAAAAAATATCCGATCGTTTTCATGGTATATGGGGAACCGGCAACACAAACGGTAACAGATAGTTTCTATACAGGCTGGAACGAATTATATGTCGGAGATATGGCTGAAGACGGCTACTTATATGTTTCCCTTGAAAACCGCGGAACGCCCGCACCAAGAGGCCGTGAATGGAGAAAATCTGTCTACCGCAAAATAGGACAGTTGAATATCCGCGACCAGGCAATGGGAGCCAAAGCTTTATTTGCAAAATGGCCGTATGCCGATACTTCAAGAGTTGCCGTATGGGGCTGGAGCGGTGGCGGTTCTTCTACCCTGAACCTTTTAGGACAGTACCCTGATATTTACCAGACAGGAATTGCTATTGCCCCGGTTGCCAATCAGTTGTTCTACGACAATATCTATCAGGAACGTTATATGGGACTTCCACAGGAGAACAGAGAAGATTTTGTAAACGGATCTCCACTGGCTTATGCTAAAAATCTAAAAGGAAATCTTCTACTCGTTCACGGAACAGGTGACGACAATGTACATTATCAGAATACTGAGGTTTATATCAATGAACTGGTAAAATACAACAAACAGTTTCAGCTGATGTCTTATCCTAACCGTACCCACTCTATTGATGAAGGAGAAGGAACATCATTGCACCTGGCGACCATGTTCACCAAGTATTTGAAAGAACACTGTCCTCCGGGAGGAAAATAATAATGAAAGTCTCACATAATGTGGGACTTTCTTGTTTCAGGATTAAACAAAAATCCCCCGGATTGCTCCGGGGAATAATAGTGTCAAAAACCGATATTTTTATAGTGATGTAAAGTGATGTTACATTGACAACAACAATGGATATGCCAAATTAATCACTATTTTATGAAATGTGACTTTTTGTGGTACCTTTTTTACTTAATTCTCCAGCTCTTCTATTTTTACAAGATTATCACTAAATTTGAGTGAATAATGTCTAAAACCATTCATGAAACTACCACACTCCTATTATTCCAATCAGGATGTTCTTTTTTTAGCTCAGGATCTTTTGGGGAAAGTTCTCTTTACGGAACTCAATGGTGAAACCACAGCCGGAATCATTGTTGAAACAGAAGCCTATTTTGGCGTTCAGGATAAAGCTTCCCATGCCTATGGCGGCAGGCGTACAGACCGAACTGAAATCCTGTACAACAGTGGCGGAGTTTCTTATGTGTATCTATGCTATGGAATTCATCATCTTTTCAATATAGTCACTTCCGTGGAAGACGATCCTCACGCAGTTCTGGTAAGAGCTGTTGAACCTTTGATCGGTAAAGAAATCATGGAGTTGAGGAGAAATATGCCGGCTTCTAAAGCTGCTATTTCTGCCGGCCCGGGATCTGCTGCCAAAGCATTAGGAATTGACAGGTCATTCAACAAAAAAGATTTAACGGGAAATGAAATCTGGATTGAGGATCATGGTATTTCATATACTCCGGAAGAAATCATTAAAGGACCTCGTATTGGCGTTGCTTATGCACAGGAAGATGCGCTTTTGCCATGGCGTTTTTTTGTGAAAGGGAATAAATATGTAAGCAAACCCAATAAAGCATAACCATCAGGATTCATGAACAGAATCATAAAACTCTTTATAATAGGTAACCAGACTTTCAAGAGAAAATCCACGGTTCAGGCCGCTGGTGTTGGGTAAAACCCAGATTTTTGCTCCACAGAAATCTTCTGGCTGTTCGCCCCACAGAATTTCTTTCTTTTTAGAAAAAGCTTTGTAAGCAGCTTTACCAAGAAAAGCCACATATCGCGGTTGGTATTTCGATATTTTTGATTTAAAACTTTCGAGGGCTTCATCAAACTCCTCTTTTGAAAGCTCATCAGCGCGGGAAGTAGCTCTGGCTACAGCAGTTGTTAATCCATATCCGAAATCCAGAAGAGAAGTATCATTCACCGCCTCAATCTCATGGGGTGTAAAACCTGACTGATGAAGAACCTTCCAGAAACGGTTACTCCTGCCTGAAAAATGATGTCCGTCATTGGATGATTTTAAACCGGGATTAATTCCACAAAAAATAACATTGAGTTGGGGTGAAATAATGTCTGTCAGCATAATTAAAATGAATTGGCTATATACGTATTTTTATTGCTTAAAGATATTAATATTCATGATATTCAGAGACCCATTTTATTTTAAAATGTTGAACGTTTCATGGACTGTATACTCCGTTTTATCTTTGATTTTTGCTGTGTCACTTAGTTTATATTATTGGATATGAATAGATAACGGTAATTTTGTAACAGTAGAAAACATCATTAAAATAAATAATATGAACTGGATTGCATTAATTATTGCAGGAATTTTTGAAATAGGTTGGCCTTTAGGGCTTAAACTCTCTCAACAGCCGGAAAATAACAAATGGAGCTGGATCATGTTTTCAGTCTTGTGTATGACCATTAGCGGCGGATTTCTCTGGTATGCTCAGAAAAGTATTCCTATCGGAACAGCATATGCCGTCTGGACAGGAATTGGTGCAGTAGGAACTTTATTGGTAGGGATTCTGTTTTTTCAGGACTCTGCAAGTATTTTAAGATTACTTTCTGCCTTACTGATTGTTGTTGGGATCGTTGGTCTTAAACTATTTTAAAAAAAGAAATTGGCTTAAGATTATTGCTAATCATTAAGCCAAATCATTATTCAACATTGAAATAATACACTAAATTTATTTATAATTGCAAACCTTTGGATTGAAGCATTGAGAATTCTCTTCCTCTGAAGGGATGGCGAAAATTGAAAGAATTTTTGACGCGGTGGTTTTAAACAATTTCATTCCAATCTTAAAGCTCCAGCAACGGTTTATAAGTCCTGCCAACAGGCAGTTTTTTTCCATTGATCTGAACAATATTAGCAGACTTTACTTCGATTTTTGATTTGGATATGATATATGATTTATGAATGCGGGCAAACTTTTTAGGAGGCAATGTTTCCTCCATTTTGCTGATGGGCATTTTGAAAGTAAAAGTTTCTGTTTTTGTATGAATATTAATGTATTCCCTTAAGCTTTCGATGTAAAAAATATCCTCTAAAATGATTTTAACCTGCTTTTTACCACTGCTGATAAAAATATAATCACGTTCAGATATTTCCAGTAAAGCATCTTCTGCTTCCATTAAATGCTTGAATTTTTCGACAGCCGTCAGAAAACGGTCATACGGAATAGGTTTCATCAGATAATCTGCAATATCCAGCTCATAGCCCTCCACCGCATACTGATGATAAGCTGTGGTAACGATAACAAATGGAGGATTTTTTATCTTCCTCAGAAAATCAAACCCTTTTACCACCGGAAGATGAAGATCCAGAAACATCAGATCCACCTCATGAATGCTCAAAAGACTGCTGGCATATACGGCGTCGGCACATTTTCCTACCAGGTTCAGTTCCGGATCCCGGGATACAAAGCTCTCCAGAATTTCTGCGGCAATAGGTTCATCTTCTACAATAATGCAGTTGTATTTTTTAGAGGCTGAGTGTATCATGGAAATCTATGGTTAGTTTTACAATATAGTGGTCATTATAATCCTCTACGGCAAGGGTATGAAAAGGATAAAGCAGTTCAAGCTGTCTGCGGATATTCTTCAGACCTATCTTCGTAGAATGCTCGTGAGGTCTTCCTTCTTTGGAATTTTCTATGAAATACGTAAGGATTTTGTTTCTCAACTGAATATCAATGGTGATAAATGTATCTCCTAAACTTTCGGAAACTCCATGTTTGAAGGCATTTTCTACAAACTGGATCAATATCAGCGGTGAAATTTCCTGAGAAGGATTATCAATATCCTCTTTAAAATTCACCGTAAGCTGGCGGTGTCGTATTTTCTGGATCTGTATAAAATCCTTAATATTTTCAATATCCTTCGCTATGGAAATGGTTTTTTCTGCCGCTTCATAGATATTATACCGCATTACCTTGGAAAGCTGAAGAATAACATCCGGAGTTTCATCAGCCTTTTTGAGAGCCATTCCGTAGATATTATTGAGAGTATTGAAAAGAAAATGCGGATTGATCTGTGCCTTGAGCATCGTCAGCTCCTGATCCAGTTTTTCCGACTTTAGCTGTGAGATCTGTTCTTTTAAAAGATTCTTCTGCCTTGTAATCTCAACCCCGAAAATAAGTCCTACCATAAAAATAAGATCCATAAAAGAATTGAATGCTACATAACCATTGATAAATCCCGATGCCTGCTTACCATCCAACGTTTCTGTGACGTCATAAATATAAGGATAAATGATATTATGGGCTAAAAACCGATGTCCTAAAACAGCGATTATCACAATAAAAATATAGCACAGATATTTTAAAAATTCTTTAAAACGAACTTTCTCATATACATACAGCAAAGCATACGCTAATGGAATTTTAACCAAAAAATAACCCAGCTCCAGAATAAGGGTATTCTGAAGTCTTATTTGCCATTTGAAGTCCGGAAACTGATACCTGGACCAATAAAAGTCAAGGTAAACTTCCAGAATATAATACAATATCCAAAAAAGCAAATGAATCCGTAACTTAGATGTATGGTCTGGTTTCAAGCTTATGATGATTTAATAGCACAAAGTACTGATTGTTCAATCAAATATAGAAATATAAGTCTACCAAATGAAAACAATGATCTACAAACTACTGGTTTTATACCCTTTTAATGGTAAAAATTGAAGTTTTTACCGGATGTCTAAGTGTTCTTTTTATTCAGAAATTTTAAATCAACTTCAGGATACATAAGATTGAAAAAACAGAAAATCAGCAGGATACTGAATTCAATCCCATTAGTTCCGCCCCCTACTACAAACCAGCCGTTCTGCCAGTGTACATAATAGATTCCGAAAACAAAAATGAGTATGTTAGAAATAGCCACTGGTTTGATCCATCTATCGATCCAAATTAATGGAACTGAGACGAGGTGTGTCAGTTTCAATGCCCAGGCTATATAAACCCCTGCAGGATAGAATCCTATACTGTCCAGATAAATATGTC
Organism: Chryseobacterium sp. KBW03; assembly: GCF_003852415.1. NCBI lineage: Bacteria > Pseudomonadati > Bacteroidota > Flavobacteriia > Flavobacteriales > Weeksellaceae > Chryseobacterium > Chryseobacterium sp. KBW03. The sequence continues at coordinate 554,321 of NZ_QAJO01000003.1, read as the reverse complement.
CAAAATTATTGACATCTCCACTGAATATAGAAATCACACTGTGCATCAGCAAAATAACTGAAAGTGCCGAACGAAGGAAGAAATTCTTTTTCATAAGACCAAAATTAGTAGATGAAGTGAAAGCCCCTTTACTTTTGTATATCAACAACTTTGAAACAGATACGAAAATTATATTCTTTGTGTATGAACAGCATTTTAATGAAATAGAGCTAATAATAAATAATTTTTAATATTTCATGTTTTAGTGATATAATTGAAATAATTTATTATATTTACAATCATAATAACAATATACATGAAAAATACGCGATCAAATTCAATTACAGCTACTCATAGAACTTAAATAGAATATTTTATCGGACACAATGATTTATTCCCTCATGGTCATTTGTCTGTTTTCACAATGATGTTTTCAAATTATTTTGTACACAAGATTCTAATACACAAATACTTCTTTTCAACTAAAAAGAGCAGTAATTTATTTACTGCTCTTTTTAAATATCTATAAGATTTTATCTATTAATTCTGACTTAAATTTTTCTTTAAAAATTCATCCAGATCCTTACCATGAAGGTTTTTGGCTACAATAGTTCCCTGTCCATCGATGATAACGTTAAAGGGAAGTTCATCAATCTCGTAAAGTTTAGCAACAGGACTTTTCCAGAATTTCAAATCACTTATCTGTATCCAGTTGATACCAAATCTATTGATGGCTTTTTCCCAGCTTTCTTTATTCTTATCTAAAGAAACCCCCAGAATTTCAAACGCATTGTTTTTTATCTGGTCTGAATAGGTATCATAAATTGTTTTCAGTTGAGGCTGTTCCTCTACACAGGGAGCACACCATGTGGCCCAGAAATCGATCAGAACCAGCTTCCCCTTTAAAGTTGAAAGTGAAAATAAAGCTCCGTCTGCCTTAGTCATTGTAATTTCAGGAGCCTTCTGCCCTATTTCTATTTTAGTTTGAGAAAAAATAGGTCCTGAGAAAATCGTTAAAAATAATACGATAAAACCGGTCTTCATATTAATCATTTGTAGGGTAATCTTTGTCTAGCCAATCTGTTTTGATATTTTTCGGAAGATTTAATAGTTTCGCATTTTTGAATCCCATTTCCATCAACAATGCAAAAGCAGGGCGTATATTAGGACATTTCACGAAAGGACAGCATCCACAGTAGATGACAATTTCTTTGTTTTTAGGAACATTTTTAAGATAATTTCTTAGTTTTTCCAGATTTTCAGGCTCGTGCGTAGGTCCGATATCTACAGAACCTTTGATGATAGCTTCAGGTCCTACAGAAACAATGACCACATCTTTTGTTTTATTTTGTACAATTCTGGAAGCCAGTAACGCCGGGTCCATCAGCTGGCTGTCTTTCCATGGATCCTGTTTTTGCTGTGCCTGGCTGAAAAAAGAACAGACAAAACAAGCAATGATAAACAAATACTTCATACTTCTATTTTTCACAAAGATAAAAATGTTTTGTTGAGCGATCTGTACGGGATATAGGAAAATTAGTATTCATGGTAGATTTTGTACAAATCAGAACTTTTTTGGAGTGACATGAATCACATTTGAGGCTCCCGGTTCTATGACAAATTGAGTTCCTCCTTCCCTTTCATTCTCCCTGCCTTGTATGGCTGATCCCGTAACCAGAGTTAATTTTCCCTGAAAAACTGGATGTGGTGGTGATAGTGGAATTTCAATTTCCTCTTCCTCAAGCTGTATAATAATAGATTCTGCGTCAATAAGCTGTCGTGTTCCGTCCTTTGCAACAGCGAATGCTTGATATGTATGGGTTGTATTCATTTTTTTGCTATTAAAAGTGTCTATTTAAAAACCTTCACAAATATAAAAATACGGTTCTTATTGATCAGAGCTAAGAGTTTTTTGTATTTTAGTGGTAAGATTGATGAAAATCCTTTGTTGATCATGGTTTCTGAAAAAAGTAATATTGTTTTATGAAAGTAAGTTTTCCGGCTCATTGGGTTGAATTTATAAAAGTTTTCACAAAAAAATTTGAAAACGAGATCGTGTATGATATTGTGCATGTATTTCGAAGCAAAGAAGATGTTCAGGAACGATATGATACGTATCAGTTTGAAGAGTTTCTTCCGGGATATATTCCTGTTGCTGATGATTCGGGGGGACAAGTTGCTTTAATTTCCAAAAAAGAAAATGATACCAGGGTTTATATAAGCTCCTATAGTGTTTTGCAGGAAGAATTACTGAAAGTATTGGATCGCGATTTAATGCACTGGATGCAGCAAAGGTTTCCATTTGAGAGAAAACAGATTTCTCTATCAACCGAAGATTTGGAGAAAAGAGCAATCGAAAATAAGAATCTGTTTCAACGGATTTCTTCTTATCCTGCTATTATACAGTTTCTTAAAAAGGCAGTTACTTCAGAAATTCTCCTATTCCCTGAAAATTATGCGGTGGCAGATCAAATCTATTATTTTCAGGATGGCTATCACTATAATTCAGTTGAAAATAAAATACACAGCAGTAATGCTTCCGGTGATTTTAAGCTTGACTGGGTTGTATTGGCAACCAATTATTTTGCAGATCCCTTCTTTATTGATTTAAATGAACATGCTACCGGTTTTCCAGTGTATTTTGCCTATCATGGGCAAGGTTTCTGGGAACCTATAAAAGTGGCTGAAAATTTAATTTCCTTTCAAAAAATGTTGGATGATGTTTATGCTGTAGGATTTGATAAAGAGGCACTGATGAATTATTTCAGTCAGTATGAGGATGTCAATAATTCTTTCTGGGGAGAAGTTTGTGAAACCATAGAAAATATGGAAGAAACGACGGAGAACACTGCGGAAGACGAGATCACAGCATCATACTGGCAGAAGGCCAATTTATACATTACCGATATCGGCCCCAATAAAATGAAAATTATTGCTTTGCTGAAAAAAGAACACAACCTGTCTGGATCAGAAGCATTGGAGCGGAGTAAAAGTAACAGAATTCTATTCAGAACAGGGTATTACCAGTGGTTGCAGCATGATGGTAAAGACCTGGAAAATTTAGGAGCTCAGGTTGAATTTGAAATCTTAGAATAAAAGACCTGCAAATGATATGCTATTGATAGTTCTTTTATCTCATTGGAGAACAAATATTTTATACATTTATATCAAAGTATCATTCAATAAAAATACCTGAAAAATGGAAGAAAAATTCCAGCCTGATGCCATTATCATAGGAACCGGACTGGCAGGGCTTACTGCTGCGATGGAAATTACCAATGCAGGAAAAAAAGTACTGCTTTTAGATCAGGAAACGGAGCAGAATATAGGTGGGCAGGCCTTCTGGTCTTTTGGAGGCTTATTCCTGATTAATTCTCCTCAACAAAGAAAAGTAGGAATCAAAGATTCTTATGAACTCGCTTTGCAGGACTGGAAAGGGACTGCAGGCTTTGACCGCCCGGAAGATTACTGGCCCCGCCAATGGGCTGAAGCTTACCTTAAATTTGCGGCAGGTGAAAAATATGAATACATTTCTAAACTGGGAATCAAACTCATGTTTATGGTAGGCTGGGCAGAACGCGGTGATGGCTCTGCAACAGGTCATGGAAATTCTGTACCCCGCTTTCATGTCAGCTGGGGAACCGGTACAGGCGTTGTAAAACCTTTTGTAGAAAAGGCGTACAAAGCTCAGGAAAAAGGATTGCTGCAGATGAAGTTCAGGCACAGAGTGACAGAATTGTTCGTAGAAAATGGAAAAATAAAAGGTCTTAAAGGAGATATCCTTGAAAATGATATTCAGGAAAGAGGGGCTTCTACCAACAGAAATGTGATCTCACAGTTTGAGTACACAGCACCAAATATTATTATAGCTTCTGGAGGTATTGGTGCCAATCATGATCTGATCAGGAAAAACTGGCCCGAAAGATTGGGAAAAGCACCGGAAAATATGGTGTGCGGAGTTCCCGCTTATGTAGATGGGAAAATGATTGGTATTGCTGAAAATGCAGGGGCTCATATCATTAATCCTGACAGAATGTGGCATTATACAGAAGGTATACAGAACTGGAATCCCATCTGGCCCAAGCATGGAATCCGGATATTGCCGGGACCTTCTTCCTTATGGTTTGATGCAAAAGGTAAACGTCTGCCCGCTCCTTTTCTTCCCGGATTTGATACATTGGGAACATTAAAATATATCCAGGATACTGGTTTTTCTTATTCGTGGTTTATCCTGACCCAGAAAATTATCAAAAAAGAGTTCGCCCTTTCAGGATCAGAGCAGAATCCGGATATTACGAATAAAGACTATGTTCTTTTCCTAAAGAGGATTTTCGGTAAAAAAGCCCCTGGACCAGTAGAAGCTTTTAAAGAGCATGGAAAAGACTTTATCGTATCGGATAATCTGGAAGATCTGGTTAAAAGGATGAATGAATTAACAGGTAATAATCTTTTGGATTATGAAAAGATAAAATCTCAAATTGAAGCCAGAGACAGAGAATTAAACAATACATTTTCGAAAGATACTCAGGTCAATTATATCCGGAATACCCGGAATTATTTAGGAGATAAACTGGGTCGTGTAGCTTCTCCTCATAAGATTCTCGCTCCGGAAAATGGACCTTTAATTGCGGTACACCTTAATATTTTAACCCGTAAAACGCTGGGCGGAATAAAAACCAATCTGAACGGACAGGTATTAAGAGATGATGACAGTATCATTGAAGGATTGTATGCGGCCGGGGAAGTCGCTGGTTTTGGCGGCGGCGGAATGCATGGCTACCGGGCACTAGAAGGAACTTTTCTGGGAGGCTGTATTTTTTCAGGAATGAAAGCCGGAAAATATATTGCCGGACTTCCATAAGATAATTAAGTAAAAATATGAGTAATTATTTTGATCATAAAGTCATTTGGATCACCGGAGCTTCATCAGGTATTGGAGAAGCGTTGGTGAAAGATCTGGCAAAGAACAGCAATGCAAAAATAATCCTTTCTTCAAGAAAAGAAGAACAGCTTCATTCAGTGGCTAAAAATGCAGGATTGAGCTCTGACCGATATGCTGTAATTGCTTTGGACCTGAAGAATTATAAAGAAATGCCTGATATGGCAGCGAAAGCAGCTGAACAGTTCGGAAAGATTGATATACTGATTAATAATGCAGGATTATCACAACGTTCTTTGGCTATGGAAACTGACATTGAAGTAGATAAACAGCTGATAGATATTGATTATATAGGAACTGTAGCCCTTACTAAAGCGGTTGTACCGTATATGATCAGAAACAAAGGAGGACAGATTGCGGTTGTATCCAGCCTGATGGGAATATTCGGGGCTCCTATGCGAAGCGGATACGCTGGTGCAAAGCATGCACTGCATGGTTTTTTCGATGCGCTCCGGGCAGAATTATTCGATAAGAATATTAAAATCACCATTATTTGTCCAGGATTTATTCAAACAGATATTTCGGTACATGCCGTTACCGGAGATGGTTCTGTGCAGGGAACAATGGATGATGCCACAATGAACGGAATGCCTGCAGATGTTTTTGCAAAAAGGATGTTGCATGCCATTGAAAAGCAGAAGATACAAAAAGCTATAGGAGGCAGAGAAGTAATGGCTGTTTATCTGAAAAGATTCTTTCCCAATCTTCTGGCAAAAATCATCCGTAAAGCGAAAGTGGTTTGATAAAATATAAAATTAAAAAGCACGATCCATTCATGAAACGTGCTTTTTAATCAATACCATAAAATAACAGCAGGAAGCTTTATGGTAATACTAAAAGGTTTTCACCCATCCTATCCCTACGATTTTATTTTGGTAAAATGGCATTACCATGTTGGATGAAAATGTATTTTTACTTTTATTTTTTCCTCTCAGCAAATTGTCGATTCTTGGAAACAGCCAATAAGCCAGTTCTGTAGAAAGAATTCCAAAACCGGCTCCTGCAACCACATCTCCCAGCCAATGCTTGTCATTCAGCATTCTGTATACTCCTGTAAATACGGCAAAAGGATATCCTGAAAGACTCAGCCAGAAATTGGTGTCTTTATATTCCCGGAACATGAACTGCGCTGAGGAAAATGCTGTAGCAGCGTGCCCTGAAGGAAAAGATAACGTATTGGAACCATCAGGCCTTTCTTCCTTGACAAGATATTTTAATGGTATGGTAAATGCTGCCGCAATCAGTTGTGAAGAGGCATAGATAATGGTACGGTCTCTGAGGTTATGTTTCCCTTTTATCCCTATAGCATTCAGTCCATATACCATCGCAGCAGGAGCATATTGGGTATAATTATCCAGGTTCATACGGGTAGGCTGATGCTCATTGATTTCAAATCTTGTGGATTGATTAAGCTGTTTGAGATTATTCATCGTTAAACCTGCTACCCCATAAGCAATGAATGCTCCAGGAATGATCAGACTTTTATAATTCAGCGTGTTTTTTTGACTACCGGAAGTCATGATGCTGTCCTGTACAGGTGTCTGAACTGTTATCGTGTCATTGGTGTTCTGAGCACTGACTCTGCTGGCCAATGAACTCAAAATCATCATATAAATAAGTGTTTTTTGAAAGTACTTTTTCATCCTAAATCACATTTATAGTTTTTCAATTCTGTATTAAAATTTATAGCTGTATCCCAGTCGAACGACCTGAGTTTCATAATAATCATTACTGGTATAAGCGAATCCATTTCCCTGGATAGATTTTTTTATGACCATTGTATTCAATACATCTGAAGCATTCAAAAACAATTCACCTTTCCCTTTCTGAATGGCTTTTTTCACTCCTATATCCATGGAGAATCTCGATTGTATCTTTCCCTGCGGAATAATATCCGGAGCCAGATAAACAAGGGTAAACTGAGCATCTAATCCTTTTGTAAAATGGAAAATATTATTCATCTTGATATTTCCGGAGATGGCCGTCTGCTGATCTGCCGAGAACGTATTGGGTTCAGGATACGGGTTTTGTACGGTAAATGCATTGATCTGATTGCGGTAAATATTTCCATTCACATTCAAGGAATAAACACCGGATATCTTTTGGTTCCATATGGTTTCGATTCCTGTATTATAGCTTTTTCCTGCATTCTGGAATAGGGCATAAATAAGATTGCTGTTCGGTACAATACTTGAGATTCTGGTGATTGTTCCATTGGCAAAACGATGGTGTAATGCAGAATACAGATACCCATTATCCCAATTGTGTTTATATCCAAGCTCAACAGAATTGGTAAACTGGGGCCTTAATGCCGGATTCCCTACTTTAATGATTTCAGCATCATCATACTTTGGAAAAATCCTGATATCTACTTCATTGGGGCGGTCTACCCTTCTGTTATAAAAGACAGAGAATTTATTGCGGTCATCCAGCTTGTAAGCCAGCCTGAAATTTGGAAAAGGCTGTGTATAATTATATCCATCACTTTTATAAGTAGGATGATTTGGATTGACATCATATTGAATTCTTACGTATTCCAGTCTGAGTCCCAGCTCTGCTTCCCATTTCTCATTTTCGAAAATGTAGTTTCCATACACCGCAGGAATAAATTCTTTATAATCGGCTTTCCCTCCGGCGGAAACATCCAGAACGGAATTGACCCCGGGAATAAAATTCATATTCGTAGGGATACTTCTGCTTCTCAGCTTAATCCCTGTTTCTATTCTCCCGTATTTCAACGGTTTTACATAATCTACATTGAAATCATAAACCTGTTCGTCAGATAATAATTTAAAAGCATCTGTCCCTGTAGAAGCGGGAAGATAATTATCATAAAAATATTTTTCATCTTCTCTGTGGAATGTATAATTGAAACCTACATTCAGGACATGCCCGGCATCTTTGAACTTATGCTGATAGGAAGCGGTTCCCATCACGGTTGTTTTCAATTCGTCTTCCAAAAACTGCCACAGACGGAGACGCTGGGAAAAATCTCCATTAAAAAAAGGCTGATCTCCCCTGTCAATGATCTTTTCACTTCCATACATTCCTGAAACAGTTATTGTATTCTGTGAATCAATAGTCCAGTCTATTCCCGCTTTGGTAGTAAAGAAATTGGTATTTCTGTTTCTTTTCAGCTGAGAATTAATAACGGTTCCATCATCGTAAGTACGCGTTACAAATTCATTCTTGTTAAGTGTTTCAGTATATAGATTATCGGCTTGTAAAAATATATTGACTTTGTTTTTTCTGTAATTGACAGATAATGAAGGATTAATCTTTGGTGTCAGCGTATACTGCGGTCTTATCGTGGGAAGATTTTCTTTTCTTACCCAAAGCGAACCTAAGCCCGTGGTAAATCCTGCTTTTCCATTCCATCCGTTCTGCTTATTCTTTTTCATGATAATATTGATGATCCCTGCATTCCCATTGGCATCGTATTTCGATGAAGGATTGTTGATAATTTCAATTCTATCAATTGCAGAAGCAGGAATATTATCCAATCCGGTCTGGCTTCCAAAACCTGTAAGAGCGGTCTGTTTCCCATCAATCAATACTGTTACCTTATCATTTCCTCTTAGCTGTACTTTACCATCCTGTACAGTTATTCCAGGAAGATTTTGCATGCTTTGTAATACAGATCCTCCACTTTGGCTGATGTTGTCTGCTACAGAATATGTTTTTTTATCAAGCCGGCTGTCAATTTCATTCTTTTTGGAAGCAGTAATGGTGATGGCTTCTATCTTAGTTTCACTATCATGTTTCTGAGCGAGTTCAATAGCAGGAATTTCAAGAAACTCAGAAAGGCTTCCTATAAAAACAGGCTGTACTTGTGAATGATATCCCGCAATGGAGGTTTCCAGAAGATAATGATCCGGTTTAATACCTGTAATAGAAAATCTTCCTTCTTCATTGGTAATCGTTCCCACCGTAAATGCGCTGTCTTTTTCTTTTTTTAAAATAATATGGGCATAAGGTAATGTGGTTTTATCTTTATTGGTGACTTTTCCTGATAACGTTACAGAGGTTGTCTGTGCAGAAACCATAGAGGAAATTACGATGCAGGTTGGAAAAAATAACAGTTTTGTTCTATTCATTTTACTCATCTTACTCATCTTTATTTTCTTAATAATCTTCTTCGGTATAGGAGAATCATTCGTGCTGAAAGGGTAACTCCCTATTGTGCTTTCTTTGAGAAATAATAATCAACAGAACCATCAGTGTGAGGGATATCAGAGAGGCATTGAGTGTTCCAAGGTCAAGCCCCCCTTTGGCTAAAGGTTTGGTTAAAAGATCCCCGAAGGTTGCACCAAATGGTCTTGTAAATACAAATGCAATCCAAAACAGGACAACGTGATTGATTTTCGTAAAGTAATGCATCACCACCACTACTAATATAATCAGTCCGGTTACCAAGGCTCCCGTCAGATATCCAAGTCCTAAATTATCGCTCAGAAAATCTCCAAATGCAGTTCCCAGACTATTGGAAAACAGTATAGCAGTCCAATAATAGAATTCTTTATTTCTTTCAAAAATCGGGTATACTTCAAGGTTGCCATACTTTTTGTACCATAAGAACAAGGAAATCAAAAGTCCTGAAAGAAGGATTAGGCTGCCTGCAAAATATCCGGTTTTTAAAGTTCTGTCGATACAATCTGAAATTTCGGTTCCTAACGTTGTCGTTCCTATAATCACCATCCAGTACACCGAGGGAATATATTTTTTCACCTGAAGCTGTACTGTTAGAATGACGATAAAAAATAGCAGGGTAACCAAAATTCCTATGACATATCCCAGATTAAGTGTCATGGATATAAAATCACCAAGTGTTTCTCCTAACGTGGTCGCTATGATTTTCATCAACCAGAAAAGCAGAGTGACCGCTGCAACTTTGTTTGCTGTTCTCATGTCTTATTTTTTTATAGGTGAATGATCAGGCTTTAAATTTGGTAAGTACATTGTCTTTGTAACAATAGAATTCATGAATGGTCTCTTTTCCCAGAGCATACACTTTTTCTATATGAACTTCGTCGTAGTATTCCATCAGGGAATGGTATTTCTCTTTAAGGTTTCCTGATAATTCTTCAGGCTGCACAGTCTTTTCAACTTCAAGTCCTTTACTTGCCTTATATTCGAATACCATACGGCTGTTTTTCCAGGACATGGAATAAACATTTTCATGTGGTGTAGAGGAATTCTTTACCACAATATTATCCTGTTGAATGATTTTTCCGGAAGTACTCGTGAATAAAATGACTCCTGATATCACCATTGCTCCATACCCTATTTTTTTAAACAGGTTTTCGCTAAGGTGCGGAAGAATATATTTTACCGTATATGACGAAACTATAGCAGCTCCTGCAATGGCAATCCCCAGCCATAATGCTGTATTGGAATATAATCCTAATGAAATGTAAATAATAAGCTTAATAAAGTGAAGAAAAACTTCATTGGCTGCCCGTGTAGCTACAATTTCCTCTTTTTTAAGACCAAATTTTAAATAAAAACGATTGAAAAGAAGCCCAACAGCTCCGGTAATTCCTGAAATGAAACCGGCAGAAAAACCAATAAGTGCCAATGCAGATTTCGGATATTCTTTGCCTGTTTCCTCAATCTTATTTTTAGAGGCAAAAAGCTGTGGAAGATTGGCAATAAGGAAAAAAGCAACAGCCAGCTGAAGATAGTTTGGGTTGACATATTTGATCAGGTAAGCTCCCAATAATACCGCCGGAATAGAGAAAGGAACAAACCATAAAAATATTTTCCAGTTGATATGTTTCTTAAATACAGCAATCCGGGAGGCAGAACTTGTAAAAGTGCCAATCGTCAGAGAAAAAGGGACCAGAGAGGTAGGAAGCAGCAAATTCAAAATTGGAATCAGAATAAGACTTGCACCGCCTCCACAAATGGCGCTGATCCAAAATGCAAGGATTGTTCCTGCGAATAAAAGGGCAATTTTTAAAATCATTTCTAAATAAAATATATACCTCAGTATGTTTTCTATACAAAGGTGCAATCCGATTTAGAAGAAATTTAGAATTGTCTGAAGCAGGGTGTTTTTTAACTATAAATTAACAGTGAAAACATGTTGGTTATTCTCAAATCTGTAACTGATGTTCCAATGATGAAACTTACTTATTTCCTGTATAATAGAAAGCCCCAGCCCGCTTCCGCTGTTATCCATTGAAAGTTTTGAAAATCTTTTGAACAGCAAATCTGTTTTCAGTTTTTCCATCCCGGAATTAGAAATTTCAAAGAAAGAACTGTTCAGGTGGATATTGAGAGTACCTCCGGGAGAAGTATGACGAATCGCATTGATGATGAGATTATTGATCAGTATTTCAGTGAGAATGCTGTTTCCCCTAACCACTACATTAGAGGAGATCTCTTTCTGAACAGAAATATTTTTTTGTTCAATATGTTCCCCGAGAATCTCAATACTTTGATGAAGCAGATGATCAAAGGAAATAGTTTCTGAACTGTCAAACTGGTTATTGTCAATTTTAGCAAGAAGCAAAAGATTTTTATTGATGCGCGAACTTCTCGTAAGTGCTCTGTTCATATCTTCTGCAATCCGATACTGTTTTTCAGTGAGATCCTGATCCTGAAGCAAAAGATCCAGCTTATTCTTGATAATGGCGAGCGGAGTTTGCAGCTCATGAGATGCATTTTCTGTAAATTCTTTCTGAGTTTTATAGGCAGAAATATTACGTTCTATCAGCCTGTAAAGAGATTGATTAAGCTCTTCAAATTCAACCGTATCAGAAATCGGAAATTTCAGTGTATTCTGACTGTTAAGGTTAAAAGTCTTCAGCTGATCCAGTGTATCCCTGAACGGTTTCCAGATAGATGTAGAAAGTTTTCTGTTCAAATATAAAAGCCCAACTACAATGACTATAAAGAAAAATATGGTGATCATTGCGATCACAGCGATTGTTTCATGAGATTCTTCAATATTGGTCTGTATCGTAAAAAGATAAGGTTTGCCATGAAGATAAATTACCTTTTTAAGACATCTGTAGCGCTCTTTTTTTTGCTCTGATATAAAAGGAAGGTGTTTTTCATATGTATATATCGTGTCTCTTTTAATCTGGCCGGAAGAGATTTTCTCAATATTCGTTTCAGGCTGAATATGGTTCCATAGTTCAAGACTTTTTTCCAGCGCTTCATCAGACAGCTTTAGCTGGTTGAATTCATAAGCTGTTTTCTCAACAATAATCTGATTATGCTCATCCAGCTCACTTTTCCAGATCGTATCTACCACAAAATAATATACAGGAATACTTATCATCAGTACAATAAGTACGTAGATAAGAAAGGGTTTCGTGGTTTTGGTAAGTAGAGGCTTCACAGTAATGATGAATGATGAATTATAAATTATGGATTATGAATTCTTTTTTTTTCGAAAAATAGTAAAGTTTTTAACTTCTGTTTTATGATTTATTTTTTGTTGTAATGATAATACTTCGGGTTATTTTTAATATTTCAGTTGCTTCATTACTTATGCTTTCATATTCAGTGGATGATAAATAATCGGTATGAAATAAAAGCTCGATCCAGTAAATAGATTCATCACATTCTTTTTGGGCAATAGCGAGTTTATGAACAAAATCTGCTTTACTTTCTGCATTCTGTGATTCTCTTACTAAAGCTCCTACCGCTGTTCCGCTTCTTAATAACTGTTTACTCAGAACATATTCATTCTTATGAGTTGAAAGATATTTATAAAGATTAATAATCCTTATTGCAAAGCTAAAACTGTTATCTTTCAGCGCATTTTTCTTTTCACTCATAATTTATAATTCATCATTCATAATTATTTAAACTTCCCACTTATACCCCGTTCCATATACCGTTTTTAGATAATGCCCGCATCCGGCATCATAAAGCTTTTTCTTAAGGTTTTTTACGTGTGCATAAACAAAGTCATGATTATCAAGCATATCTGCAAAATCCCCGGAAAGATGTTCAGCTAATGTACTTTTGGAAATTACTTTATTTTTGTTGCCAATAAAATAAATTAAGAGATCAAATTCTTTCTTAGTCAGTGAAATGACTTCATCATTTACCGATACTGTTTTGGCCAGCAAATCAATCTGAAGTTCATTTTGTGTTACCACATTAGAGCTGCTGAACTGTTTTCTCCGGATAATAGAATATACCCTTGCCATAAGTTCCGAAAGATGAAAAGGTTTGGTAAGATAATCATCAGCACCCAGTTTCAGCCCTTCAATTTTATCATCAAGCGCATTTTTGGCAGAAATAATAATGACACCATCCTGTTTCTGCTGTTTTTTTAATTCTTCCAGAATCTTCAGACCATTCCCATCCGGAAGCATAATGTCCAATAAAATACAGTCATATACAAACGTTTCTATTTTGTTCATAGCCTCACTAAATGTACTGGCAGATTCACAGAGATAATGCTCTCCGGACAGATATTCGGAAATACTTTTGGCAAGCTCTGCTTCGTCTTCAACGATTAGAATTTTCATGCAATAAAACTATTATTAAATTTCGAAGAAATTTTGAACTCAAAATAAAAGTTAATCATAATATAGCAAAAAAACACTGAAATCACATTATAAAACATTGATTTACAACTTTAAATAAATCTTACATTTTTTAAGTTTAAAAAAGAATACCCATATTTTGGAAAGCCCTTTTTATGATTTTTTATTATATATTTCATAAATTTACGGTGCTGTATCAATCTGATGATAGTGTAAAATGTTTCGAAGGTGAAAATTCACAACAAAAAAAAATACCTAAGCTTCCTTAAATTCAAAAGAGATTTCCAGAAATACGGATTAGAAAAAGCACGCAGTTATGAGCTCATCCTGCATTGGCTGAATAACAGATTGAGCAGAAACCAATTTCTCGTTCTTTCAGGGATTCTGGTAGGCTGTACCGCAGGTCTTGCCGGAGTTATTCTGAAAACCCTGGTACACAATATTCATTATTTCATTACCAATAAAGTTCATTTTGAATATCAGATATTATTCTATATCGTTTTTCCTTTTTTAGGAATTGTTCTGACCACGATGATTGTTCTGACCTTGTTTAAAGGACAGGATCGTAAAGGTATCGGAGCCATTCTCTATGAGATTGCACAGAATTCCAGTATTGTAGCTTCTGTTAAAATGTATTCGCAGGTGATACAGAGTGCGGTGACCGTAGGCCTGGGAGGCTCTGCCGGATTGGAAAGTCCGATTGCGGTGACCGGAGCGGCTATTGGTTCAAACTATGCACAGACGTACAGATTGAGCTACAAAGAACGTACATTATTGCTGGCTGCCGGTGCTACAGCGGGAATTGCGTCTGCCTTCAACGCTCCCATTGCAGGGATTATGTTTGCGTTTGAAATTCTTTTGACTGGAGTGGTTTTTACAGATTTTATTCCTTTGGTGGTTGCTGCAGTCTGCGGAAGTCTTTTATCAAGGATTTTGCTTCAGGAAGATGTTCTTTTCAGATTTTATACAAGAGATCCTTTCAACTATAAAAATGTTCCGTATTATCTTATTTTAGGAATATTTACAGGTTTGTATGCCCGTTACTTTGTGATCATTTCTCAAAAAGTGGAGCATTTTATTAAAGGGCTTCAGCTTTCGAGAATGCGTAAAGCAATGTTTGGAGGTGCGGTACTTTCGCTTTTATGTGTCCTTTTTCCTCCTTTATTCGGAGAAGGATATGAAACCGTAAAAGCCTTTACCAACGGAAATACCTACTCTATTATTGAAAACAGTTTTTTTAGATATTTTGAGATCGGAGACTGGACGATTATTATATTTTTAGTGCTTGTATTGCTTTTAAAAGCATTTGCAACTTCTTTCACCATATTTAGCGGTGGAAACGGAGGTAATTTTGCACCTTCCCTTTTTGCAGGCGGAACTTTAGGTTATTTATTTGCACTGATTTGTCAGCATTTAGGCTTTACGGATGTTCCGGTGACCAATCTTGTTTTGGTGGGAATGGCCGGAGCGATGAGCGGTGTTTTGTATGCTCCGCTTACCGCCATATTTCTGATTGCGGAATCCAGTTTTGGATATGACCTGTTTATCCCTCTGATGATTGTTTCTGTAATCTCTTATCTTATTGCAAAATGGTTCTCTCCAATTTCTCCGGAACTGAAATCTTTAGCAGATGAAGGAAAGATATTCACTAATAAACACGATAAAAACCTTCTTTTTGCCTTAAGAACAGAAGATTTTATTGATAAATATTCGCAGACGATCAATGAAAATGCTTCCGTGACAGAGTTATTTGAAATGGTAAAAAATGGCGATAAAAATATTTTTGCCGTTGTAGATGAAAACCGCAAATTAAAAGGAGTTCTTACATTGGATGATATCAGACCTTATCTTTTTAACAAAGAGATTGATGTTTCCCAGATGGTGGTTCAGTTGATGAAGGCCCCACCGGCAATACTTCATCGTGAAAATAAGCCGTTGGAAATTCTTCAGACTTTTGATGATACCGGAGTATGGAACCTGCCCGTAATCAGTGATAATAATGATTTTATAGGCTTTATTTCAAAATCTTCAATATTGATGAGCTACAGACAGCTATTGAAAGAATATTCTGATTAATAGTAAAAACCGGATATGACATCCGAAAACCTGAATTCTCTTCCTCTGGAGGGGTGGCGAAAATTCAAAGAATTTTTGACGGGGTGGTTAGCATTCATCGAATCATAAAAAAATCCGTTCAGCAATGAACGGATTTAATTTTAATCTATAATGAAAGTCGAAAACTAGTTGCTCGCGTTATTCAGCAGCTCAATATCTTCCTGATCCAAAACCAGTTTAGGAGCATTGAATACCGTTTCAAGCTGTGATGCACTGGTAGCACTTACAATCGGTGCTGTAATCAATGGATTGGATAATAACCATGCCAGAGAAACCGTTCCCTGAGTGGTATTATGCTTTGCACTCACCTGATCCAGTGCTTTTAAGACTTCAAGTCCTTTTGGATTTAAATATTTTCTTACCCCTTCACCTCTTGCACTTTTTGCCAGATCTGCTTCATCACGGTATTTACCTGTTAAGAAACCTGCTGCCAAAGACCAGTATGGAAATACACTTAAATCAAACTGTTCTGCCAGAGGAGCATAGTTTGTCTCAAAGCCTTCTCTTTCCATTAAGTTGTAATGAGGCTGTAAAGCAACATATTTAGGAAGATTATTCTTTTCAGCGGCTTCAAATGATGCTTTTAAACGTTCTGGTGATAAGTTGGAAGCAGCGATATAGCGTACTTTTCCAGCTTTAATAATTTCATCATACGCAGAAAGTGTTTCTTCTACGGGAGTGATATTGTCGTCAAAATGAGTGTAATAAATATCAATATGATCCGTCTGAAGTCTTTGCAGGGACTCATCTACCGATTGTAAGATATGTTTTCTGCTGATATCATAACCATGCTCTTTGGTTTCAGAACCCACCTTCGTAGCCAAAACAATATCATCACGATTCGCACGGCTTTTCATCCATTTTCCGATGATTTCTTCAGACTGTCCGCCTTTACCATTTACCCACCATGAATACGTATCTGCAGTATCTACAAAATTAAAACCAGCTTCTGCAAAGCGGTCCAGTATATCAAATGATTGTTTCTCATCCAGCGTCCATCCAAAAACATTTCCTCCGAAATTGATTGGAGCAATCGTTAAATCGGTATTTTTGATCTTTCTTTTTTCCATAAAAATAATTTTACTAAGTGACGTCTAAGGTAAGGAATATTAAGCCTGAAGAAAATTCAAAATAGCCATTCACTCCATAGTTATTATAAATAGAAATGCTGATGTTTCCTAAGTTTTTTTGATTATTGTTTTGTTGGAGAAACGCAAAGGCGCAAAGATTTATAGAATTATTGTGTATTTAAGGCGCAAGAAAATCATAGATTTTCAGCAAATGGTATGTTATAAATTTTTCCTGTAGATCTTTTCATTATCATCTGCTTAATTTACAGCATTTGCGAGAGAAGATTCAAAATATCCAGGATTCAATTTTATTGGAGATAAAATCTTTGCGCCTTATAACACAATGCAGGTAAGATTTCTTTGCGCCTTTTCGTTTTTCCAACAAAAACAGCTTAAAAAAAATAAAAACAGCCCCATTTGAAAGCTGTTTTTATTATCTATCAATTAAAAAAATACGGTTATTTTTCAACCTGAGGAACCTCAATAGCGATAAGCTGAAGTTTGTATTCCTGTAATTGCAGGTTGATGGTTGATAAACCGTTGCTGAAGTATGATGATGCTTTAAAAAGCTCATGATAATATTCTATGCCTTCTAAGATATTTTTCTTGAAAGCATTCCATTTTTTGGTTTGTGAATGGGTAATCTGTGCTGATGATTCAACGATTTCTTTTTTAAGATAATCAACATACATTTTCAGTTCGTTGATAAACATATTGGGGCGTTGATTATCAGCTAGAATATTGGTGTTTCCATAAATATGCTTCACCATTTCCGAAAGTGAAACTTCTTTATCAAAAAAAGCAATATTCGGTCCGGGACATATGACAACTCCCTGTTTTTCACCTTTGATCTCAAGATTTTGCTCCATATAGGCAGCATTTACAAGACCTACACACAGACAGGCTTTATCTGTAATTTCGGATTTCCTTTTATCAAATTCTTTCTCGGTGAATGTTTCTCTGTCAGCATACAATTCTTTAAGTTTGATATCCTGGTATTTCTTAGAAGCGGTGCAGGTGCCTTCCGGAGAGAACTCTTTACTCAATGCCAGAAGTTTTTTTGGACATGAGCTTCCATGTTTCCCTTTAGCCTCTTTTTCATATTTCAATCTTTCGTTGGAGGTTCCTTTTACTGTATTGAAGGGAACTCCCAGTGGTGAAATATTACTGAGATAGAAATCCTGTTCTTTTGCTTTTACAAGAAGATTCCTGGTTTCGGTGTCTACAGAAGTCGCTTCGGGCACCAGTAAAAACGGTGAGCCCCATCCTACGCTGTCTACATTGTAATTGGCCAATAAAAATTCATGTTCTTCAGAAGTTCCCACTCCACCCTGAACGGTAATTTTCATTTCTAAAGGCTCGGAAACTATAATTTTCCCTTTTTGCTCCAAAGCTTTAATCATCAATTGATGAGCTGATTGTATCAGTTCATTTTTTTTCTGCTTAAATTCTTCCATAATAGGCCCGAGAAGCATTCCTTCGGTTGCAAATGCATGTCCACCGCAATTCAGCCCGGATTCTATTCTATATTCTGAGACCCATAGCCCTTTTTTAGCAAGAAAGTTCCCTTGGATCATGGCAGAACGGAAGTCACTCACTTTAAGAATGATTTTCTTTTTAATCTTTCCGTTTTCATCCGGGAAAAAGTCTTCAAATTCTTCCATGTAGCTATACAGACGAGGATTCATTCCTGCAGAAAGAACCATAGAAGATGATAGTTTGCTTTTTGCAAATCCGCGCAGTGAAGCATGGGCATCATTATACATGACAGGAAGCTGTTCGTTTTTTTGATAATTGTCTTTATCTACTTTCGTCATGATATTGACGTCGATACTTCCCGGCTTTAGGTTGGTTTCAATGAAGTTTTTTATAGAAGAACTCCAGTTATCCGTTTGATTAACCATGTTTTGAAGCCCGGATTTCAGGTCTGAAGAATTCGGAAGCATCGCCATAAAGTCCTTTAGAGCCTCCTTATTTTTACTGATTTCCTGTTTGAAAGATTCAAATTTTTCGTTCACGATATCATCCACCATATCCAGATAGGCAGTAATTCTTCTTGCTCTGTAATCTTCCGTTTTCGTTGAAATTCCCCAATAGTCAAGATTGAACTTTTTGTTGTAAAAGTTTTTCATCTTTTCAAGGATTTCATCATCAATGATAGAGATCACAGAAGAGATTCCATATTGGGCAACACGGATCGGGCTGTCTATTGTATAAGCCAGTCCCATTACCGGAATATGGAAGTTGTGCAAAGTTTTTTTTGTCATAAAGTTTTGATAAAAGTTCTTTTTATTATTCATCTAAAAATCCTTTACAACTATTCACTTCTTAAATATATTATTTAAAAATGAATTATGCATTAAATAGTATTTCTCAATGTGTAAAACATGTCAAATGTCATGTTTTTAAGTTTTTTAATGCAACGTAATAGTGATTCAAATGCTCATTTTGAAAGAGCAAACAAGTGGGGTTTGTCACTGAAGAAGCTTTATAGTAAAACATTGAAGCTGTCTCAACTTCTATCTTGATTGTTTTTAACCACAAAAGGTACAAAAGTTTAAACACTTAAGCTTTTTAGAGCCAAGCTTTATGCATAGTAAGTACACCTAAGTTTTGTGAAAATCAAAGATTTTCATCTTATGTGAACTTTTCTTCAGAATAATTCTAACTAAATCTATTTGAGTGGATTAACATGTATTTAAAATGAAAGCTTTTATGACTTTTGTGGTTTTATAAAGTTTAAACGACTTTATTGTGTACAACAAAAAAGATCAATCTTTCGACTGATCTTTTGATTGTATAATATGTATTTAAAAATTATTCTGCTTTGTTTTTAAGCATCATCAGAAGGCTGTAAGCGCCTTTCTGTACAATTTTCTTATCTTTAAAAAAATCAGCTTTTAATACCTCTGTAAACTGGTCATCTGAAATTCCAATCACCACAGGAATCATTTTATAGTTGGATTTTCCCAGGTCTTCAAAAACATAATTTTTGTTTTCAAAAGAAACTACTGCTTCGTTGGGAAGTCCCTGCGTATAATGGCTGCTGATATTGACTTCAGCGTTGATGTACATTCCTTTTACAAATTCAGAATTGGGAGAAGATAGTTTGGCTACTGCTGTTGCAGAACCTCCGTTTTCAATGCTTGGAACGACACTGACGATTTTAGCATTTGATTTTACATCCGGTTTCTGATTGTTGTACACTAAGATGTCCTGTCCCACTTTCACATCATTCACATCATTTTCAAAGATTTTTAATTCCAAAAGCAGTCCGGCTGGATTGATCAGCTCAAATAAAGTATCTGCCGGATTGATATATTGTCCATTATTCACAAGAATTTTACTTACAAAACCGGTAAACGGAGCATAAATATTGATCTTACTTCTGATATTTCCGGTATGTAAACCTTTGGCATTAATTCCAATGATTCTTAGTTTTTCTTCAAGACCTTTTAAAGTAGCATTCAGGGTAGCATAGTCTGCCTGAGCGGTCTGCATCGTTTTATCACTGCTGGCTTTGCTTGTATTAAGATCTTTCTGGCGGTTGAAATTCAGTCTTGCTGCTTCAAGCTGCGCTTTGGTTACCAGATAATCCTGTTGAAGCTGTATAAACTGAGGATCTTCTACCACAGCAAGAACCTGCCCTTTGCTGAAGTGACTTCCATTCATCACATGGATAGATTTGATGTGCCCGCCCATAATACTGGAAACCAAACTAATGTGGGAAGGGGCAATTTCGGCTTTCCCGTTCAGGCGTACCAGTTTTTCCATATTCCTGTTTTGGATGGTGGTTGTGGTAATTCCTACAGACTGAATCTGTTTTTCCGTAAGATGAACCGAATTTTGGTTCTTTTTAGTGAATTTTGTGTTTTCGTAAACCGTTTTTTCTTCTTCTTTTTTTCCTGAACATGAAGATAAAACAAGAAGTAGAGAAAGACTGTATAGTGATATGTTTCTGAAGTGCATGACGTTGTTATTTTGAAATTAAGAATTGAAGTTCGGCTCCTATTTGATTCAGTTTTTCCAACTGATCAATATAATCTGCTTTGGTTTTTACAGCCTGATTGACTAATATTACCCAATTCAGGTAATCAATCTCTCCTACTTCCATCTGTTTCTGGGCTGTTTTTAAGATAATATCAGATTTTGGAAGCTGTTTTTGCTCATAATTTTCAATGATTCGTTGTTGGTTTTTATAATTGCTCAGCTGTTGGTTCAACCTGTTTTTAAGTTCAATTTCTTTTCTCTGATATTGATTTTCGCTGATCGCAATTTTTGCCTGTGCAGCCTTTGCCAAAGCTCTTTGTCCTTTCGTAAACAATGGAATTCCTACCCCCACCTGAACCGAATTGAAACGGTTATTGTTGATGTTTTTCATACTCTGATTAGTGTATCCTACAAGAAGATCAGGAAGCAGTCTGCTTTTTTCGAGCTGTACTTCGGCCTGTCCTATTTTGATCTGTTGCTGCAGGTATTGAAGCTCAGGATGCTGTTTTACCATTTCCTCAGAAATCTGAAGCCCAATATTCATCGTTGGTTGATCGGCAATTGGCTGGTAAGGAATCTCGGACTGAAGTAATAACTGAAGCTGAAGTTTTGTGATGTTCAGATCATTTTCAAGGGTGTTCAACTGTACTTTTATCTGTTCTTTTTGAATTTCAGCCGTTGATTCTTCCAGAATATTCGCTTCTCCCTTTTTTAATCTTAAGCCTGCTTTCTCAGCAAAATTATTGTACAGCTGGCTGATATATTCCAATACTTTTTTCTTCTCCTGAAGCACCAGTATTCTGTAGAAAACGTCTGTCACTTCTTTGGTAAGCTGTGTTTTTGTCAGATTTTGATTGATGACACTGGCAGACCATTCAGCATTCAGCATTTGTTTTCTTTTTGAATATACCGTAGGAAAGTTGAACCTTTGAGAGATCCCGAATGAATTGTCGGTTTCCTCTCCCTGGATCTGTCCAAACCCTCCGGTCACTTCCAGCTGTGGAATATCCAGATAACTGGCTTTCAGTTTTTCCTGGTAATCGGATACCAATTTTGAGTTTTTAAGGATACCATTCTGTTGAAATGCCTTTTCCAAAGCCTGATCATAGGTAATGTTTTCCTGAGCCTGAAAGCTTCCGAAAGAGATCAAAAGTAAGAAAACAGACAGTTTTTTATAGTTAAGTTTTTTTGAGAATTTCATTTTATCTTTATTAATATGTTCAAACAGGACGTATAGAATAGGAAGTACAAACAGGGTTAAAAGTGTAGCGAGCATCAGACCACCGATCACTACCGTTGCCAAAGGTCTTTGTACTTCAGCTCCCGCACCGTTGCTGATCGCCATGGGAAGGAATCCTAAAGAAGCCACAAAAGCCGTCATTAAAACCGGGCGAAGCCTTATTTTTGTACCTATGAGTACAATTCTGCTGGTGTTAGTTAATCCATTATTTTTCAATCTGTTAAACTCTGATATCAAAACAATTCCATTAAGTACAGCAACTCCAAATAAAGCGATGAATCCTACTCCGGCACTGATACTGAAAGGCATTCCTCTCAAAGCCAGAAAATAGACACCTCCTATCGCGGACAATGGAATGGCGGTGTAGATGAGTAAGCTGTGTTTTACAGAACCGAAAGCAAAAAACAATAACAGGAATATCATGACTAATGAAATAGGAACAGCTAGTCCCAGTCTTGCTTTGGCTTCATTTAAGTTTTCAAAAGCACCTCCATAAGAAACTGTATATCCTGGAGACAGTTTCAGGCTTTTACCTGCTTTTTGCTGAAGCTCTTCCACAATACTCTGCACATCCCTTCCCCTTGCATTAAAACCTACAATAATCCTTCTTTTGGTATCTTCTCTTTGAATCTGGTTCGGACTGTTTTTCAGTTCCACTTTCGCCAGCTGTGATAATGGGATCTGTTCTCCTGAAGCTGTAGGGACCAAGAGATTCCGGATGCTTGTAATGTCTTTTTTATGCTCATTATCCATCCGGACAACGATATCAAATTTTTTCTCACCCTCGTATAAAGCACCCGCAGTCTGTCCTGCAAAAGCCATATTGATCACTCTGTTGATATCTGCTACGGAAATATTGTAACGGGACAATTCTGAACGGTTATAATCAATCACCACCTGTGGCGCTCCCACGACAGGCTCAATATAAAGATCCTGAGCGCCTTTCACGGTATTGATTACACTTCCCATTTTTTTGGCATATGCAGCAAGACTGTCCAGATCTTCACCATAAATTTTGCATACCACATCCTGTCTTGCTCCGGTCATCAGCTCATTGAAACGCATCTGTACAGGAAACTGAAAACTGGTTGTTAATCCTGGAATAACGCTTAATGCTTTACTCATTTTGTCAGAAAGCTCCGGAAATGATTTTGCAGAGATCCATTCTTTTTTAGGTTTCAAAACAATGATCATATCTCCGGCATCCATCGGCATTGGCTCCGTAGGAATTTCGGCACTTCCAATCTTCATCACCACCTTCTCTACTTCTGGAAACTGTGTTAAAAGGATATTGGCTGCCTGAGTGGTTGCTTTCTTGGTTTCACTGATATTACTTCCCTGAAGGATTCTCATTTCAACGGCAAAGTCACCTTCCTCCAAAGAAGGAATAAATTCTCCTCCCATTCTGGAAAGGGTAAAAACAGCACCGGCAAACAGAATTAATACACTTACAATAATTGTTTTTCTGTATTTAAGGGCTTTCATCAGGAGCTTTTGGTGCCCTGCCTCCACTTTGCCCATTACCTTGTCCGAGATATTTTCTTTTTCTTTTTTCTTTCTGCTCAATACCAGGGAACTCATCATAGGAATGTAAGTCAGAGAAAGAATAAATGCTCCGATCAGGGCAAAAGCAACCGTCTGAGCCATTGGCTTGAACATTTTACCTTCAATTCCCTGAAGCGTAAAAATCGGAAGGTATACAATCAAGATAATGATCTGCCCAAAGACTGCACTGTTAACCATTTTGGTTGCAGAACCAGACACCTGATCATCCATTTCCTTTTTGCTCAGCATATTGTCTTTCCCGAAATGCTTTTTGTGGGCAAGCTGATGCAATACGGCTTCAACGATGATAACCGCCCCATCTACAATAAGACCAAAATCAAGAGCTCCAAGACTCATCAGATTTCCTCCTACCCCGAAGATATTCATCATAATAATGGCAAAAAGCATTGCTAATGGAATCACAGAAGCAACCAGCAGCCCCGCTCTTAAGTTTCCTAAAAATAAAACCAGAATAAAAACAACAATCAAAGCTCCTTCCATCAGGTTTGTTTTTACTGTACTGATCGTATTGTTGACCATTTTAGCGCGGTCAAGGAAAGGTTCAATGACAACGCCCTCTGGTAAGGATTCCTGAATTTTTTCCAGCTTCTGTTTGATATTTCCAATCACCACATTGGCATTCTCGCCTTTCAGCATCAGTACAATAGCCCCGGAGACTTCTCCCGTATCATTATAAGTCATCGCTCCGTATCGTGTTGCAAAGCCAACCTTCACAGACGCAACGTCTTTAATATGTACAGGAATGCCTTCTTTGGTTTCTGCTACCTGAATGCTTCCGATATCTTCCTTACTTCCCAGCAGTCCTTCACTTCGGATAAACAGAACGGTTTCTTTCTTTTCAATATAAGCCCCGCCGGTATTTTGGTTATTTTTCTCCAGAGCCGCAAAAACATCGTTGATATTGATATTAAATGCCTGGAGTTTGTTAGGATTAATGGCTATTTCATATTGCTTCAATTTTCCTCCAAAACTGCTGACATCAGCCACTCCTTTAGTCCCGAGAAGCTGTCTTCTAACCACCCAATCCTGAATGGTTCTGAGCTCAGTTTCATCATATACATTTTCGTATCCTTTTTTGGCCCTCACCACATATTGGAAAATCTCTCCCAGGCCGGTTGAAATAGGTCCCAATTCCGGTTTGCCAATTCCGGACGGAATATTATCCTGAACAAGCTGTAAACGTTCCTGAACCTGCTGTCGGGCCCAATACACATCGGTGTTGTCATCAAAAACGACGGTTACTAACGAAAGCCCGAAACGTGAGAAACTCCGAAGCTCCGTAATTCCGCTGATATTGCTGGTAGCCTGCTCAATAGGAAATGTAACAAGGCGTTCTATATCTGCCGCACCATAGGAAGGAGCGGTTGTAATAATCTGAACCTGATTATTCGTGATATCCGGCTGCGCATCAATAGGAAGCTGGGTGGTTTCGTAGACTCCCAAAAGGATAAGCCCCGCTGTAAACAGAGCGATGATGAGTTTATTCTTTACAGAAAACTCAATAATTTTATTTAACATGGAAAAAACTATTAATTGATAACCCGGAATGCTTTATAAAAGTTGGATGGCTTAAAGAAGTATCGTAAAACCACTTTGTCAAATCCCCTCATTCTCAGTCTTTACATTCGGATATTCGGAGAAGTGGAATTTATATAAAGGTTAAGTTTTCAAGACAAAATTTGTAACTTCTTTAGAGTTTACGCACAGTTATAACGCATTACGAATTAATGGATATGTAACAAGAATTGACTACTTTAAGTAAAAAACGTAAAGTATTAATTTTCAAATTAAAATCAATTAAGAAAGCCGTGGAGGCTGGAAAATTTGGGAAAGATAATGGTTGGAAAAGTCTTTTTCCTTATAAATACTGTTTTTCTTTGAGACAGTAATTTCTTTAGGTTTTTTTATTTCAAATGTAAGCTCCGGAAGTTGGGCATGTACTGTCAATACAATCGGAGGATTGATAAAGGGTAGTTTTTGATCCGTATCCCAATCAGAGTCTTGCTTATGGTTATCATAGTGCTCCATTACAAATTCTGAAAGACTTCCGTGATATTCCATATAATGTTCTACAAACATAGGCACCTTCAGTACTTCCCCCGCATTGGTGGTAGCCAGCACATACATCATCGAACATAATATGGAGAACCATTTTAACATTAATGCAAATATAAGGTTTAAATCTTTTCTGAAAAGGATCCAGTATTAATTTTCTTTTAATTTTTCTAGCTTACATCAGGCTTACAAGCTATTCGCTGATTAAGAATTTTTAAAAATAATTCCATAGCAGGACTGATCCATTTATTGGAATGGTGAGCCGTAATCATCGTAATGGTACGCTGAAATGCTTTAATCTTAATTTCTGTAATTTCTCCTCTTTTCAGTTCTTCTTCCACCACAAAATGCGGAAGACAGGCGATCCCAAGATTATTCATTATACTTTTTTTGATGGCTTCTATGCTCCAGAGTTCAATACTTTGTCCGGTTCGGATGTTCTTTTTCTCAAGATAGCCTTCGAAGTATTGCTGATAGACCCCATTGGGGTCATTATTGATAATAGAACATGCTTTTACCTGATCTTTTCTGTCAAAATTCTTTTCCTTTTCTAAAAATGCCGGCGATGCCATGACTCCCACTGTGAAAGAAGAAAGCTCTGTTACCTTGATTTGGTCATCATATCCATGTACCTGATAGTGAATCCCCAGATCAATATCATTCCGGATAATCTCTTTCTGGACTTCGTAGCAGTTTCTCACTTTTAATTTAAGTTTTACATCAGGAGCCGTTTCCACAAATTCCTTAAGCACAGGCTGAAGAATATAAGTTAACAAACTGTCAGAAACTGAAATGGTAAGATTTCCTTCTATTTTTCTGTCTTTTGAATTCAATTGCTTGATCTGCTCTATTTCTCCTTCTATTTTTTTGATGTGAGGAATCAGCTTCAGGGATTGTTCTGTAGGGAGCATTCTTCTTCCTATTTTTTCGAATAAAGGAAATTTTACTTCATTTTCAAGCTGTTGAATCTGATAACTGATAGCTGATAAAGAATAATTAAGTTCTTTGGCTGCATCCTGAAAATTTCCTTTTTCCACTATCGTTTTGAAGCTTCTGAGCTGATGAATATCCATACTTTAAATTTTTCGAAGTAAAAGTATAAATAATTCCGATTGTCTGAAGTATATACACTCCTTAATTTTGTCAAAAAAAATATGTGGTTTTCATTTTTTATTTACAGTGTTTTGACAGCTCTTCTTCCTGGTCCTAATAATATTCTGGCGCTTAATAGCAGTATGAAGTCAGGATATAAAAATAGTAAAACATTGCTTTTTGGAATTTATTCAGGATTTACAGCAGTAATGATTCTGGCTGCCTTTTTCACGGAATTTATATTGAATTCCTACAGCGTTTTTCTCGATTACCTGAAATATCTGGGAGCTGTTTATCTGCTCTATCTGGCATGGTCTGTGATGTCCGGAAAACCTTCAGAATTACATGTTGAAAAAGAGGAATCTGTTTCTAAAGCAACGGCAGATTTCTGGAAAGGATTTTTCTTACAGTTCGTGAATATTAAAATTATTATTTATGGAATAACTGCATTCAGTAGTTTTATTTTCCCACAATTCCAGGAGCTTTGGATCATTCTTATTTTTGCTCTTTTTCTTTCCCTTATTGGGAATTCTGCAACATGGATTTGGGCAATTACCGGAGAAAGACTTCATTTGTTTCTCAATAAACATTACAAAATAATCAATATGGTAATGGGTATCTTATTGTTATACTGTGCTGTAAGCTTGTTCCTGTAATTTTGTAGTATGATCTATTATTCAAAGCCTGGATTTCAGCCTGCTTAGTGTTTCCTGAGAAATATTGAGATAGGAAGCCACCATCTTATTAGAAAGTCTTCTTACCACGACAGGATTTTCATCCAGCAGCTGACGGTATTTTTCAAGGGCATCCTGAACAAGGAAAGACATCAGTCTTTTCGTATTGTTAACATAAGCGGTTTCCAGATAGATCCTGTAAAACTTTTCCCATTGCGGAATAATATCCAGAAGATAGTAGAAATTTGTATGGGTAATATAATATACTTCTGAATCCTCCACAGCCTGAATAAATTCCTCGGAGGGTTCAGAAGTAATAAAACTGGTGAGTGCTGTTGCAAACTGGTTTTCAAATGCAAAATATCGTGTGGAGTCCTGCCCTTCTTCATTGATAAAAAATATGCGGAGACAGCCATTCACTACAAAAAATGTCCGTTGGCTTTTTTGTCCGTTGGCAAGAAGCATTTCATTCTTTTTTAATGGAATAGCTCTGAAATAGGAAAGAATAGTTTCCAATTCCTCATCCGTTACTGATATTCTATTCTTGATATATGAAGCTAAAAGTTCCTGCATGTAAGCAAAAATAGTGATAATTGCCTTTGCTTACTGCTTTTATTCTATAACAATCTATCTATTTTCTGCTTGTCCGGCTTTCCAGTATGAGCCAATATACAAACCATGAGGATCCCACTCTAAGGTTGTTTTGAAGTAAGTTCGAAGCTCATGTACTGTTCTATATTCTGCAGCGATATAAACATATTCTTTTAATATTCCGGGAGGAAATTGAACAGATTTGACCGCCTCCGCAAGCTGGCTTCCCATTTCAGGATGAGGATTATGAAGCCATTCAACTGAAATATCTGCCGCAGAGCAAAGAATAAGTTCATCTTCCTTGCCTGCTACCTCCAATACTATCTTTGCCGCTACATAAGGCGGGAACTGTTCTGCAATAGCACAAATAACGGGTAACGCTGTTGCATCGCCTGCCAACAGATAAAAATCAGCATCAGGAACTAAGGGTTTTGTACTTTCTTTCATTCCTATTTCCAATACATCACCAATATTGGCTCTTAGTGCCCAGGCGGAAGCAGGACCATTATCACCATGGGCTACAAAATCTATAGTCAGTTCTCGTTTTTCAAGATCAATTTTCCTGTTGGTATAGGTTCTTATTAACGGATCACTTCCCTCTTCAACCGGGATAAAGATTTTATTATTAGACCCAGATTTCACATTAGCTAAAAGCTCAGATTGGGTTTCATCAATATGAAATATGACCCGGATAAGATGGGGTGTAAGCTCTTTTTTATTTTTAACAGTAAATACTGAACGTATTTTTTTAGTTTCCTTTACAGAAGTTATTATAGAATTTTCCATTTTATTTCTTATTACATAGTAAAACAATCATTGAGATAACGCAGCCTATTCCTCCGAACAGATACACCGATTGATAATCAAACCAGCCGGCAATCAATCCTGCTAACGGGCCGGCCACACATAATGAAAGATCAACAAAAGCGACATAAGCGCCCAATGCAGTTCCTCTCATCTGTGGTTTTACTTTTTGAATTGCGAGAACACCTAAAGCAGGAAAAATCAATGAAAACCCAACACCTGTTAACCCGCATCCGATGATAGCCAGTGTTTTGGAAGCAGCGGTCCAGATTAATACCTGTCCTGCAGCTTCAATGAGTAAAGAGATCAATGCAATCTTAAAACCTCCGTATTTATCAGGAAAAGAAGCGAAGAAAATTCGGGTCAGGACATAGCATGCTCCAAAGATGATAAAGGCAAGTGAAGCATCACCCCAATTTTTTTCAGAAAAAAACAAAGCAATAAAAGAGGCAATACATCCAAATGCCATTGATGAAAAGGCAAGACTCAGCCCTTGTCCGGATACTGCTCCGATTATTTTATAAAAAGGAGTTCTTACGTGATCTTTATCTACAGGAATAGAAGGAAGTTTTGCCGTAGAAATCCAGCTTACAAGCGGAAGTAAGGCAATAAGGATAAAGGCAGGCAGAATATGGTATTCTTTACTTATCCAGATGCTGATGGGCGCCCCGATGGCAATCCCGGCATACATCGCAATCCCGTTCCAGGTCATTACTTTCCCGGAATTGGAATGTCCTACGAGACCTATCCCCCATGTTAAAGCTCCGGTAACCAGAAAGCTTTCCCCAACACCATGAATAATTCTTGCCACGAACAGCAATGCCAGCGCCAGCAATGGATGAGTCTGAAACAATACGGCCAATACATATATAATTCCGGCAATAACGGCCAGTACCACGCCGGACATCTTGCTTTTCTTAGCTCCTTTTGTATCTGTAATTTTCCCGGAATAAGCCCGGGTCAAAAGTGTTGACAGTGATTGCAGACCAATGACTAGCCCTACAATAATACTGTCAAATCCTAAGTTATTTTGAACA
The DNA here is from genome assembly GCF_003852415.1 of Chryseobacterium sp. KBW03. Taxonomy (NCBI): domain Bacteria; kingdom Pseudomonadati; phylum Bacteroidota; class Flavobacteriia; order Flavobacteriales; family Weeksellaceae; genus Chryseobacterium; species Chryseobacterium sp. KBW03. The sequence goes on along the minus strand of NZ_QAJO01000003.1, from coordinate 524,656 downwards.
AACCTGGGAAGTACTCCCAAGGCAATTCCTATGGTAAGATAAACTCCGAATACCGAAATGATAATCGGAGTGATCGCCTGATAAAAATGAATGGTCTGTCCTTTTGTTAATGTTGTACTCATAAATTTTGTTTAAAATATTCGGGTGCAAATGTCCCTGTACAACACATATAAAACTTTGATCTAGATCAAAAAAGGAAGATCATGTCTAGTCAATATCCAAAAGACCGTCAGTAAGCTGTTTCCATTGAATTTTTGAAATACCTGTCATTCCCCCGACTGCAATGGCAAGATTTCTCATCGTATCAAGGAATTGAGCATTGAAATTTGGGGTTTCATTTCGCCCATAGATCGCCGCTTTCAAATGAGCAGGATTTCGGGAGATCATAAAGGTAGAACTTGCTCCAGAGCTGTAAAAATGAGCAATATGGCTGCTTTTTTTATTTTCCGGATTGATGGATGGGCTGCATATCATGGATATGCTTTCAGAAAAACTATCCTCATAGAAACACATATCTGTAATTTCTACCCAATCATAGCCTTTGGCTTCGGATTCTCCAGGTCCCGGAATATTAATCCTGATAAAATCTCCTTTTTGAGGTTCACGATCTACCGGATCGCCATTTAAATCATATAGCTTAAATGCTGCAAATGCCTCTCCGCAATAACTTTTCCATTTATTGATTGAGAAAAATCTTTCTTTCAACATCTCAAACTTCAATGGAATCATATCCTGCTTAAATAGTTTTCTGCTTTCAGTGTCATGAAAGCCTCCAAATTTTTGTGTAGGAACTCCCTTGAATGTCTTTGGACTCATTTAATATAGTTTTTGAACAAATTAATACAAAAACCGTACTGAACTTTATGAGTAGGCTCACAAAAAAGTTAAACACATGTTTATATTAAGGTTTAAAAAGAGTTTGTATTCACTATAATTCACCATTTGGAGTTCCTTATTTTATTGAAAAAAACAGCATACAATTCATCAGAGCGCGAATTATCTTCAACAGGATATGTTTTTGTGTGGCTAATTTCAGAATCCTAAAGAAATGTAAAATCATTTAGAGAATAATTGTTTTTACTTAAAATAAATAATATTTAAAAAAAATGACCTTATAGTGTTTTGCATAACACAATTTTTGCTTATATTTGTGAATCGAAATAATTTTTTTTCATCATTTGTGTTTTTTTAAGGTCTCCACTCGTGGAGACCTTTTTGTTTTCAATCATCTCATAATTGAATATTAGCTATTGAAGTGGAAAATTTTACAAAATGGGAAATATTCTTTTTTTCAATTCAATCAATTGCTTTTATACAAAGGAATCCTTACTATTTTAATAGGTTGATAATTCCCTTTTTTAGTATTTTTCAACTTGCTCTGTAAGCGCTTTAAACGGCTATTGAATCGTTTTAATAAAATCTGTAGGTCTGAACTGCATGACCGACAAAAAACTTCTGGTATAAGCCTGCACACTCTTGTATCCTACCTCATAGGCAGTTTCAGAAATGGTTAAACTTCCTGCACTCAAAAACTCCAGACTTTTGATGATACGGAGCATCTGCTGGTATTTGCTTAAAGTAAGACCCGTTTCTTTTTTGAAGATTCGCTCCAGTGTACGGAAAGATAAAAGGACAGCGTCACTGAGATCTTCCATTTTAATTTCTTTATGGTAATGATTGTGAAGATGCTCAATCACTTTGGTAAGGCGTTTATCTTTCGGAAGACTGACATGAATTGTCAGTGAATGCTCTACAAACTGTGGAAGTTCATTGAACAGGGCTTTCAAAAATATATTTTCATCGTGGTCTGCGGTCATCAATTTGGACCATTTTTCTGCATATTTTATCATTTCTTTTAAAACCGGAGGCACAGAAAATACATTGATCTCATGATAAAAAGGATTTTCTGTACTGATATCAGCAAACATAATCATCAGTTTTATCTTTTCAGAATGGGAATTGGTTTTATGAACAGCATTGGGAGGAATCCACACTGCATGATTTTGTGGCAGAAGATAAATTTTATCCTCTATGGTAATGTACTGGAATCCGCTTTCAACATAGACCAGCTGACCTTTCTGATGGTGATGGAGAACATTGTCATGAACCCAGTTTTCTTCAAACCACACAAAATAAGGCTTGTTTAAGTCGTCTATTTTTATGCTGTCATTAGCATTCATGTCGTTTTGGGTTAAAACTTTGGCAAAATTAAACAAAATTACTACACTAATTTTGCACAAAAGTTTTTATTATGATGAAGAATGAAGTAAAAAAGAATGCTTCGTATGTTTTATTAATTATAAATGTTCTGATAGTTATATTAATTTCCAGCAATCTTCGTTCACCGATCGTAGCGGTTGCTCCTGTACTTGGAGACATACGAGATGCATTGAAACTGGACAATTTCCAGGTGAGCCTGCTTACCTCTATTCCACTGTTTATGTTTGCGACCTGTTCCGTGCTGGTGAGTAAATTTTCAAATAAGTTTGGAATCAGTAAACTTTTGATGTACTCCTTGATTATTTTAAGTTTCGGATTGTTTCTGCGAATTAGCGGATCTCTTTGGCTGTTATTTTTAGGCTCTATATTCATTGGCTTGGGAATATGCATCGGAAATGTAGTCACTCCGGGATATGTTAAAAATAATTTCCCGAAACAGATTGGCCTTATGACAGGGATTTTTGCTGTATCAATGAATCTTACTGCAGCCTTGGCTTCCGGTTTCAGTGTAAAAATCGGGGAATGGACAGGGTTTGGATGGAAAGGTTCTTTGGGAATCTGGCTGGTGATTGCAGCATTAGGTTTCCTTGTTTTAATGGTGGAATTTATATTCAACAAAAGAAATCCGAATCAGCCTAAAACAGCACTGAGCACGTCTGATTTTAATATGTTTAAATCTGCCCAGGCATGGAATATCAGTATTTTTATGGGACTGCAGTCTTTATTTTATTATTGTCTGGTAGCGTGGCTTCCTTCGTTTCTTTCAGATTTTCATATGCAGGGTGAAAGCTCCGGCTGGGTGTTTTTTGTGATTCAGATTACGATGATTCCTGTGACCTTCTGCTGCCCTATTATTGCCAGCAAAATGAAAGATCAGAGGCTGATGATCCTTTTTATATGTACTCTGATGTTCGGAAGTACCATGATGTTTGTATTCCTGAAATCCCAATGGATCTATCTGAATGCTGTTATTATAGGAATTTCCAACGGTTTGTCTTTCAGCCTGTCTATCTTATTCTTTTCTACAAGAACGAAAAGCAGCATCAATGCAGTCAAAATTTCCGGAATGGCGCAGTCTGTAGGATATCTGATTGCCGCATTCGGACCTCCGTTATTTGGAAAACTTCATGATTGGGATATCTCATGGAACAGCTCCTTCTATCTATTAAGCTGTGCCGTGCTTCTGATGCTTTATTTTGGATTGAAAGCCGCAAGAAATAAGTGTGTAGAAGATTAAAATTACCGTTTGATATATGATAAAGGATAGAAATGAATTCTACCCTTTTTTTGTTTCTGTATCAATTCTTTTTGAACACTCTTTATATTCAAAAATTAAAAATGAAGGTCAACTTCTTCTCCATCATCCAGAACAAAGCATCTTTTCTCTAATTCATTTTCAAGGATCTTTTCCTTGATATATTTCCGGTCTTCTCTGCAATGGCTTACGGCTTCCAGATGCGTCACCCAAACAGTAGATTTTGGAGCGTATTCACAGACTTTTATAATGTCTTCGCTGGTCATGATAATAGGATCTCCCACGGAAAAAGATGCTGCCCCTCCTGCAACAATGATGTGTTGTGGCTGATGCTGCGCAATTTCCTGAGCAATTTCGTCATACCAAATGGTGTCTCCTGCGATATAGGCTGATTTATTTTTTGATTTAAACACAAAACCATTCACAATCCCCATTTTTTCACCGATTTCACCGGTTCCATGCTGTCCTTTCGTGGTTGATATTTCAATGTTTTTCCATTGAAGTTGGTCATTTACTGCCATAATATTTGTAAATCCCTGCTCTGCAATGTGATCTGAAATGACATCTGAACAGATAATCGGAATATTCTTGTCAAGCAGTTCGATAGCCCTCGTATCCCAATGATCAGGATGAAGGTGGGTTACAGCAACAGCATCTACTTTTTCCAGTTTTTGACTTAATTCTTCTTTATCAAAAGGCAGGTCTACCAGGGGATTCAGTAATTCGCTGTCTGTCATCGGGATTTTTCCCATAGAACCTTTTTCTCCGAGCATAGGGTCTACAAGGATAGAAACCCCATCAATATTCAATAGCAATGTTGCATTGCGCCATAATTGTAATTTCATTTTGCCTAAGTTTGTGCCGCAAATCTATTGCCCAGTGAGGGTAAAACAATCGAAGGTTACCAAAAGGTTAACCATATATATTCAATTGACTTATGAATTTTGAAGAATTTAAAAACTGTGGATTAAGACGAAGCCTGAATATCCTTTCGGGTAAATGGAAGCCATTGATCCTTCATAACCTTTTTGAAGAAGATCAGGTACGTTTTGTAGAACTGTGGCGGAATATGCCCAGAGTTTCAAAGAAAGTCCTTGCAGAGCAATTGAAACAGCTGGAAGAAGATCTAATTATCGAGCGGATTGAAGTCTATAATTTCCCTCCGGAAGTGTATTATAAATTAACGGAGAAAGGGCAAAGATTGGGGCCTATTCTTTCTGAACTTCATTCATGGGGCAATGAACTTGGATAAAGCAATGGCTTTATAGCTTCTTTGAAAAATATTTTGTTTTTCCTATAATCTCCTATAGTACTGCCCCTTTCTCTTTCCTTTTTTAAAATTTTATTATACATTTGGGAACACAAACAAAAATACATCTACGTAGGGTTACATATATAACCTCAAATTTTTATTAAAAAAACCAAACAATGAAAAAACAATTATTATTTGTGCTTACTCTCGTAGCACAAACTTCTTTTGCACAAATTATTTCCAAAGATCCTATATTTGCTTCGAACGGGATTTACAATCTTCCAGCAGGAAGTTCTTATCTAGGAGAACTAACAGAAGCAACCAATACCGTATTTTATCAATCCTTTGACTCCAATACTAATCAGTTAATTATCTCTAAGGCGACAAGTTACAGTGGCTCTTTGGATTTGGCTTTTGGAGCTAATGGTAAAATTGCATTGAATTACGCATCAGATGCTCTGGTTGGGTTTATAAGACATAACAATGATAAATTAACCTTACTGTTAAGACGATATGATTCTGCAAATAATATTAATTACTTAGATGTAGTTCGGCTGCTTTCCAATGGGCAATTAGATCCTTCGTTTTCAAATGGAGGTATAAAAGCATTAGCCAATTTCTATCAGGACAATTTCAATATAAAGAATAACCTTATAGAACAAGGAAACAAAATTATTGTTTCAGGAACCGGAATAGATACTAATGGATTCTTTGATGGATATACTCATACATTTAGATTAAATTCCGATGGCACATCAGACAATAGCTTTGGGAGTAATGCAGAGCTGTTAACGAATGGAATTCCCCGCATCATTTTAGATAATCAGTTCAATCTTATTTTTTTAGAGCATAATATCATAAAAAAGTATACTTATGATGGACAGCTTATGACTGGTTTTGGCAACAATGGCGTGGCTGTCTTCAATGGCGTGAATGTTAACGTTATAAAAACGGATTCAGGTAATAGAATTATATATGCACAGCTTGCATCATTAAACCCTGCCACAATAGGAAGACTGAATGCTGATGGAACGCCGGATACTACATTCAGCTATAATGGTACTCTTGGTCTTGAATTTTGGGATATTTATGAAAAAAACAATTCTTATTACATCGCTGGCTATGCTGATCTTAATAATGCACCCGCTTATTATATCGCTAAACTTAATCAAAATGGAGCTATTGATCAGGTATTTGGAGAATATGTAGAAAACGATTCTAATTTACTCTATCACTTTATTCACACAATCAAAGTTTTTGATAATAATGTAATTGTTTATGGAGAGGGGACTACAAAAGAAATTGTTAAATATCTTTTAAACGGTACAGCTACATTATCAACAGCAGAAACTATAAAAAATAATACTGAAATTACTTTTGAAAGTCCTATAAAACAAGAGTTAGTTTATCATTCAAAAGAAAAAATCGACAAAATAGAAATCTATTCAGCTGATGGAAGACTATTAAAAACTGTAAACAAAAATAATTCCGACGTTGCTGAACTTTCTAAAGGAGTTTATTTCGCAAAAGCCATTTTTGGAAATGGAAAATTTTTCACAAAAAAACTTATTAAGAATTAGTAAATTTACATTTCAAAAACTAATAACAATCTTTACAAATGAAAAGAATCATCATTTTGATTTCCTGTGTATTATGTACATGGGCCACTGCACAGATAGCACCACCTCCGATTATTCAAAGATCTAATACGACATCACGCGGACTTACTGTCAATTCAAGAAAAGGAACATTAATTGAGAAGAAGATCACCAATCTGGGCAAGTTTAAAAACCTGAATATTCAAAAAATTGTAACAAAAGATGTATCTGACAGTTCATCAGAATCTCTTCTGGGAATCATGTATGAATATGAAACGTTTGACGAAATATCCAAAAAGACATTCACCGTTGATAAAAATGAATTGGGAAAACTGATTCAGGCTCTTCAGATTGTGGAACAGAAAGAAAACGAAAAAACGACTCATGAAACCAAATATAAATTTGTTACGATGAGCAATATTGAATTTGGAAGTGTTTATCGTGAAAAACTTTCATCGTGGGTTAATTATATAAAAATTCCTTCCCATTATCTGAATCAGAACTTACTGGAATTCAATAAAGATGAGTTGAAAGAATTAATGGGTGTTTTGAAAAAGGCAGAGCAGGAACTTTAAAGATATCTTAGTATTAATTATCTGAATATAAAAACCTTATAGGTTTCAGAAACCTATAAGGTACATTAAAAAAAATTAAAAATAATTATTACCAGAAGGGACCGTTTACTCTTTAAACTGATCCAAAACTTCCATAATATTCTGATACACAAAGTCTAATTCTTCAGATGTAATACAATATGGCGGAACCAGATAGATTACATTTCCCAACGGCCTCATAATAATCCCTCTCTGGAGGAATTCATTGTAAAGCTTCTTCCCTATTTCATTGAAATAAGAAGTAGTATTCCCGGTTTTAAAATCGAAAGCTAAAATAGTTCCGATCTGACGAACCTTTTCTACATGAGGATGAAAAGCAAGTGCTTTCACAAACTCTGAATGCTGATGAGTGATGCGGTTGATATTCATTTGAGTTTCGGTTGTAAGTAATAGTTCCATACTCGCAAGAGCCGCTGTACAGGCTAAAGGATTGGCTGTAAACGAATGCCCGTGAAATAATGTTTTATAACGGTCATCTGAAAGAAAAGCATTGTAGATTTCATTGGAGCAGGTGGTGATTCCCATTGGCATAGTTCCTCCTGTAAGTCCTTTTGAAAAACACATGATGTCCGGTTTCTCTGTAAGATAGTCTGCTGCGAAAAGCTTACCCGTTCTTCCAAATCCTGTAAAAACTTCATCCTGAATCATAAGAACGCCTTCTTCCCTGCAGAATTTCATCAGCTGGCTAAGATCTTCGGCTTTGTACATCAACATTCCGGCAGCACCCTGAACTAAAGGTTCATAGATAAAACAAGCGACTTCATCAGCATGTTCTTTAATCTGTGACTGAAGGCTATCCAGGTTTTCGGAATTGGGGGTATCAATAAAAACAACTTCAAACAGCATGCTTTCAAAAGGTCTTGTCCAGAAGCTTTTTCCGCTTACAGACATGGCTCCGAAAGTATCTCCGTGATAAGCATTTTTAAAAGCTAAAATCTTCGTTTTCTTTTTATCCTGATTGTATGCATATTGAATACACATTTTTAAAGCAACTTCTACTGCTGTAGAGCCATTATCAGAGTAAAAAACTTTTTCCTGACCAGCCGGAAGAAGCTTCAGTAAATTTTCTGAGAGCTTTACAGCGGGTTCATGCGTAAATCCTGCAAAAATAACCTGTTCCAGTGTATTCAACTGTTCAAAAACACGTTGTGCAATGTAAGGATGTGAATGCCCATGCAATGTTACCCACCATGATGAAACGACATCCAGATATTTTTTTCCTTCATTATCATACAGGTAAATTCCTTTTCCCTTTACAATAGGAATAATATCGTCAGCTGTTTTCATCTGAGTATAGGGATGCCAGTTGACTGCTTTATCTCTCTTTTGAAGACTGAGTTGTTGTGTTATTGTATTCATATATTGATGTAAAAAGTAATAATGAGTGATGAAATTGGATCTAACAATAATTGAGTTGAATATGTTATGGTAAATGTTGTTTGATCACAAAAGCGCAAAATTTATCATAGATTGCGAGTATTTTAAGACACAAGAAAATCAAAGATTTTCAGCAAGGATTGCGTTATAATTTTCTCGCAGATTTAGGAGATTTTACAGATTTTTTCATAATCATCTGCTTAATTTGCATAATAATCTGAAAGAGTCTAAAATTTGCAATATCCAATTTTATCAGAGATAAAATCCTTGGGCCTTAAAATATTACTTACTACAAAAGCTTTTGCGCCTTTGCATTTTCCAACTTGTAGAGCAGTTTATAAAAATTTAAAAACAAATTTTATAACAAGTCCTATAATACCAGCAATCCAGCTCATCACTCATAATTTATCATTTATAATTCATAATTTTCTAACAGCATGTTTCTTTTTTCATCATAGGTTTTAATCCTAAGGTCTGCAGCATCTGCATATCTTCAGAAACTCCCGGATTAGGAGTTACCAATAAGGTTTCTCTTTCTCCTGTGAAAATAGAATTAGCTCCAGCCATAAAGCACCAGGCCTGCTCTGTTTCTGACATTTCTATACGTCCGGCACTTAATCTTACCATAGAAGAAGGCATTACGATTCTTGCTGTAGCGATCATTCTTACCATTTCCCAGGTATCTACTTTTTCATTATCTTCTAATGGAGTTCCTGCTACTCTGGCTAGAGCATTGATAGGAACAGATTCCGGATGTTTTGGCATCGTTGCCAACGTCAGAAGCATTGAAATTCTGTCTCTATGCGTTTCACCCAGTCCGATAATTCCTCCGGAACATACTGTGATCCCTGCATTTCTTACATTGTTGATGGTATTGATTCTGTTATCGAATGTTCTGGTAGAAATGATCTCTTCATAATACTGTTCTGAAGTATCAAGATTATGATTATAGGCATATAATCCTGCTTCCTGCAGCCTTACAGCCTGTTCTTCCGTAAGCATTCCTAAAGTACAGCACACTTCAAGTCCAAGTTCATTTACTCCTTTTACCATATCAATTACCCTGTCAAAATCACGGTTGTTACGAACTTCACGCCATGCTGCAGCCATACAGAATCTTGAAGATCCTGAATCTTTTGCTTTTTGAGCGTGCGCAATCACTGTTTCTGTAGGCAGTAAAGCCTGTACTTTAATATTGGTGTGATAACGGGCTGCCTGTCCGCAGTAGGAACAATCCTCCGGGCAGCCACCGGTTTTGATGGACAATAATGTAGAAATCTGTACTTCAGAAGGATCATGCCATTCACGGTGTACAGTGGCAGCTTTATAGATCAGTTCCATCAGAGGAAGATGATAAATTTCTTCAATCTCTTCTTTAGTCCAGTTGTTTCTCAATGTTGTTTTTGTATCCATTATCATAATTTTGTTATTTTTAATTGCTTTGCAGCGTGCTGTATAGATTCTTTGTCGGGACTGCTGATCTCCGGAATCTTTATAATTTTTGTTTCTTTTTGTATAAAATTGCAAATTACTCTTTCTGTATCTTCGGGGAAGTCTCCGTTAAGGATCAGGTATTCTAGTTTTATTTTCCGTTGTTCTAAAGCCATTATCGAAAGTAAGCTGTGGTTGATACACCCTAAATAATTTCTGACAACCAATGCAGTAGGCAGACTCAATTTTTCTATCAGATCAATCATAAAAGTAGTATCGGATATCGGTACCATAAGACCTCCGGCACCTTCTACAATTAATGGATTGTCAGTTTTGGGTAATTGAAAATCATCCAGATCTATTGTGATGTTTTCTTCCCTTGCAGACTGGTGTGGTGATGCTGCCAACTGTAAACGGTAAGCTTCCGGATGGCAGGTGGTATGATCAGTCCATGCTTCAATTTTATGGCTGTCTGTATGATGTAAGTCGCCGGATTGTATGGGCTTCCAATATTCTGCTTTAAAATGTTGAACCAAAATAGCCGAACAAACTGTTTTTCCTATTTCGGTTCCTATTCCTGTTATAAATAATTTCATAGGTTCGGGATTCGTGTTCCGGGGTTTGAAAATTTGTTTCTTTTTCCTTTTTGCTTATTGGTGTCTTTGTTTTAAACAAATTCTTTAATAATTCCTGTCAGTCTTACAATTTCCTCTTCAGTATTAAAGCTGTGAAGACATATCCTCAATCGTTCGCCTCCTTCTTTTACCGTGGGACTGTATATCGCGTAGGTTAAAAACCCTTCCTCAGATAAAGTGTCTTGTAACTTTTTAAGTCTTTGGTTATCTGGGATTACAATCGCTTGAATCGGGCTTGTTTCTGACGATGGAGATTGTAGATTTTGGCTTCTGAAAACTCTAATATTGTCCTGAAGTTTTTTGGACAATTCCTCATGCTGATCCAAGAATTCATATCCTGTTTTTATACCCGTCCACTGAAAATCCTGTGCAGAAGTGGTATAAATAAAAGGGCTTGCAAAATTGATCAGATAAGATTGTATTGTTTCATTGCAGAGAACTGCTGCTCCATGGGCTCCAAGAGCCTTTCCATAGGTCACTACTACCGCTGATACCTGGTTCTGTAATTGATATTTTTCAACCAATCCATAGCCAAAAACACCAAAAGCATGGGCTTCATCAACAATCAGATACGCTTTATATATATCGGCAAGCACAGCTATTTCCTGAATGGGAGCAAAATCTCCCTCCATGGAGTACAAACTTTCTATTCCGATATAACAATGTCCTTGTTGTCTCTTTAAAATATTTTCAAGATCCTCGAGATCATTATGCTTAAATTTTAGCTTTTTAGCATTTGATAACCGACACGCATCGTGCACAGACCGATGAATCTGCTCGTCTACAATCACCACATCATGACGACTCGGAAGCGTAGAAAATAAGGCCAGATTAGCATTATATCCCGATGGAAAAAGCAATGCCGATTCAAACTGATGTTTTTGAGCAATACCATTTTCTACCGAAGTCACAACGCTGCTGTTTCCACTGATCAAACGGGAACCCGTACTTCCTGAAAGCAGCAGAGGATTATCTGTAACCTTTTGCAACAGGATATTTTGAAGTTCATTATTTCTGGCAAGACCGAGATAATCATTGGAATAAAAATCAATTCCTTCCCGCCGGGGTTTTAAACTTCTTATTATTCCGTCCTCTTTTCTTTTGTCAAGAGATTCCTGAAAACGAAAGACATTGCTAAGCATAATTCAACTGAGCTACTTCCTGCGTTATAGCATTGATCCATTGTTCATGCAGTTCTTTTTCAATGGTCAGAATATGATCTGCATGTTGTCTCCAGTCTTGAGAAAACTCATTGAGCTGGTTGATCATTTCTTCCAGATGTCCTTCTTCTTCAAGAATAATAGATTTTACCATTATTTTAGAAGATGTTTCCGTAAGAACCTGCTGGTAAACCGGATAAAGTTCATCGGCACGAACTTCAATAGCATAGGTCACAAAAAGGTAAGCCGCATATCTGAGATCTTCTTTGTTGAGTTGAAATGCCTCCTGAAGATAACGACAGGATTTAATATCCAGTGAATGAAGATACTGTCGCGTAGCAATAGAAGCCAGAAGCTCCGAGCTTTCATAAGTTTTGCATAATTCAGGGTCTATTTTTCCAATCTGTTTTTTTAGATAATAAGCATGGCGGTGTTCTTCGGCAGCATGTTTCAGCTGAATCTGAGAAACCAATATTGGATGTTCACATTTTGATATTTTTCTTGCACCGGCATTTTCCATAAAAGAAAGGGTATTCAGCCATTTGGCATGGGTACTGCCCTCCTGTACAATTCTTTTTAACAGATGATGAAATTCCATAGATTTTTATTTTGATGTCAAAAGTAGTATATTGCCGGATGGTTGTATGGTGCCAGTTTTTATATTATGGATAGTCCGGTTAAGATTCCTTATGAAAGTTTTATAAAAATAGATAGAAAATCAGAGACTTCTATCTATTTACAAATTGCGAATCAGCTGATCAATGCGATTCAGAGAGGAGTTTTACCTTTCGGAACGAAGCTTCCCGGAACCAGAACTTTCAGTGAAATGCTGGAAATCCATAGAAATACAGCCGTTGCCGTGTATGATGAGCTATCAGCTCAAGGCTGGACAGAGAGTTTTCCCAACAAAGGAACTTTTGTGATTGGGAAAGATCAGGAAAAACCTGTAAAAGTGAACGATTTTGAGCAGAATAACCTTCAAAACTATCCAATAACGACCGGTTTCTCATTCAAAACATCTAATATCCTGGATAATCCTTTTGAACATTCAAACTGTGAATATGTCTTTAATGATGGGGTTCCGGATATTCGTTTAACCCAAATCGGACAGCATTCCCGGTTTTACAGTTCTATTCTGAAGCGTAAATCCAATCAGAAAGCTTTAGGACATTACAACCATGACGGGAGTGAATTTTTTAAAGAACATTTGTCTGAATATCTGAATCTTTCCCGTGGACTCCCTATTTCCAAAAATAATCTGCTCATCACCCGAAGCACGGAAATGAGTATTTATATTGTTTCCGAAATTCTTCTTTCCGCAGGAGACACTGTATTGGTAGGCGCTCTGAGCTATTTCTCAGTCAATATGATCTTTATGAAAGCGGGAGTTGACATTGTTTCTATTCCCATTGATGAGGAAGGAATTATCGTAGAAAGTGTACGGGAAGCCTGCAAAAAGCAGAAAATACGGATGCTTTATCTCACCCCGCACCACCACTATCCTACTACCGTGGCGCTGAGTGCCCAGAGGAGATTTGAGTTACTGGAACTGGCGAATGAATATGGATTCATTATTCTGGAAGACGATTATGATTATGAATTTCATTATGATAAAAGTCCTATCCTTCCCCTGGCTAGTGCCGATACGAATGGAATGGTAATCTATATCGGTTCTTTTGGAAAATCTTTGGCACCAGGATTCAGGACCGGATTTATTGTTGCCCCTGAAAATCTGATGATAGAAATGCGGAAGTATCTGGGTATTATTGACCGTCAGGGTGATATTCTGATGGAAAGAGCGCTTGGAGAGATGATTGCAGAAGGGGAAATTAACCGCTACCTGAAAAAATCTTTAAAAGTGTATCAGGAAAGACGGGATCATTTTGCTTTGTTGCTGGAAGAAAATCTGGGTGACCTCATCACCTTTCAAAAGCCGTCTGGCGGTCTTGCCATCTGGCTGGAATGGAATATTCCGATCAATCTTATGCAGCTGAGCCGAAATTGTATGAAGGATAATCTTTTCATTCCTAAAACATTGTTGTATCAAAATAAAGGGCTTACGGCAATGAGATTGGGATTTGGAGATCTGAATGTTGAAGAGATGAATAAAGGAATTGAAGTCTTTTCAAAAAATGTGAAGGGATTGGTTGGGTGATTAAAAATCTACAAGGAAATGTTTAATAATTTTTTATTTGGAAAACGCAAAGGCACAAATATGATGAAAAATAAGTTTTTATAAGGCGCAAGGATTTTATCTGCGATAAAATTGATACTGGATATTTAAAATAAGAAGTTGTATAATCTTTTATATTGATTATTTTTAATAACAAAAGACACATTTTTTTTAACACTTAAGTTTTTTTTAGAACCAAACTTTATGTATAGTAAGTACACCTAAGTTTTGTAAAAAATCTTTGATTTTTATCTTATGTGAACTTTTCCGTGGCATTATTTTAAACTTACTTAAGTGACTAAAGTGTTTTAAAATAAAATCTTTTGCGACTTTTGTGGTTTTAAAAAGAGTAAAAGCCCCTTTACAGAGGCTTTTTGTTAATGATGAGAAGGAAAAACGACTTTGTTTTTCTTGTGTTTTGGTTTCTTCTTTTTCTTGTTGAGATAGATAATAAAACCGGTAATTGGGAGCGATGCTGCAATGATAGCAGCCAGAAAATAAATAATTCTGGTGGTGAGTCCCAGGATACTTCCGGTGTGAAGATCATAATTTCTATCCCTTAATGCGGTTCCATATCCGATATTTTTGTTTTTATAAGATTGAGATTTTAAAACGTCTCCTGAATATTGATCAAAATTAAATTGTTCATTACGGTATTGTCTGCCGTCATACGTCAGTTCAGCATAATAAGTTCCTTCTTCCGATCTTGGGAAATTGACAAGTGCAGATTTCTTATCTACCAGCCCTTTTTCCATTCTATTTCCAATTAAATCGAGAATATTTCCGCGGTTTGAAAATTCTTCGGAAGGGATTGTACTTTTGGCTTTCTTTTCTGTTGGAGTATTGCCGTTCAGTGTATTCTTTACCCATTTATCTACATCTTCGAAGCTCCATATCAATGCGGAATAAGAGATCAGAAGTAAAGGAATCACGGCGTAAAAACCCAATACATTATGAGCATCATAGTTGATTCTTTTCCAATTGGCAGATGTTTTAATGAAAAACATTCCTTTCAGCATGGCTTTACTCATTTTACGGGGATACCATATCACAAGCCCCGATAAAAGGATAACAGCAAATATCAATGTGGAATATCCTGTAATGGTTTTCCCTATTTTTTCACCGAGCAGAAGTCTTCTGTGAAGATCCAGAACAATTTCAAAAAAATCTTGTTTTGCATTTTCTACTTCCTGTATTTTTCCGGTATAAGGGTCTACATAAATCCGGTAATAATAAAGATAGGTTCCCCAATACGTCCACGCTTCATCATCCATCTTCAGCGTGCGGAATACATACGTTTTTGAAGGATCAGAAGACATTATAACTCTCTTGATTTTCAATCCTTCGGGTAAAGCCTGTTCTGCTTTTCCGGTAAGCTCAGATAATGAAAGCTTTTTTCTGCCGATATTTTCAACGAAATACCTGTTGGGATGAACAATATGTTTTAATTCTTCTTCAAAAGCCAGGATACATCCTGTAGCGGCCATAATAACAACTATAAGCCCGGACGTTAGTCCGAGCCATAGGTGTAACTGATATGCAATTTTTCTAAATTTTAACTTCATCCTTAAAACTTAAAGCTAACCTCAGCAACAAAATTACGAGGCATCTGAGCGACTACAACTCCCTGCCCTGCAAAATATTGTACATTACCCAGATTATTCATTTTAAATCCTAATCTGTATCTTTCTTTTTCAAGGGAAATGGAAGCATTCACTAAAGTATAGGCAGGAAATGCAAACTGCCCGGTAACAGTCTTATTTCCGGTAATCTGTTTTCCAACACGATTTACCCCAAAACCTATTCCCAGTCCCTGAAGTCCTTTGATAGGAAGGATATAGCTGATCCATGAATTGAATACATTCGCAGGACCTGCGGATTCCGGACGGCGTCCATCCACAGAGGCATCGGCTTTTTCAAATCTGCTGTGATTGTAAGCATATCCGGCCATAATGTTCAATCCCTGAACAGGATTCATGATCGTTTCAATCTCAATCCCTTTACTTCTTTGCTGACCGTCCTGAATAACAATATTGTACTCTTTTCCGTCACGGATTACCCCGATTCCCCGCTGTATATTATCAACAAGAATATCGTAGTATCCAACAGTAAAATTAACTTTATTTCTCCAAAGGTTTCCTTTTATTCCTACTTCCCACTGGTTAGCCATTTGTGGTTTCATATCTCCGCTATAATCAGCCAGCTGCTGTGTGACAGGTGCTGTATAGCTAAAGCTATTCATATAATTTCCGTAGGCTGATAACTGGTCTTTAAGGATCTGATACACAATACCAAACTTTGGAGACCATGCGGTTTGTTTGAATTCTCCTGCCCGCTTATTATCATTCAGATTAAGCTGTCCTTTACTTTCATAATGATCCATACGCAAACTTACTAAAGTAATCAAACGGTCAGTAATATAGGTTACGTTTGAAACATAGGCTCCATAAAGATTTGCTGCAGATGTATTTCTTACTAAAGGCGTTTTTCCTGCCTGGGTAGTGGCCTGGATTTTCTGAAGTGCAAGATCTTTGGAAATACTTCCATAACTGCCTGTCAGGTTCTGTCCATCCACATTGTCGAATACCACAATCGGGGAATGGTTATTGTTGATCGTCTGATTGAGGTAGTCTAATCCGATCAACACTTTATTTTTGATTTTTCCGATGTTGAATTCTCCATTAAAGTTTTGCTGAACACTTGTAGAAGAAGCTTCTGAGTTCTGCCATTGTACATTACGTTCAAGTGTAGCATCATTGGTAGTCCCTCTGATAAACTGATATTGATATAATCCTTCTGTTTTTCTGAAGTTTCTTGAAAGCAACGTTTGTGAAGTCCATTTATCTGAAATCTTGTAATTGGCCTCAGCTTTTACGTTGATAGATGGCGCTTTCAAAGTCATATCATTGTTTGAATATGATC
The DNA here is from genome assembly GCF_003852415.1 of Chryseobacterium sp. KBW03. Lineage (NCBI taxonomy): Bacteria > Pseudomonadati > Bacteroidota > Flavobacteriia > Flavobacteriales > Weeksellaceae > Chryseobacterium > Chryseobacterium sp. KBW03. Next base: position 508,019 of record NZ_QAJO01000003.1, on the reverse strand, counting down.
TTTTCCAGTCGAATCCAAGTTCATCCGGATTATGGGCGAAATAAGCTCTTGTTCTTGGAAGGAAGATAATCGGAGTATTGGTTCCTTCATAGTTGTAGATCTGCGCTCCTAAGTTAAATTTTAGTCTCTCATTAACCTGATAGCTTATAGTAGGGGCTACAAAGAATGATTTTCTGAATTCAGAATCTCTGAATCCGTTCTGATACTGATACGCGGCATTTAAACGGAATAACATATTTCTGGATTCTGTAATCGGGCCGTAAACATCAGCCGTTACACGGTTCAGATTGTAGCTTCCCATAAGATAAGAAGCTTCTCCTCCGAAATAGTCTTTCGGTTTTTTGGTTACAGCATTGATTAAACCTCCGAAAGAAGTTACAGCACCTCCATACAGTGTTCCTGAAGGTCCTTTGATCACTTCCAGACGTTCAAGATCGACAGGATCTATTTCTCCGTTCGTTGTTGCAGGAATACCGTCTACCATAGATACTTTGGTAGGAAAACCTCTAAGACTGTAATAGAAACTTCCGTCTCCTGAACCTCTTCCCGGACTTCCCTGCATCTTTACCATACCCGGAACATTTTTCAATACCTCCGAAATATCGTAAGTAAGCTGCTCTTTCATGATCTGCTGGTTGATACTGGTATAAGCCTGTGGATTTTCAAGAACTTTCAAAGGCATTTTAGCCACTGATGTACTGTCTCTATCCAAAAATTTATTTCTACTCACTGCATATACTGTAATTCCCTCAATCACATTATTGTGTAACGGGGCATAGATAGCAGGAATTTCGTGGACATCTTTCTGAATATGGATAGACTCCCTCATCAGTTCGATATCATTTAAAACCACCTGAAGGGTATATTCTCCAGGTGGTACATTTTCAAAGTAATATTCTCCTAAATTATTGGTTTTTGCCTGATAAGACGTGTTGACAAGTCTTAAAATAGCGTTTTTTACTGGTGCCTGTTCAGTCAGCATGATCTTGCCATGAATTCTGTCACCCTGCTGTGCAGAAAGCGAGTTTGAAGATAAAGCAAGACCAAGAAGTAATATAAGGGTTTTAGATGTTTTCATGCTGTAAGTTTTGTAACAGGGGATAGTTTATTTTACCGTTTTGTGATAATGGGAATGATTCTATAAGTTCGGTGCGTACATATAGTGGGTTGATACGCAGTTTATTTTTAATGGTTTCGGTGATGATTTGAGGATCTACATCCTGATTGTCATACAGTACAACGATTTTCTTATCATTGGCATTCAGACATACAAACGTATTGCCTTGCATTTCATTTTTAAGAATAAATTCTACCTCATCCAGATTGAGACGTATTCCGAAAAGTTTCATAATACGCTTTATTCTTCCCGTGATATAATAAATTCCGTTTTCACCTTTTCTCGCAGTATCTCCGGTATGGAGCACAGAAGGCTGTTCATAAGTGGCTAGATCTTCCAGCTTATTAGCATATCCTCCAAAAATACTGGAATGTGAAAAGAGAAGTTCATCCGTTTCAGGATCAATTTGGAAGCTTCCGTTATCTACGGGAGTTCCGATAGAAGTTTCTTCTTCCAGCAATCCTTCTGTAGGCAGATAAGCCATTCTTCCTCCTGCTTCTGTCTGACCGTATTGAGCAAAGAATTCTTTTTTGAATTCATGGCAGTAAGAGAAAATTGTTTTTCTTAGCTCCGCATTGATCACGCCTCCGGTATGGGTAAAATACCTCAGACTTGGAGAATCTTTTCTGAAAAACCCTATTCTATTCAGATTTTCATAGAGAAAAGGAACTCCTCCCAGTGTACTGTAACCATATTCTTCTAGTTCGTCCCAGAATGCTTTCTGCATAATGTCTTTATCTGTACAGACTATTCTTCTGGCGCGCATACAGTTGGTGGTGAAAATAGAGAATCCGTATACGAAGTTGATCGGAACGTTTAAAGGAACCACATCAGATTCCAGAACAGGCATATATTTAAGAATACTTAAAGCATTCTTATAAAGACCTTCATCCGATAATTTGACAAGTTTGGGAACTCCCGTTGTGCCTGAAGTGCTCAGAAGAATCTTGATTTCAGGATGAATGGTAACTTCATTCTTATAATCATCCTTTGCAAAAATTCTGATACTGTCTGAGAATTCTTTTAAGCTGTAACCCGGAATATCTTCTCTTTGCGGGTCGAAGATATACTTAGGACGGTATTCTGCTTCGATACGTTCTTTGAACTCCGAATGCAGTTTCTGTCCCAATACAGCAATCGCATGTGCTGTTCCATAAAAATTGAGAAGTACCTCAACACTGGGCAGCTGATTGTCATTGTACAAAAAAAGTAATCCTTTTTCTACAGGGTTTAAGCCTAAAGACCGGTACAGCGTTCCCACCGGTATTGTTTTACCGGTGGAAGCATCTGTAAACTCCAAGTTCTTATTGGCAATTACATTTTCTAAAATTTTCATATGCTTAGTTTTCTACGAGTACATCGTATTTTTTCATTTTTTCCCGAATTTTTCCGACAGTTCCCATCTCCAGAATATCGTTAAAATCAAATTTGATCTGATAAAACTGTTCAAGTGCTTCTACGATAAGTAGGTGGGACATAGAATCCCATTCCGGGATTTCCTGATACGTCAATTTTTCATCTACCAATTCTTTCTTTATAGCGATGGCAGAGGCGATAATTTCATAAAATTCTTCTGTAGTGTTCATTTTAAATTTTTATAGTTTTCCATTTTCCATTTCTAAAAATTATTAGGAATAGTACTGCCAATACAATTTCCGAAGAAACGATAGCGGTAAATATTCCTCTCAGTTCCCAATGAAGTCTTACTCCGAGGAGATAAGCCAAAGGAAGCTGAATTACATAAAACATCACGAGGTACAGCAGGGTAACCTGCAGGATGTTTCCAGCCGCATTCAAAGCACGGCTGATCACCATCGTGAATCCTAACAGCAGATAAGCCATAGATACCACATGAATATACTGCACTGCATATCTTGCGACTTCCGGTTCTGTGGTGAAAAATTTCACCACATATTCAGCGGCAATCTGCCAGAATAAGGCTACTATTACCAGATAAGTCATGTTGATGGTTCCTGCTCTCCAGACTGTTTTCTCTGCACGATCAGGCTCTCCAGCTCCCAGATTCTGTCCTGTAAGAACTCCAGCCGCATTTCCTATTCCCCAGGCAGGCATCGTAGCTACCGAAGCAATACGCTGGGCAATAATATATCCGGCAAGAGCGGTTGTTCCGAAAGTAGAGATGATCTTTACCATAATCAGCCAGCTGGATGTCGGAATGATATATTGAACCAATCCTCCAAAGGCTATTTTCAGAATCTTCTGCAGTAATGGGATATCCAGGTGAAAAGGAACTCTGATGCTGATGCTGGTTTTCCCGGTTGTCAATATAAAAGCCTGGTATAAAACCCCTAACAGTCTTGATAAAACGGTAGCATAAGCCAGTCCCATCAATCCGAAAGCAGGAATAAAACCTAGTCCGAAAACAAGGATCACAGCGAATATGATATTGGAAATATGACAGATCCAAAGTGATTTCATGGCAATATCTGCATCACCGGCACCTCTGAAAAGTCCATTTACCGAAAGTCTTAGAATCACAAGTCCGATACTCAGGAAGACCAATCTTGAGAATGATATTCCATCAACTACTGCACTGGCGTTCACTCCCAGGAAATCGACAATTTCTGAGGCGAAAACACACGAGATCCCACCAATAAATAAAGCAAAGAATAAAGCAAGAAGGATAATGTATTGAGCCGTTCTGCCCATTCCTTCTGTGTCTTTTTCTCCAGCTCTTCTGGCGATAAGAGTAGCCGCCGCAATACCAAGACCTACTGCGATGGCATAAGCAAAGTTGATGTAGTTATCCGTGATTCCCACAAGACCAAGAACTTTATCTCCTAATTTTGCAATAATCAACAGGTTGACACTTACAAAGACAGACTCCATCACAAGCTCCATCACCATAGGAATGGCCAGACTAAAGATAGAACGGTTGATGCTTCCCGATGTCAGCTCGACTTTTTTTCCAGCTATCGCTCCATAGGCAAAAACCGTCCCTTCTTTTAGTATATGCAGGAATTTCCTCATACTGCTGCTACTGAATTTTTATTGGCAATCTGATACAGAGGATTGGGCAGTGCTCCATCTTTTCTAGGGATGGCAAATGCTTTATTTTCACTGTAGCCATTATTTTTCAGACGCAGACTGTTGATATAAAATCTTTTGAATGCCGGCACGTAAAGGTCATACTTTTCGTATCGTTCCTGAAGATGGGTATTTTCAGCTTTATAATTTTCGATACAGTTGTGAACCAGTTCCCAGAATGTCTCTTCTTTAAAATCAGAATACGTATGCAGGGCATTTGACATATATCTGAAGAAGGCATCAAAAACTCCCAGGAGAATAAACAACGGAATATTTTCTTTATTGGAAGACTGGATCAAACCATCTGCAAGATGCGCAGGAAGTTTTTCTCTCGCTTCTACGGTAAGCACAATATCATCTACAAAGTCTTTGATCACAATTCTCTGCGGAACTCCATTTTTCAATACAACCATAATGTTTTCTCCATGTGGAGTTACACATAATGAATGAGTGTAATAGATGTGCAGCAAAGGAGTAAGATACGCATCAAGATAGCTTTCAACCCATTCTTTGATACTCATCCCTGCCTTTTCTGCAAATGCCTGAACCAATGGAACTCCATTTTCATCTACATACAGCAGAGAAGCCATAGTTACCATTTGTTCACCCTCTGTCAGATAATTTTCAGCACTTTCTCTCCATAACGCGCCAAGGAATTCATTATATTGATAGGGAACACTGGCAATCGCTCCGTATTGTGGATGCAGATAAGCTATGGAAGCCTCTTCACCTAAGAAAATGGTTCCTTTGTTTTCAAGATACGCATCATCTTTGATCAAGCCTTTTACCCAATCGGTAATAGCGGGAGCAATTTTCATCTGTTTAGGAGACAATCCTCTGATATTTCCGGTGCTCAAAATAGAAACAGCCGTTTTCAGATATCTTTTTTCAGGATGATCTACATTGAATAAAGTACGAATACTTTGCTGCGCACTGTAGGTATCACTTCCCTCTCCCATTTGGATTAAAAGCCCTGAAGCAATATCTCCGGCAAAATGAATCTGAAGCTTGTGCTCCCACTGCCAAGGATGTACAGGGATAAAATGATAATCTTCAACATCTTTACGGGCATTGATTAGCTTTTGTTGAAAATCATGATACAATTCCTCTCCTATTTCAGAACGATAAAACTCTTCTCTGTTGATATGTTCCAAAGATTGGAATGCTGATCTGCTCTTATGGGAAGCCAGCCAGATTACTTTTAGGTTTTCATCCGCTTCAGGAGCAAATGTTTTAAGATCTCTTGGAGAAAAACCAAGTCTGCTTTTGTTCACAATAACCCATGGATGCCCGGTCATATTATGCTCAACAGTTTGATAATCTGAATGAGCAAGATCTTTTGAAGACATGACCCCTTTAGATAAAATTAATGCATCACAATATAAAGTATGCAGCAATTCTTCTGTATATCTTGCAATGGTATAAGGATCTAAATCAAACACGGACTGCATTTCCAGAAAGAAAGCCGCTACATCTACCGCAGATAGATCTTCTCCGTTTTCTGTCTTTGTAATACTGTCTTTGTCGATATGCCAGTAATCCATCATTCTCTCTTGCCCGCGAAAGCTGTACACGACATTTTCAAACCCGGTTTCAAGTTTAAAAACAGTAAATCCTTCTTTATTTTCAAACGTTACCGTTGGTTTTAGAAGCTCTTCGTGCATCAGTTCTGCAATGGTTTTGGCCATCAGATTTCTGTTAGCCTGCTGCCAGTTTTCCTGGCTTATTGTATTTTTTAAGTTGGTGTTCATTGTATGATTAAATTTTGGCAGTTGGTAGATCAGCATATTTTTCCACATCAAAATCCTGGAAAGCAATCTTCTTTTCGATTTTATAATGTTCTCTTCCAAGAATATCATTGATGATATAAGAATTGCGGTAAGCAGCCATTCCAAGATCTGTAGAAATATAACTGTGCGTATGTACTTCTGCATGAAGCACATAAATTTCCCCTCCGTTATGATCTATTGAATAATTTCTATTAACATCAAATAGTCCGCTTGAATCTCTTTTTATTCTTGACTGAATATTCTTCAAGAAGGCAGGCTCATGATAACGATATCCGGTTCCAAGGATGACATAGTCAGCTTCCTGATCATAAGGCACATCCTGCTCCAGTTGTGTAAATTCAAGGTTGATGAAATCAGGGTTGCTGTTATCAACAGTATTCAGCTGGCTGTTAGGAATGATTTTAAGATTAGGATCTGCATTATCGATATTAAGATCATAAATAAAATCATAGATATCATTGATCAAATCATAATTGATTCCTTTAAACTGAGCCTGCTGTTTGCTTAAAATACTTTTCCTTGCCGATTCACTTCTGTTGTAAAAATATTCAACATAATCCGGGGATGTCAGTTCCAGGGTCAGCTTAGAATATTCCATAGGAAAAAATCTGTCCGGACGGGAATACCAGCCAAGCTGAGTTTTTTCATTTCTGCTCTGAAGCAGGTCATAGAATACCTCTGCTGCACTCTGACCGGAACCGATGATGGCAATTTTCTTTCCTTCACTTAAAAGTTCCTCTTTTCGGTATAGATAAGAGCTTGTGTGAATGATTCGGGAATCATCTTTAGGAATAAAAGACGGAATATGAGGCTGCGTTCCTGTTCCTAAAATCAATCTTTCTGCTTTAAAAACAGTAGTTTCTTTAGTTTTTGTATGAACTGTAGTCACCTGATATAAACCCTCTTCATAGGTAATATCCACCACCTGAGTTGAAAAACGACACTGTGGAAGCTGCTCAATTACCCATTGGCAATAGCGGTTGTATTCTTTTCTTGGAATAAAAAAGCTTTCGCGGATAAAAAATTTGTACAATCTTCCGGTTTCCTTCAGATAGTTCAGAAGGCTCAAAGGGTTGGTAGGATCAGCCATAGATACGCAGTCACATAAGAATGGAGTCTGCAGGGTTACATGGTCAATCATCAATCCCGGATGCCAGTCGAAACCATCTCTCTGGTCTAGAAAAAGAGTCTTCAGTTCCGGAATTGGGTTAGATAATGCGGCAAGTCCCAGATTAAAAGGGCCTATACCTATGCCTATTACATTGTATACGGCTTCGTTAGTCATTTTTTGTGATGTTTGTGGTGATTTGTACCTCTTTATTCTGTGGAAACTTTTCCCAGTACCATTCTCTGTAGCAGAAATTCAGATTGGCCTTTTTATGAGGCATCTCAATTACTTTGTCTACTTTGAACCCTACATGGGCTTTATTCATCATAGATGCCAGTGAATCTACAGAACCTTCTCCTACCATTTTACCTACCTGTGGCTGTGCAAAAACATAATCTACCATAGATTGTGTAGAGGGCGATACATTTTTCTTTTTAGGATCAGTTGGCGCTATGAATTGGTGTGTTCCGTAATCGGTAGGCAGTACTTCATAGTAATCTCCTACGATATCTCTACATGCCCAGTAAACCTCGATATTACAAGATGGTTCATCATTACCGGCAACGATGTAGCTATGAGCTTCATCACTTGGAAGCATCAGTCTATAATAGGTTTCCAGCACATCAATAGGCCAGTTCATCTGCCATATTTTTACGGCATGTTCTCTGTTGAACCATTCATGAAGCATTTCAAGGTCATTTTCAAGATCGATAGGACGCATACTCATGGTCACATCTTCTTTCTGAAAATATCTTTTAAAGAAAACTTCTTTCCCTTGCGGATGAATCAGCTGATCTGAGAAAAAATGCTTGTGAAGAATATTCGGAACTTTAGCATAAGAAATAGATGCTGCGCTTACCCCTCCATCTACATCAGAAACGGCCGACTGAAGGTTTGATTTTACAGCCCAGTATCTTTGATTCAGTGCATAATCTGTCAGAAATGACGGTTCAGATTCATGAAGCTCATCAAATTCTCTGTACAGAATATGGATAAGTTTTCTTTCCTTAACCAATCCTGTTTTTCCTATGGAAGAGATCAAAGCACTCAGATTGCTTACCAAAAGATGATGGGAAACAATATCCAGAAGACGCTCATCTCTGATAAAAAGATCTTCAACTTCAGGATAGTCTTTCATCAGGTTTTGATATTTCTCTTTAAAGCTTTCTTTAATCAGATACCCTTGCCCGTCCCTTACGCAAATCGATTGCGGCAGAAGCTGATTATCCAACTGAATAAGAAGATTCTGCTGATGCACTTCCGGAGCCATCCCTAATTGATTGAATAATCTGTTTAAAGGGGCCAACAGAAGGTTTACATATTTTTCAAACCAAATAATGGTTGCTTTCTCAGCATCAATTCCAAGATGGTTGGCTACGTTTTTAAAGAAATGTGCTGTAAAATTAAATCCATCTGTAGATTCGTCCTGACAAAGTCTTGCCAATAAAAGAACTTTATCATCCGTTGAAAAAGGATTTTCACGGATCAGGATATTCAGGCTTTCAACATTCTTTTCTTTATAATGAACACTTAATGTAGAAGGTTCCATCAACAGTTTAAAATTGGGGAAGCTTTCTTCAAAAGAAGCTTTTTCTTGCTGCCACCAAACTGCTGAAGCATATCCTCTGTTAAGATCTTTTAAACTGTTGGTTCTCACAGATCCTGTCATTAAAACATGCAGAGAAAATTTCAGCATCCAGCTGAAATCAGGATTATACAAGGTTCTTATAGAAGATGTTGCATAGAAATCTTCTCCCAAAGGCCCGATATGGATGATTTTACCGGATCCGAGCATTTCGGGATATTCTTCTGTAGACAAAAGATATTGTGCTTCCCAAGGATGACACGGAACAATGTAAAAATCATTTGTGTTTTCAAAATCGTAACTTTCTGGTATTGCTACCCACTTCTCGAATATTTCTTTTGCTGAAATTCCGGGAAGAGATTTTTCAGTGATACAGTCTTTATGAATCAGGAAATAATCCAGCTGGAATCCTTTTCCAAATTCGGGACCATATAAGAACTGCTCAGATTCAGAAAAGCCCATTCTTGATTTGGTAAAAGGATGCAGATTGTGCCCTGCCGGGAGCATCTGCTCAGATTCCAGAAATGAATAGGTTAAAAGTTGATCATCCTGTAAACATGCTTCTGTAGTCAGTTCCAGATTTTTCAGACTGCTCTGGATTCTTTCTGCAAATTGTTTGAAGCCTTTCTCATTGGTCGTCTCAGAAAATTCCTGGTAAACGAGTTCAATCAGTTTTTCAGTATTTACTTCAAAAACGGTCTGATTCTGGTGGTCAACAGCCCATACAGCAGGTCCGTATTCATGAAAAAGAGTCTCGGAACGATAAGAAACCGGAGCAAATAAAAACAACCCGGTTTTCTTCATTTCAAACCTCATATGCAACGGGTAATCGCTGTTCTGAAGAGCTTTTGCTGTAAGAAGATCATATTTTGGAACTCCCTGATAGAATTTTCCATTTCCAAGCTCTCTTAACATTCCGTTGAGAAGAATCCTGAAAGTAATTTCCCGGGATTTTTCTCCTGTTTTATTTTTCTGTATTAAAGTCTTTTCCATGGCTTTTGATTGTCGTAAGAATTTGATGAACGTCTTCAGTTGTTGTGATCGGGTTCAGGAAAGTAAACTTCAGATAGAAATTTCCATCCACCTTTGTACTTGCTACAAGGATTTCTCCGCTGTAGAAAAGTTTCATCTTGATATATTGGTTCAGGGCATTCAGATCGCTGATTTCCGGTCTTACATATCTGAAAACAAGAACACTTAGATCTGAATCTGAAAGCAATTCAAAATCAGCATCTTCAGTAATCATTGAGGCAACATCTTTTGTAAGATCAATGACGGTATCTGTATATTCTGCCAACTGTTCTTTACCCATCATTCTTAGAGTAAACCAAAGTTTTAAGGCATCAAACCTACGGGTACTCTGGGTAATCGATTTATTGATCTGTGCAGGGATTTCTTCTTCATCCATTTCTTTAGGATTCAGATAATCTGCATGATGTTTAAGAATCAGCAGTTCTTTTTTATTTTTAACAATAAAAGCGCTGCTGCTGATAGGCTGGAAGAAAGATTTGTGGTAATCAATCGTTACAGAGTCTGCTCTTTCGATTCCGCTGAGCAGGTTACGGTATTTCTCGCTCAATAGTAATGCACAGCCATAAGCCGCGTCTACATGCATCCAGATATTATAATGCTCTGAAATATTCGCAATATCTTCCAGTGGGTCAACATTTCCGAAGTCTGTAGTTCCTGCTGTTGCTACGATACCAATAGGGATATTGCCTAGCTGCTCTTCCCTTTTGATGTATTTTTTCAAAAGAGAAATATCCATACAGAATCTTTCATCGGTAGGAACTTTCACTATGCTTTTCTCACCCAATCCCATAATGGAAACATTTTTCAGATTGCTGAAGTGAGATTTATCTGAAACAAAGATTCTGAAACGGCTTGCCTCTGCTGGCAGACCATCCATTTTTATATTATGATTGTATCTCTTCTGGGAGAAGCAGTCACGCATCATTACCAGCCCCATTAAGTTACTCTGTGAGCCTCCCGCCGTGAAAACACCATCGCTTTCATTCGTATTATATCCAATCTGATCCGCGGTCCAGTCGATCAGTTTTCTTTCCATAAAAGTTCCTCCGGCACTCTGATCATAGGTATCCTGTGAAGAATTGATAGCACTTACAAGAATTTCTCCTGCCAACGCCGGAATGACAACCGGGCAGTTAAGGTGTGCTACATATTGTGGAAGATGAAAAGCTGTCGCATGTTTTACGTAGATATCATCTACTTCATCTAAAAGTTCGTTATAATTGGAAAGTTTTTGATTAAGGTCTATCTGCTGTACCATTCCTTTCATTTCCTTGGCTTCTATACCGCTGAAAGGTTTGTCGTTTCTGTAAAGAAATTCCTTTACGAGGTCTAATGTACTATTGACTGCATTACGATAATGATCGTAATTATCTGGATGAAAAATATTCCCAAAATTCCCCGAATTGTGAGGCAAGGTAGCATTTGAAAGCGCTCCTAGGGATATTATTTTATTGTTCATATAAGTATTTGTAAGGTGATTTTTAAAATCAGTGATTGTTGTTAATTTTCAGATATACGTATTTATATATTTGAAAATCAGGTTTTTAATTTTGTCATTTTTTTTAAGTTTTTGTTTGGTGGTTACTTAATTATTCATAAATTTGAACCGGCTATTGTTATTTAGAATAATTAAAAACAAAGATAAAAATTATTAGTTAACACCAAATTTTTTTTAATGAATTCTACAGAAATTTTAGATAAAGACTGTTTAACAGCGGTAAAACTGCTTCCAACGGTCATAGAAGTCACCCCACAGGAGAGAAGAATGATAAAAGATGCAGCAAAGCATCTTCAGAAAAAATATGACAGTTATGAAAACCGCGACTTTATAAGACATGTTCATCAACTGGCATCCTATTTCTTACCGGAAAGGATTTTAAACATAGCGGCTGATTTTGCGAGTGACTTTTCTAAAAATCAGTACGGAGCATTGATCCTCACCGGATTAATGGATATAGATCAGGAGGATATCGGTTCTACTCCTTCTAATTGGCAGTCTGCAGATTATTCAAAATTCAATTTATATGGTTTTGCCTGTGCACTTATTCATGGAGCACTTCCTTCAAAGCCTGTACAATATTATTCACAGCGTAAAGGAGGCGGGTTGATACATGCCATCATTCCTGATGAAAGGATGAAAGAAACGCAGACAGGATCAGGATCTTCAACAGATTTGTATGTACATACCGAAGATGCTTTTCTGAAACATCAGGCAGACTTTTTAAGTTTTATGTATGTACGTAATGAAGAGCAGGTTCCTTCTACTCTTTATTCAATCCGCTCTCACGACTCGATTGGTGAGAATTACAGACCTCTTTTTGACCGTATTTATAAAATCCCGAAGGATGCGAATCTTGAAACAGGAGAAAATGAGGAAGAGACATTAGATGCTGTATTGTATGGTAATTACAGTCTTCCTTTTATGAGATTTGATGCCGCTGAACAGCTTTTCAATTCCAGTATCAGACAGACGGACGAAGCTCACCACTCTCTGAATGAGTTCTGGGAAGAGGCCAGACATTTGATTTACTCAGGATTTACACCACAGGCGGGAGATGTTATTTTGGTCAATAACCATCTCTGTGCACATGGAAGATCAGCTTTCCGCGCGGGAGTAAGAAATATAGACGGTATAGAACAGCCGTGCGAGAGGAGAATTATGCTTCGTATGATGAGTAAAGTGAGCCTTATCGATATGAGGGCACATACTCTTACAGAAGATCCGTTCTTTGTGATAGAAGAACATTTGGGTAAAAACTTTCAACATTTTTAATATGCTGACTTGTTAGCACTTTTGAATATCAATCAATCAACTCAAACCCTTTTTAAGCATTGCTTAAAAAGGGTTTTTATTTTTCTTTTGAAATTTAAAAGCCATCTTGATCCTTGTCAAGGTTTAAAACCTTGACAAGGATTCCCATTTACAGAGATTTTGAAAAAAATAAATAAATTATTCTTTTTCATGAAACATATGCTGTTACCGCACGACAGATATAAATGAAAATTAACAGATCAATATTTTCTTTAAAAACTAATCATCATGACAAACTTAATTTCAAGAAAAATAATCAGCCTTCCGCTCGTATTGTTTGCTATCGGTACCTATGCCCAGAATGAAGCCAAAACACTGGACAGCCTTTTTACAGCACTTCATCATCAGAAAAAGTTCAACGGAAATGTACTGGTTGCTGAGAAGGGCAAACCTATCTTCGAAAAGAGCTATGGGATGGCAGATGAAGAAGCCAAGCGCCCGCTCAATCTGCAGAGTACTTTTGAACTTGCTTCTGTATCTAAGCAGTTTACCGCTATGGGTATTGTTCTTTTGCAGAAAGCCGGAAAGCTGAATTATGATGACAAAATATCCAAATATCTTCCTGAACTGGCTTTTTATGATAAAATCACTGTCAGAAATCTTTTGAATCATACCAGCGGACTTCCCGATTATATGGAGTTATTCGAAAAGAATTGGGATAAAAGTAAAATTGCTGTAAATGACGATATCATCAAAGAATTTGCAAAATCTAAACCCGCCCTGGAATTTGAGCCGAATCAACAATTTGAATACAGCAACACAGGATACGCCTTTTTAGCAAGTATCATTGAGAGGGTTTCTAAAAAATCGTTTGGGGAGTTTATGAACCAGAATATTTTCAAACCATTGGATATGAAGCATACATTGGTGTACAGAAGCCGATATCAGCCGCAGACAATCTCCAATTATGCCCTGGGCTATGAAGCAGACAATACTGGAAAAATAGTTCTTTTGGACAGTCATGGAAAACAAAATTACTCGTATTATCTGGATGGAATTGTAGGTGATGGTATGGTAAATTCTACCCTTGAAGATCTTCTGAAATGGGACAGAGCTTTGTATACCGACAAACTGGTGAATGAAAATGATAAGAAGCTGATATTTAATGACGTCACTACCACAAACGGAAAGGCAAGCAACTATGGATTCGGATGGTTTGTTAAAAAGACAACCAAGTATGGAAAAATAGCAAATCATTCCGGAGGCTGGGCCGGTTATACAACCTTTATAGAAAGACATCTTGATCATGATAAGACTTTTATTCTGCTTCAGAATAACAGTACTCCGGAGATAATGATTCCTACTGATGACGTGCGAAAAGTTCTTTATCATGAAAAACTGGGCGTAGAAAATCTCAAAAAAACAACCCCAACAGCAGATCAGTTACAGGCTTATACCGGAGTGTACTCAACTGCTGATTTCCCGATGAAGATAAAAGTATTTGTTCAAAACGGTACTCTTTACGGACAGGCAATGGCGGAAGGACAGAATGCATTTGGACTGGCAGCCTATGAAAATCATATTTTTAAGTTTGATGATGCAGGCATAAAAATGGCTTTTGACCTTGAAAAACGTAAGATGGATTTCAGCCAGGGAGAAGCTTCAAAATACACCTTTTCGAAGGAATAATAATCTATACTAAATCTTATAAACAACAGAACCTCATGCGTGTACATGAGGTTTTATTGTTTTATATACGGTTATTATTTAAAGAATCTGTTAAATAAAGCCAGCTGTTCTGATAATGATCTGCTCCAGTATTCTGTAGTATGTCCTCCTAAAGATTCTGTGTAGAGATGCTGAACCTTCATTTCTGTCAACTTTTTATGAAAATTTCTGTTCATATTGATCATTTGGGTATCTTCTGTGCCACAGTCGAAAATATATTGCTGTCCGGCCCCGGCCATCAGTTTTATTTTGCTGTCTGTAAGAAAATTGGGATTTAAAGATTCCAATGGTCCCAGCACTTTATTCACCATATATTTCTGATAGCCTTCCCCAAACGAATTGAAGTCCAAAGCTCCACATGAACTTCCTACGATGCCGAAAGTCTTATTATAGGTAACTCCAATATTAGTTGCACCATAGCCTCCCATACTCCATCCTAAAATACCCCGAAACTTTTTCTCAGCTTTCACAGGATAATTTTTATCTATAAAATCTACCAGTTCTTTTCCGATAAAAGTTTGATATTGGGAGTCTTTAACGATCGGACTGTCTGCATACCATGAACTGTAGTTTCCATCCGGAAGGACATAGATTGTTTTGTATTCCTGAGCTTTCTGAACCAAGTCCGGAATATCCTGCTTAATAATCCGGTCCGGATTGCCACTAAAACCATGAAGAATATAAACCGACGGATAGGTTGTGTTAGGTTGAAGATCTGGCGTAATGATAACGGTTTTGATCTTTTTATTCATTTTTGGACTGAAAATTTCCTGATGAATAATTTTTTGCGCTGATATCTGAATAAACGCAGTGAGTACAAATACAATGTTGATAAGCTTCTTCATGCTGAAAAATGTTTAATTAATAATAATCATAGAATCAATGGTATTCTTACTTTTTAAAACATATTGCGTACCAATGATCTTATGACAGAGCAAAATTGTCACATAAAAAAGAGAAAAGCCTCAACATATGTTGAAGCTTTTGCTGATTTATTTTTTAATTTAGTTTAGGAATATCAGTGTATTTCCTTTTTTATCCGGCTTAGCTGTGTAGGTGTAATTCCCAGATAAGAAGCAATGTGATGCTGTTTTAACCGGCTGTACAGTGATTCATTTTCAAGCAATTGTACATAACGCTGTTTTGCAGTTTCGTATTTCAGGGAGACTTCCAAAGGTTCTTTTTTCACCACCCAGTTTTTTTCTAAATAGTGCATATGAAAAAGCGCAAGATCATGATACTTTTCGAGCAGTTCCCGATATGCTTTTACAGGATATTTTATAACGGAACAGTCTTCAAGTGCAATAATGTTGAAGTCGCTGGGTTCATTTTTAATAATAGAAGCGGTTGAAGCTACAAAGCTGTTTTCTTCAAAGAAAATTTTATAAATATTATTTCCTTGCTCATCCACCGTGTAATATCCAATCAGTCCGGATCGCAGAAAATAATAATACCTTGCCATAGAGCCTGATTTCAGCAGAACATCGTTTTTATGGTAGTATTCTTCAGTGCAGATATCCAGTAAAGCTTTAACCGTTTCTTCGGATAACGGATAATATTGGTTGATTTGTTTTACAAACTCTGAAATGTTCATTTTGAAATATTTTGTCTTACTGCATTAAACTTAGCATAACCCTTCTAATCCAGCATCTTTTTCATCATCAGATCAGTCTGCTCTTCTTCTCCGAGTTTGAAAATATGCTTGTCAAATTCAACAAATCCATTTTTCCTGTAAAAATTGAACGCTCTTAGATTTTCTTCCCAAACACCCAGCCACAGATAGGCCTTATTAAGGTGCTGAGCCGTCTCTAAAGCTTGTTGATAAAGAAGCTGGCCTACTTTTTTTCCATGGTGGCTTTTCTTTACATAAATCCTTTCAATTTCCAGGCTGGTTTCATCCTGAAGTTCGGTCTGTGTCTTCCCGGAGTTCACTTTCAAATAGCCAACAGGATTGTCCTCTTCCCAGGCAATATAGAAAAAGGAATTGGGGTTATTCAACTCCGATTTTATTTTTTCGGTATTAAAGCTTTCTTCCAGGTACTTTTTCATAGCCTCTTCAGTATTATCTTCTGCAAATGTTTCTGAGAAGGTCTGTATTCCTAAGTTTTGTACAATTTCCAGGTCTTCAGAAGAAGCTTTGTTGATGATAATTGATGACATAGTATGTATTTATTGTTCTAATGTATTAATAAGATTTTTTATTTCAGGTAAGGTTAATTCTGTTTTTGTGCCTGTTGCTAAAATATTTTTCAAAATTTTAAGATGAGCAGCCTTTAAAGCATCTTCGCTTTTCACTTCCTGATCTGGAGTCACTCCTGTATGTTCCCAGTTTTTTTGAGTGGTTAAAGAGGTTATTTTTCCTGTCGGAACAAGCAGCAAATATTGATTTTGAATCATAAAATGATCTACAGGATTGGCTGCACCGCCTGTTTTTTCACCTATTACTTCGGCAAGCTTATATTGCTGTAAAAAATAAGCAAGTCCTTCTCCTGCCGAAAAAGTCTTCTTACTGGTCAGCACATATATTTTTTTGCGAAGATATTTTTGTCCCGAAACCTTAGATTGGGTACTGTTTAAGACCGTTTTTTGATCGTGTCGGAAATACGTGGTATAAAGTTTCGTTTTTTGATCAAAAAAATAGCTGCAGAACAACAGAAACATCCCGTTTTCTCCTCCTCCGTTTTCTCTGAGATCAATAATCAGGGAATTGGTATTCGCCACAAAATTCATGGCAGCAGCTAATGTTTTTTCACTGGCTTCAGGAGAGGCAAAACCTTTATAATTGATGTAGCCAATATTCCCCGGGAGCCGTTGAACAGTTTCAAATCCAAAATTTTCAAGACTATTATGCTCGTTGTTTAATTTCTCTTTTTCTTTCTCACTCATCATCTTTTCAGGCGTGTAATTTTCGAGATATTTAACAAAAAAGTGTTCATCTTTAATCGTTGTTCTCAACTTTTGAGTCAGAAATGCAGCAAAATCTTTTTTATTGAGATGATCAAACGTCCCGTTTTTCAATTCATTCTGAAATAAAGAATCTGCTTTTTTGTAAGCCTCTTTATCAATATAATAGTCTTTTACTTTTTCTGTAATATCAGCAAGTACTGCTGAAGTATCATTTTTCTGGGCATAAGAGAATAAGGAAATATACAGAAAAATGCCTGCGCATAATTTTTTCATTGAAATAAAGATTTAATATTTCAGCAAATGTATTTCAAGGAAATTTGTATGAATTGTAAAAATGGAAACTCAGATAAACAACCAGATATTATTTTGCTCAGTATCTACATGATCAAAGAATTTTCCGGGACTTATTTTGGTGAGCTCTTTGAAATCTTTAATAAGATGAGATTGGTCATAGAATAGGTTTTCGTAGGAAAGTTCAGTAAGATTTCTGGATCTTTTATTAGAAATCAACACCTTACGAAACCGCTGAATTTTCCTGAATTCTGAGGCCGGTTTAGCCAAATACCGCTGCGAAATCTTATTTACATATTGTCTCGTTATTTTATTTTTTGCAGCGATTTCTTCAATGCTCAATTCAGTTTCAAAATCATCCAGTATGGTATAAGCCAGCAATAAATCTCTCTTCCGGAATTTTGAAAGCCAGTAATTCTCCAGCATTTCAATTTGTACCCTTCTGTCAGACTCTTTTAAAATAGCCTTCATGATTTCTTTAAAATCTGAAAGTTGTATTTCCTGTTGCAAATCTTTGTTGTTATCAGCATTAAAAAAATGATAAGCCCCTAGTGGTTTGAAGTAAACAGTGACTTCATTTACTGATTGCTGATAAAGAATTTCAGTGGGAACAGAGCATCTGAATACAACATCAATGACGATATTCTCAGATGGAGACCTGGCAATTTCTACCCATCCTTTATCCTGAATAATAGATACATCCTGACAGGCTGATACGATAAAATAATTGTCCGGAAATGTAAGGTACCTGATCGGCTGATGGTCGTCATCTTTTTCCACAAAATAATATCCTTCAATATATTCTTTAAGAGTAGGGTGTAACGGCTGATAAAAAGTAACTTTCATATGAGCGAAGGGTTGAGCGTAACAATACAAATAGAAAACAAAATCCTGAAAATTTATTCAGGATTATATTGATGAGAACAGTATTTTCTTGAATGCTTCAGAAGCCAGATGTACCTGTACACTCCAATCGTCTGCGGCATCACTTCCGGCATCATCAGAAATGTATTTCAGGCACAGGAAGGGAATATTTTCCTTTTGAGCGATCAATGCCAATGGATAGGCTTCCATATCTACAATATTGTAATCTGTTTCAGAATGGTTCATTTCAAAGCTGTCACCACTTCCGCAAATCCCTTCTTTCAATACGTCCATTTTAAGACCATATTCCAATACAGGCGGCACTCCGGATAGCGGAGTTTCATAAAGTTTGAATCCCAGCCCTCTTACATCCATATCTCTCTGGATGAATTTTGTACAGCAAACGACTTCTCCTTTGTGGAAACCTTTACTTCCGGCAGAACCTAAATTCACGATCAGTTTAGGCTTTTTTGTATGAATTTCTTTGGTTAATTCTATTGCTGCATTTACTTTTCCAATCCCTGTAATCAGTTTATTTTTATCATCAAATACGGTTCCTGCTTCAGAATCTAATGCAAAAACAAAAAGGGTATCATCAATTGAATAATGGGTTTCGTTGTTAATTTTTATCATTGAGAAATTAGATTTATACAGCTATTGATGCTGTATGACAAAGATACGAGACTATATTAAATTAAAAACCCCAAAATAGTTTTATTTTGGGGTTTTGATATCTTAAATACTGCATCCGTCAGCATCGCAGGAAGCTCCACTGTCGCCGGAAAGATCCTTAAAAGGACTCACTGTTTCTTTATACGTCTGCTGAAGTGCATTTTCAAATACCTCTACAGGCTGCGCTCCTGAAACAGCATATTTACCGTTCAGAACAAAAAATGGAACTCCGGAAACACCATTGTTTCTTGCTTCCTGAATATCCTGATTCACTTCATCATCCAATTGATCCGTTGTAACCGCTTCTCTGGCTTCTTCTGTGTCAATTCCTAAACCTTCGGCAAGGGAAACCAGAACTTCCATATCGCCTACATTTTTACCGTTGATAAAATGAGCGATAAATAACGCCTCTTCCATCTCATTGGATTTGTTGTACTTTTTAGCCAAATGAAGCAATTTGTGAGCACTAAAAGTATTAGTGATCAGTGTTTTCCCAAAATCAAAGTCAATTCCGGCATCTTTTCCCATTTGGGTAACCTGACCAAGCATTTGAGTAGCCTGAGCTTCTGGAACACCTTTCTTTTCTCTAAAATACTGAATGGTATCCTGAGTCTTTTGTTGATCTAAAGTAGGATCCAGCTGGAAACTCTTCCACTCTATTTCTACTTTATCCTTGAAAGGAAGTTTACTCAAAGCCTGTTCAAAATTATTTTTTCCGATATAACAAAACGGACACATTACGTCCGACCAGATTTCTATTTTCATTGTATTCAATTTTACATCAAATTAATAGTGCAAAGTTACTACAATTTACCCAATGTAACAAAATTTGTTACAGTTTAATTCTGACACGTGGAAAGCACCTGGTTTCGTTTCTCAACTGCACTTTTTAAAATCATCATCAAAAATGCAAGAAGCCCGAAAACAAAACCTATCCATGGAATATACTCTACTCCTTGTGTCATGATGATCCACCCTCCTATTGTCGTTCCCAGCGTTACTCCCAAATTTCCAAATGATGTGGCAAGGCTGTTGGCAAATTCCAGTGAATCTGGTGCAGAAAAGATCATATAGGTAGAGGCATTCAAAAAGCTGGGTGAATACAAGAACCCCCAAATTCCGATCACTGCAATGGTTGCAAATAAATTTCCATCAGAAAAATATAAAAGTACAGGCACTAAAATGGTTCCCGAAAGAAAAAAAGCAGTAGTTCTTGCGACGTTCTTATTGAGCATTTTACCAGCTACACCATTCGCAATGATTCCTATACCACCAAAGAGAAGCAGCATGTAGCTTATCATTGAAGTATCCATTCCTTTGGCTTTGTTCAGATAATCGGCAAAATAACTGTAGGTAGAAAACCATGCCGTAATCATGAAAAAATTAGTCAGAGTACTCAGAATAAATGGAGGATGCTTCAATATTCTGACCTGGTTTCCGTACGATTTTTTCTCTTTCACCGGTATTGAGGGAAGAAGAAAATAAATACTCATTAAAGCAATCAAACTTACAGCAGCTTGTATCATAAATGAATATTCCCAGGACCAAAGCCCGGCTATCCATGTTGCAAAAGGAACTGTAGTGACCATGGCAATAGCGACTCCATTAAAAACAATCCCCATCAGTTCATTCTTTTTCCGTTCATCTGCCTGAGATACCGCCACTGACAAAGCGGTTGCAATATATACAGGCTGCAGGAATGCCGGTAAAATCCTCACCAGCATCAGCAGCCATAAAGGAGGTGAAAAAGAGGAAACAATTCCTGTAACCAGAAACATGAAAATGGCTGTAAGCATTATCTTTTTACGGTCAATTCCTGACGTAAGTAAAGTCATAAAAGGTCCTGTAAGAGCAATAATTAATGCAAAAGCACTCAGCAGGTATCCTGCCTTGTCAATACTGATCTTATAATGTTCTGCAATTTGCGGGAGAATTCCGATGACTCCAAATTCTGTAGTAATAACTGCTATAAATCCCAGACATCCAATATATGCGTATTTTTTCATTGTTACTGTTCTCTGTCGGATTCAAAATGATGTGTGGCAAAAGCTGCCATTTCATCTACTGCTGATTGTACTTCCTCCAAAAGTTCTCCCATATGCATAAACCCATGAACCATATCTTTGTAAAGACTTGTTGTAAGCGTAACACCTGCATTTTCCATATTCAGGGAAAGCGTTTTGCCATCATCTAAAAGTGGATCATGCTCTGCCAGAATCACTAAAGTAGGCGGCGTTTCTTTAAAATCTTTAATCAACACAGGGATTGCCAAAGGATTATCTTTTTCTTCTTTTGGAAGATACCATTCCCAGGCTTCTATTCCGCCTTGTTTATTAAGAACCGGCCCATTTTCATAAGCTTCCCATGATTTTGAGTTCAACTGATTGTCAGCTGCAGGATAAATCAATACCTGAAACCTGAACTGTCCTCCTATCTGCGTGGAAACGGCTGTTGACAAGGCTCCTCCGGCACTATCTCCTATGATTCCAATTTTATCAGGATCAATTCCTAAAGATTCTGCGTTGTCGACCGCCCATTGTATTCCGTCAATACAGTCATTTAAACCTGCAGGAAAAGGATGCTCGGGAGCAAGACGGTAATCTATAAATATAATCACAGAACCCGTCTTATTGGCAAGTTTACGGACTACAGCATCGTGAGTTTCGTATCCTCCTGCTATAAACCAACCTCCATGAATATAAATAATAGCTGATGACTTCTCTGTTTTTGTTCCATTAGGACGGTAAATCCGAATAGGAATCTGATGGTCTTCCTGCTGAATATTCAATTCTTCGATCATTGCTACCGGTTCTTTTTTACCGTTAAGCTGGAAACACATTGCTTCAAGATATTTACGGACTCCATCTAAAGAATTTTGTGGATTGAACGGCTGTATTGTTTCTAAATGATTTAAAATCTGTGTTATTTTAGGAGTTAATTGCATTTTAATTTTGATTTAAGTTATTATTATGTCTGCAGGGAACATGAGCGCTATTGTTCATTACTGCTGTATATTTTCTATTTTAAACAACAAAATTAAATCTCAAACCTTACATTTGCACTGTATACAGCTAAATGTATGGTACTAACAAATTTGTAAGTAATGGGTAAAATAAAAGAGAATTCAACGAATAATATCAACCGGCAATATATACAGGGATGTGATTTGAGTTATGCAGTATGTAGAATCGGGGGACGATGGAAGCTGATTATTTTAAACAAGTTAAAAGACGGGAAATTGCGCTTCAGTGAGCTTAGAAATTCTATTTCAGGAATAACGGAAAGAATGCTTACCCTTCAGCTGAGAGAGCTGGAAAAAGAAAGCTTAGTAACGAGAACAGTTCATGCAGAAGTTCCGCCAAGGGTAGATTACGAATTGACAGCTATAGCCAGAGAGCTGATTCCCATATGGAAACAGCTTGATGAATGGGGAGGAAGACACAGAGAATTGATGCAGGCGCAGGAAGAAGCCGGAGAATTAAAATAAAAAAGTTTCGGGGATTTTATCTGCGATAAAATCCCCGAAACTTAAAAGAATCAGAAATGTAAAACAAATTCTGATTTATGCTTTATTAACTCTTTTACAAAATAATATATGTGCGATCAGAGCTAATATTCCAAATACAGTTCCCACAAGGCATACTCCACTCCATTGAGCTTTTTGCCATGCAATAGAAGCCAGCCAGGTTCCCAATGATCCGCCAATGAAATAGGAAACCATATACACCGTATTCAACCTGTTTACAGCATTCGATTTAATCAGAAAATAATTGGTCTGGTTCATAATATGGCTCGATTGTACTCCCAGATCAACAAGAATAACTCCTACAATCAGTCCCCAATAGGTTTCTCCTGCAAAATAGGTAAAGCCCCAGCTTCCTATGATAATCAGTAAAGAATACAATATAATTCGGTTAATATCCAGGTACTTTTGAAGTTTCCCCACCTTTGCCGCCGCTAAAGCGCCTACCGCTCCTGCCAGCCCAAAGCTTCCCACAACGGAAGATCCCGCATTGAAAGGCGGTTTTTCCATATGGAAAACCAATGTTGTAAACAATGCACACATAGACCCGAATGCCATTGCTCCACGGAACGATGCCAGCTGAAGAATAGGCTGTGTTCTGGCAAGATGGGCAACAGAACGCATCAGTTCTTTGTAGCTCCCTTTAAAATTAGGTGACAGCTCAGGAAGCATTTTATATACAGCCAGCCACACCAGGATCATCAGCCCTGCTGCAATACCAAACATCGCTCTCCATCCCCATACTTCTCCTACAATTCCTCCTACAAAACGGGAAAGAAGAATTCCCAGTAACAATCCGGACATCACCAATCCGATATTGGATGATTTTTCTTTATCTGAAGAAAGTTCTGCGGCAATAGGAACAAAAAGCTGTGGAATAACCGAGGTAGCTCCAATCAATAAACTGGCTGCATACAACATCCATAACTGAGTGGCAAAAGTCATCCATAAGAGCGATCCAAAAACCAGAAACAGGTCTATTAAAATTAATCTCTTCCGGAAAAACTTATCTCCTAATGGAACAATCAGCAACAGTCCCAATGCATACCCTATCTGAGTAAGCACCGATATTTTGCTGGCAGCACTTTCAGAAACCTTAAAATCTTCCGAAATAAGCGCCAACAAGGGCTGGTTATAATAATTGTTGGCTACTACAAGCCCTGAAATAATAGCCATCAGCCAGATGACAGTCCGGGAAATACCTTGGGAAGAATTCTCCTGCATTATGTTACAATTTTATTTGAATCAATAGAAAGTGATCTGACATTTGATCATCATGTAGACTGTCAGATTTTTGAGACCTCAAAGATAATCATTAAAAAAAGAAAATTTCGGTACCCTGACTTTACATTTTTATGAATGATACAGGATTTTTTGATAAATACAATAGTCTCAGTATACTGCTGTATGATTGTTTTTATTGATGATATATATCGATGAAAAACCTTTTGAATATTAGAAATATTAAGGAAATTTGCATCATGAAAATCATTCCGCTCAAAGAAGGCAATTTTTCGGCTAGCAAATCCAAAGACTTCACTCTTTTAACAGAAGAAAATTTTGATAAAATTGGAGGAATCAAAATGTCTGTTCAGCCGTTTCTTATCATTACAGAAAATGATTATATCCTTCTGGATGCAGGGATTGGCTGGAAAAATGAGTCCGGAAAAACGGTGGTCTCAGAAATTCTGGAAAGAGAAAATATCCGTCCTGAACAAATTACAAAACTATTGTTATCTCACCTTCATAAAGATCATATTGAAGGAGCTGTGAAGCTTACAGAGAGTGGTTTTGAAGCAACTTTTCCGAATGCACAGATCTATATCCAGAAACGAGAGCTGGATTTTGCGATGGAAAAAAAAGGCAATCCTTCTTTTGATTTTGATATGCTGGAAAAACTGATTCAGCTTCCCAATATCACCTGGATGAATGAAGATAAAGGACAAATCACGGATGAAATTTCCTATGAAGTGGTGGGCGGGCATACTCCTTTTATGCAGGTTTTCTGGATCAGGGAAAATGAAGAAACCGTTTTTTACGGGGCCGATGATCTTCCCCAGGCTTCTTATCTAAAATATCATTTAGCGTATAAAAGTGATTTCGATGGCAGAAAAGCCATGGAATTACGACTTCAATGGGAAAAAGAAGCCAGAGAAAACAATTGGAAAATTCTTCTTTATCACGATCTGGATAAAGCGATTCTGGACTTTTAAATCAGAAAAAATGGTTTAAATTTCATTAAACCATTTGTAGATATCAAATTCAGAAGCGATATTGAGTTTTTTTCTGATCCTGTTTTTCCTGTTTTGTATAGCTTTTGGGGTAACAAAGATACAGGTTGCAATTTCTTTTGTTGTCATATTCAGCTTCAGGTAAATACAAAAGATCAGTTCAGAATTTTTAAGGCTGGGCTGTATAGCAGATAATTTTTTAAAAAAATCGGGATATACCAATCTGAATTTATTCAGTAAACGAGGCGAATTGGCTTTGGCTAGTGCCACTATTTCGTCCTGTACACGAATTTTCTGGTCCAAATCCTCCAAGTTAGTTTCAGGTTTTCTATTTTTCATAATACTTTTTCA
Organism: Chryseobacterium sp. KBW03; assembly: GCF_003852415.1. Lineage (NCBI taxonomy): Bacteria > Pseudomonadati > Bacteroidota > Flavobacteriia > Flavobacteriales > Weeksellaceae > Chryseobacterium > Chryseobacterium sp. KBW03. Next base: position 483,020 of record NZ_QAJO01000003.1, on the reverse strand, counting down.
TCTCTACTTATTTTAGATGCAGTATATTTTGTGCATCAGGATAAAGTCTTTTTCTCCAATCAATCTGTTTCCTGATAATTTAATATCAAAACAAAAAGATTTCTATGTATTCATAAATGCAATATAACTTAATGATTTACAACACCTATTTATTTAAAAAAAAAGGTTAATGCAGAAAATCACATGTATGAATTTCGTTTTAATTTTATATAGACAAAGAAAGAAAAAATGATTAAAATTTTGTTAAAACTGTATACCACATAGATACCACGTTACACCGTAAACAAAATATCATAACGGCTTTTATCAGCCTGTTTCCAATTATCCGCTTTGCTATTTTAATTATTGTAAATGTAAAGGCTTCCTAGGTTTACTTTTTATGATCTCGATCAATGTTTTGGGCTTAATAGAAACATATTGGTGACCAATAAATAGAAATGGATAAGTAAGAATAGTAAAACAGACGAAAAAGGATTCTTTAAAAGAAAAAAGAGGCTGTCTCAAAAACCAAATTATTTGGCTTTTGAGACAATTTCTTTCCAATATCATTATTAATTGTTTTCTATAAGTTTCAAATCTTTGAGGTAAGCATTACAGCCTTCAAAATCGAAATACTTTTCCTTCAAAACTTTTACCTGATAGTTTACAGGAAGATATTTCCCCCACTTAGAAAAGTCGATAATTTGGGGACTGTTTTCTAATAAATCGGTCAGAATTTCATCTATATTCTGATCTATATCAGAACGGGCTAAGGCTGTTTTTAACTCTTCTGCGGTATGGTCTTCTATTTCAAAGGAGCTGTTTTTATCATCCAGTGTAGTTTCTATCTTCAACCCATCCAATAGTAATTTTAAGGTTCGGTTGATTTTTGAACTTGTAAAAGAATAGAAAGTCAGTTTTTCATTATGATCCAACAATGGTCTCTCTTTTTTGAAATCATTGATGGTAAACGAAGAAAATTCACTTCGCAAAAGAAGAATGATTTGTTGTGCAGCCTCGTCCAGAAAGCTGTATTGTTCTTTTGACATAAGAATCTCAAGCATCTTTTCCCTGATCTGATAAGCAGTATCTGCAGCATCTCCAGAAAACTTAGGCTTTTTTCCATCTTTGGCAGGAAGCACTTCTATTTTTTTCGTTTGATAATCAATATCCTTTATGCTCCATATTTTAGCAGAGAGATAAATATTTTCATTCTCTCTTATCTGTGGTAATAAAGGCAGTTCTCCGATTTTCACTCCACCGCTAGAAACTTTAAAAAATACAGGCGTATCGAAAAGGCTATAAAAATCTTTATTGTTCACCACTTCCTCTCCTTCCATTCCAATGATCAGTTCATGACCTAATTTTTCAAAAAAATCAATACTTGTGAGATACCTGATTACGTCTTCTGTCTCTTCATGACTGATATTTGAAAATGTTGAATTTCCAGCAATTTCATCCAGAAGCTGAGTCGTAGAAATCCCTGAAGCCCCCTTCACAATAGACAAAAGCTGGTGAACCAACACATCATAAGGTTTTTTGTTTACAGAGACAGGTTCTATGTATTGTTCCTGATAGAGCATCCAGCAGGCTAAAGACTGCAATAAGCTCCAAGGTTCTGTAGCATAGAGAAACAGATTGCTGGCTTTCCCCTCTCTTCTCCCGCTTCTTCCTACTCTCTGAATTAAAGAAGCAATACTGTGAGTAGCATCAATCTGTACCACATCATCTACATTCCCAATATCAATTCCCAGTTCCAGCGTTGAAGTACAGGAAATACAGAAGTTCTGTAACGTTGAATTTTTAGCAAAAAACTCAACATATTCACGGACTTCCTTGTCCACAGAAGAATGATGTGAAAAATAATTCTTGTGACCGCCTACTTTCTCTGAAATCTGCTTCAGCTTCACTGCTACTTCTTCCACTCTTCCACGGGCATTTGGAAATATTAAAACTTTACGATCTCTGGTCCTGATGTACAGGTCTTTTAATAAGGGTAATGGCAGTTCTTCAACAGATCCTGCAAAATATTTAAATAAGACATTAATGGGCTTGGGAGTGGTGTCTCTGATGACTTTTGTATGGTCTGTATCTCCAAGAAATTCTTTCAGTTCAATGTATTGATTCGTGTCACTTACGGTAGCCGAAAGTCCTACAATACTGAATTTCTTGATGTTGATCTTTTGAAGGCGGTTCAGCAAGGACTGCAGATGAGTTCCCCTGTCGGAGCCTAAAAAAGAATGAATTTCATCAATAACAACGTATTCCAGAGTAGAAAACAGATGGCGTAGATTATAAGGTTTATTCACAAACATGGCTTCCAGAGACTCCGGAGTGATGAGAACAATGCCTTCCGGACTTTTCAGAAGGCGGTCTTTGGCACCTTTAGAAGCTTCGCCATGCCATTTCGTAACAGGAACATCCAGATATTCACAAAGGCTTTCCACCCGAAGAAACTGATCGTTGATCAAAGCAATCAGAGGTGAAATATAGAGAACTTTTACGCCCGGTTCTTTAAAATTAACCTTGGATAAAATAGGCAGAAAAGCAGCCTCAGTTTTCCCTGAAGCTGTTCTGGATATTAAAATATAATTGTTGTCAGTAGAAATAATTCTTTGGATAGAAGCCTCCTGAATAGGTCTCAGGCTCTCCCATTTTTTATCCCGGATATATTTTCTGATGGGTTCGGAAAGCAGACTGAAGGCTGTCATAATTCTTCAATACTGTCTAACAGAATAAGATCACTCGGTCTTTCGTCTGCAATTTCAATTTCCCCGAAAAGCCTTCTTTTATCCACTTCCGGATTTTGTCTGATGATATTAAGGATATTCAAAAAGTCTCTGATCACTTCTCTTGGGGTCAGGAATTCTGCGGCACCAGGTTTGTTGAAAATTTCTTCCATAAAAGCAGAAATTTCTTCATCTGTAATATTCAGTTCTGTTTTATAATTAAAATCAAAGATGAGTTTCAGTTTTTTGAGCAGCACAAAAATCTCATTATGATTCAAAGGCATCAGTTTGATCACAGGCTGTGCAAAATCACGAAGCTCAGAAGTTTCAAATTTATTGGATTCTAATCTTGTTTTCAAAGCCTGATAGCTGAAAAGTCCTCTCCTTTCATTTTCCAGAAATTCTTTTGTCCCGGCAAAATTGATGAAAAGATTGGCCACTTTCCCTTGGAAACAGTCATTATAAATAGATAATATTTTTTCATAGTTTTTATCACGGGTAGCCGTAACAGAGATCTTATACAGATTGATGGCTTCATCCAGATTGATCATAAAACCGCTGTAGCCCATGCTTACAAAAAGCTTACAGAAGTTTTTAAGCATATCATAATAATTAGAGTCATTGATAATCTCCCTGATTCCGAGGTCTTGTCTGGCTTCTGTTTTCGTGCTGTATTCGCCTTTCAGCCACTTTAACGCATTTCTGCGCAATAGTTCATCTCCCTTGATATAGCCTTCATAGTATTTTACAATAGCAGACCCGAAATCAAAACCGCCAACTTCTGTAATCTCGTTTACCGTTTTCATAATAGAATTCTGAATCAGTGTGAGATACTGATCATTTCGGATGTCCATCAGAGAGATATGGTTTTCCTCTGCTGTTTTTACAATCACCTGCTCAATCCATTTTTCAAGTAAAGTCTGCAAAGCTCCGCCCTCCGGCTTCGTCTGGATCGCAATATTATCCATAATGGCAGAATATAGGATCACACTTTTCCCGTCATTGGAATAAAGCCTGTTATCCGGTGTAAAATCGGCATTGGCGACCACAAATTTCTGTTTTAAAGCCACAGTATTTAAAAGATGAAGCATAAAAGACTTTCCGCTTCCGAAATCTCCGATCCAGAATTTTACAAGACTGAGACCGTTTTTGACGTCTTCCAGAGAGCTGATAAAAGCATGTGTTTCTTCAGATCTTCCTACCGTAATATGTTGTACTCCTATTTTCGGAACGACTCCGCTTACCAGTGAATTGATAATGGAAGTCGCTTCTTTAGGTTTAATATTGTCAATCATTTTTTAAAAGTTTTTGGTAATAATTTGTGTTAATAATAAAATATTCATCTTCTTCCTCGATGAGAATGTCATCAAGGGTCTCAAAACAGCATTCATTAATAGAATCTATGGTAGAGCCCATAAACAGGCCTTTTGTTTTAATAAAATCCTGAAGATCTTCCTGAAGTATATTGAAGCTGTGTTTTTCAAATAAGTCAAGGATGTCCTTTTGAATATCTGTTAAATGAAGCTCATCACTATATTTGGAAGTTTGAAATTCCGTAACCTGCTGTGCCATAGTTATTGTTAACGCTTTCGGATCTGCTGTTTCTGCCGTTTTTAAGGAGGTAACTTCTTCTTCACTTTCGTCATTCAGAATCTGTCCTAAAATAGTTGCCGTTTCGGAATGCTGTGCCTGGATATTTTTGATGGCTTCATGATCAATCGTAATTCTCTTTCTTTTGGGAAGATAAAGATGATTGGCTTTTTCAAGGGCTAGATTAAGGTTTCTGCCGGCAATAAATTCATTCAGGATATTTTCAAAATCAGAAATCAGTTGTTCTGTTGGAAACAGATTTTTCTGGATATTTCTGGGGAAATCTCTTTTGTCAAATTTGGGAGAGTTCAGATCCTTTTCCAGATAATGAATATAAAGCCTTAATGCCGAACTTTTATCGTGTTCCGCTACAAATTTTGAAGCTTCAAAAAACAGAGCATCCACAGACGGATTTTTAACATTGACCTCAGAAAGTCTGAAAATTTCCCTTTCAAATGCCAATGGATTGGAATAATCATCCCTGATCAGATCAAATTTTGTCTTCCAGCGGTTGGTATTATTCTCATTGAGAATAATATTGGTTTTATAATCGGCATCAAGTATCTGATGATGGTTTTCTGCCAGGAAAATATCAAGCTTTGAAACAATCTTTTTATTGTACTGGTGAAGAATATCCGGATCGTTATAATTAAAATCAGTATTGATTTTCCTTTTAATACCATACACTTCACGGACCGTATTTTCACATAATTTCAAAATATGATTGAAAATTTCTGTTTGTACAGACTGATAGGTGTAATTGTAATTCAGGCTGTCTTTTTTATAGTTATACCGGAGGCAGACAATGATCTCCGAAAGCTCATCAATGACGGTCGGATAGGATTTGTTAACGGGAATACATTTCTGGTAAAGGTATTCAATAGACCTCAAGAATTGCTTTATGATCTGTATTTTACAATAGTCAATCTCATTGAAAACATTTCCGGCAAAAGACATTCTATCCAGCATGGCTGACTGGTCTTCAGTAAGGCTGAGTTTTCTGCTGTATTTTTTTCCTATTTTCCAGGAATCCGGATCATAAGATCTGTTCTGGCCCTCAGGAGAGTTCCCGGAAGCAGATTCAGTCCCAAAATCAATTGGGCTGTCCGATTGTCCGGAAACATCAATAATAAAAGAATCTGTATCGGATGAAAATTGATTGTTCGGCATAATATCATCAGGGGTTATCATTATGAAATATTCTGAAGAGTTTTCTCTTCAAATAGCATCAAAAACATCAAACTCATGAACCAGAATAACGGTGTGCCCTGATTTTCTAAGATCTAAAGCTTTTTCCACTTTTCTTCCATAGCACGAATAACTCCAGCAGGCATTGTTGGTATCCCCAATAATCAGATAGTCGGTCTTTTTGGAAATGGTATTGACAGCAATTCCGCCTTTGTTTGTAATGGCTTCCTGTAGCTCGTTTCGGGTTCCTCTGCTTAAAATTCCGGTAATGCAGAACGTTTTATTTTCAAAAATAATTTCAGGATCTACAGCGCAGATACCGGAAATAGAAACTCCTTCGGTATCCCTTTCTACTTTTTCAGCAACGTTTGTATTTTTCAATTCTACAAATTGTTTGATAAAAGCTGTCAGCACCGCTCTTTCTTCATCATCTATTTTTTTGTCCGCAACGATTGATAGCACAAGACTTCTGATCTCATCGTATGGATAATGTGAACTCAGATGTTCATTATCTGACAGCCATTCATGAAGTTTAAAAATTTCTTCGTCATTCACGATGCCATCAGCCAATACACCATGGAAAATCCCCTGCAAAAGCTGTAAATCTGAAGTAATTCCATTGTAATACATACTGTCATGTTCATATTTCTGACACAGCCAATAGAGATCTTCAACGGCTTCTTTAGCCGGAATTTCATTGGACGCAGTATTTTCAATTAAAAGCATAAACTCACGGAACGGATTTCTATTGATCAGATCATAATGTTCCCTGGCCCATAGTCTGAGTTCATCCATCTCTTTGGCATCAATAATATCATCAGAGATAATTCCCAGTAAAAGTCCTTTCAGAGAATTGATTGCTTTATCGGCTCTTGCTTTGGAAGTAAGAATTTGTAAATCCGGATTTTCAAAATTGCTCATCTTAATACAATTGAGTTATTGGTTAATTAGTTCTTTTGATCGTAAAATCAATTTTCTAATATAGTAATATATTGACTCAAATGTATTGAAGATTTGAAAATATTATTTACGGTTTCCCGTAATGAAAAAATGAGAAATTATAAGAGTAAATCGGTCAATACGCTTACTTACTTTTATTCACTCTTACCCACTTCAATCCTCAGACGCTGCAACGATCTGCTATTGATCAAGTTGTTTCTGAAACTCTTCCAGATAGTGTGCTAGGTGAAGTCCGTCAGCCAGCCCATGATGTGCTTCAATAGAAACCGGAAGGTATTTTCTCCCCTCACGGATATTAAATCTTCCAAAAGCAATTTTAGGGATCGATTCTGTTGTATTAAAGTCTGTAGGATGCAGGATTGCACTGAACGAGTTCCAAGGAATCGTGGTATGTCTTACATGATCTTTCCCCAATCTTTCATTCCTTATCCTCAATCCTGAAGTCCCATGCACCCCTTTTATTTCTTCCTGCAAAGCAGCATTAAACGTTTCAAAATCTTTTGAAAAACGGGTAAACGAAAATCCGAAAGTTCCATCCGGTCTTCCGATTGTACTGCCGGCATGCACCGTATCAAACTGTACAACCTGTCCATCTATAATTCTGAGCTTTAAATCGTCAACAGTATTGATCGCAACCATCGATTTGTGAAAATAATAGGCAAAAAATGAATACCCTTTTTCTTTAGCTGTATCATACGCTTTTGTACAGTCTACTTCTGTAGTAAATCCAAAATATGGGCTTGCCATACCGGAAAAAAATTCAAAATGCTCCTTTCTGTTCCATTTTTCAAGGTCTACGATCTTCATTGATTTTATTTTGGTGCAAATTTCTGAAAGTTTCTCCATTTTTAAAAGTTTCTCATAGAAAATATAATTAAAACTTAACGTTACAAAGTTCCTATTTGGTAGATATTTTGCTTAAAAATAGAAGTATTTTGAAATCTTATTCATTATACCTGATACTAAATTCCTTCTTATTGAGGATATTTACACTATAAAAGACTTAATTCATCATAAAAAAGAAAAATATGGCAATAGAAAAAATCGGATTCATCGGATTAGGAAATATGGGACATCCTATGGCCAAAAATCTTGAAAAAGCGGGCTTTCCGCTTTCCGTTTACAACAGATCGTCTGAAAAAGCCAAAGATTTTGAAGAAAAATCTACAGTCTGCACCCAAATTAAAGACCTGGTAGAAAACAGCGATACTATATTCACAATGCTCACCAATGACGCTGCCGTGAAAGCAGTTTATGAGGAGATTCTGGCTTTGGATATTAAAGGAAAGCTCTTTGTAGATATGAGTACCATTTCTCCCGAAGCTTCCCAGGAAACAGCCACATCTTTGAAGATAAAAGAAGCCTCTTTTATTGATGCTCCTGTAGCAGGAAGTACGGCACCTGCACAAGAAGGAACATTGATCATTATGGCTGGCGGCCTAGAAGAAAGCATACAGCGTGCTATGCCCTATCTGCTGAAGATGGGAAAATCTGTGAAACATTTGGGTGACAATGGAAAAGGAATTGCCGGAAAACTGTCTATCAATTATTTCTTAGCAACTATTTATCAGGGATTGGCAGAGACCGTTTTACTGGCCGGAAAATTAGGAATTGAACGATCAGACATGCTCGAAATAATCAATGAAAGTGCCAGCGGAAGCGGTGCTACCAAGGTAAAAACACCCATGCTGACTGCAGATCAGTATGCCCCGGCATTTGCGCTTGATCTTATGCTGAAAGATATTCTTCTTGCTAAAAATGCAGGAGCTGATTTTCCTCTGTCTGAAACCCTGATTCAAACTTATCAAAATGCTCATGATAAAGGCTTCGGGCAGGATGATGTCATAGGAATTATTAATTATTTAAAACAAAGCTAAGTATGGAGATCATCAATTGTAAAGGAAACCATTGGTCTGCAAGAAAGGCAGGTCAAATCTATGTGGTAAGTCTCGACAATCATTCCAATATAGTGGAGACTTTAACAGATTTTATTCAGAACCAAAATATTCTGGCTGGAGAAGTGACAGGAATCGGTGCTGTGAGTGAAGCAACCCTCCGTTTCTTTAATCCGGCAACCAAAAAGTATGTTGATAAAACTTTTAAAGAACAGATGGAAGTCACCAATATTTCCGGAAATATCTCTGAAATAGAGGGCAAACTTATGCCTCATCTTCACATTACGTTGGGAAGAGAAGATTACACCGCTTTGGCAGGGCATCTTTTGGAAGCAAAAATTCAGGGAGCTGCAGAATTTATTTTTTATCCATTAGATACCAGAATCGTAAAAATTAAAAAAGAAGAAATAGGAATCAATCTTTATGATTTTGAAAAATAAGATTCAGTTTGCTGTTCAAAGTAGTATTTTTGATGAAATATTTATTTAATGTTTGAGGTCCTTCTTTCCCATATTGAGAATAAGGTTGATATTACAGAAGAGCAAAAAAGTCAGCTTCAGTCTTTTTTCACTCTTAAAAAGCTTCGTAAAAAACAATATCTGCTTCAGGAAGGAGATATCTGCAAATGTTTGTCTTTTGTAAGCAAAGGCCTTCTGAAATCTTATTTTCTGGATGAAAAAGGAAATGAGAATATCAATATGTTTGCCTTTGAAGGTTGGTGGATCTCGGACTTCAACAGCTTCATCAATCAGGAAAAATCAGTCCTGAATATTGATGCTATAGAAGAAACCGAAGTCCTGATGATCACTCTGGAAGATTATGAAAAAATGATGCTGGAAATTCCTGTGATGGACCGCTATTTCAGAATTTTATATCAAAACAGCCTCGTTACGAAAGATTACAGGCTTATTGTCTCCAACAGCTATACGGCTGAAGAAAAATATCTTCAACTCACTCAGAAGAATCCTGAAATGATCAAAAGAGTCCCGCACAATCTTATTGCTTCTTATCTTGGACTTGCTCCGGAAACCGTGAGCAGGATCCGTAAAAAGAATTCCCTGAATAACACTTGATCCAGATCAACTCAAACGCATGATCCACATCAAGGATAAAACCCTGTTTCCGTCCATAATTTTGTACAAGAAATTTTACAATACTTATGGAAAATATTGCATTGGTAGTAGGCGCTACCGGAATTACAGGAAGTAACCTTGCCGAAGAATTGATCGCACAAGGCTGGACAACCTATGGCTTATCGAGAAACTCCAACACTAATACCCCTGGTCTTCGTCCTGTAAAGGCAGATCTTTTGGATGAACAAAGCCTTACTGAAGCACTGGAAGGGATCTCTCCTACCCACATTTATTTTACCACATGGATGCGTAATGATACTGAAGAAGAAAATATCCGTATCAACAGCATGCTGGTGAGAAATCTATTAAATGTTTTATCTCCTAAAAAATCAGTGAAGCATGTGGCTTTGGTTACAGGACTTAAACATTATTTAGGGCCATTTGAGGCTTATGCTAAAGAAGGTATTTTACCTGAAACACCCGTAAGAGAAGAGCATCCAAGGCTTCCACTTCCCAACTTCTATTACGCACAGGAAGATGAAGTGTACAAAGCTTCAGAAAGAGATGGCTTCACATGGAGCATTCACAGACCTCACACCGTTGTTGGATATGCCATTGGAAACCTGATGAATATTGCAACCACATTGGCCGTATATGCGAGCATCTGTAAGGAAACCGGAAGAAAATTCATCTGGCCGGGATCAGAAGCACAATGGAACGGAGTTTCGGATGTAACGGATGCCAGAATATTGGGTAAGCAATTAGTCTGGGCTTCCACTACAGAATCCGCAAAGAATCAGGCATTCAATATCACGAATGGAGACGTTTTCCGATGGAAATGGCTTTGGAAAAGGCTGGCAAACTGGTTCGGTGTAGAAGCTGAAGGCTTCAATGATACTATAAGACCTCTTGAAAAAGAACTTGAAAACGATCAAGAAATCTGGACAGCCATTGCAGAAAAATATAACCTTAAAGAAAGCAATCTTGGCCGTCTGTCTTCAGCATGGCATACAGATCTAGATCTGGGAAGACCTTTGGAAGTGATGTGTGATATGTCTAAAAGCAGAAAATTGGGCTTCACAGCATACATCAGTACAGAAGATTCTTTTACAGATGTTTTTGAAAGACTGAGATCAGAAAATATGATCCCTTAATACTATGTAGGAAAACGCAAAGACGTAGGAAAATCATAAATGATTGATAGATTATCGCAGATCTTAGAGATTACGCAGATGTTGTGGTTAATCAACAAGCATTTTGAAATATTCAGTGTTAAATTTTACCGGAGATAAAATCCTTACGACTTAAAATCATCACACTGTAAAGCCTTCCTTGCGTCTTTGCGTTTACAATAGTTAAGCTATAATATAATTTGTGTTTTTTTATGGTTAAAAGTTATACCTCCGTAGTTGTTACCCCAAATTTCTTTTTGAAAGAAGAATAAAAATGGGATAAATTCTCAAAACCCAGATCAAGATAAATATCTGAAGGCTTTTTATCCCTGTTTTTAATTAAATAATAGGCTTCTTTCAATCTTTTTTCTTTCAGCCATTGCTTGGGCGTCATCTCAAATGTTTTGTTAAAATCCCTCTTAAAACCCGAAAGACTACGACCTGTAAGCCGTGCAAAAGCATCTACCGATACATTGAACATAAAATTCTTATTCATAAACTCCTTAAGATCAATTTTATAAGGTTCAGAAAAATCAAAAAGGAGATTTTTAAGATCAGGATTGCTCAGCAAAAGGAGTTCTATGGCTTCTTTCACCTTTAAAACCGCTAATTTGGGAGGGATTTCCTCTGTTTTATTGACGTAAGGAATAAGAGAAGCAAAATAGCTTTCAAAAAAATCATTGGGCTCAAAAAATAACCGCTGATTTCCTGGAAAATTATTATTTACAGCGATTTTGTTTTCAGTGGCATACTGTCTCAGTGTTTCATCATCCAGTGTGATGGAGATAAACTGATACTTTTCATGAGCTGAAGGATATTTAATCGTTCTGATCAGTTGATTTTTCCTGACCAGGACCACTGTATTTTCTTTGATCACCGTTTTACCCTGTTCATGAAAAGCATGAGTTTCCCCGGATATCTGAAATCCGAGAAAATGGTCCGGAATAAACTCCTCATGGCCTCTATAAGTTTCAAAAGCGCATGAATAAACCAGTTTGTCGAATATGATTTCAGAAGTGTTTTCCATACTACAAATATCTGAAATTTAAGCAATAACCTGAGCGCCTGCCCCGGCAATTTCTTTATCCTGCTCGGGAGTTCCGCCTGATGAACCTATAGCACCAATGATCTTACCTTCTGCATTCTTAAGGACAACACCTCCAGCAATCGTCAGAAGTCCGTCATTGGAATTCAGCATTCCGTAACCATGAATACCGGTTTCTGAGATGATGTCTCCCATCAGATCACTGTTTACTCCAAACATCACTGCTGTTTTTGCTTTTTTAATGGCAAAATCAATCACTCCGTAGACACTGTCCAGTCTTGCCAATGCAACCAGATGCCCTCCAGCATCTACCACGGCAATACTCACAGGAATATTCATAGACAATGCCTTTTCTTTAGCTGCATGTAAGGCTTTTTCGGCAATATTATAATTCAACTCCATGATATTTAGCTTTTTGAGGTCCATGCATCTGCCTGAAGCTGTTTTACGAAATCTTCAGTTTCTTTTGGATGTACATTTCTGAAATGACTGTCATCATCTAAAGCTACATTTACAATCACGTCTGCCATAGACTGTGGATCAAGCTGGTGTGCTAAAGATTCTGCCGCTCCGTCAAAAGCGGATTCCGGAGTGAAGTTAATTTTCGGATCATACCAATGGAAAATAGAATCTACTCCCCTGTCATTAAATCCTGTTCCAAATACACCCGGGTTGCAGGTTGCAATTTTGATATTAAACGGAGCAAGTTCTGTTCTCAATCCTTCAGCGATAGATTCCAATGCATGTTTTGAAGCGCAATAAGCAGCCACATACGGAACCGTCCATAAACCTCCCATTGAAGAAGTGAAAACAATTTTACCCTTCTTTTTTTCAACAAACTTTTTGATAAAACCCTGGGCAAGGTTCAATGCACCAAACACATTCACATCAAACATAGAACGGATAATATCGACAGGCTGCTCAGCAATCGGACCGCCCTCCATGATTCCGGCATTGCTGATTAAAATATCTATTTCATACTTTTTTAAGATATAATCAATATCTCTTTGGCTGGTTACATCCAGTTTATCCACCGTAAGGTCAATATTCTGTTCTTTAGCTTCACGGATTAAATCACTCATCTGAGGATAAACCTGTGCAGTAGCAATTACTGTATGTCCTTTTCTAGCAAGATCAAAAGCAGCAATCTTTCCGAATCCACTTGCTGCACCTGTAATTAAAATTGTTTTACTCATTGTATTCTTTTTTAATGATGGTACAAATTTCAAAGATTTTAAGAAGGTCAATATTGGCTGAACGTTCATTTTTATATTGCTGAAAAGTTCAGATAATCGATTAACAAGAGTTTTATTTTAATTAAATATCCTTTTCAATCATAAAAAAATAGAATTATCGTTAAATTTGTACCCCTTATAATAAAACTAAAAACCAACGTATGCTTAAAATTAAAGCACTTCTTTTCATTTTAATATCCTCTTCTTCTTTTAGCTTTGCTCAAAACTGTAATTGTGAAAGCAATTATCAATGGGTAAAAAAAACATTCGAGGAAAATGATGCCGGATTTCAATATGTGATCGATAAAAAAGGACTCCCAGCTTATCAGGCCCATAACAATGACTTTCTGAATAAAATAAAAAATGTAAAATCGGACACTGAATGTACTCAGACTATTTATGAATGGCTTAAGTTTTTCCGCTCCGGCCATCTCTCCATTTCAAAAATTGAAAAGAATAATCAGCAAGCTCAGCCCGCAGCTGATGAGAATCTGAAAACAGAAATGGTAAAAGTAGATCTTGAAAAGTTTAAAAAAGAAGCGGCATCCAAGAAAGACTCTGATATTGAAGGGATTTGGGAAACCGAACCTTATACAATAGGAATTAAAAAATTTGGAGATATCTATAAAGGCTTCATTATCAAATCGGGAGCTGAAAACTGGAAACCCTATGAATTAAAACTGACTCTTAATGCTGATAAAACAAAAGGAACATATTATGTAAGAAACAAATCCGGTCAGGAAATAACCAGCATCAGATTTATTGGAAAAAACCATCTTGAAATCAATGATTTTACCTTAAAAAGAATCTCTCCAACATTTGAAAGAGAAGAAGGGATTGAGACTCACTATGAAACGATCCTTGCAGAAAAACCTTTTTTGAAGGAACTCAATAAAACGACACTGCTCTTAAGAATTCCATCATTTAATGGTGCTTTGAAAAAAGATATAGACAGTGTCATTACAGCCAACAAATCTAAAATTGAAAGTACAGAAAATCTTATTATTGATATCAGATATAATGGCGGTGGCAGTGATAACAGTTTTGCTAAAATTATTCCATACCTCTATACCAATCCTATCAGAAGTGTCAGAACACAGCTCTATTCTACAAAACTGAATAACCAGAGAATGCTAGACTTCTATGACAATTACCAGAAATATGGGATACCGGTAGAAGAAAAAGAATATCTCAAGAAAGCTTATGATAAACTCAGCAAGAACTTAGGTAAGTTTATAAGCCTGCAGGATGATGGAAGTATTGTGGGAATCACCAAAATGGATAAAATTTCATCCTATCCAAAAAATGTAGGAATTATCATCAATAACGGAAATGGCAGTACTGCAGAAGAATTTTTATTAGCTGCCAAACAGAGTAAAAAAGTGAAACTTTTTGGAACAACTACAGCGGGAGTTTTAGATATCTCCAATATGTATTTTGTAAATTCCCCTTGCAACGAATTTAAACTGGGCTATGCACTCTCCAAAAGCTTCCGTATTCCGGACATGGCTATTGATGAAAAGGGCATTCAACCAGATTATTTTATCGACAAAACAATTCCTGATTATCAATGGATTGATTTTGTAAATGGTGTACTGAATGAAAAATAATATAGAGAAGCTGTTTCGAATAGAAGCAGCTTTTTTTATGCTTTAAAATCATCTTGTAATACTTCCTTTCATTATTTAAATGCTACAGAATATCAATAAAAATGGGCTTTAGCCCATTTAATCTTTAAAATATTCCATCGGCTTTAGCCAAAACCTAAGATAAAAAAATAAACAGTTTGTTGTAAATTGGTTAAGTTTTTGAAGCTTATTCTACAAAACCTGTCACACCATTGAAATTAATCACATTTACAGAAAAAGGAATTTACTGTCCGCAGGGGAAATTTTATATAGATCCCTGGAGGCCTGTAGATCTGGCGGTTATTACCCATGGCCACGCTGATCATGCCCGTTGGGGAATGAAAAAATACCTTTGCCACCATTTCACGAAACCTATTCTCCATCAAAGAATAAGCATGGATATCGAATGCCAAAGTCTGGAATATGGAGAAATTGTGACCATCAATGGAGTGAAACTTTCGCTTCATCCTGCCGGACATATTATTGGTTCCGCACAGATCAGGCTTGAATATAAAGGATATGTGACCGTCATTTCAGGGGATTATAAAGTTCAGGATGACGGCCTGAGTACTCCTTTCGAGCTGGTAAAATGTAATGAATTTGTTACGGAAAGTACTTTTGGACTGCCTATTTACAACTGGCTTGAAGTTCCGGATTTAAACAAAAAGCTTCAGAATTGGGTACTGAAGAATAAGGAAAACAATAAAACATCTGTATTCATCGGGTATTCTTTAGGAAAAGCCCAGCGTATTATGAAGGCGGTAGAAGGCTTGGGGAAAATATATGTACACTATTCCATCGGAAAGCTGAATGAAGCCTTTGAAACAGTAGGAATCAACCTTCCGGAATATACCATTGCAGATTTCAGGGAACGTCCAAAAGAGATGGAGCACGAAATTGTCATTGTTCCTCCGGCTTTACTCGACAGTAATATCATCAAAAAAATTCCTGATCCGGCTACCGCAATATGTTCCGGCTGGATGCAGGTTCGCGGTGCCAGAAGATGGCGCAGTGCAGATGCAGGCTTTGCAATGAGTGACCATGCAGATTGGAAAGGATTATTGCAGACTGTAAAAGCCACAGAAGCAGAACTCGTACATGTAACGCACGGACAGACGGAAGTCTTTTCAAAATACCTGAATGAAATAGGAATCAGGGCAGATGTTGTGGAAACCTTATTTGGTGAAGATGAAGAAGAGTCTGAAAAAGAAACCATTGAAAATCCGGAATCATGAGACATTTTGCAGACCTTATCAACGCGTTGGAAACCACCAATAAAACCAATGCTAAAATTGATGCCATCATTGATTATCTGGAACGTGCTCCGGATGAAGATAAAGTATGGTTTATTGCACTGTTTACCGGGAAAAGACCCAAAAGAAACGTCAATACCAATTATATGAAAGAATGGGCTCTGGAAATTACCGGGCTCCCCTTCTGGCTGTTTCAGGAGTCTTATTCTTCTGTAGGAGATCTTGGAGAAACACTATCATTGATTCTTCCTCCTCCACAGGAAAAAATAGAACGCACCTTATCAGAATGGATGAATGATATTGTTGGTTTGAAAGGCAAAACAGATTCTGAAAAGAAAGAATTTGTTTTAAACTCATGGAACGGTTTAGATTATACTGAACGTTTGATCTTCAATAAATTAATTGGCGGAAGTTTCCGTATCGGGGTCTCAGATAAAACATTAATCAATGCGCTGACCAAATTTTCCGGTCAGGAATCGAGTGCGCTGATGCATAGTTTAATGGGAAAGTGGCTGCCTGATGAGGTCTCATTCAAAGAACTTATAGATGCTGAAAATGTGAATCCTGACAATTCAAAACCTTATCCCTTCTGTCTTGCCTATCCTTTGGAAAAAATACCTGCAGAACTGGGAAATCCTGATGAATGGCTGGTAGAATACAAATGGGACGGAATACGGGGGCAGATCATCCGGAGAAACGACGAAGTTTTCATCTGGTCAAGAGGTGAAGAACTCGTCACAGAACAATTTCCAGAAATCACAGAAGTCGTAAAAGCGATGAAAGGCAACTTTGTCATAGATGGAGAAATACTTGCGGTAAAAGACAGTAAGGTTTTAAATTTTAATGAATTACAAAAAAGATTAAACAGGAAAACTTTAACTAAAAAAATGTTGTCGGAAATTCCGATTGAAGTCTTTGCCTATGACTTGCTGGAACTTGAAGATCATGATCTGAGAGAAAAACCCATCTCTGCAAGAAGGGCTTTGCTTGAAGAATTATTATTAAATGAAAATCCCCCAAATATAAGCCTTTCCAACAGTCTGGATTTTGAAAAATGGGAAGAACTGGATTCGCTTCGTGAAAATTCAAGAGCCGTAAACAGTGAAGGCTTGATGCTCAAACAAAAAAACTCTCCCTATCATTCCGGCCGGAAAAAAGGCGACTGGTGGAAGTGGAAAATCAATCCGTTTACCATTGATGCAGTCCTTATTTATGCCCAGAAAGGAAGCGGCAGACGAAGTGCTTATTATACCGATTATACTTTTGCCGTGAAAAACGGAGATGCTTTGGTAACCATAGCCAAAGCCTATTCCGGATTGACGGATAAAGAAATCATGGAAGTAAGCAGGTTTGTTACCAAAAATGCCATTGAGAAATTTGGACCTGTGAGAACGGTAAAAGCAGAACTCGTCTTTGAAATTGCTTTTGAAGGGATTGGCTTCAGCAACCGTCATAAAAGTGGTGTTGCGCTTCGTTTTCCAAGAATTGTAAGATGGCGGAAAGATAAAACGGTAGATGAAATTGACAACCTTGAAGAAATCAAAAAATTAATACAATAAAATTGGCAGCTTTTGAACATACCGACGGATTGAAGATCATTCAGCAATGGATGACCGATAAAGGTATTGCCCCTTTTAAATTTCAGCTGGAAACGTGGAAGAAATTTGGAAATGGTTACAGCGGAATGGTAGTGGCTCCTACCGGTTTCGGAAAAACATTCTCTGTATTTTTAGCATTGGTTTCAGACTTCCTGAATCACCCTGAACAATACAAAAAAGGGTTGAAAATGATCTGGATTACCCCATTGCGGTCTTTATCCAAAGATATTGCGAAAGCCATGCAGGAAGCGATTGATGAAATTGGACTTGATTGGGCTGTAGGCGTAAGAAACGGAGATACCGATCCAAAAGTACGACAGCAGCAGGTAAAAAAAATGCCTGAAATTCTTGTTGTCACTCCCGAAAGTCTTCATCTGCTTCTGGCTCAGAAAAATAATGAAACCTTTTTCAGGAATATGAAATGTGTTGCTGTGGACGAATGGCATGAATTATTAGGTTCAAAGCGAGGTGTTATGGTAGAACTGGGGATTTCCCAGCTTAAAAAATATGTTCCCAAGATAAAAATATGGGGCATTACCGCAACCATTGGAAATCTTGATGAAGCCATGGATGTTCTTATTCCTTATGATATAAAAAAGACAAAAATTACAGCCAAAGAACACAAAAAGATAGATATTATTCCTGTTTTTCCGAACGAGATTGAAATATTACCTTGGGCAGGACATCTTGGAAACAAGCTTGCTGATAAAGTAGTCCCAATTATTCTGGAGTCAAAATCTACGATTGTTTTTACCAATACCAGGAGCCAGAGTGAAATGTGGTATCAGCTTCTGTTGGATGCTTATCCTGATTTTGCAGGTCAGATCGCTATCCATCACAGTTCCATTGATGCCCATTTGAGAATCTGGATTGAAGAAAATTTAAGTTCCGGCAAATTAAAAGCTGTGGTTTCTACCTCATCTCTTGATCTAGGAATTGATTTTAAACCTGTTGATACCGTTATTCAGATAGGGTCTGCAAAAGGAGTCGCACGATTTCTGCAAAGAGCCGGACGTAGCGGGCACTCCCCTTTTGAAACTTCCAGAATTTATTGTGTTCCAACCCATTCTCTGGAGCTGATTGAAGTTTCAGCTTTAAAAGAAGCCGTAAAACAGAAAGTTGTTGAGCCCAGAGAACCACAGGTATTATGTTTCGATGTGCTGGTTCAGTTTCTGATGACATTGGCTGTGGGTGACGGTTTTTATCCTGATGAACTGTACGAAAGAATCAAAAAAGTATATGCCTTTCAGGAAATTCTGGATGAAGAATGGAAAGGTATCCTGGAATTTCTTACCATTGGCGGAAGTGTTCTTAAAAGCTATGAAGAATTCCATAAGATCGTCATTATGGAAGACGGACTTTATAAAGTGACTTCAAGAAAAATTGCCATGCTTCACCGGATGAATATGGGTGTGATTGTAAGTGATGCCATGCTGAAAGTGAAATTTATTTCCGGAGGATATATCGGAATGATTGAAGAATATTTTATTTCAAAACTGAAAAAAGAGGAAAAATTCATTCTGGCGGGCCGTACCCTGGAAGTCGCCATGATCAAAGATATGACGGTTTATGTAAGAGCAGCAAAAGGAAAAGCCTTGGTACCGAGTTATCTTGGTGGAAGACTGCCTTTAAGTTCCAATCTGGGACATTTTTTAAGAGAAAAACTTGCACATGCTTTAAATCCTAAAGCTTCGGAAAAAGAACTTAAATTTCTGCATCCTCTGCTCGCCAATCAGGAAGAAAATTCTCATATCCCAAAAGAAAATGAATTTCTGGTGGAAATGATCAAAAATCGTGAAGGATATCATGTCTTTATGTATCCTTTTGAAGGCCGTCTGGTACATGAAGTGATGGCAGCTCTGATTGCCTATCGTATTTCCAAACTGGCGCCTATTTCCTTTTCAATGGCGATGAATGATTATGGATTTGAGCTGTTCAGTGATAAGGAAATTCCTTTGAATGAAGATAATCTGCAGCAGATTTTAAGCCGAGAGAATCTTATGAATGATGTGATTGCCAGTATCAATTCTGCTGAAATGGCGAGAAGAAAATTCAGGGATATTGCCGTTATTTCAGGAATGGTTATTCAAAACTATGCAGGACAGCAGCGCTCCAACAAATCTTTACAAAGTTCTGCGGGACTTATTTTTAAAGTTCTGGAAGACCACGACTCCAATCATTTTTTAGTAAAACAAGCCTATACGGAAGTCTTTAATATGCAGCTTCAGGAACAGCGGCTTGTAGAAGCTTTTAAAAGGATTGAAAAGTCTGAAATTATTTTAAAACATTCCCGTTCTTTTACTCCACTCAGCTTCCCGATCAAAGTAGACAGTCTGAGGCAGACCCTATCGAGTGAAGGGCTGGATGCAAGAATTAAAAGAATGCTGAAATTATCCAATATAAGCGATATCTGATGAACTCATCAACGCTTTTTTCAATGAATTTACCTGTCATTTTAATCTTATTCTTAGCCTAATATTCTAAGTTAATTTTCTTGATAAATTTAAATAATCATCGTACCTTAGAGTATACCTTCTTAGAAGTATAAAATAAAATTTAAATAATGGAAAAGTTGTTCTTAGTCCGTCACGGACAGTCACTCTGGAATCTGGAAAACAGATTTACAGGCTGGAAGGATATCGATATAACAGAAGCTGGTATTGAAGAAGCAAAAAAAGCAGGCCTTTCTTTACAAGGAGAAAAAATAGATATAGCTTTCACTTCTGCACTCATCAGAGCACAGCATACCCTCTCTATCATTCTGAATGAAATAGGAAATCCCAATATTCCGGTCGTTATGGATAAGGCATTAAACGAACGTTCATACGGAAATCTTGAAGGATTAAACAAAGCAGAAACCGCATTGAAATACGGTGACGAGCAGGTTCATACCTGGCGCAGATCCTATGATGTGGTTCCTCCCGGAGGAGAAAGCCTTAAAGATACCTATAACCGGGTAATTCCTTATTTTGAAAGCCAGATAAGACCGCTATTAAAGCAAGGAGAAAATGTATTGATCGTTGCTCATGGAAACAGCCTGCGTGCTTTGATTATGTATCTGGAACATCTGTCTCCTGAGGAAATTTTAGAAAGAGAAATTGCGACCGGCATTCCTCTGACTTATGTTTTTGATGAAAAGTTTCATGTAAGCCGGAAGGTTAGCTGATGCAATTAATATAGTTCAATAAGTCTATTCAAATTTTCAATTATAAAGCGTGTTTATAGCAACCAAAAGCATTTCCATCCAAAACGAAACTTTCATTCTGACCAATCAGCGTGCGGCATTCTGGGAAAGAGAAAAAGCATTGATTCTTTCTGATCTTCACATCGGGAAAACGGCTCATTTCCGTAAAAATGGTATCGCATTAGCGAATCATATTATGAAAAGCGACCTGGAAAGATTATCAGCACTGATTGAATATTTTCAGCCTGAAAAATTCATTGTGGTTGGAGATCTGCTGCATGCGGGAGACAATTCTGATGTGGACGAATTCTGTACATGGAAAAGCCAATATCCCCATATACAGTTTTATCTTATTGAAGGAAATCATGACCGGATTTCAAAAGCTCTGGAGAAAAAACTATGTTTTAATCACAAAACTGAGTGTCTTGAAATAGAAGGCATTACCTTTATTCACGATTTTGATTCCGAAAGATCCGGATTCCAGATTACCGGGCATATTCATCCGGGAATTGTCCTGAACTCTGCTGTTAAAAACATAAGACTTCCCTGTTTTGCTCTCAGCGATAATCAGTTATTGCTCCCAGCCTTCAGTGAATTCACAGGATTGGATACTAAAAACCTGCCTAAGAAAAGTACGTTTTTTGTCTTTACCGATGCGGATATTTATGAAATCTAATAGCCTAAGGTATTAATTCGAGTGGATTTTGATATTTGCTGTTTTCCTCCCTTGCTTTTTCTCTCTTTTTTAGCATTTCCTGTCCTTTTACGATAGTGGTTCCATAGCTTGCAAGTACGGCAGCTGTATTAGCTTCATTATTTCTTTGTGCTTGTTTCAATTTAGACTGTGTTGTTTCCACAGCCCCAGTATATCTGCTTTTCTTAATATTGATTAATCTTCCTTTTAATTGAGAATCAGATACAGATTTTACCAGCTCAAAATCATAATCTCCTTTGTCATCCGTTATTTTTACGATCAAACCGGGTAATCCACTGAATTTCATTGGACCATACGGAAACGGAATTTCAGGAGCATACCATGCTATCCAGTTTCTTCCTTTAAAGGTAACTTCTGCTTTTTTGCAATTAATAGTACTGATTACTTTAGTTTCATTGACAAGCTTCCAGTTCTTTATGACCGGCTCTTTATAGGTGAGTAATGCCATGAAAACTGAATCAAAATATTGTATATTTTCATTGGATTGTACAATGGTAAAGTTAAAATCTGTTTTTGGAATTACTACTCCTTCCTTGTAGCTAAGAGTTATGCTTCCGTTTGGATTATTTGTCGTTATTCTTGAATTCTCCATTACCGAATCTCCTTTCAGGGATATGCTACTTGTAAAAAATGCACGATTATCCCCTATTTGTAATGAAAATAGCTCTTCATGTCTATTATCAATTCGTGTGTCGAATTTAGCTTTTAGCTGATACGTAAACTCACCACGCAAAGTATCTTGTTTGGATTGAGCATAAGATAAAACACTATATAATAAAATGAATAATTGAAGTAGTTTTCGGGAGTAATGCATAAAGGATATTTTTATTATAAAATTGTTTCTACTTATCTGTTTCAGTTCTGGATCAATATTTAAATTTTCTATCATTGTATAATTTTGATCACCAGGAGATAAATATATACAATTAACTCAGACGTAAAGAGCATTTTTTATTATGTTAAA
Organism: Chryseobacterium sp. KBW03; assembly: GCF_003852415.1. NCBI lineage: Bacteria > Pseudomonadati > Bacteroidota > Flavobacteriia > Flavobacteriales > Weeksellaceae > Chryseobacterium > Chryseobacterium sp. KBW03. The sequence continues at coordinate 460,812 of NZ_QAJO01000003.1, read as the reverse complement.
CACTTTTAAATCAAACAAAATAAGCTATACCTGTTTAAATAATGAAAAGAATTCTTAAAGAATAACCATATGATTTTTATATATGCAGATCACCTGTCATAAGCAGAAAAACTTTAATTGCGAACTTTTCACAAAAAAATAAAGGCAGATCAAAACCTGCCTTTATAAAACCATATACTTCATCATCACCGTATTGGTTCCTCTTCATTTATATACCTCTAACATTCTGGTTTTTTCTTTAACTATGAAACACATCCATGTCAAGGTTTTAAACCTTGACATGGATTGATAAGTCAGGTAAAACTATTAATGAAATCTTATTTTTTGTTTCCTAAACGGATACTATACATGGTAATCAATACTGTAACCACCAGGAATAAAGCTCCAATCCATGGTGTACTCACCAGTCCCAAAGAGGAAGTTACAATCATTCCTCCGGCATAAGATCCTATCGCAATACCAATATTGAATGCTGCAATATTGATCCCTGAAGCAACATCCTCAGTACCGGGAAGTTCTTTTTCTGCAATCTGTACCACCAATAGCTGAAGTCCCGGAACCGAAGCAAATGATAAGGCTCCTAAAAAGAAAAGGGTAACGATACTTAAAACCGGACTGCTTACCGTAAAATAAAATGCTAATAAAACCAATCCCTGTGCTGCAAACATCCATAGAAGAGCTTTCAAAGGATTTTTATTGGCCACCTTTCCACCAATCAGGTTTCCCAGTGCAATGGCAATTCCATAGATCAACAGGATAAACGTAACAGTAGATTCCTGAAATCCCGTGATTTTCTGTAAGATAGGTGACAGATAAGTAAAAACTACAAATGTTCCTCCGTATCCCGTTGCAGTCATCAAAAAGGCAAAAATAAGACGTTTATTTCCCAGAACTTTAAACTGGCTTTTTAAAGAAGCGGACTTCCCGTTTTTCAGGTTATTGGAAACCAGTAATAAGCTGGCTGCCAATCCGATGATCCCAAGAATTGAAACGCCTATGAAGGTTGCTCTCCATCCGAAATGCTGCCCGATAAAAGTCCCCAGCGGAACTCCTGTTACAATGGCCAGCGTAAGTCCTGCAAACATAATAGAAATAGCGGTTGCCCTTTTTTCTTCAGGAACCAGTGATGCTGCAATGGTAGAACCAATGGAAAAATAGACCCCATGAGCAAAGCCTGTTAATATTCTTGCTAAAACAAGTGTTATAAAGCCCGGAGCAATAGATGCCAATCCATTCCCGATAACAAACAGCAGCATAATGGAAACCAAAAGCATTTTACGCGGAATCTTCCCTGTTAAAGCCGTTAAAATCGGAGCTCCGATAGCCACTCCTATGGCATAAAGACTCACCAGCAATCCTGCTGAAGGAATCGTGATTCCAAGATCAGAAGCTACCGTTGGAAGTAGCCCTACAATCACAAATTCTGTAGTTCCTATCGCGAAGGCACTTATTGTGAGTGCCCATAAAGCTGCAGGAAGACTCTTTTTTACAGTCTGTGATGCAGTATTGGTCTGTATTTCTTTTTGAAAATTCATTGTCTTGTATTTTGTTGATATTGACAAGGCAAATTTCCGACGAATTATTGTATTATAAAAATTATTTAAATTGTACTAATGTATCAGAATAATGATAGTTTTATTTTTTATTTAAATTTTGTTCCTTTGTATTATAAACAGCAGTTTTTATGAAGAAATCCGAAGCAACCCGTCTTACTATTCTCCAGAAAGCCTTTGAATTAATCTATGAGAAAGGCTTTCAGACAACGAGTATTGACGAGATTATTGCAAAAACTCAGGTAACAAAGGGTGCTTTTTATTATCATTTCAAAACTAAGGATGAAATGGGTCTTGCCATTATCACAGAACTTTTGAAATCTACCTTCAGAAAAACTTTTATTGATACTTTGCAAAACGGTCCAAATCCTCTGGAAAATATCTATCAGGTCTTCTATAATCTTCTCATGGAAAATGATTTTCTAAAGGTTGAATATGGCTGCCCTACTTCTAATTTTGTACAACAGATGGCTCCATGGCATACTGCTTTTACAGAAGCTCTGCACAAACTTTCAAAAGAATGGGAAAATGCTTTCACAGAGTGTATTGAAAAAGGGAAAGAAGCCGGATTGATCAAAAAAGAAGTAAGCGCAAGAGAAGTGAGCGTTTTTGTAATTTCAGGATATTGGGGCGTAAGAAATATGGGTAAGCTTGAAAATTCAAAAGAAGTTTATCTTGTTTATTTAAAAGGACTTAAGTCTTATTTCAATACTCTTCAATAATTTTTTTGATTAAAAACATACTAATTAGTATGTTTTTGTTATACCTTTGCTTCATTCGAAAAAACAACCGATGTATCAGACTCTTACTTTTTTGCACTCCCTGACCCGCTGGCTGGTTTTATTAAGCTTACTCTATGCAATTTTCCGTTCTTTTAAAGGATATTTTTCAGGCAGAAAATTTACCAAAACGGATGATTCAGTACGGCATTGGACCGCTACTATAGCGCATATTCAATTGATCATAGGAATGATATTTTATTTTAAAAGTCCGGTTATCCAATACTTCTGGAAGAATCTGAACGAAGCCAAAGAATCTTTTGAACATCTGTTTTTCGGATTAATCCATATTTCACTGATGATAACGGCTATCATCATCATCACGATCGGCTCTGCTTTAGCCAAACGAAAAGATTCAGATAAAGAAAAATTTAAAACGATGGGAATCTGGTTCTCCATTGCACTGATCATTATTTTCATTGCGATTCCGTGGCCTTTTTCTCCTTTTGCAAACAGACCTTATTTCAGATAATTATGATGGATTTATTCAAAACAAAGATCGGCCGGCTGAGGATTCTGGCTATTTTAGAAGGCATTTCACTGTTAAGCCTAATATGCATTGCTGTTCCTATGAAGTATGGGATGGGAAACCCTCTATTTGTAAGAGTATTGGGTCCCGTTCATGGAACATTATTTCTTCTTTTCCTGTTCAATACGCTGAGTGTGGGTGTAGAGCAAAACTGGAAGTTCAAAGAAGTGACATGGAAAGTGATCTTAGCCTGTTTTATTCCGTTCGGAACATTTTATATTGATAAAAAAATACTAAGCAAACTATGAAGAGTTTTCTCATATTCTGCGGTATAGCGCTTATCTTGTATGTGACCTATAAAGTTTACCGTTTCCAAACCCTAGATAACGGATTACCAGAACTGATGAAAAAAGGAGCCGTTATTCTTGATGTAAGAACCGAAAAAGAATATGAAACGGGGCATATAGAAGGTTCCGTCAATATTTCATTGGGAACCATCAGAGAGCGATACAGCGAACTTGATCCTGGAAAAACATACATCACCGTATGTTCTCACGGGTTAAGAAGTGTAAAAGCTGAAAATATTTTAAAAGAAAGGGGCTTCAAGCACATCTACAATGGCGGTGCCTGGAGCGATCTGCAGAAAACCATTAATCAGTAAATGAATCTCTCCTATAGATTATACTACAGGAGAGATTGTATTTTAAACTGTTTTATCGTCAAGCCAGACCACTTTCTGCTCAGACGAATGTTCCTGCCCTATTATATCTCCATACAATTCCGGCCTGCGGGCTTTAATATACCTATACCCTCCTGCCTGGGTAAGCTTTTCAGGAGTAATCACGGCAGATTCGAAACTGTCGTCGAAGGAACGGCATTCTGCAATGACATCACCGAAAGGATCAATAATCATGGAACATCCGTTTTTCAATTGGTCATCATCCATACCAATCGGGTTTGAGAAAACAATATAAGCTCCGTTATCATAAGCTCTTGATGGCAGCCACTTCATCAGCCAGTCTCTTCCCTTCATCCCGTTAAATTCCAACCGTAAAGAGGTAGGATCTGCTTCTCTGTTTTCCCAAAGCTGAGGATCTACAAAACCGGCACCCGGCCTTGTGGAAGGCGTACACATGGTAACATGAGGCATGAAAATAATTTCAGCTCCAAGAAGCCTGGTAGCCCTCACATTTTCAATAATGTTGTTATCATAGCAGATGAGAATACCACATTTCCAGCCCAAAATATCAAACACGCAATACTCATTACCGGGGGTAAGATGGGGATTGATAAAAGGATGCAGTTTTCTATATTTTGCCTTCAACCCTGTTTTATCAACGCATACGTAGGCTTTGAAGAGGTTATTATGTTCATCTTTTTCAAACAGCCCGGCCAATATGACGATATCATAGCGAGCAGCAATCTCCTGTAGCTTTTGAATGCTTTCTCCTTCCGGAATACGCTCTGCAACATCAAGCAGCTGTTCTTTAGAAAGTTTTCGGGCAAAAGTATAGCCTGTAACAGAACATTCGTGGAAAACAATTACATCAGACCCTTCAGAAGCAGCTTTACCTGCCAGTTTTTCTATAACAGAGAGGTTATAAGCTTTGTCTCCACTTTTATTTTCAAATTGTGCGGTTGAAATTTTAATATTCATTGATTTTTTTTGACAAAACTAGATCAGATCGTCATCAAAAAATTGTATAAAACCGACATGAATAGTTTATAGCTCGATGAAATTAACAGCCATTTTATTTTCTGTCTTCAGGTATTGTTTGGGGGTAAGTCCGATATTATTTTTAAATTCCCTGATAAGGTGCGACTGGTCAGAATAGCCCGCTTCATAAGAAAACATCGCCATATTTTTATGATCAAAACCTTTATTAATAAGACTTAAAAAGTAATGAAGGCGTATAATATTTCCATATTTTTTAGGGGTTACTCCCATATGATATTCAAACTTTCTTTCCAGGTGGCGTTCTGAGTATCCTGTAAATTTTTCCAAGTCCTTGGATGATACGACACCTTTATGCTGAAGAATATATTTTTGAGTAGCCATAATAACCTGATGATCAATACTTATTCTTTCTGATAAAAATTCGGTAAAAAAAATATTCAGATGATTAATAATACCTGAAGGATCAGCTTTATTAAAAAGGTTTTCCTGAAAGACTTCCAATCTGTTTTTTAATACATCTTCCACAGAAACAATCTGATTTTGGATCTCTTTTGCAGATATTTTTAAAAGGATATTCAGAAAATAGGGTTGAAATACAACAGCAATCAAGGAAAATCTGCCTTTTGAAGAAAAATCTTTATATCCGTTTAATGCTCCGTAAAAAAAAGAAAGCGGCATACGTTCTTCCGAAATCCCGGAATACAGATTCATATTTCCGGATAGAATAAGTCCGGAACTTCCATCAGTAAAGAGTCTTAAACTCCTCATATTCTCTCCGGAATTTTCCAAAAAGATATAATGCCTTATAAAAGGAGCCAGATGTTTAGGAGGTGAAATCTGCATTCATCAAATTTACGTAAAACTTATTTCTAGAAAAGAACAATATCTAAATTTAAGACATGCAAAAACATATATTTAAATTCTCTCGCAGATTTTGCAAATTAAACAGATCTATACACAATTATCTGCGCAATCTGTGTGATCTGCAAGAGATAAAATTCTTGCATTTTATATAACATAGAAAACATCCTACATCTTTGCGATTTCCAAAAAACTAAAAAAAATCCATTTCAGGTACCACACTTTATTCCCTTTTGGTCGGGTATTTGAATGTTTTAATGAATAATATTCATCAAATTCTGTTGAATAAATTCATTTAAGCATCAACCAATCACTTAAAATAGTATATTATGTCAACACAAAATCTTACCCATCTCGAAGCGATCAAAAAGATCAAGGAATTGTCAGAAAAAGCCCGAATATGTATGTTCTGTACAGAATTGGAAACTGTTCCTGTGAATTCAAGGCCCATGACACTGCAGGAAACGGATGACAGCGGAAATCTTTGGTTTATCAGCAGTGGAAACAGCAACAAGAATTTTGAAATAAAAGAAGACCGACAAGTACAGTTGTTTTTCATGAATAACAGCGATTCCCAGTATCTTTCAGTGTACGGAAAAGCTTCTGTTTATAAAGACAAAGCTACCATAGAAGAAAAATGGTCTCCTCTTGCCAAGGCCTGGTTTGACGGAAAAGATGATCCTAATGTTACCATTATTCGTGTAGAGCCCAAGGAAACTTATTATTGGGACACTAAAGCAGGAAAACTGGTGAGCCTGTTTAGTTTTGTTGCATCAGCAATAACCGGACATAAAACCAATAACTCTGACGGCATAGAAGGAAATGCTATAATTTAGAAGGCTCAAAATAAACAATAAATTCTCTCGCAGATTTTGCAAATTAAGCAGATCTATACACAATTATCAGCGTTATCTGTATAATCTGCGAGAGATAAAAATAGTCAGCATTTAATTTTATCAAAGATAAAATCCTTGCGCCTTACAACACAAAGTAGATATTATATTTGCGTCTTAGCGCTTTCCAACAATAAAAAACGGCTCAAGAAATTGAGCCGTTTTTACAAGATTAAAATACTATTTTTTCACATCTTCCATAGATGCTCCAAAATTAATATGAAGAACATTTCCGGTAGGAGTTACTAAAGCTGGCACAGATTGTACACCCGCTTTCTCAGCGTCTTCAATTTTATTCCTATCGTTTCCCAAATGGATGATTTCAACATTTTCAGGACCTACAAGATTGATAATATCGTGTTCTGCACTGATGCACACAGGACATCCGGCATGATAAAAAATGGATTTTTTCATAAGACTGTATTAATTAACAAGGGTTTTAATAATATTTTTTAACTCTTCAGTTTCTTTTTCATGAAGAGGTTTTAAGGGACTTCTCAGATTTCCGCCATCTTCACCCAGAATAGTAAGACCTGCCTTTACAGCTCTCGGCAATCCTTTATTGACAATGAATTTTAAGAGGTCAAACTGCTGGTAGAAAATAGCTTTTGCTTTTTCAAGGTTTCCTTCCTCCACTGCATTATAGAGGTTGATATTGAGTTCAGGAATAAGATTCGGGGCTGCTGTACACCACCCTCTCGCTCCGGCAGAAAACGCCGCCAACGCCAGAGGATTTGAACCGTTATAAAATGCTACTTCTTCTCCCAATTCTCTTCTCAGAGAATGCATTCTCTGTATATCTCCGGTACTTTCCTTGATCATGGTTACATTAGGAATCTCAAGAAGCCTTTTCAACAGAGCGGGCGACATATCTACTCCACTTGTGGCAGGATTGTTATATGCCATAATCGGAATGGAAATTTTACGGGCTACCGCATCATAATGCGTTACAATCTCATCATCAGTAAGCTTCCAGTAGCTCATCGGAATAATCATAACCGCATCTGCGCCTGCTTTCTCTGCAAACTGAGCATGATGGATTGTTTTCTCCGTTGTAAGATTGGAAACCCCTACAAGAGTCGGAATCCTTCCTTTTACCTGCTGTAAAGTAGCTTCTGTCACTTCTTCTTTTTCTTCATCAGATAAGTAAGGCATTACTCCTGTACTTCCCAATGGAGCAATCCCATGACTTCCGGAAGTGATCAGCCTTTCTACAAGATGTTTGAAAAGGGTAATATTTACTTTTTCATTTTCATCAAAAGGTGTTATGGGATAGGCAATAATCCCTTTGAATGGCACATTTTTCATGTTTTGTGAGTTTAAAAATTTTAAATAATTTTCAGCAAAAGATTTAAACCATTAAGAGAGATTAAATTGTTAAGACTGTTAAGTAATGGTTTCACATTGAAAAAAAATCATATCCATTATCAATAAAAATCAGTAAAACGATCCCTTAATGGTTTACATCTCAAATATTAAAGGTCTCTGCCTTCCTCTTCTCTCAAAGCAACCCCTAAATTCTGCAGTTGAGGAGCATTTTCGCAGGCAATATATTTGGCAGATTCCGTATCACTTAGGTTCTGGTGCTTATGCCATGCCCATGAAGGAATATATACGGCATCTCCGGCTTCCCAATGTACCTTTTCACCTTCTACTTCTGTCCATCCTTTTCCTTCAATGACAAACAATACGGTTTCATAAGTATGACGGTGCTTATTGGTCTGCTGCCCAGGAAGTAGTCCACCGATTGTCATGCTGACATTTTTACTCGGAAGATCTACAAAGAAAACCGGGTGCTTCCTTTCCGTTGAAAACTGATTGTGCTCTCCTGTATTCTCTACATTTTTATGAATTAAATGGCTTGGCTTTACATACTTTGGTCTTGCAAAAGTTTCGTGGAAATCTTTAGAACTGAATTCTTTCTTGTCCATGATTTTAAAATTATTATGGTTTTGTGCTTTATTGCATGACAAAATTATCCTATATTTGGACTATTGAAATGATTCAGTTTTTATATAAATAGATAGTCCAGATGTTACGACCTTGGAAATTAGAATTAGAAATTGATAAAAAGCTTGATAAAGCAGTTTATCTACAGATTGCAGATACTATTATCAGCGACATCCGTTCAGGCAGGTTAAAAGCCGGGGATGCCCTTCCCGGAAGCAGGAATCTTGCGCAGACGTTAAAAATCAACAGGAATACGGTTGTGGAAGCCTATCAGGTGCTTATCAATGAAGAATGGGTAATTTCTAAAGAAAGAAAAGGTATTTTCGTGTCAGAAAAGCTGCCTGTTTTACATGAGAGAAATGCTGATCATATCAATAATGCCGGACAGCAGCAGGTCTTATCTACTGGGTTTTTAATCAATTTTGACGATGGTCATCCAGACAGTAAAATTGCACCCGTAACGGAGCTGGCAAGAGCTTACAGACAGATTTTCAGCATCAAAGCAAAGTGGCAGATGATGGGCTATGGAGATGAACATGGTGATATTGAATTTCGAAAAATGATCTCTCAGATGCTCAACCACCAGCGTGGAATGCACATTCATGAAAATGAAATTTCAATTACGCGCGGCAGCCAGATGGGAATGTTTCTGACCGCTCAAAGTCTTTTAAGTTCAGGAGACCAAATTATTGTGGAAGATCCCGGATATCAGCCTGCATGGCGTGCCTTTGAATATGCTGGTGCAACTCTCTTACCCGTTCCTGTAGATCAGGAAGGAATCAGTATTGAAGCCATTGAAAAACTGGTGAAACAGCATCAGAATATAAAAGCGATCTACATTACTCCTCACAGGCAATACCCTACTACGGTTACCCTGAGCCTCTCAAGAAGATTAAGACTGATCGAATTATCAAATCAATACAATATCACGATCATTGAAGATGATTATGATAACGAGTTTCATTTTGGATATCGTCCTATCCTGCCGATTTCAAGCTTTCCTGAACTTCACAATTATGTGTATATCGGGACACTGAGTAAGGTGGTAGCTCCTGCTTTGAGGATCGGCTATCTGGCGACTAAAAATCAGGAATTACTGAGAAAAATAGGGGATCTGAGAAAAATTATTGATGTACACGGAGACGTTATTATGGAACAGGCTGTACTTCAGTTAATCAGAGAAGGTGCTGTGAAAAAGCATATCAAAAAAGCAACGGTACATTATAAAAGCAAGCGAGACTTTGTTTTTGAATTGTTGAAAAAACAGATGAGAGACATTGCAGATTTTACACTGCCTGAAGGAGGTCTCGCCTTTTGGATTGTTCCCAGAGCACAATTGGATTGGGATATTGTAACAGATTTACTGCTGGAAAAAAATATTAAGATCATTCATCCGAAACAATACAGTCAAAATCAGGTCAATGGTTTCAGACTGAGCTATGGAGCACTTTCTGAGGAGCAGCTGGAGCAAAGCATTCCTATTATTTCAGAGGTTTTTTCTAAATTTTCTTAATTATTTTTGAACCACAGATGTACACAGATTTTTATGCTTTCATCAGCATTTCATTGTATCCTTTATACACTTATAATCTCTATACATCTGTGGTTAATATTTGAAATTCTACTGCAGATTTTAATTGAAGTCTACTCTACTTCAAAAATCGCCTGAATCTCCACTGAAGAGCCTACAGGAATGGAGGAAGCTCCCAAAGTGGCTCTGGCATGCTTTCCTTTCTCTCCGAAGACTTCAACGGCCAGATCAGAAGCAACGTTCATCAGGTCTGCATGTTTGGTATAATCATCTTTGGTATTGAAAATCCCGGTAAGCTGAACACATTGTTTTACTCTGCTTAAATCTCCGCCTACAGCTTCATTCAATACAGAAATAACATTCAGCATAGTCACTTTTGTAGCATCTTTTACTTGTTGTTCATTAACTTCCACTCCTAATTTACCTGGATTGAAAATCTTTCCGTCTTTCAAAGCAACCTGATTAATAAATACCAGATTTCCGGAACGGACAAACGGCTGATAATTTCCTGCCGGTTTAGGAACCTGTGGAAGGATAATATTTTTCTGTTTCAATATTTCACTGAAATTCTGATGCTTTTCCACCATAGCTGTCGTTTTTTTAGGTCGTGTGTCTTTTAATGCCAACGTTACTTTTGCAAAGTTTTTTCCTTGCAGCTCTGCTATATTTCGTTCCCCTTTGGTAGGTCGGTCAACATCTTTTAAAGAAGCCATACTCGTCACTCCTAAAACAGTATTTCCCTGCGGAATTGCTTTATTCAGCTCTTCAGTTCCTCGAATTCCGTTAGAAACCAATACCATTCCGTGCACCGCAAGACTGTTCCAGAATGCCTGAAGTGCCAGCTCTTTTCCTGCTCCGCTTCCTGCCGACATGAATACTGTTGCCGGAACGCCTTCTAATCCATGATTGGTCCAAATTTGAACCGTTTTGGATAAAAATTCACTCATTCCTGTGCTGATGTTTCCGAAATAAACAGGTGAGCCAAAAGCAATTCCATCATAATTTGTCAATTCATCTACCGTGGCCACAGGCAGATTTTTCAGATTGGGATTTTGTGATGCTTTGACCAGTTTGATATAGGGAACTGCATTGTTTTCGCTTTCAATTCCCTTGGCAATTTCCTTGGCCAGTTCGTAAGTTCCGCCATTATCTGAATGGATAAGAACCAATATTTTAGCTTTATTTTGTGCCATGATGTTGGTGATATTAGATAATAAAATTAAAATAAAAAAAAGACATAGTTTTTTCATTCTGAATAAGATATAGGTTTTATTTGTATTGATATAATTGATAGTACAAAAATACTACTGGCGTTTTTATTAAATTTGCCAAAATATACATACAAAACGACAACATGAAATGTGGACTGATTGAAAAAACGGAAAGCCAATTTGTAGATTCCATCGAAAAAGAAGCTTACGTGTGGTGTGAAAAAGATTGGAAACATGATGATTATGAGCATAAACACAACCGTGCCCAGCTAACTTTTGTGGAAGAAGGATACCAGTATTTTCATATCGACAGGAAAATCTATCTTGTCCCACAGCATCATGTCATCTGGATTCCTTCAGAAAAAGCCCACAAAATCACTTCTGAAGCCCAGACGGTGAATTTGATGGTATTCCTTTTCAAATCTGTCTTTGAAGATGAATTTTATAAGAATGTTCAGGTATTTGCCGTTCCGCCGGTTTTAAAGGAAATGCTGTTGTATGCTTCAAAATGGAACCAATCATTGGATGAAAATGAAGAACAGGATATCTTTTTTAAAGCTATTTTAAAAAGTCTTCCCAATTTCTGCAGAGAAAGCAGCGGACTGGAAATTCCTGTTCCTACGGATGTAAGACTGATTCCTGTGTGTAATGATATCAATTCCAATTTCAGATACAATCTGGATATTGATTCCTTAGCTGAAAAAGCACAAATGTCTGTAAGAAGTCTCCAAAGAATTTTTAAAAATGAAACGGGAATTACTTTACAAAAATACCTGCAGCTGACAAGAATTTTAAAAAGCATTGAACTGATTGACACGAAGCAATATACTTTGAGTGAAGTTGCTTATAAAGTAGGATATCAAAGTCTCTCTGCATTTACGTCATCTTACTTCGCGATCATGCAGACCAAGCCAAAACTCAACAAAAATTAAATCTTAAATACAGTCAGCATACAACTGAAAGTGTGTATTTATTTTAAAATTAAAAGCCCGTTAAGCTCACTCTTAAAGCATCCCAGAATAAATTCCGTGTAATACAGCTGAGCGTTTAAGGCCTGGGTTTTGGGGTGCAGTTCCAGTTTTTTATTCAGAATAATCTCCCCTTTATAAGAGAAGGAGAAATAAGCAAAAATTTTATGTCCTGAATCCCGGATCGGTGTACAATATCCGGTTGTCGCAATAGACCAGTCAGATTCAAAAAGCTTTGCAACGTTTAATGCCATTGTTTGGGCAATATTTTCTGATACACAATCACATTCTTCGGCTTCCGGTCTGCTGACCTTTAATAATTTTACTTTTTCCTCTAAAGAATAGGTTGTTATTCCTCCTTTGTAAAATAAAGAGGCATTAGGCATCTGTGAAAAAGCCAACTGCAAGCACCCTGAAGTAACACTTTCAGCGATAGAAATAGTTTCATCAGTAGTTAACAGAGACTGGCTTATATAATCAAGAAGGTTTTTTTGAAATTCCATAATAAAATATTTTGAATGATGGGATAAAACATTAAATAAGAGGATCAAAAAGCCACTGAATGGTTAAAAACAGCAGCTTTTATGATTAAAATATTTAAATGATGTGAAGGTGTTCGTATTGTTATTAAATCTTTGTCAAAGGCAATTAAATAAAAAGTCCGAGGACTAGTTGGTTTTATTATTCTCCAGAATGTCAAGAAATCTGCTGATATATTCTTCTTCTTTTAAAACCTTATAGTAAGCTGTTTTGGCGTACAAAGTAAAAGATGGAGATTCAAATCTTATTTCAGCATCCAAATCATGGGTTTCTATTGTATTCTTGGTGTGAAATTCACGGATATGAAGGATATATTCTTCCATATAAGTGTCTATTACTCCTTTCAGAATCTCACATTTTGCATTATTTTTAATCTTTTCCAAAGACTTGATCAGAAAAGCAGTCACTCCGTAAGAATTGATGATAGGCGGAAATAAAGATTCATTCTCTATCTCATTATTTTTATCATTCAGCCCGGAATGTTGTAAAGTGTCGTTCTCAAATATCATATTCAAAAAATGGTATTAGTTATTAGAAGCTTCTAAATACTGCTCAAAATAATGGAGATCACTTTTATCTTTAATAGACAGATGAAACATGATCTGTTCCGGTTCTTTTAATCCAATACTGTTGAAGCAGTCAAAATGAGCAATCAATGCCTGTATATTTTCAATATCAATATCTTTCAGGATAATGAATAGAAGAAAAATATTTTCGCTGATCTCTTTAGCATAGACTGCTGCTCCATCTTCAAAGCAATTTCCTTTATGAACTACTTTTATGAATTCTTTGTGCCTTAAGGTATTTATTATTTTATGAGAGTCCATATATTTTGATTTCAGGGGTTAAAGCAAGACCTATAAAATAATTATAAAGCTTACTGTATTCATTTAATCTTCCTTATCCTCATCAAAATTGATGGATGCTTCAGTCGTCTCCCCAGGTTGCCAATTCGGACTCTCAGCCTTATGAATATCTTTAAGAGCACTTATAAAAAATGGGTAAAGCAAAGCGTTTTTCATCTCATCCTCCTTTACAGCAGCATGATCTCGTTCCGTTTTTACAGCTGTGGAGGCAGTGGTATTGGATTCTGTGGTTTTATCAGCCATAATATGAATTTATATTATTGATTATTACAGCCCATACATGGCATTTGACAGCAATTTTAAAAATGGACAAAGGGTGAACAACTTTATATTTCTCTTATTTAAGATCTTAAAAATTGTGTTGAAAATTATTATTTCAAATGTAGGTTATAATAATTCACTTTTTTATGATTTGAGTCATGAAAACCGATATTAATATAAAATCTTTCGGTCTTTTAAAGTGATATTACCCTCTTTTTCCATCTTCTTTAAAGTTCTGATGACCGTTTCTACCCGGAGACCTACAAGATTTGCAATCTGCTGTCTGGTAAATGCAATATGAAAACACTGATGGCAGTCTTCATCATGATAGCTCTTAAGATAATCTAATAAGGCTCTCAATCTTTGCACTGGATTTTGAGATGCCATACTCTGCATCATTTTTAGTTTATAAAAAACTTCCTGAGAAAGACAGGCATTCATTTCCAGAGAAAGATCGTGATTCTGGCTGAGCATTTCAAAGAAATTATTTTTGGGGAGTCTTATAATTCTGGCTCCCTCAAGACATACCGCATTGATCGGATAGTCCTGATTGAGGAAAAGCATCGCTTCTCCAAAACTCTGTTTTTTACCTAGAATATTATGAATAAACTCTTTCCCATCCTCATTATAATTATTAAGCTTTACTTTCCCCTCACCGATCTGAAAATAATAAAGTGCGTGATCTCCTTCTTTAAAAACCATATCCCGTTTTTTCAAATCCCTATCTTCTGCACCAAAGGAATACAGCAGATTTTCATCAATGTTCATGCAGCTTATTGTTTTCATAGTTTTATAAAGATTTAAATAAAATAATATCTTAAATAGGGTTAATATAAAATTTTGCGGTTTTCAATTCTCAAGATTTTATCTCTTTCCATATGTTTGATCGTTCTTATGGCAGTTTCTACGCAAAGCCCTGTAAGACTTGCCATCTGCTGTCGTGTCAGGGGAACCAAAAAAGAGTAAGGAGATACATCCTTTTGAAAACTTTTAAGATAGTCCATCAATCCTTTCAGTCTTATAGATGGATTTTGTGAGGAAAGGTTCTGCATCATGATAAACTTATAATACAGACGTTCTGAAAGGTAACTGCTCACTTCCATGCATAATTCCGGAGATTCACTCAGTAAATTAAAAAAAACAGACTTATGGAGCCTTAAAACCCTGCATTCCGTAATGGCTTCAGCATTCATAGGATAAGGCTTTTTTATAAAAAGAATAGATTCTCCACAGCTTTCCCCATCGGATAAAATGTTTTGAATAAATTCTCTTCCTTCCTCATTGTAATTGTTCAGTTTCACTTCTCCTTTACTAATCTGGTAATAATAATTGGGAATATCTCCTTCACAGAAAATCATTTCTGAAGGGGTATAATGTCTCGTTTCTGCTCCCGCTGAAATCAAAATATTTTCGTCGATAACCATAATAATTGTTTTTTGGCGTTGTTTTCTTCTTATCCTCTTCTTAGTCTTAGTAAAAATATCATTGGGAACTGATTCTGGTATACATGCAAAAACCACACCTTAATCATTATCTATAAAGTTAAAAAAAGTTAAAATCATTGATATATTTGATTAATTTTTGACTTATTGACTATTTATTTACATTAAAACTTAAATTAATTTACATTTCTGATACCACATTTTCAGAGGTAACAGTTTTAATTATTTGTAATAAAATAAGACAATAAACCCCGTTTTCACTCAGTGAAACGGGGTTTTAAAAGGAATAACAGAAAAAATTGTTATTTTTTTTGTATTTTATGTAGAGGTCCGGATGACATCAATACTTTTTTGAAAGTCCCAAATCCTTATGCCTAGGGATAAATTGGGTATTGCATCTAATTATTTCGCAAATTTTTTGGTTCCGGCAACACACAAGATCACTCCTACTGTAACTCCCAGCATTCCCATACTTACAGGCTCATGTAAAAAATAAGCTGCTAAAGCAAGACCAAAGAATGGCTGAAGCAGCTGCAGCTGTCCCACTGAAGTAATCCCTCCCTGCGCCAGGCCTTTATACCAGAATATAAAACCAATAAACATGCTGAATAATGAGATATATCCCAATCCGAACCAGCCTTTAAAGCTTACTGCTTCCAGGTTTGTAGGAAAATAAATAAAAAATAACGGCAGCATGATAGGTAAAGATAAAACCAGAGCCCATGAAATGACCTGCCATCCGCCTAAAGTCTTTGACAGCTTCGCTCCTTCAGCGTAGCCAAGACCACATAAAATAACAGCCAGCAGCATCAGAATATCGCCGATCGGAGAAGCCGAAATTCCCTGAGAAAAAGCATAACCAATCACCAAAACGCTACCAATTATGGAAAAGAGCCAAAATATAGGATGCGGTCTTTCTCCTCCACGGAACACGCCAAAAATAGCGGTCGCTAAAGGCAGCATTCCCAAAAATACAATAGAATGAGCAGAAGTCAGATATTGTAATGCCAAAGAAGAAAGTAACGGAAACCCTATCACACAGCCAATCGCTACAAGGACTAAGGAAAAGATCTGATTCTTTGCAGGACGCTTCTCTTTATAAATCAGTAAAACAGAAAGAGCCAGTATTCCTGCAATCACTGCCCGTGCAATGGTCACAAATATAGGATCCATCTCCATGACAGCTAATTTTGTAGCAGGCATGGAACCGCTAAAAAGCAATACCCCTATGAAACCATTTATCCAGCCGCTTACTGCCTGGTCTTTTGAAATTGTATTTGTCATCATTTTAAGAAAGGTTTTAATTGATGGTTCAAAATTAGAAAGGATAATTTGATAAACACAGTCTCAGTTTTGTATATTTGCATGAACACAGTTGAACGTATGAGTAAAGAATTTTTATATACAGAAATTGCAGACGGAATTGCAGGACAGATCAGAAATGGCATTTTAAAAGCAGGAGATAAGCTTCCTTCGGTAAGAATGCTATGCCAGGAACATCAGGTAAGTATGAATACAGCCAAGCGTGTTTTTCTGGAGCTGGAATCTCAGTCTTTGGTAGAATCAAAACCACAGTCTGGTTATTTTGTAAGCCAGTTGCTCTCTGCAAAACTTCCTTTACCGGAAGTGAGCCGTCCGTCATTGATAGCCAATAATGATGAACCGGATGAGCTGATCAGTAAAGTATATGAAAATATGGGTAAAAAAGACCTTACTTTTTTCTCAATTGGTATTCCGTCGGGAGATCTGCTGCCTCAGGCAAAGCTGAAAAAAGAAATTGTAAATGCCATCCGGGAATTAAAAGAAGGAGGCACCGAATACGAAGAACTTCAGGGAAATCTAAAGCTCAGGAGAATGATCGCCATACGTTCTTTACAATGGGGCGGAAATTTGAGTGAAAATGATCTGATCACAACCAATGGCGGGATGAATGCTTTATCTTTCTGCTTAATGGCGCTGGGAAAGCCTGGTGATACGATTGCAATTGAAAGTCCTTGTTATCCCGGAATTCTACAGCTGGCCAACGGATTGGGCTTAAAAGTCCTGGAACTTCCTACTCATCCCACTACCGGAATAGAAATTGAGGCTTTGAAGAAGGTAATTCCCAAAATAAATATGTGTCTGCTTATTCCCAATTTCAACTCTCCTTTGGGAAGCTGTATGCCGGATGAAAACAAAAAGGAAATTGTAAGAATACTTTCTGAAAACAACATTCCATTGATTGAAGATGATGTCTATGGAGATCTTTATTTCGGATCTACACGTCCAAAATGCTGTAAATCTTTCGATAAAGACGGAAGTGTACTGTATTGCAGTTCTATTTCAAAAACACTGGCACCGGGATATCGTGTGGGATGGATTGCTCCGGGAAGATATAAAGATAAAATCATGAAACTTAAACTCCTGCACTCCACTTCATCTATTTCAATTGTGAATGAAGCAGTGGCCAACTTTCTGAAATCCGGAAAATATGAAAAACACCTCCAGCAGCTTCGCAGAACATTACAGTTCAATTACCAGAACTATGTTCAGACCATTGCAGAATCGTTCCCGGAAGGTACCAAAACCAGCCGTCCGCAGGGAGGATTATCATTATGGGTAGAGTTTGACAAGAAGATACGCACAACGGAGTTATACGATCTGGCCATCAAACAAAATATAAGTATAGCTCCCGGAAGAATGTTTACCTTTCAGGAGCAGTTTGAAAACTGTATGAGGCTTTGTATAGGGCTTCCCTGGACGGAAAATACACAGACAAAACTCAGACAGGTCGGAAATCTTGCAAAAAAAATTTATTTGAAATAAGGAAGATAGAGGCTGGAAGACGGAAGTTATTGTGTCTTAAATTATATCAATTCTTATTGATAATGTCTTAATAGCTCCCTAAGTTCTTTTGTGTTCACTAGAACTTCAAGCACCCTCTTCCCTCTTCCGGCCTTTTCTATTTGTTATCCGGAACGAAATTTTTTCTCGCCAGTTCTTTTCTTACACGGCTCAGACTTTCAGGAGTAATCCCAAGGTAAGAAGCGATCATCCATTGCGGAACTCTCAAGAGCAAATCCGGATACATTTTGATGAACTTCATATACCTTTCTTCCGCAGTCTCTCCCAGTAATGAATTGATTCTGTTCTGAAGGCTTCTGATATGCTTCTGAAGGAGAAAATCACTTCTTTCAATACTGTTGGGGAACTGCTCTACCAATTTGTTGAAGAAATCAGGATGCAGAAACAGCACTTCCGAATCTTCCACCGCTTCTATATAATAAATGGATTTTTCATTGAAATAAAGACTGCTTCGGTCAGAAATCAGCCAGCTTTCCGGAGCAAACTGTATAATATGTTCCTTTCCGTTTTTATCAATGGAATACATCTTTATCAGTCCTTTTTCTACAAAGAATATATGACGGCATATCTCACCGTACTGAAGAAGAAACTGATTTTTAGGGATCTTCTTTACTTCATAATGCAGACTACAGGTATTAACGTTCTGAAGAGGAACATTTAAAACCTTGGCTAGATAATTATTTATATTCTTCATGATACAATCTGGCTTAAAGAAATATCCTGATGTGATGCATTATTGATAGGCTTCCCATTCTCTATAACGATCAGCTGCGGACTTTCATGCCGTACCCCAAGCTCTACCGCTATTTTACTTGAAATAGCCCTGTTGGCCAGCAAATCCAAATAATATAAACTAACCGGCTTATCTGAATGTTCAACTTCTCTTTCAAAGTTTTTCAGTACAGTCTTGCTGATGAAACAGCTTGTCGAATGTTTAAATATTGCTATTTTATTCTGAAAAGAATCTTCTATAGCTTTTTTCAGATCTTCTTCAGATTCTATCTTTTTCCAGAACGATTTCTGATCAGGGGTTTCGCTCTTTCCACCGAATATTTTATCAAAAAAACTCATACACTAAATTGTTTTAAATGATGATCAAGATGTTTGTATTCTAAAAATTCCCAGTCTTTTTCAGTCATATTTCCGAATAATCTGTGACGGTTGGGCAGGTTGCTTTTTGCACAAGCCTCCCGAAACTCCTCCAGCGTTTTCAGTAGATTGGTTTTTGATTCATCAAAATCACACTCAAAATTAACGATTAGTTTTTGAAAAGTAGGCATGTTTCTTGGAATTCCATTATTGAAAACATACATTTCTACTTTTGTAAAGACTCCTATTGTCTCAAACAGGACATTGATCCGGGGAAGGTCTACTTTTTTCAAAGCTACCTGAAGAACTAGGTCACAATGCTTTAGCATTTGGGACGCGTCCATTTTACCCCATTTTCCTTGGGATTTTTCAGATAACTTGGAAATTCTGTTTACAATCTCCTTATAACATATTGGATTATTAAGTTGCTTTCTTACCAACCTTTTTCGTTCTTCAGATTTTCAATATGAGCAAAATGGTGATTACAGTGCCAGACATATAAAGCAAGACTCTCTCTTAAATTATAATTTTTGTTGTGCTCAGGGTGATGAAATGTTCTTTCAAATTGTTTATTTGTAAGACTTTTAAGGAGTACAACCCATCTTTGATGAGTTCCTTTCAGCATTCTCATGGCCGGTTTTACAGGCATATGATAGCTGTCCTGAAGCTCTGCCCATTTAGCCTCATCATAAGGTTTTATGGTAGGATTATCTTCCGTAAGAGCCAGTTTAAAACGGATAAAACTGTTCATGTGACTGTCTGAAAGATGGTTCACAAGCTGCCTAACAGTCCATCCTCCTTCCCTGTAAGGAGTGTCCAGCTGATCGTCTGTAAAATGCTCAATGAGGTTTTTTAGTCTGCCGGGAAAATCTTTGATCACTTTGATGTAAGTATCCAACGTGGTGTCACAGATGTTCTCGGGAGCTTCAAACGGTCCTATCGGAAACTTTTTTTTCTCTAAATCACTCATTGCTCAAGGTTTTATTTTTTTTAATACTGCCGATTCGTCCGATTATAACTTTTTGGACGATTTGTAAATATCAGCGTGTGTAAATTTATCAAAAATTCAAGAATCTAAGGTGAAGAAAGTATTAATTGTACCTATAACAATTTACAGGGCAGAAAATAATAAAGGCTTCAATCTTTACAACTGAAGCCTTCTATATTTTAAATCAGATATTAATACCCGTGTAAATCAATACCTTCTGTTCTTTGCAGAGTAACTTTTTTACCCATTTTCTTTTGAATGACTCTGAAATGCTGCAGTTCATCATCAGTCAGAATGCTAATAGCCGTTCCTTTTTCATTGGCACGCCCTGTTCTACCAATACGGTGAATATAATCTAAAGGCGAACGCGGCAATTCGTAATTGATGACACATGGTAATGATTCGATGTGAATTCCACGCCCTATTAAGTCTGTAGCAACCAAAATCTGAGCTCCGTTTACTTTGAATTCTTCAAGGTTATTTCTACGGGCACCCTGAGATTTCTGACTGTGGATGGCTACGGCTTTAATTTTATTCTTTTTAAGCTTTTCTACCAAGTTATCTGCAGATCTTGTAGACGAAACAAAAATCAATGCTTTTTCAACTTTCTTTTCTTTAATCAGATAGCGTAAAAAAGGACCTTTATTTTCAGGAGAAACATGATAAGCCAGCTGCTCTATATTATCAATTTCAACTTCTTCTTTCTTAATTTCAATAATGACAGGATTAATGGACAAACGTTCTTTCATCTCAGCAACCTTATCATTTAAAGTTGCCGAAAACAAAGTGGTTTGTTTCACGACAGGCATCATTGCAAAAAGCTTATTCATTTCTTCGCCAAAACCTAGCTGAAACATTTTGTCTGCTTCATCAATTACCAGGTGCTGAATTCCTGAAATACTCAATGCATTATGATCAATGAGGTCCAATAAACGCCCGGGAGTTGCGATCAAAACCTCTACTCCGAACATTCCTTTCATCTGTGGATTAATAGAAACCCCTCCATAAACTGCCATCGTACGAATCTCCCTTTTAAGATTTTCTGTAAAGGCTCTGAAAACCTCATCAATCTGAATTGCCAATTCACGGGTAGGCACCAATATTAAGACCTGAACATTACGGTCTTTCTTAACTTCCGAATTCTGTAATTTTTCTAAAATCGGCATCACAAAACAAGCCGTTTTTCCGGAACCTGTCTGTGCAATACCCATCAGATCTTTCCCCTGCAAAATAACAGGCACCGCCTGCTCCTGTATTGGAAATGGCTTCAAATACCCCAATTTGTTGACAGAACGAATAATATTGTGTGATAATCCTAAAGACTCAAATGACATAAAATACTTATTTATGGCAAAGATAAGCTATTGATATTTGGTTTATGCTTTGAAAGCTGCTCCTCTATCAATAAAGTTCAATTATTTTAATTTCTAGTTCTCTTATCCTGTCTTTACTGAAAATTTATTTTGCCGATTTGTCCGATAATTCAGTTTTGGACAAATTTTTGAAGATTAGTTTTGTAAATTTATCAAAAATTCGAGAATCAAAATATGAAAAAAGCGTTAATAATAGTCGATGTACAGAATGATTTTTGTGAAGGCGGAGCACTTGCAGTCCCTGGATCCAACGAAATTATTCCATATATCAATCTTCTGATGGAGGAAAATGCATATGATCAGGTGGTTTTAACGCAGGACTGGCATCCTGTAGGTCACAAAAGCTTTGCAAGCAGTAATGGAAGAAAGGTAGGAGAAAGTATTATTTTAAATGGTGTTCCTCAGTTTATGTGGCCTGATCACTGTATTCAGGGAACTTTTGGAGCAGAATTCCACAAAGATCTGAACAGAGATAAGGTAACACATATTATACAGAAAGGTAAAAATATTGAAATTGACAGCTATAGCGGTTTCCAGGACAATAATCACTTTATGAAAACCGGTTTGGATGATTTCTTAAAATATCACGACATCCAATTGGTGGAAATTGTAGGATTGGCATTAGATTATTGCGTTAAATTCACCTCTTTAGATGCCGTAGCCAACGGATATGTTACCTGCCTTCATTTCAACGGGACACGTGCTGTAAACGTAAAACCAGATAATGCAAGAGATGCAATCTATGAAATGATCGAAAAAGGTGTGACAGTACTAGGATAATTATCAATGATGAAATTTTACAATATTGAGATTTCATCATTCATAGACATATAAAACAAAAGCGTAGATTTTTCTGCGCTTTTCTTGTTAAGGAACCTATAGATCCGAGCTAAAAAACAAAAGACGCTGAAATTAATCAACGTCTTATTATTTTTCAATTTAAAATTATTGTTTGAAAATAAAGAAATAAATCAGAATCCTGAATCTAAAATTCACAACTCATCATTTATCATTTTCATTACAACATTTTAAGGTTGTTTACTTCCAGCTCTGTAAGGATTCTCCAGTGTCCTCTCTTGATATTCTTCTTCGTTAATCCGGAAAACATTACTCTGTCTAAAGATTCTACTTCATATCCTAATCTTTGGAATATTCTTCTGACAACACGGTTCCATCCGATATGGATCTCAATTCCGATCTCATTTTTAGGTTTCCCTTCAATGTATGAAATCTGATCAACAACAGCAACTCCTTCATCAAGACGGATCCCTTCAGCAATAAGACGTAGATCTTCAGCCGTAAGCTTTTTATCCAGCGTTACATGATAAATCTTTTTAGCATCAAAAGATGGATGCGTAAGTTTTTTAGTCATGTGTCCGTCATTCGTTAACAAAATAACTCCTGTTGTAGAACGGTCCAGTCTTCCAACCGGGAAAAGTCTGTAAGGAGAAGCATTGGCTACAAGATCCATTACAGTTTTTCTTGCTTTATCGTCTTTCGTAGTAGAAATATAGCCTTTCGGCTTATTTAAAAGTACATATACAGGCTTTTCAGGAGTAATATTCTGTCCGTCGAAAACTACTCTGTCAGTTTTCTGTACCTGGTACCCCATTTCATTGACAACTTTTCCGTTTACTTCCACCAATCCCTGAGTAATCAGTTCATCAGCTTCTCTTCTGCTGCAGATCCCGGAATTAGCGATATACTTGTTAAGACGGATAGTGTCTTTATGAACGTCTTTTTCGATTTTATTCAATCTCCTTTTCTGTACAAAAGATCTTGTTTTGTCTTCATTTCTTTCATCTCCGCTAGAGGGTCTTCTTCCGTATTTCAGGCTGCCTCTTTCATACTTATCTCTGGTATCGAATTCTCTTCCGCCTCTTTTAGGTTTTCCAAAAGATTTTTTCTCATAGCCCTCACTTTTGTTCGTGATATAAGGTTTTCTTTCAGATTTTGAACCAGAATCGTCATTCGAGTTTTCTGCACTATCGGTATTTCTTTTGAAAGGTTTCTTTTCAAATCTTGAGTTGGATCCTTGATGTTCTGGGCCTTTTCTTCCTCCTTCTTTAGCAAAAGGTTTCTTGAAAGACTTTGATCCTGAAGAATTTCCAGATCTGGAAGCACGAGAATCATCAGAACTTTTCTTGGTTGAAATTCTTGGTCTCTTTGGTCTGTCTGAATTATTATTATCTCTGCTCATTCTAAAAATTTCTGCAAAGATAGTAATTTAGTTACGAGTTAAAAATTAAGAATCATAACTTTGCAATATAGTTTACATTTTAACTTTACATAAAATCGAAGATGATAACAATATTAAACGATAATTTTTCTCAGCTCAATACGTTTCTTCACGAAAAAACTTTCAGTAAAATTTTCATCCTGGTAGATGAAAATACACATGAATACTGCCTTCCTATTCTTTTAGGAAATATGGAAACAGATCTTGGCTTTGAGATTTTAGAGATTGAAGCGGGTGAGGAAATGAAAAATATCCAGACTGCCAATCAGCTTTGGGAAATTTTGACAGAGATGCAGGCAGACAGAAAGGCATTGGTTATCAACCTTGGAGGTGGTGTGATCACTGATATGGGAGGATTTGTTGCATCTACCTATAAAAGAGGAATACAGTTTATCAATATCCCTACTACCCTTTTATCCATGTGTGATGCTTCTATAGGAGGAAAAACAGGAATTGATCTGATGCACTATAAAAATATGGTGGGAACTTTCGCTTTCCCGGAACAGATCTTTATTTTCCCAAAATTTCTGGAAACATTGCCTTTTAAAGAATTAAGAAGTGGATTCGCTGAAATGCTGAAACACGGATTAATTGCTGATAAAAATCATTGGGATCAGCTGATTCAGATCCGTAAACTGGAAGTTGAAACGGTAGTTCCCCATATTCAAGCTTCTATGAATATTAAACAAACTGTGGTAGATCAGGATTTCCATGAACAAAACATTAGAAAAACCCTGAACTTTGGCCATACAATAGGTCATGCAGTAGAAAGTTTGTGCTTACAGCAGGGAAATCCCATCCTGCATGGAGAAGCAGTTGCCATGGGAATGATTGCCGAAG
The DNA here is from genome assembly GCF_003852415.1 of Chryseobacterium sp. KBW03. NCBI lineage: Bacteria > Pseudomonadati > Bacteroidota > Flavobacteriia > Flavobacteriales > Weeksellaceae > Chryseobacterium > Chryseobacterium sp. KBW03. Next base: position 436,437 of record NZ_QAJO01000003.1, on the reverse strand, counting down.
CTCACCTTGCTTATCTTGAGAACCTTATTTCTGAAGAAGATGCAAAAGCAATCATTGAAAATATCCAGAGATACTATCCATATCTTGACATCAGTGATTTTAAAGATGAAGACATCACCGCATTATTATTGAATGATAAAAAGAATACAGACCGAAAAATCAACTTTTCCCTGCTTTCAGGAATCGGTTCTTGTAACTATGACCATCAGTGCAGCCAGGAAAACATCCTTGAGTCGTTATCTTTTTACCGAAAATTGAATAATGCTTAATTATTTTCTGGAAATCAAACCTACTTTAAAAGGTATTGTTTAACAAAATTGTCAATTTAAACGCCTTCTAAACAAATGTTTATTTAAACAAATAAAACACTGTTAATCAATAATATATTAAAAAAATCACTTAAACACTAAGTGATTTTTTTATTGATTTTACTCATAAAAAAGATTTTTGGCAAGCAATTTGAAAGATACTCTGCGTTCAACTGAAAAGCTGAACAAGTAGTAAAATTTAAAATTAAGAAAGAGTAAAATTTAAAAAAATTAAAGTTATGAAAAAGTTAATTTTAGGATTAGCGTTAACTGCAGGAACATTCGCATTCGCTCAACAGACAACAAACACATCTTCTTCTAACCCAGTAACATTCGGGGTAAAAGGTGGGATGAACGTATCTTCACTTTCAAAAGATAGTGGTCTAGACGATCAGAAATCTAAAATAGGATTCAACGCAGGTGTATTTGCAAACATTCCATTAGCAAGTTCATTCAGTGTTCAACCGGAGGTGCAATACTCACAATACGGTAATAAATCTGATTATACTTTAGCAGGAACAAAATATTCAGCTTCTACTAAACTAGATTATATTACTGTTCCGGTAATGTTCCAGTATAACTTGATCCCTGATCTTTATGTAGAAGCAGGACCAGAATTCGGTTTCATGGTAAGTGCTAAGAACAAGTTCAAAAATGAATCTAATGGACAGTCATCTACTACAGATAACTACAAAGACAATCTAAGCACATTCAACTTTGGTATCGGTCTTGGTGCTGGATATTACTTCACACCGAACTTAGGACTTACTGCAAGATATGTGGCAGGTTTAACAGATGTAGCGAAAAACAGACCTAGCGGATCTGATGCTACAAGAAACAACCTATTCCAGGTAGGTTTAGCTTATAAATTTAAATAAGCTTATACATTCACTAACAAATTTTATATTCAATAGAAAAGATCAGATTAATTTTTTAATCTGGTCTTTTTTTATGTTAAATTTTTATTGAGTTCACAAAAGACTAAACATACCTCCCAAAATGTTGATTTTTGCATCTGTTAAAGAAACGATAAATTCTTTATCCATGGGATTCACGGCATATTGTTTGTTGATTGTCGGATGTTAAACAACATAAAAATAAAACTAATCTATGAAAAAGATTTTTCTAGGCCTGGCTCTTATTGCAGGTACTTTTACTTTTGCTCAAAGCACATCCACTTCAACTGAAACAACTGCTTCATCAGCACCATCTTCATCTAAAATCAAATTCGGTTTAAAGGCAGGACTTAATGTATCCAACCTATCTAATATGGATATGAATTCAAAAGCGGGATTTTATGGTGGTGTTTTTGTGAACATTCCTGTATCAAAGGATTTTTCTATTCAACCGGAAGTATTGTATAGTACTGTGGGAGCAAAAGAAAAGGGAGGCAGTAATGCAAAACTTAATTTAGAATATGTTTCGATTCCTGTAATGTTTCAATACAAACCGCTTTCTAACTTTTATGTAGAAGCAGGTCCTCAATTTAGTTTCTTAACGGATGCCAGGTTGAAAAACGATGTATCAAGTTTACAGCTTAAAGATGCAACCAGAGGTTTTGATTTTGGAATCGGATTGGGTGCAGGTTATAATTTCACCAAAAACATCGGTGTGAATGTGAGATATACTGCAGGATTATCTGATATTGTAAATAAAGGTCAAAGATATCACTATGGATATGACAGATCAGGTTCTGTAAAAAACAATGTATTCCAGGTAGGAGTAAATTACAAATTCTAAAGCATTATCAGCTTTTTACGACAAGTTTTTATAATTAAAGTAGATCCGGGCTCAAAATGAGCCCGGATTTTTTATACAAAAGCAAGACGTTCACTTAAATAAATACCTTTAAAACAACAAGTTAAAAACATTCATCAACTTTGGCACACAGTTTGTTTCTTAATGAAACGTTAAATAAAACTTAAAAACTATTAAAATATAAAACTTATGAAAAAGTTAATTTTAGGCCTTGCCTTAGTAGCAGGTACTTTCACTTTCGCTCAGAAGACTTCTACTTCTACTGCTTCATCTTCTCCAGTTAGATTTGGAGTAAAAGCAGGTCTTAACGTTTCTAGCATTTCTAACAGTGATTTAAATTCAAAAGCGGGATTTTATGGAGGTGTTTTTGCAAACATTCCAGTAGCACAGGACTTCTCTGTACAACCGGAAGTATTATACAGTGGTATGGGTGCTAAAGCTAAGTCTAACAGTGATGTGAAATTGAACATGGACTATATTGCAGTACCGGTAATGTTACAGTACAACCTGATTCCTAACTTATATGTAGAAGCAGGTCCTCAATTCGGTTTCCTTATCAGTGCTAAAGGAAAAGCTAACGGTACATCTATAGATGTTAAAGATAGTTTCAAAACTTTTGATTTCGGAATTGGTCTTGGAGCTGGATATTACTTCACACAAAATATCGGAGTGAATGTAAGATATACCGCTGGATTATCTGATGTTCCTAAAAACAATACTGGTGATGCTTCAAGAAACGGAGTATTCCAGGTAGGTTTAGCTTATAAATTCTAAAAGCTGAATTCAGTTTTCAGACAGCAAAACATTATATTCAATACAAAGCCGGATTAATTTTATCCGGCTTTTTTATTTGACATCTATTTTGGCAAGAAATTTGCGTACAGAGTAGTGATTGTACTCTATTTCGGAAATCCTCAACTTACGGTTTCTGTTTTTACAATGAAATAAGTGTTGATTCTTTTGAACAATCAATTGAATTTCAAAACTGAAATCTAACTATTACCATTATAAACTTTTTACCGAAAACTACATTAGAGTGCACAGCAGAATACTGAAACGTATTTTGTTTATATAATTAAGATACATTTTGATTTCAATAGAAAAAGTCAGGTTTATTTGTTTAAGCCTGACTTTTTCGCTTACTGCATGATTTTTATCACATTCCCTGTTTGTGGCAGGTGTTTTGTCGCAATGAAGAAAAATTAAATTAAAACTTTAAATCATGAAGAAATTCTTTGCAGCGCTTGCATTCACAAGTGTTCTTTTTGCAAACGCACAAGAAAAAACTCAGACAGCTTCTCCTTCATCTCCTGTTACATTTGGAGTTAAGGCAGGATTAAATGGTTCAACATTGACCAGAGGAGACGGCTATGAATATGATAACAATGAAAAAATGAAAGTTGGTTTTCATGCAGGAGTATTCGCAAATATTCCGGTTTCAGCGAAATTTAGCATTCAGCCGGAACTTCTTTTCAGCCAGCTGGGATCAAAATCAGATTACAACTACAGAACAAGTTCTGGTAATTATAGAAAAACACAGCACTATGATTACAGTACAACACTCAATTATCTTAGTCTTCCTGTAATGGTTCAGTATAATATTCTTCCTCAGCTTTATGTGGAAGCAGGTCCTGAATTTGGTTACTTATTAGGAGGAAAAACAAAAGGAGACTTAACCACTATCGAGACTACCGGAAATTCAGTAACCATTGACCATACTGAACATGTTTCAAAAAACATTTCAAAAAGTCTCTTTAACCGCTTCAACCTGGGAATAGGCATCGGTGCCGGGTATTACTTTACTCAAAACTTTGCTGTTACAGCAAGATTTACGGCTGGTATTACTGAAGTTTACAAATACAACCAAGAAGAAGATAAGGTAAGAAATAATGCGCTTCAGATTGGAGTAGCTTATAAGTTTAAATAGAGATATTTATTATTTTCAAAATTGATACCGGACTTTTAAGTTCGGTATTTTTTATTTCTAGTGTTAAAAACCATCCGGATAATTCATTATTTTTCTAAAAACAGTTTTGGGTTTTTAAATTTTCACTATTTCTATTATCAACAATCAAGTTTTTTTACTATTGAATTTTTTTCATAAAATATTAAGTTTGGCAAGCCATTTATTCATCAAAAAGTGACAAATGATTGAAAAAAACACTTTCTGAAAACCACCTGGAAAGCCCTATAAATAAGCATTTTTCAACTTTGGCAAGCAATTTGCAAAATAATACGAGTCTGATGATAAATCATACGACACACAAATAGTAAAATTAAAAAATAAAATTATGAAGAAGTTATTTTTAGGATTAGCATTAACTGCTGGTACGTTGGCTTTTGCTCAGGAAACAGAAACAAAAACAGTAAATGCATCACCGCTAAAAAAAGATGTTCAACCTATTAGATTCGGGATTAAAGCAGGGGGAAACTCGGCATACTTCAGTCAACAGAAATTCGGAATCAACACTCAACAACTAGGTTTCCACGCGGGTGTATTCGTTAATATTCCAATCTCAAAACAATTCAGCTTCCAACCAGAGGTATTATACAACCAAATGGGGGCAAAAGATGTACTTTATTCTACAGAAACTGACAATGGAGTAACGAATGTAAAAACTAAAGCACAAAGTAGAGTAAACATGAACTATATCTCAGTTCCATTAATGGTTCAAATGAGACCTACTGATAAGTTTTATATTGAAGCAGGACCTGAATTCAGTTATTTCATTAATGGAAAAAACAAAGGAGAAACTACAGTAGCAAGTACTACTGGTGGTGTTACTACAACCACTTCAAGTTCTCACTCTTCAGATATCGACAAAGACATGATCAACCAGTTCAATTTTGGTTTAGGTCTTGGTCTAGGGTATGATATCACTTCTAATATCGGGATCAGTGCAAGATATGTAAACAGCTTGACAAAAATCGATAAGAGCAGACCTGCTGCTGAAAATAACAACAGAGTATTTCAGTTAGGTTTGAACTATAAATTTTAATTATAGAACCAATTTTTAACCCCAAGTGCAGCCATCTGCACGCATAAAATAGCTGGAAGAATTTCTTCCGGCTATTTATTATTGTAAGTACAGCTATGTAAATGTTTACTCAAATATTCTTGGATCATCACTGATTACACCGTCAATTCCCATCTCTTTTAATTCCTGTAATCTCTCTTTTGAGTTTACAGTCCAGGGAATCACTTTCATCCCTAATGCATGACATTCCTTTATTAACTGGGGAGTAACAAGAGTATGATCAGGACTGTAAATAGTCGGGGTAAAACTCAGGAATTTCATATCTCCTGATACTCCATTCAGATGGTCAGGATACATCTTAAATTTTTCTGCAGGAATATTTTTAAAATAAGCCTGCTGCTGCGTCAGCTTTTTATCATCCACTTTTTCTACCAGCAAAGCGGTCATGATTTTAGGATATTGCTTATGAAGGATCTCCAGTGTTCTTGGATCAAAAGACTGAATAATGACCCTATCCTGGATTTTTTTCTCTATGATAATCTTCATCATCAGATCAACAAATTCTTTCGGTTCGGGATGAAATATATGATCTGAGAACGGGCGGGTCTTAGTTTCTATATTATAAAAAGGCAGTGGTCTTTTCAATTCACGGGCATACGACTCGCATGCATCTATGACGTCTGAAAAGAGAGGTTTTTGAGCCTTCATTTTCTTTTGATCAGGATAATTATTCAATTTCTTTAACCCTACATCAAAAGTTTTAATCTTTGCATAAGGCATCTCGTAGATTTTATAATAAAAACCTGAGTCTTTTGGAATATAGGTTCCATCCGGCTTTGTGACCAATTCAGGAGAAAGGAAGGAATCATGAGAAAGAATTACCTTTTTGTCTTTGGTGATAGCCAGATCCATTTCCAGTGTTGTGATATTCATTTTCAGAGCATTCTTCATGGCCGGGATCGTATTTTCGGGGTAAAGAGATTTTCCACCGCGGTGTGCCTGTTTGTCGAAAGACTGTGAAGAATAAAGTTGGGCACATACCAGAAAAATACCCGTCAAAAATGCGTTTTTCATATCCTGAAGTTTTAATCTGACAAAATTAAAACTTCGCTGTGTACTGTATAATACAGGAATATTAAGCTTTTGCTACATTTATAAAACAAAAGAGCCAGGGACAGCCCTGACTCTTTTTGTTTTTATATTTCAATAAAAATATTAGTTGAATAATTCTACCTCCTCTCCTTTTTCTACCGGATATTCTTCAGTAAAGCATCCGAAGCAGTGATTAGCAGATCCTAAAATAGTTTTCAGGTTATCAATACTTAAAAACTCTAAAGAATCTACTCCCAGATAGTTTTTAAGTTCCTCTGTAGTCATATTCGCAGAGATCAAATCATCTTTAGACGGAGTATCAATTCCCAGATAACATGGAGCAATAATAGGTGGAGAAACACTTCTGAAGTGGATCTCTTTTACGCCTGCATCTTTTAAAATTTTAACCAGTCTTTTTGATGTTGTCCCACGAACAATAGAGTCATCAATGATAACTACTCTCTTATCCTTCATTTCAGAGATGATCGGGTTCAGCTTAAGGTTTACTACCCTTTCTCTCATTTCCTGCGTAGGAACGATGAAACTTCTTCCGATATATCTGTTTTTGATCAAAACAGGACGGAAAGGTATTCCTGAAGCCTTAGAGAAACCAATTGCAGCCGGAACTCCGGAATCCGGAACCCCAATAACCAAATCGGCATCTACAGGAGCCTGCTCCCAGATCTTCTCCCCTGATTTTTCTCTGATCTCATATACATTGATGTTTTCTAAGGTAGAGTCAGGTCTTGCAAAATAAATGTATTCAAAAGAACAGATTCTCTGCTTTCCTTTCGCCTCATCCATCATGTAAGAGTGAAGTTTTCCAGGTTCGTTTTCATTGGTATAAATGATCTCTCCCGGAAGGATATCACGTACATACTGAGCTCCTACTGCATCCAGTGCAACAGACTCTGAAGCAACTACGTAAGATCTTTCGTCGATAGCTCCTAACACCAATGGACGAATTCCGTTGAAGTCTCTGAATGCAAAGAATTTGTTTCTTGTCATCCCAACAACAGAATAAGCTCCTTCGATCTTTTCCATCGTTGCTTTAATCGCTCCACGGAGACCTAAATCAAGGTTTTTCTGGATCAGTCTCAGGATCACCTCAGAATCGGATGTAGCTCTGAAAACCACGCCTTCAGCTTCTAATTCTGTTTTTAGTTCTCTCGCATTGGTAAGGTTACCATTGTGTGCTATAGAAAGTATAATCTGGTCATATTCGTTTTTCGCGAAAAATGGCTGGAAGTTATATTTCTTTTTATCTCCTGCAGTGGTATAACGGGTATGCCCAATTGCAGAATTTCCCATAAAAGTTTCAGGTTCCTGAATGTCTTTATAAACATCTAAAACCAGTCCTTCGTCTTTCATGTTGGTAATTCTTCCATCTTTTAAAACGGAAATACCACAAGCCTCCTGACCTCTGTGCTGTAATGCAAAAAGCCCGAACTGTGAAAGAGAGAAAGTATCCAGATCATTATCCGAATACAATCCGAAGATCCCACATTCTTCATTAGGAGCATCCAATCTTTCCTCTTCCTGAGTTCTGAAAAGATTTCTCCCGTAAGTCTGGGTTTCAAACTGTTTTAAATATTCACTTTTATGAATGTCTAAACTTTTCATTTCTATTTTTTCTAATGATTAGAAGTTAGATATTAGATGTTAGAAATTAGTCTAAGTTAACTTCAATTATAATTTTAAACTTGCTTTTAATGAATAGATCATTTTCTGAATTTCAGCTAAAAGTTCTTTTAAGGGAGCTATTTTTGTTTCAGAAATAAAATTCAAATCAATCAATAACTGAAGCTGTGTTTGTAGTTCATAGGTAGAACCAAACGCAATTCCGAGAAACTGGTAAAATTCATTTTTATTATTTCTTCCGGCTCCTTCTGCAATATTAGACGGTATTGAAACAGCACATCTTCTGATTTGAGATTGTAGTCCGAATTTTTCTTCCACTGGCAATTCAGCTGAGATCACATAAACCTCTTTAACTAAAGCCATTGATTTGTTCCAGACTTTCAAATCTTCTATCCGGTGCGATTTCATACTAATTTCTAATATCTAACTTCTAATTTCTAAAATTATTTTGCAAGTAAGTTCTTCAATCGGTTATAGATCTCAACATAAGCTTCAGTAACTTCTCCTAAGTCTCTTCTGAATCTGTCTTTATCTAATTTTTTCATGGTATCTTTATCCCATAGTCTGCAAGTATCAGGAGAAATTTCGTCAGCTAAGATGATTTCTCCGTCTGAAGTTTTACCCAGTTCGATTTTGAAATCTACCAGGATGATATTGATTTTGTCAAACAGGTCGATAAGGATCTCGTTGATGTCTGAAGTTAGCTCATACATTTCGTCAAGCTCTTCATACGTAGCAGCACCTAAGAAAACAGCGTGGTGATCGTTGATAAGCGGATCTCCCAATTCGTCTTTTTTGTAGCAGATATCGAAGATCGTTACCGGAGATTTTATTCCTTCTTCCACTCCTAATCTTTGTGCCATACTTCCTGCAGAGTAGTTTCTCACTACCATTTCCAAAGGAATGATAGATACTTTTCTTACCAACTGCTCTCTTTCGTCCAATTGTTTGATGAAATGAGTTTTGATCCCTTTTTCATTTAAATATTCAAAAATAAGGGTTGTAATAGCATTGTTCATTTCCCCTTTCAGATCAACCTGACCTTTCTTTTGAGCATTAAATGCTGTAGCATCGTCTTTGAAACGCACTACTACTTCATCAGGATTATCGGTAGCAAATACCTGTTTTGCTTTCCCCTCGTACAACATTTCTTTCTTTTGACTCATAATTTTACTTTCTAAATTGTAGTTAGATTTATTGATTTATTTTATTATTATTCCTGTTAAGACAGCCAGCCCAAAACTCAGCAGTGTACCAATTAATACATATTCCGTAAGTTTTCTCTGTTTTGCCTGTGCAAGGTCGCTGAACCTGAAAACAGATTTGGCAGCTACCATGAACCCTACGCCCTCCCAGTGATTCACCATGATAAAGGTGAAAACCAGCAGACGTTCTAAAATTCCGATATATTTTCCGGCACTTGATAAAGATTCGGTTTGAATAGTGTTGGGGCCATCCGGAGCAGGAGTCCAGGATGACAATAATATTTTGATAAAAATAGAAGCAGGTGTTGTCAGAAACAATGCAGCCATGATGAGCTTTAAAAATTCCTGATTTTGTAAAAAGCTGAAGCTGAATTCCTGAAAATAAAAAGAAACTCCCGCAATAACCAGAACATGCAGCAACTGATCAATGAAAAACCATGTTTTTTTAGTTTTTACATTCTGAAAGCTAAGCTTTGCGGCATCTATCATAAAATGAGTAATCCCCACCAAAACAGCCACCCACCAAAGCTGCAGATCCCAAAGAAAAATAAGGCTTAAAGCGATGTGAATCAGAATATGAAAGTATAAAAACTTACTTTTTAGTTTATAATTTTCCTTATCTGCAACCCATGAATTTGGCTGAAGTATAAAATCTCCGAGTAGATGTGCCAATATGAGTTTGATAAAGATCATGCCTATAGTTCTGAGATTTTCTTTCTGAAATACTGGTTGGTTTCCACGATGAGCTCATAGTTGGCTCGCTTCAGTCTCTGGCTTACAGAAGACTGTGAAATAGCAAATCTCTTGGCAAGATCTTCCTGCGTAATATCCTGGTTCATGATCATTTCATGAATAATCTCTGACGTAGCCATGGTCCAGTTATCAAAATCTTTAGACGACCATTTCAACAGAATATTAAGATCTCTGTCAACCGGGTCACTGGATGTTTTGATAGCCACGGTGTGGCCGTCATTTTTAAGGTCATTCAAAAGTCTGCCGGAATTGACATACGCGGTACCATTGGATTCAGTGATCTTCTCAGAAGAAAAACTTTCCTCACCAATACCTATGGCCATTCTTACATCTAAATTTTCCTGACTTTTAATAAGAGATTTTATGGCTAGAAAACGCCAGAAAACGTCATCAATATTGCATTTGAACTGAAACTCATCTCCCCTGTAGATTTCCCATGTGAGAGGAGCGCTCCCCCATTTTTCGAGAAGATGTTTTAGTCTGGTAATCCAAACTTCAGTATCCGCATGCTGTGAATTTATAATATCACCGGTAATGACCGCTATCATACTGCAAATATAAGCATAATTACTTATATATAAAAAATATAAGCAGAAACACTTATAGATATTGATTATTAGTGAATCTACTTATATCGATTATGCAGTAAACATAAGGTTTTTAAGACTTTATATAAAATTGCAAAATTATATAAAAACAAAAAACGGAGAAAATTTTTAAAATTACATTTCCTTTAACTCTACTTTTTTTCATTTTTTTAGTGAGAAGCTATTCCTGCTATCCGCTCATACTCCTCGCTCCTTGCTATCCCAACCCCTTAATCCTCCAACCCTACCGCCATGCTCCGGGGTAACCGCTTCTATCAGGGCTAAAACCGTCATCGAGGGCAAGGTGAAGCCATTTCTTCCTTTACCTATTATAAAAAATAAACCTCACAGGTTTTAAAAACCTGTGAGGTTTGGCTTGTCACAAAAATGATTATTATTTAAATACTGAGAAGCTTTTATTTTTTGATAAACTGATGGGCATTCTCATCAAGTTTTAAGAAATACATTCCTGTCGGAATTCCTTGTACAGAAATGTTTTTCTTATTTCTGAACGGATCTTTTTCTATATAAATCACTTTTCCGGAAAGATCTATAATTTGGGCTGTTTTTATTTTTTCCGTTTCTCCTTTTACATAAAGGTTATCATAAACCGGGTTTGGATAGATTGTAAATTCATTATGAGAAGCAATCAATTCCGAAGCAGACAGGGTACCACCCAGATTTTGACAATAATTAGAAGGATAAGAATCCCACTCACTGATATTAAAGGTATCTGCAGGCTTATTGATTGTACTTTTTCTATACAAAGATACATTGCCGTTATTGTTCGTTGTATATTTTACCCCAATAGCATCTATTGTAACCGTCTTATTATAAGCAAGCTCTACGTAGTTGCCTCCGGTAAACGTCAAAGGATCAGAAGCTGTTACAAATCTTGCCTGATCATTGGTATAACACGATAAAGTAGCTTTTGGATTCAAAATAACAAAAGTTTCATTATTCCCTACCTTACCTTCCAGTTCATAGGTATCTCCACTATAGATGGCTCCTGAGCTGTTATTTTTAAACTGAATATTAATCCTGTAATTATTCAGATTAACTTCATGCCCTGTCTTATTAACGATTTCCAGCGCGTTATTCTTAATGGTATTGTTGCTGTTATTGGTTCCTGATATATACTTTGTAATCATAAGATCCGGAGCATAAGAATCCGAAGCAATTGTTGAAGCTGTAACCGTATTACTGACCGGAGATTCTAAATATCCTTTATCAAAAGCTTTTACGGTAAAAGTATAAGTGGTTGACGGACTCAGGTGATCGATACTTACAGAAGTTCCTTTTGTAACTGCAACAGGCGTTGCGGAACCATTCATATACACTCTGTATCCCAGCACATCGGTATCAGGAGAAGCAGTCCAGTTCAAATTCACAAAATAAGCATTCTGCTGGGTTGAAACCAGTGATCCTGGAGCTGCCGGAGCAACACTGTCCGGCGTTTCAGACCAAATTATATTAATCCATTCAGGATGATCAATAAATGGGTTTCTGTTTTTCTGTATGGTATAGATGCTGTTATTTCTATCAATTTCCCTTTGAGAAACAGGATCCGCTGTACTCCATTGTTTCAGCATGGCAACATAAGCAAGATCAACGGCTCTTTCTTCTGTTCCGTCAAGCGGACATTGGTCTGTAGCAGGTGTTATGTTTGCAGATGTGCTATAAGCCGTATTAAACGAACCCAATTTCCCTTCATATCTCACTGCAAAGTATAATAAAGTCCTTGCAATATCACCTTTAAACTCATTAATAGGTTCATAAACTCTTCCGGTATAAGGATAATTGGGAATGGCCGCATTAGACATCCTCGAAGTATTGCTGAAAATATAATGATTCGTACTGTTTCCTATTCCATAAGGATAGTTATTCCTTAACTGATTAATCCTTGCATCAGCCGGGATAATAAAATTCAGATCAGAATACATTGGATAATCGCTGATTGATGAACTTGTACTGAACGTACTTTGCGGCATCATATGCTCTCTGTTATACCCTAGTCCTTCTGCTCCTGCAGTACTTATTAACTGATCTAATGTATACTCATAAGCATCCGGCCCAGAAGGGATTTCAGAATAGATATCCAGCAGATACTGAGTATTGGAAGCATCATGATCATAATATTTGTCAAGATCAGTCTGGCCATATAACGATTTAAGATCATCATAATGCCAATTGACCATTTTTTCCGAGATAATATCGTGAAGTTTCGATTTCAGGGCATACCCCGTCAATCCGGCTGTTCCGTTATAATATCCGGCAGGAGCCTGCGCAGAAAAATAAGAGGAAATTAAAATGATAGGAAGTAGAATTTTTTTCATGCCTTAAAAATTGGGGGACTAAAATAGTGAAATAAAAAACGCAAAAGGCAGAATATTTTATTACGAAAGTATTAATTTTTAAAATATAAAAAATTGAAAATTAATAGAATTGCCCTCTAAATATTATGAATGAAATAATTTTTTTTAGCATTCCGCCAATTTGGTTATCTTTGGGAACTAACTATTATTATCATATGAATACAGAGACTATTGACAACATCAAAATGATAGCGGAGACGGCTAGAGAATTTGCGGAAAAGAATATCAGACCGAACATTATGGAATGGGATGAAAGCCAAACATTTCCTAAAGATCTGTTCCACCAATTAGGTGAAATGGGTTTCATGGGGATCGTAGTTCCTGAACAATATGGAGGTTCCGGCTTAGGATATCATGAATATGTTACTATTCTGGACGAAATTTCTCAGGTTGACCCATCTATTGGTCTTTCTGTAGCAGCACACAACTCACTTTGCACCAACCACATCTATGAATTTGGAAATGAAGAGCAGAGACACAAATGGCTTCCTCAGCTAGCTTCCGGAAAAGTAATCGGAGCTTGGGGACTTACAGAGCACAACACAGGTTCAGACTCAGGAGGAATGTCTACTACAGCTGTAAAGGATGGTGATGAGTGGATCATCAGTGGAGCTAAAAACTTTATTACTCACGCTATTTCAGGAGATATTGCCGTAGTAATGACAAGAACAGGAGAAATAGGGGCTAAGAATAACTCTACCGCTTTTGTTTTAGAAAAAGGAATGCCTGGTTTTACTTCCGGGAAAAAAGAAAATAAATTAGGAATGCGTGCTTCTGAAACCGCAGAACTGATTTTTGATAATGTACGTGTACCAGATTCTCACCGTTTAGGAGAAGTAGGAGAAGGTTTCAAACAGGCAATGAAAGTGTTGGATGGTGGTAGAATTTCTATCGCTGCCCTAAGTTTAGGTACTGCAAGAGGTGCTTATAAAGCTGCTTTGAAATATGCAAAAGAAAGACATCAGTTTGGAAAGCCAATTTCAGATTTCCAGGCAATCAACTTTATGCTGGCAGATATGGCAACAGAAATTGATGCTGCAGAACTTCTTATCCAAAGAGCTTCTACATTGAAAAACGCTAAACAAAAAATGACAAAAGAAGGAGCTATGGCAAAACTATATGCTTCTGAAGCTTGTGTGAGAATTTCCAACAATGCTGTTCAGATTTTCGGAGGATACGGTTACACAAAAGACTTCCCTGTTGAAAAGTTCTACAGAGATTCTAAACTTTGCACCATCGGTGAAGGTACTTCTGAAATCCAGAGACTGGTAATTGGAAGAGATATCACAAGATAATCTTAACTTTTAAAACAAATACAAATGATTAAACAGGCACTTTTAGGTGAATTTCTGCACGAGGCTGAAAACACCAGAAAAATTTTACAGGCAATCCCTGACAGCGCACTAGACTGGAAACCGTCTGAAAAGAACTGGACAACCGGTCAGCTCGCTTCTCATATTGCTGAAGTATACAATTGGTACGAATCTACTTTCAATCAGGATACTTTTGATATGGGTGCGTATAAGTATGACAAAGGAGATATTTCAAAAGCTGAAAATATCTTAACAAAATTTGAAGAAAATGTTGCCAATGCACAGAAAGTTCTTGAGAACTCTGACGAAAACACTTATTTTAATGAGTGGAAAATGGAAATGAACGGGAATGTACTTTTCCCTCCGTCTCCAAAGATTCAGGTGATAAGAGGCTTTCTTTATAATCATTTGTACCATCACAGAGGAGAGCTGGTTGTTTATTTAAGATCAACCGGAAATAAAGTTCCCGGGCTTTACGGTCCCACTGCTGATGATAAAATGTAATTGAAAATATTATATTGAACAAACTAAGAATGACATATGCTGCGGTATATGTCATTTTTCTTTTAGAGAAAGGCCTTTTCAATTATACTCAATGCACTGCATAATACATTAGATAGAAAGTCTAAAATTTTCTTAAAAAATTTAGTTTTCAATAACATATTTTTTATTAGCTTTGATATTCCACAATCAAATTTAATATTTAATATGAAAAAACAATTAACGCTGATTGGAATGCTCCTTATTTCGGGTATTTCTTTCGCACAGACTGACCGTCTTTGGTCCGAAGGCTCCAGAAAGGCTTCATCAGAGATTTTTGAAAACAAATCCAGCATCAGCAATCCAAAGGTGTACAACCTGAACATCAACGGATTGAAAAATGTTCTGGCAAAGGCTCCCAAAAGACTTACAGCAGGCGAAAAATCAGAACTCATCATCTCTTTTCCCAATTCTGAAGGCAGAATGGAAAATTTTAAAGTGAGGGAGAATTCCAATTTTGCCCCTGAGTTGGCAGCAAAATATCCGGATATCAAATCCTATGTGGGAGAAGGTCTGGATGATCCTAACTCTACAGTCTATTTCAGTGTTTCTCCACTCGGACTGTCATCGATGGAAATTTATGGTGATAAATCTGCAGTATTCATCGAACCTTACACTAAAGATCTTTCCACTTATGTAGTGTACAGAAAATCTGACAAAAAAGATGATCTTAACAAGTTTGAATGTACCGTAGTAGATGCTGCACAGAAAGGGGTTTCCAACTCTGCCCTTGCTGCAAGACCTAATGCTGACGATGCCAAACTGAGAACATTCAGACTGGCTCTATCCTGTACAGGAGAATACACCACTTATTTTGGAGGCACAAAAGCTCAGGCTTTGGCTGCAATGAATACTACAATGACTCGTGTAAACGGTGTTTTTGAAAAAGATTTTGCTGCAAGAATGGTTCTGATCGCCAACAATGACGCTGTAATCTACACCAATGCTTCTACAGACCCGTATTCCGCAGCTTCAGGAATGAGCAGCTGGAATTCTCAATTGCAAAGTACTCTAACTTCTGTAATTGGTGAAGCGAATTACGACATCGGACACTTGTTCGGTGCTTCAGGAGGTGGAGGAAATGCAGGCTGCATCGGCTGTATCTGTACAAACGGATCCAAAGGAAGCGGATACACATCTCCGGCAGATGCTATTCCTTCAGGAGATAATTTTGACATCGACTATGTGGCTCACGAAATGGGACACCAGTTCGGAGGAAACCACACCTTCTCTATGAACAACGAAGGAACAGGTGTCAATATGGAACCGGGATCAGGATCAACAATCATGGGGTATGCAGGAATTACCAGTCAGGATATCCAACCGCATTCTGATGCATTTTTCCATGCGATAAGCATTCAGCAGATCACCAATAACATTAAAGCTAAAACCTGCTCTGTCAATACCAATACAGGAAATTCTATTCCAACAGCTAACGCAGGCTTAGACTATACAATTCCAAAAGGAACTCCATTCGTACTGACAGGTACAGGAACGGATGCTGACGGAGATTCTTTAACCTACATCTGGGAGCAGATAGACAATGCTTCTTCTTCCCAAACAGGAGCAAGTTCTGCAGCCAGCGCAACAAAAGCTTCAGGACCTAACTTCAGATCATGGGTTCCAACAACATCTCCAGCAAGATATTTTCCAAGAATGGCATCTGTATTAACGGGGGCTACAACTACAGCGGGTTCTGAAATCACTGTGGAAGCTCTTTCTTCAGTGGCCAGAGCATTAAACTTCAGATTTACTGTTCGTGACAACAAAGCGGGAGGTTCTGGAAATAATTCTGATGATGCTGTAATCACTGTGAATTCAACGGCAGGACCATTCCTGGTAACTTCACAAAACTCAGCAACCACTTATGCCGGAGGGAGCTCTCAAACAATCACATGGGATGTAGCCGGAACTACAGCCAATAGTGTCAATACAGCCAATGTAGATATTCTTTGGTCAACAGACAGCGGAAATAACTGGACTACTCTATTAGCGGGAACTCCAAATGACGGTTCGCAGGCTGTTACTATTCCAAACTCTACTACAACGACAGGAAGAATCATGGTAAAAGGATCCAATCACATTTTCTTTGATGTAAACAATGCCAACATCTCTGTAAATGCAGGTTCCGGAACACCTGATACCGTTGCTCCTACAGCTCCTACCCTTGCTGCTTCAGGAACAACTGCTACTACTACTAACCTTTCATGGTCAGGGGCTACAGATAATGTAGGAGTTACAGGATATGATATCTATCAGGGTGCTTCATTAATAGGATCTTCAGCTTCTACGACGTATACCGTAACAGGACTTACTCCTGCAACAACGTATTCTTTCTCTGTTAAGGCAAAAGATGCAGCAGGAAATGCTTCCGTTTCCAGCAATACAGTAAGCGTTACCACTCTTTCAGGAGGAACCGTTTCATATTGCTCTTCTTCAGCATCCAATACAGCGGATGAAAGAATCGGAAATGTAACATTCGGATCGATTAATAACACTTCTACAGGAACAGCAGGTTATGAAAACTTCACTTCAGTTTCTACCAATGTGACAAGAGGAAGTGCTTACACTATTTCTATCACTCCGGTTTGGACTTCTACAAAATATAGCGAAGCATATGCTGTTTATATTGATTATAACGGTGACGGCGACTTTACAGACAGCGGAGAATTAGCATGGACAAAAGCAGGTTCTACAACCAGCCCGGTTACAGGATCTATTACAATTCCAGCTACAGCTACTGTGGGATCTACAAGAATGAGAGTGATGATGAAGTACAGCTCAATACCTACTTCATCATGTGAAGCTTTCACTTATGGCCAGGTTGAAGATTATACCCTTAATATCGTTTCTTCAGGAAAAGGAGATCTTCAGAACACAAAAGATCTGATCACAGATATTAAGCTTTATCCAAACCCGGTTAGAGATGTACTTTATATTTCCAATACAACTTCGGAAGACTATAAGATTTTCGATATGGGTGGAAAACTAATTGACTCAGGAAAACTACAGAGAGGCTCAGTAAATGTAAGCAATCTTATCAAAGGTGCTTATATGCTTCAAATTGGAGAATCATCCAAGAGGTTTATTAAAAACTAAGAACCTTAAAATTAAACGATGTGAAAAACTGCCCTTTAGAGGGCAGTTTTATTTTTTTATAGTGTAAAATATCATACATAATACATTTATTATTACAATTAATTTCTTAAAAATATTTTATTTAAAATAAAATTACTAATATTTGAGTTTTTTGATTTAAATTTATTGCATAACAATATTTTGTTGTGCCGTTTACCCAGATTGTATTTAAGGGAGCTCCAGACCCTATTTTGACGTCTGATACAGTTGCTTCTTTTGACCCTATTCTGGCATAAATTGATATTTCAACAATTTACTGTCAGAAAACTGTATTATTCAACCCAATTTCAGTTCTGAAATTTTCTTTTACAGGCTGAAAAATAGCAATACTATTCATACTACTATTTCACTTAAGATTTTTGTAAAGAAAATGATGTTTCAAAAAGGCAGACTCCTTTAATACCTTACTAATTTTTAAATAATTTTAAATTTTATATATGAAACATTTATTTAAGTACATTTTTTTTTTAGCGATTACTTCGCTCTCGGTTGCCTGTAATTCGGACAGGGATGATGAAGTTGAAACGAATTCGGATGTTACCACCGTATTCTACAAAAATGCGGATGAGCTGGCAGTAACCTACGACAGCAATAACACCGTAAGCCAAACCATCAGAAATCAGGCTTACGAGCTTTACAAACAAGGTAAATGGAGCGAACTGGAATCTTTATTTAAAGCCAATAATTTAAATGGCGGATGGCCTCCTGCAAACGGCGGATACAACATTGTTGATGAAGTATCTTTACAGGTTGGACAAAAATTTGACCGTTATAGTGGGGCTGTCGGGAGCTATAATGGAACGGGAGTTCCTACTTTAGGAGGAAGTTTTACAAGTCCTATTATCAACGGATATGTATATACTTTTACCCAGAGGGCTTTAAATCAGGCGGAAGACAAATACGACTTCTATTATGAGATTGATGTATTGAACAACTCCATGCAGTTCAAAACTCAGACAGCAGATATTATTCCTTGGTTTAACCAGGCAGGAAAAGGAAAACAAACGATGTGGAAAATTCCAATTGATATCAATACAGGGTATCAGAAAACATGGAATAAGCTGGCACAGGAAGGATATATAAAAATTACCATTAAGAAAAGTCCTAGCGGAAAATATCCTAACTTAGTCGGCACAGTTATTCAGCCATAAAAAATTCAGATGTATTCAATATCAAAAAAAATAAGCATTATTAAAAAGGCTTCTGTTGCAAAAAGTACTTTCATGAATGATGAAGCCATTCCCTCTGCAATCACCACTTTTACCTGCTGCAGTTGTGGTCATGAAAATACCGTAGAAATAAAACCCTACGAATCAGGATTCGCAATACTTCAACTATATAACGAAGATCAGGTTTTATCCAAAAGTGAATTATTAAAGTACGGAATGGTCAGCGAAACTTCTCAAAGAATGATGTATTTCGGAGAATTGACAGTCAATGATCAGCCAACTTTATATTTTGGCACCGATTGTTCATCCTGTCATTCGCAATACATTGGTGTATTTAGCTATGGGGAAAAACAACCAGGGTTATCGATCCTAAGTATCTCTGGCTTATGGAAGTATGAATAATTGAAATCATTTATACCGAATACAGAAAAGTCCACAACCTGAAAGTTGTGGACTTTTTCTTAATTTAGCAAGCAAACTAATCCTGCTCATTAAAAGGATTCTTAACCGTGGAAACATTTCTAAAATGAAAAAAACAACCTTATTTCTCCTTATTCTACTCTCTGAATCAGCATTTTCACAAAAGACACTCGCAAAATACCCTGATGGCCAGTTTCCTTATAAAGGAGGGCCCACTCAAATGTCTTCAGAAATGCAGGACTATTTTTTGAAAAGCGGCACAAAACCCTGTGATAAAAACGAAATATATTATGTAACCTTGAAAATAGATGAAAATGGTAAACCATCTTTGATAAAGAAAAAAAGTGATGAAAGTGCTATAGAACGAAACAAATGCGCCTTCAATCTTGCTGTCAAATCTCTGGGAAGTTTAAAGAACTGGCAGCCTGCAGAAGAACAGGGAGAAAAAGTTAACGCCTATTTTGATTTTCCTTTTTTACCAGAAGATTTTTTTGAAAATTATAAATCTGACTATGATATTTCAAAAATATATCAGCCTGCTGAACTGCCTGATGGATTGAGAGAACTAAGAAAAGAAATCCACAAAAAACTGGAAGACAATATAGATCCGGAATCTTACAACCCAAAAGGGAAATTTATTATATCCTTCATCATAGATACAGATGGCAATATTTCTAATGTAGATGTTGAACCTAAGATAGAAAATAGTGAAAAGTTTTTTGAGGATATAAAATCTATAATGAAAAGAATCAAAGTAAAATGGAATCCTGGAAAAATTAAAGGAATACCGATACGATCAAAATTCCGAATGCCTTTTAATTTTAAATCGTCAGAAAGAGACTGAGATTCCTGACAGCCTGTTCTTTTTACGCTATACATTTCACATTTTACAAATCCTTTTCTATCTTTGTGGGAAATAAAAAAATTCATGGATAAAATTGATAGTTTGAACCAAGTAGCAGAATTCCATACTACTTTCAAAGCCCCTATTTTAGATACCCCACAAATTCCTTCTCCGGAAAGATGCAATCTGAGAGTAGAACTTTTACAAGAAGAATTAAACGAACTGAAGCAGGCCATTGCAGATAATGATATTGTAGAAATTGCGGATGCATTATGTGATCTTCAATATGTTTTGAGTGGTGCTGTACTGGAATTCGGACTTGGCAACAAATTTGTAGAGCTATTCAACGAAGTTCAGCGTTCCAATATGTCGAAGGCATGTGATAATGAAGAGCAGGCAAAGGAAACTGTTGAATTCTATAAAGAAAAGGAAGTAGAATCTTTTTATGAAAAGTCTGGAGAAAAATTTAACGTTTACAGACAGGCAGATCATAAAGTATTGAAAAACAAATACTACTCTCCTGCTGATTTAAAATCAATTATCGAAAACTAAATATGAAGAAATTTATTACCAATATTGTTGCCTTTTCAAGCTTATTTTTAGCCGCTCAGCAGCTGAGCGCTCAAAAAGTAGTGATGAATCGTGAGGTTGACACCCAGAAAGACGGCAAAATGCTTTTAGGAAATCAATTGAAAGAGCAGTTTTTAAAAGCTCCTTATGCAGATTGGTATGTAAAAGAACATGACGAATATGTTCTTGACCAAAAGGCAGTCAGTGAATTGAAAAAAGAGAAAATTGGCACTTATGACATTATTGTTTTTATGGGAACATGGTGTGAGGACAGCCACAGAGACTTTCCAAGACTGATGAAAATATTGGAAACGGTAAATTATCCGGAAAATAAATTAAGCATTATTGCTGTAAACCGTAAGAAAGAATCTCCTACCGGGGATGAAAGTCTTTATAATCTTCAGAAAGTTCCTACTATTATCCTGAAAAGATATGGAAAAGAAGTGGGGAGAATTATAGAAATGCCTACTACTGGATATATTGAAAGAGATTTAGTTCAGATTCTGAAAAAAAATGATTCATCTGTCATCAAAGAAATTTTTAAATAGATTTTGAGAAATTATAAAACAATTTTGTCTTTTGCAGCCGGCGCCGGCGTTGTGATACTGCTGTTTTTCGGTCTTAAATCCTGCCTAAACCTGGGAAATAAAACGGAGAAATCGGATTATTATATCCTGACCAATCAGATTTCCAAGATGAATAAGATGGTGGTAATCGAACAGAATACCTCCAGTATGCAGAAAACGAAGATGGGATTTGAAGTATTTGGCAAGGAGGTATCAAGCAACAGCATTATTACCTATACAAAGACCAATGCGCAGGTTTCTTATGATCTTAACAAAATGAAGATCGAAGTAGATTCTATCAACAAAAAACTGGTGATTACAGAGCTTCCTGATGCAGATATAAGAATCACGCCAAGCGTTGAAATCCAGTCTTTAGATGATTCTTTCTTTAACCGAATTGAGGAAAAAGACATTAAGAATGTTACTCAAAAAGCTAAAGAAACCGCTGAAAAATCTATTGACCAGAATCAGCTGAGAAGTGAAGGACATAAGCA
This sequence comes from Chryseobacterium sp. KBW03, assembly GCF_003852415.1. Classification (NCBI taxonomy): domain Bacteria; kingdom Pseudomonadati; phylum Bacteroidota; class Flavobacteriia; order Flavobacteriales; family Weeksellaceae; genus Chryseobacterium; species Chryseobacterium sp. KBW03. The sequence continues at coordinate 414,686 of NZ_QAJO01000003.1, read as the reverse complement.
GCTGATGGAAAATCTTAATAACATTTTCGTTCTGGCAAAAGCTTTGAATTACACTATTGAAGATAAGACAGGAAAAATTGGTATCTTAGGTCTCTAAGACTAAATACTGATATCATGAATTCAACAGAAGACAAAAAAGAAAAAGAAGAGACGTTACAGAATCAAGATTTGGAAAACAACCCATCTCCAAAGAAGACAGAGAAAAAAGATGTTCCAAAATCTTCTACAAACAAATCCGGTAAAACTGGGGGTTAAACAGGATGAGGATCTTAACAGTACCTCTCCACAAAAAAACCTGCTTGTGATAAAGAAGATGTTCCAAAGTTCACCAACCCAGAAATCAGGAACACGCGGAGGGTAACTTATGCTTTTCCATTTTGGCAAGCGCTTTGAATGATAATTTCATATATTTTTGAAATTAAAAATTTAAAGTCATGAATACAAAAGGAAACACCAACAAAAAAGAATCTGCCAATACTGCAGAAACTAAAAAGCAGAATGAGGATTTCCAGGATATTCCTGCTGCCTCGAAAAAGACCAATCCACCTGAAATTGATAAGGAAGACATTCAAAAGGCTTCAAAAAACAAATCAGGAAAAACGGATAATACAAAAAGATAAAAGAGCTGTCAAAGCTTCTTTATAATTAAAAAACGAAAAGTTCCGCCTCATATGAAGCGGAACTTTTCTTTCTAACTATCTAAATGAACTTTTTGTTTCTATACAATAGTTGATTTTCCGATCTTGATATTTTCAAAATTGTAATACGACTTTTCGGAATATCTGATATGGTCGGCAATAAAGCTTCCCACTTCACTTGTTGAGTAATACTGCTTCGTATTCAGGTCTACAGTAACATACTTGTTTTCAATAGCATGCTCCACAGACTGCCTTAGTTTGCTGGCTGCAGCCTGTAAATTAAGATGATCCAGCATCATGGCTACACTTAAAATAGAGGCAACAGGATTTGCAATTCCTTTTCCTTTAGCCTGCGGATAAGACCCATGGATAGGCTCAAATAAAGCATTCTTATCTCCTACCGAAGCAGATGGCAGAAGCCCGATAGAACCTCCAATCACACTCGCTTCATCTGAAATAATATCCCCAAACATATTTTCAGTCAGAATAACATCGAAGTGCTTAGGGTTAAGGATCAGCTGCATCGCGGCATTATCCACAAACATATAATCAAGCTGTACATCAGGATATTCTGAGGCAATTTCCTGACAT
>NZ_QAJO01000003.1:0-413413 GCF_003852415.1 Chryseobacterium sp. KBW03 | reverse complement strand
TATAAGCGTAAGCTTTTTATTTCTTTTCTGTGCTTCCTGAAATGCCATATGAGCAATCGGAATAATATCTTCACGGCTGTATTTACATACGTCATAGGCATAAGCTCCTTCCGGATCTGTAAATTTTTCACCAAAATAAATTCCACTTACCAGTTCTCTGAAGATCTGAATATCCGCTCCTTCAATAATTTCTCTTTTGAGCGGGCTCTTATCAATTAAAGAGGCATACGTTTTCAAAGGTCGGATATTGGCAAACAATCCCAGCTCTTTGCGAAGTTTTAACAACCCTTGTTCAGGTCTTACTTTTGCTTCCGGATTATTATCAAAAATCGGATCTCCGATAGCCCCAAAGAGAACAGCATCAGATTCTTTACAGATTTTCAGGGTCTCATCCGGTAAAGGATTTCCTGTTTTAAAAATAGCTTCTGCACCGATTAATCCATAATCAAAATGGAATTTACATTGAAAAGCTTCAGCAATAACATCTAATATTTTAATGCTTTCGCTGATGATTTCCGGGCCGATCCCATCTCCGGGAAGAACCGCGATTTTAAAATAATTGTCGTTCATTTGTTTTTTGTGTCTTTAGTTCAAACTTTGTAATCGCCTGTTTTCTGCTGATTAAAAAATCAATATCGTCATAGCCGTTTAAAAGGCATATTTTCTTATAAGAATCAATCTCAAAGGTTTCGGTGGTATCTTTAAAGCTGACAGACTGCAATTCTACATCAATAGCAATTTCATTGTCTGGATTTTCATTGATTCCTTCTAAAATTTCTTTTAAAAACTCTTCAGAAACTTTTACAGGAAGAAGTCCGTTATTCAAAGCATTCCCTTTGAAGATATCCGCAAAATAGCTGGAAACAATTACTTTAAAGCCATAATCCGTTAAAGACCAGGCAGCATGTTCACGACTGCTTCCGCAACCGAAATTATTTCCTGCCACCAGAATCTCACCACTGAATTTAGGATTGTTTAAAACAAAGTCAGGATTCGGTTCACCTGTATGAATATTGAACCTCCAGTCTCTGAACAGATTCTCACCAAACCCTTTTCTGTCTATACTTTTCAGAAACCTTGCCGGAATAATCTGATCTGTATCTATATTTTCTGCCGGCAATGGAACTGCAGTGGATTTTATAATAACTAATTTTTGCATGTATTCTATATTGTTAGACTTTAAACCACAAAGACACAAAAGTTTTCTTTTTTATCCTTCAGTTCAAAACATATTTTAAAATTCCTTTTTAGTGTACACTTTCAAAAGCGGAAATTTTACCTTCTATCGCTGCTTTTGCTGCGGTAAGCGGACTGGCAAGAATGGTTCTTGCTCCTTGTCCCTGCCTCCCTTCAAAGTTTCTGTTGGAAGTGGATACACAATATTCTCCTTCAGGAATCTTATCATCATTCATCGCCAGACACGCTGAACATCCCGGCTGACGGATCTGAAATCCCGCTTCATTGAATATCTTATCTAGTCCTTCTTCATAGATCTGCTTAACAACCTGCTGAGATCCAGGTACTATGAGAGCTTTCACTGCTTCAGACTTACTTTTTCCTTTTATATACTGAGCTGCTGAACGGAAATCCTCTATTCTTGCATTGGTACAGCTTCCAATAAATACATAATTGACTTTTATATTGGATAGTTCCTGACCCGCTTCCAGTCCCATATATCGTAACGCCTTCTCTTCAGACTCACTCTGGGGAGCCGGAATAACTTCACGGATAGAAATCCCCATCCCCGGGTTTGTTCCGTAGGTAATCATCGGATAGATGTCTGCAGCATCAAAGCTGAGCTCTTTATCGAAAATAGCCCCATCATCTGTTTTCAGGGTTCTCCAATACTCTACTTTCTCTTCCCACTCTTCACCTTGTGGAGCGAATTTTTTATCTTTAACATATTCAAAAGTCGTTTCATCAGGAGCAATCATTCCGCCTCTGGCACCCATTTCAATACTCATATTGCATACGGTCATTCTTCCTTCCATCGACATTTCTTCAAATACATTTCCAGCATATTCACAGAAATATCCTGTGCCACCATCTGTTCCTATTTTTGAAATGATATAAAGAATAACATCCTTAGACTGAACATTTTCATTCAAAGTACCCGTCACAGTAATTCTCATAGATTTCGGCTTGTTGAGAAGCAGACATTGGCTGGCAAAAACCTGCGCTACCTGACTCGTTCCAATCCCAAAAGCAATAGATCCGAATGCTCCGTGGGTAGAAGTATGGCTGTCACCACAAACAATACTCATTCCCGGTTGTGTAATTCCCAGTTCCGGAGCAATGATATGAACAATTCCCTGGTATTGATGCCCCAATCCGAAGAGTTCAATATTGTTTTTCTTACAGTTTTCGGTAAGCTGCTCTACCTGATTTCTTGAAAGATCATCCCTGATGGGCTGCTCCTGATGTAAAGTGGGTACATTATGATCGGCTGTTGCTACAATCTGTTCCGGCCTGAATACTTCCAGGTTTCTGGACTCAAGTTCTGCAAAAGCCTGAGGGCTCGTTACCTCATGGATAAGGTGTTTGTCTATGTAAATAATCTGGGGTCCGTCAGGAATAGTTTCTACTACGTGAGCGTCCCAAACTTTATCGAAAAGTGTCTTTTTATTACTGTCCATTGTTTACTTTATCTTGATTTAAATCAAACCTTACCCTATTTTTCTGCTGAAAGAATCCATCATTATGCTCAGGTCATCGTTGCCTATTTCTTTTTTAAGGTCAGCAATTTTCAAAAATTCCTGATATAAATAGTCAAGTTCATTTTTGGTAATATCATACCCGATATTTTTAAAGCGGTATGCCAATGCTGAACGTCCGCTTCTTGCAGTAAGAATGATAGAAGATGCATTCACTCCTACTTCAGCGGGATCAATGATTTCATAAGTTTCTCTGTTTTTGATGACCCCATCCTGATGAATTCCCGAGCTGTGGGCAAATGCATTAGCCCCTACAATAGCTTTATTAGGCTGCACAGACATCCCCATCAGTTCAGATACCATTGTACTCATTTCATTTAACATTCTGGAATTGACATCTGTATGCAGATTTAGATTTTTATGCTGTTTTAAAATCATGACGACTTCTTCTAATGCCGTATTTCCTGCTCTTTCTCCCAACCCGTTGATGGTACATTCGATCTGACGGGCACCATTGATAGCTCCGGCAATAGAATTGGCAGTAGCCAGCCCAAGATCATTGTGACAATGACATGACAAAACCGCTTTTTCAATTCCTTTTACATTTTCTCGCAGGTATTTTATTTTCTGTCCATACTCTTCTGGAAGACAATATCCTGTGGTATCGGGAATATTTAACACCGTAGCTCCAGCCTTAATTACAGCTTCACATACCTGTGCCAGATAATCATTATCCGTTCTTCCGGCATCTTCAGCATAAAATTCTACGTCTTCCACATAACTTTTTGCATATCGAACTGCATCTGCTGCTCTATCAATGATATCTTCTCTTGTTGAATTGAATTTATATCTGATATGAGAATCAGAAGTTCCGATTCCGGTGTGTATTCTTGGTCTTTTGGCAAATTTCAATGCTTCTGCAGCTACATCAATATCTTTCTTGTTTGCTCTTGTCAATCCACATACTTTTGCATTTTTCACCAGTTTTGAAATTTCAGAAACAGATTCAAAATCTCCAGGACTGGAAATCGGAAATCCTGCTTCAATGATATCAATCCCCAGCCCATCAAGCCTTTCAGCAATAATCAGTTTTTGTTCCGTGTTGAGTTTACATCCCGGAACCTGCTCCCCATCTCTCAGTGTTGTATCAAAAATTTCAATTTTATCGGAATTCATAAGTGAAGTTTTTTACTTAATTTTGGTTCAAAACTACAGCTTGCAATATTTTTTGATTTTCACTTTTTGTGAAAACTACAATATTCAACAGTTGAAAAAATGATCGTATTCATTTATTAGTCAGTATTTTAATTTATAAAAATTTACAATGGCAGAATTGCAGAAAGATTTTTTGTTTGTATTGGTAAAGTCATTGACCACCTCAGAAAAACGACAGTTTAAGTTATATGTAAACCGTCTCGGAATCAACGTAGATGCCAAATTTCTCCTGTTATTTTCCGAAATAGACAAGATGAAGGAATATGATGAAAGTGTAATTATTGAGAAAAAAATCTCTACAAAGCAGCAACTTTCCAATCTTAAAGCCCACCTTTACAAGCAGGTTCTGGTAAGTCTCCGTATGAACCCCAGTCATCAGAATTATAGAATTCAGCTCCGAGAACAGTTGGATTTCGCCAATATCCTCTACCAAAAAGGGCTTTATAAGCAGGCTTTAAAAATATTAGATAAAACCAAGCAGTCTGCCCTCGAACTGGATGAAAAAAGCATTGCCTCTGAAATCATAGATCTCGAAAAAGTAATTGAATCACAGTTTATTACACGAAGTATTGAAGGACGTGCTGAAGAGCTCATCAAACAATCTCAGGAAATAAGCAAACAGAACCGATATACCACAAAATTATCTAATCTTTCGCTGAAATTATACAGCGAAATGCTTACCCATGGCTATGTAAAAAATGATACAGACCGGCAGGAAGTGATGGATGTTTTCAATGCTCAGATTAAAAATATAAGCCCGGAGAAACTGAATTTTACTGAAAAGCTTTGGTATTATAAGGCCCATGTCTGGAAAAACCAGCTTTTACAGGATTATAAATACACCTTGAAATATGCGTATCAATGGGTCGATCTTTTTCATAAGAAGCCTGAAATGATCTTCAGCCACCCGGTTTGGTATATCAAAGGCAATACGTATCTGCTGAAAATTCTGTTTCTGTATGGAAATATTGACATTCTGGAAGAGCATTTTGCCAACTTTAATAAGATGGTCAATGCTGAGAATTTTGCACAGAATGAAAACCTGCAATCTCTTATTTTCCTTACCCACTACAATACACTGATGAATATTCACTTTGTAAAAGGTGAATTTTTCACGGGAACCAAGCTTATTCCTGAAGTGGAATTAAAAATGGAAAAACTCAGAGAAAGAATTGACGAACACCACTTTATGATTCTCTACCTTAAAATGGCAGCGATGTTTTTCGGCAGTAAAATGTTTGAAAAATCGATTGAATATTCTATGAGAGTGATAGAATCAAAAGGAAATGTACAGGAAGATCTATTGTTTCATACCCGCATTTTGATTTTAATGGCGAAGTATGAGTCCGGAAATGATGAGGATTATGATGAATTTATTGCCTCAACATTGAAGTTTGCGAAAAAAATGAAAAAGCCGGAAGACTTCCATTTTGAAAGCATTCAGTTTTTTAAGAATCTTAATAATCAGGTGTTGAATCAAAGACAGAAAGCTTTTGAAAGTTTTGATAAAAAGCTGGAAGAATTTTCCAATAACGAGTATTACAGACGGTCATTATTTTATATTGATATTCATGGATGGATCAAATCTAAAGTCCAGAATGTAGATGTAATTGAAATCATCAAACAGAAAGTAAAGTATAAAAGAAAGCATTAAATAAAATAATACAAAACACATGATTACAACAAGTTACACGATATTATTTAATGTAAAATCAAATATTGAAAATGATCAATTTATTTTAAAAATAATCTCTCGCTGATTGAGTTGATTTCGCAGATGTGCATAAAAAGATCTGCTTAATTTGCTCAATGAGCGAGAGAATAAAATGATCTTATTAATTGTATTATTTATAAATACGTTCTAAAAAATTCAAAACATTTCTATGACTGATTTTTTCTACCAATTCAGATGAAAAACGTTGTTCAATTTCATGATTGATTGCGGGATATACTGAAGCATTGGAATGCTCAGGAAAGAAAAAAGGATGACGCGCTTTGTCCGGATGATCTTTCCAATAAAAATAATCGGCTCCATAGGCAATACAGTCTTCACCTCCAAGATCCAGTCCATATTGAATATGTTCATAAAGTCTTTCAGGATGGTGAATATCAACATAATCTTTGATAAAATTAAGCCCGATCAGACCTTTTCTTGTAATGACTTCCTTAGCCAGCTCATCAGGAAGATTTCTGTTGTTTTTATAAACGCTTCTGTAATTGGAATGGCTTGCCAGAATAGGAATTGAGTAATTTCGCTGGTCAATATAATTGAAAATATCATAAGCCAGCTGGTCACTTGTATGTGCCAGATCAATAGCAATTTTTCTGTCAGCAATATAATCGATCAGCACTTTTCCATCTTCCTTTAAACCTGCCGCAGCACTATTTCCTCCGCCGAAACGATTTTCAAGGTGATGGGTAATCCCGATATAAAAGACCTTCTCTGTGTTCTGAATAATGGTTTCCAGGTTTTTGAACCCGGATTCCAGGCTTTGATCTTCATCACAGAAAGCGGATGCATTTTCAATAGAAGCAATGACTCCTACCCGATTTTTATTTTGCGGAGCGTTGTAATGATCATGATCAAAGAGGAAAAAGTTTTCATTTTTGATAAGATTTGCAAATAATTTACTTTGTTCCAGCCCATAACCTGTACTGTTTGCCCCTGTTCCTGCATATATCGCCATCACCTGAAGTTTTACATTGCCTTCCTGTAAATAAGGCAGTGAGCATCCAATTTCTTTGTCGTCAATAGCAGCATCAGGACTTAAGAGGTAATACAATAAATCGCAGTGAAGATCAATATTTACGGTATTCATAATAAATTGTAATTTGTTTATTTTAAAAGAATTACGAAATAAAAAGAGTCTTAATATTTAGGTTTAAAACCATAAAAAATCAGAGATATTTTCTGTAAAAAAATGAATATAGAATTCAATGTGACCAAAATTTCCACTGTCTTTCTATTTTTAAATATTAATTCTCATTCTAAATATATAGGCTAATATAGTATATTATCTAAAAATTCCGTATTTTTGCATCTTAAAATTTCTTAGTAAACAATGATAAAAATTACACTTCCAGACAATAGTGTCAAAGAATTCGAGGGAGCAGTGACTCCACTAGATGTGGCAAAATCTATAAGCGAGGGATTGGCTAGAAACACCATTTCCGCAATTGTTAATGACAAACAAGTAGAAACGACCACACCTATAACCACGGATTCTACGGTACAGCTATTGACATGGAATGATGATCTTGGAAAGAAGGCTTTCTGGCACTCTTCTGCCCACCTTTTGGCGCAGGCAATCCTTGAATTTTATCCTAATGCTAAGTTGACCATCGGGCCTGCCATTGAAAGCGGATTCTATTATGATGTAGATTTCGGGGATGAAAACTTATCTGAAAAAGATTTTGAAAAGATTGAGAAAAAGATCTTAGAAAATGCGAAGAAAGGTTCTACTTTCTCTTTATATCCGGTTTCTAAAGATGAAGCTTTAAAAACATATGCAGACAACCCGTACAAAGTAGAATTGATCTCTAATCTTAATGACGGAGAAATCACTTTTGTAACGCACGATAATTTCACAGATTTATGTCGTGGTGGTCACATTCCAAATACAGGAATTGTAAAAGCGGTTAAAATTTTAAATGCAGCAGGAGCCTATTGGAGAGGAAATGAAAAGAACCCACAATTGACAAGAGTATATGGTATTTCTTTCCCTAAACAGAAAGATCTTACTGAATATCTTGAAAGATTGGAAGAGGCAAAAAGAAGAGATCACAGAAAATTAGGTAAAGAACTTGGAATTTTTGCATTTTCTGAAAAAGTAGGTGCCGGTTTACCACTATGGCTGCCAAAAGGTACTGCTTTAAGAAGAAAACTGGAAAACTTCCTTTCAGAAGCTCAGAAAAAAGGAGGGTATGAATTTGTAATGTCTCCACATATTGGATCTAAAGAATTATACGTAACTTCTGGTCACTGGGATAAATATGGAGCAGACAGCTTCCAGCCGATCAAAACTCCGAACGAAGGAGAAGAGTTTTTGCTGAAGCCAATGAACTGTCCTCACCACTGTGAAATTTACAAGACTTCACAATGGAGCTACAGAGACTTGCCAAAGAGATATGCAGAGTTCGGTACCGTATACAGATATGAGCAAAGCGGAGAGCTTCACGGCTTAACAAGAGTTCGTGGGTTTACTCAGGATGATGCTCACCTTTTCTGTACTCCGGATCAGCTATCTGAAGAATTTGAAAAAGTAATTGACTTGACTCTTTATGTTTTCAAATCTCTAGGTTTTGAAGATTTTGTTACTCAGGTTTCATTAAGAGATCCTGAAAACAAAGAAAAATATATCGGTTCTGATGAGAACTGGGAGAAAGCAGAAAGTGCCATCATCAATGCTGCTCAAAAGAAAGGCTTAAAAACTGTTATCGAGTACGGTGAAGCAGCATTCTATGGTCCTAAACTTGACTTCATGGTGAAAGATGCTTTAGGAAGAAAATGGCAGCTGGGAACCATTCAGGTAGATTATAACCTACCGGAAAGGTTCGATCTTCATTATATCGGAAATGATAACGAAAAACACAGACCGGTAATGATCCACAGAGCACCTTTCGGTTCTATGGAGCGTTTCATCGCTATTTTGTTAGAAAACACGGCAGGTGATTTCCCATTATGGCTGAGCCCGGATCAGTTTATTATTCTACCAATCAGTGAAAAATATGTAGATTATTCGAAAAAAGTTTCAGAATTTTTGGAAAATCACGATATTAGCGGTCAGATTGATGACAGAAACGAGAAGACAGGTAAAAAAATCCGTGATGCTGAATTGAAGAAGATTCCTTTTATGCTTGTAGTAGGGGAAAATGAAGAAAAAGAAGGCACGATTTCTGTAAGAAGACGTGGAGAAGGAGATCTTGGAGTGATGAAACTAGAAGATTTTGTAGCTTACTTCAAAAAAGAGGCAGCAATATAAATTTAAATTAAAAGATTGAAGGATTCAAAAATAAATGGGATCTTTCAATTTTTAAATATTTAAATCAATTAAATTAAGTAATTAACCAATAAAATTATAATACAATAGCACAAAGATTTAACAACAGGGGCCCACAAAGACGTCCTGTACAGGAGGACTTACACTTGATCAACGATAAAATTCGTGTGAGAGAGCTTCGTTTGGTGGGCGATAACGTAGAGCCAGGAATTTATCCAATTGACAAAGCAAGACAGATTGCAGCGGATCAGGAGTTGGATTTAGTAGTAATTTCTGATAAAGCAGAACCTTTTATTGCAAGAATATTAGAATATAAAAAATTCTTGTATGAGCAAAAGAAAAAACAAAAGGAACTTAAAGCTAAGCAAGTAAAAGTGGTTGTAAAAGAGATCCGTTTCGGACCTCAGACTGATGATCACGATTATGAATTCAAGAAGAAGCATGCTGAAAAATTCCTTGAAGAAGGTTCAAAATTAAAAACCTACGTATTTTTTAAAGGACGTTCGATTATCTTTAAGGACCAGGGAGAAATTTTGCTTTTAAAACTTGCTCAGGAATTGGAGCATGTTGGTAAAGTAGATCAGCTTCCTAAGCTTGAAGGAAAAAGGATGATTATGATGATGAGTCCTAAAAAACCAGCAAAATAATTAAATCATTATTTTACATATAAACCTCAAAGCAATTTGAGGTTTTTTTGTTGTACAATTTTCAGGGAAATTATAGAAACCGTTGATTCAGGCTACTCTACCGCCTGAATCAACGATAATCTTCTCACAGAAATTTATAAAATTCTATTATCCTTCAAAATCACCACAATCATGCTCTGTAAAAAGAGGCAAAGCTTTTTGGGTGGTGAAATAGGTGGATATTCTTTTGTTTTTCATTTCCAGTTTCTGACCTTCTATAATAAGTTCGTAAACCGGAGATTTATCTATTTGAATTAAAGTATAAGTTCTTTCCGGGGTTTTAAAAATAGTTTTATTTCCTTCTATAGAATATGAAAAATCGTGAATTTCAAAGACGTCCTTTTCATCACAGACATTCGTCCATCTTATTTTATTCTTTGTGATGGACAAACTTGCTAAATCGCATGAATAGCAGTTACCTGAGAACTCAATCCCATATTTTTCATACACATTTGTACTTTTACTATTCAATACATCAATAGGAACTAATGATGTAAAATCACCGGGCACTTCTAATTTTGGTATGTCCTTCTTTTCCGGATCAGTTTTAGAAACCGGAGCTGTTTTTACATCTGGAGAAGCATTTTTTTTCACTTTTTTTTCTGTAGCGGGTGAACAGGAAGCTAATAAAGCCATGACAACTGAAAAGCTGATTATTACGTTTTTCATTTTTATAAAAATAATTTACAATACTTAGTGTATCGCTTTGTAAAATTGTTCAAATTCTATCGTTTGATATATCCCTGTTTTCAGCCATTTATTCCCTATTTTAGGCGGTTTTGTTGGCTGCTGGTCTGAATACTGATACATTTGCCAAAAAATATAAAAATGAAATTCTTAAATCAATTCTTTATATCATCTATGGTTGTTTTTGTGGGCTGTAACCAACAGAATAAAATGTCAGAAACCAACAAGACGGAAACTGAAGTTAAGCAAAAAACAATAACCTTTGCTGATTTCAAAAAAATAAAAGGAGTAGATAATGTACAGGACGTCCCCTTTCAGTTATTCACCAAGCTGGATTCTATACAGTTTTTTGTAACTCCAAGCAAAGATGCTGCTCATCTGAAAATAGCTTATCATAAACTTCATAATTATTATGGATTTGAAGAGTTTGAGGACTTCTACTCCATTCATTACAGCATTGATAATAATATTTCAAACAGCATTGAAGCTTTTGTTTTGAAATCAGAATTCAAGGCATCATTTGAACTGACTTTAAAAGGGGTGGATCTTTATGAGATCAGAAGCAGTACATTTAAAAAATCTGACGATTTTAAGAATAAATCTTTTAGCAAATACGGAACAATTGCTGAGATTTCAGAGCAGGAATTTAAAGCAAGCTTAAAAAACCGAATCGGTGAAGCGCTGGTAAAAAATCCGAATGTACAGCTGCAGGATGGTAACTGGGTATACACTGACAATAGCAGAAAAGAGGTTATCACACAACATGAAAATATATCTACAGAGACCGGACCACTTGCTAATGAATATGTAGGACGATCACCTTTCTTAAACCTGGAGGTTTTCAAAGAAAATACTGATGAAGCCGTAGATTCTTTCTATTCTTTTTACAATATAAAAAATGCACCCATGTTTGAATTGGGTACACAGGGTTATCCACAGATTCTACCCACTAAGAGCTGGGTCACCTGCATCTCATCCAATAATGATGTGGGGAGTAATTTTGTGATCACCCAATACTTACCACAAACCAAAAGACAGGAGAACCTTTTGTATGCCAATTTCACCAATTTCAAAATAGCCGATGAAAAAAAGGCATTCTGGACAGATAATGAGACCTTTTATGCAGAAGTTTATCCACTCAATTCTGCTTCAGCCAATGGTAAAAAACAGAAAACGGCTTTTATCAAAATTCAACTGAAGGCTAATTTGTTTTAAGTAAGGATACATTTTAATATCTATCAATAAGATAAAAACCCCTGAAACCAGCGAGTGTCTAAGGGAATAAAGTCTAATATCTTTGCTGCAATTATTTAAAGAGATACAATGAAAAAATTAAGTTTAACACTCCTTTTTTGTTTACTAAGTTTTGTGACTTTCGCGCAATCATTAAAAGTAGTTATAAAACAGGATGGAAAAGTGATTGAGCCCGTGAATGATGTTTATGAACTGAAAAAATCTACATTCCTGTTCGAAATTACCTCTACCAATCTGGAGGGATTTTTAGTGGGAGCCACCACGAATAAGGATATTTATGCCGGAGCTTTAGGTCTTTTCAATACCGAGGTTCCCTGGTTTCAGAATACGGGAATGGCGGAGGAACTGTATAACAAGGACAAAGAAATGTTTCTGATGGATTCTGCGCCTTCATATTGGTATTATACAGACGCGAGAGACCATAGATTCGATAAAAATCCTAAAGGTAACATCAAACAGTGGACAGCTACCCGTACTATTACAAGGTTTTATGATATCATGGTGGATCAGCCCATCAATTTAAAAGATTTTGACGGCAGCGTTTACCTATTAATGTATCAGCCTGAATATAACGACGAGTATGATTTAATAGGAAAGAAAAACCTGTTTCAGGCTGCGTTGAAATTCAAAGATTAATGCTACACACCTAAATTATTTGATTATATAAAAAAAGGTCTGCTTCCGTAATGAAAGCAGGCCTTTTTTGTGGAATGAATATTTTTATGCGATAATCAAACCGTATTCTATCGCTAATTTTATCGCTGAGCTAAGATTGGATGTTTGAAATTTCTCAATAAGATTTTTTCTGTGGCTCTCTACCGTATGCGGGCTTATAAAGAGCTTTTCTGCCATTTGATTGGTGGTAAGCCCTCTTGCTGCTTCCCCCAGAATTTCTTTTTCTCTTCTTGTCAATTTCGGGACCTGGTTTAATCCATCCACCGATTTTTTCTCCAGAACAGACCTGGTTTGTGAGCATAAAAACCGATTCCCTTCATATACGGCAGTAATGCCTTCCAGAATTTCAGAAACTGAAGCATTTTTTTGAATGTATCCCAAAGCACCTTCAGCCAAAGAACTATTGATTACAGGCAGTTCATTGTGAACGCTAAGGATAATAATCTGGAGATTTCCGTATTTTTTCTTTAAAGGTTTTATGAGTTCAATGCTGTTGGTATCTACCAGATTGATGTCCAGCAACAAAATATCAATAGTTTGCTTTGCAAGGCCAGTATTCATTTCTGAAACGTTTCTGAAACAATCTACGACATCTATGGTGTTGCTGTTTCCTAAAATATTCTTCAATCCTTCTAAGAGAAGTGGATGATCGTCTGTTATGGCTACTTTTATCATGTTAATGAATAGGAATTTGAAGTTCTATACTGGTTCCAATATTCAGTTCGGAGGTGATGTTCATCGCTCCTTTTAAAAACTGGACTCTGAGTTCTATATTGTGAAAACCGGCTGTTTTTTTCTCGTCCAAGCTTGCAGGGTCAAAACCTTTGCCGTTGTCCTCTACGGTAAGGTTTAATGCATTTTCTTCCTCACTGATCTGAATAATAATTTCGGAAGTATTGGCATGTTTTATGGCGTTGTTGACCAATTCCTGGATGATTCTGTAAATGATCAATTGCTTTTCCTGAGAAATGGAATTGCTGTAATTGATAAATTCTGTATGAATTTCTAATGCATTATTGGAAATACGCAGCGCAAACTCCTGAATGGCGATTTCCAGACCGTATTTCATTAGTAAATCGGGCATTAAATTGTGTGCTACACGTCTTAACTCCTCCACTGCACCATCAATCTGGTCAATTGATTTAGAAATCCCTTCTTCTATATTCTCGGACTGATGAGGATTCAAATAAGACAACTGATGTTTGGTTCCTGAAAGCAGACCTCCCAATCCGTCATGGAGATCACGGGCCAGACGGCCACGTTCCTGTTCCTGCCCTTCGAGTAATGCTGTAAGTGTAGATATTTTTGAGTTTTGTTTCTCTTTTTCCATGGCTAAAGTATGCAGCTCATCTCTCCGCCTGATGGACTTCGCACGTTGTTTATAGGCATAAAGCAGTAAGAGGATCAACACAATGAAGAATATAATGAAGAAAATATAATAGGTATTGATCTTTTCTTTGAACGCCAACAGTTTTTTGTAGTTGTTGATATCGTTGTTCTTCTGCTGGGTTTCTAATTTCGCCAAGTGAAGCTGCTGCTCTTTTTTCTCCGATTCAAGTTCTGAGAATTTCAGTCGCTCACGTTGATTTTCTTCTACCAGTTTTAAGTTGTTGTACACTTGTTCACGCTGTGCCCGCAGGATGTTGATCAACTTAATTTCCTGTGCTTTTTTATCACTTTCCAGCTGCAACTTTATATACTTCTGCTCTTGTCGTTCTTTATCAAACTGAGATTCTAATCTTTTGGTAATATCCAGTTTTTCCTGATCGTAAACGCTTTTGTATTTGTCAACATAACTTTTATAATACGTAAGTGCCTCTTTATAATTGCCCTGCTCTTCGCTGATTCTGGATAAAGATTCAAGAATAGACAATTCTATATTATGATCTCTGACCGGGCTTTTCCCAATTTCCATAGAAGCTTTTAGAAAATAAGATTTAGCTAAGTCATAATTTTTATCCTGTAGGGCCAGTTCTGCCAGAATCCCAAATGAAGAAGCGATATGGATGGGATCTCCTATTTCCAAACTCACGCTGTTGGCTAACCTGGCATATTGCATGGCCTTCTCCTTATCAAAACCAGTATACAAATTGGCTAAATTGATCGCAGCATAGGAAAGACTGCTCCTGTTGAGCATAGCCTCTTTATTTTTGTTGAAAGTCGTGATCGCCTGCAGATAATACTGCTCTGTTTTATTTCTAAACTCTGTATTCGATGAATTTTGGGTGTATTTTTGTTCGTATACGTAGCCCATTCGCATATAGGCATCGAAGATAAGATTAGGATCATTTTGTTTGGATGCCAACAGGAGAAATTGTTTGCTGTATTTCTCTTCCAATTGGTATTCATTGAGGTTGGAATAAATAGCAGACAACTCTTTGGCTGTATTGCCAAATCTTCCGTACAGCGTGGAAGTTGTTGGCGAATTTTCGTAATACTCTATTGCTTTAAGGTAAGCAGCAACGGCATCAGTCGTTTTATTATTGCGTACCAGAATCCAGCCTTTAGCATATTGCAGGTAGCCTTTGGCTTCGTTGCTGTTCGTTTTTAAACTATACCCTTTTGCCATGTCCAGGCTTTTTTGGGATTCTGCTCCTTTATTATCAAGCCGATAATTCATGGCTTGCACGGCATACAAAATGGTGGCGTATTTCCCATCAGTCTGTTTTGTAGCGATGGAGATGTTGGTTTCTAAAATCTGATAAGATTTAGATTTAAGGTTATGAAAAAATAAGGCTGTAGCGTATTTGGGAGCCAGATTCAGCTGCTCAGCCGTATTGTTTGAAGCATGGTTATATTCCTTTTCTAATTTGTTTAAAACATCTTGTGCCTGAACAAAAAACGGACAAATAAGTATAATAAATATAAACAATAACCTGTGCATCAAACCCTTATCTTTATTAAGTTGTATTGTAGTAAAGAATGTAAATATAAGTAAATACCTGCTAATTGATTTTGAAGCCATTTTCTTCAGCGAAAGATCTCCACTTCTGAAGTCTTTTTTCATTTTTAAATGCCGGATCTTCACCGTAGTAGTACACCAACCGCTGAGTAGCATATTCGTAGGCATTGTAAGCATTAGCCTGTTCGTAGTACTTAATAGCCTTCTTTGCATCGGCTTTTACACCCATGCCATGTTCGTAGATAATACCGTAATAGATCCCCGAATAAGACTGATCATAGTCTTTCTTTAAATACACCAAAAGGTTCTTATAATCTCTTAACTGGTAATAGATTTCTGAAATTTTATCGTAATTATAATAGTATTTTTTTTCGGCCTTTTGATAAAAATCCAAAGCTTTATCATAATCCTGTATGACATGTTCTCCAAAATAGTACAGATCACCTAAATTGGCAAGCGCCATTCCGTCACCAAGCTCAGCGCCTTTTCCGTACGCCTGAATCGCTTTTTTGATATTAAAAGCATATCCGGTCCCGTTGTGATACAAAGCCCCAATATTGTTCCAGGCTACAGGGTGATTTTGTTGTGCCGCTTTTTCGTAATATGCAATCCCTTTTTGTGGATTAAATAATGATTCTATTTCAGGATCGGTGAGTAATATCCCCATTTCTACCCAGCTGTCTACATCGTTTTTCTGAGCAGATAATTCAAACAAGCGAAGCGCTTCCCGGTAATTTTGATTTTCTTTTGCGTCAAAAGCCATTTTTTTAATGATTTCAACATCCATGAACTGTTCAAAGTTACTACCTGCCTGGTTTTTCCAACGGTTATAAAAGGAAGTAAAATATTCCAAATCTTTTCCCCGGAATGAATACCGGTCCAGATAAATTGATCCATACTCAGCTGTCTCTACCGGCTGAATGCTTCTGTTTTCATTTATTCTAAACATATTGACCCCTTTATATAGAAACAGCAACCCTTCTTCCGTTCTGTAATTCAAAGGTTTAGAAATATAGTCAGACAATTCAGTCGACAGACCATTTTCGAAATCAAACAATTGATATCCTTCATTTTTTTGGACAGATAAAAATCCGTTTTCCAAATAATGAATCTCTTTAATTTCCGATTGAGGAGCGATTAACCAATTCTCATTGTCTGCATCGAAAAGTCCTAATCCGGTTGGGGTTTCCAGAATAAAAGCATTGTTTTTATATCCAATACTTGATTCTGCTTTTACTTTAATAATATATTCATTGTCTAACAAAAACCGATGTTTCAAAGCATCATAGATCTTCCAGTTTTTATCTTTACGAACAGCCAGTGCTTCAAAATGATCTATTAAAATCAATTGATCTGCTTCATCTATTATAAGGCTGCCATTTTCATCAATCAATCTGCCTTTTTTGTCAAATTTGTTCGGTTTAATCCAGAAACAGGTATTCGTTTTTAAGATACTGCCTTCTAAAAAATCACCCAAATAGCGTCCTTCTTTTGTATAATATCTGCGTTTGCTGGTTCCCTTTTGTTTGGTGAAAAACAACTCTGGAAAATAATCATACTCATAAGGGCTTTCGTTTTCAACAGGAATAATGATATTATTTTCATCGCCATAGACTCCAAATTTCCCTTCTTTTTCCGCCCCTAAAAACCCATACGCTATTCTTTCGATTGCATCATAATCAGCGGGAACCAGCCAGGTTTTTGAATACAATTTTAAAATCCCTGATTTCCCGTTCACTTTTACTTCACCCAAAGGTTCCAGTGCAAAATCGAACACATCAAAAGCTTCTTCATACATTGGAGGAACCAATTCTTTCCCGTCACTTTGCAGGTACCCGAACAGTCCTTCTTTTTGAATCACCGATATCCCGTAATGATAGTCTGCTTCAAAAATTTCATCATACATGGCCGGAGCCAAAATGGCACCTTTTGCATCCTTCAGACCCAATTTCCCGTTTTCTTCAAATACAGAAGAGGCTACTTTCTTATAAGCAAGCTCCTCAAAATATCCCAGTCCGTAATTGATCCAGTCGGTTTGTAAAATATCGAGAAATGAAGAATAACCTGTACGCGAAAACAAGGAATCTAATAATGAAAGATTCTGAGTTTCCACCGCTTTTTTATACAGCTTGTTTTTCTGTTGAATTTCCACCAGCCATTCCTTTACCTGTACTTTATGCTTTTCTTCATTCATATTGAACACATCTGTGGCATTCAGTACGAAGGAATCATAAGGCAAAGCCTCCAGGAACTCAAACATTTTGTTGACGGGTTCGTAGTAAGCTTTTTTATAATGCAATTGGTAGGTATCAGCCAGCAAATTGAAAAAATAGCGCAGGTGGACAATTCCTTGTTCTTTATTAGAGAAAAACTCAACACCTTCCACTTTGATATCTTCTGCGATGAGAGGATACAGCAATAATGGAATTTCATAGTTCCACTCGCCTAAATAGGTATCGAACGATTGATCTGTTTTCTGATCGTAATTGTATAGATAAATACGGTGTGCCATTCCTTGAAATTAGTAAATCGTAAAGCTTTGAAACATCCTGTTTACGATGATTTTATTGAAATTAAACAGAAATCTCCAGTGAAGGTGTTATCTAAAGGATTTGTATGGTAGATTAAGTATACTCAAAACAGATCACTGCCTTTTTTAATTCTTTGTCGTAAAATAAATATAACTGGTCTGCTGCCCATTTTTGAAAATCGTAACCTTCTAAGCATCCAATATAATCCATAAGTTCTGTCTCATTTTTATAGGGCTTTTTTATCAGGTTACATCCCGAAAACTGACATGATTCAAAAGGGAGTTTATCGGAATTTATCTCATCAAATACACCTGATATTTTTCCCTGAATTCTTTCCCGCAGATAATCACCAGGCTTATCATTTTCTAGATCCTGTACCGTCAATTGGCGCAATCTTTCTAATCTTCTTATATCTTCTACCTCCAATCCCGGTCTGTTAAAATCTTTATCATACAGTTTTCCATTTTTATTGAAGTATGCTTTTAACAGAGAATACATGGCGCTATTCACACTGTATTCAATTTCTTCTTCCGTATATTGATCGCCATAGTTGGCGGGATCAATTTCTTTGGAAATAGTAAAATATTTCCAATCGGCATCAAATTTATATTTGCCGTCCATAACATCGAAGCCAATCATATCTTCTTTCGTAAACGGGGTGTGGTATTGCGAAGCATCATCACCAATTTGCCCATCAAAGAGCTCTTTTACCGACACAATATGCAGCCACTGATCTTCTGATGGATCAATAATTTTTAAATTAATTGAACAAATGGGAAGGAAATATTTTTTATGATTCTCAATATCATCATAAAATACGTCTTCGTACTCCGGAAAAATTTTTATTAAGTCTGTCATTTTATTTTCTTATGAGTTGTAGCTGTTCTCCTTTTTTCACAATATCAAAAGACATAGCTTTTGATGGTTTGAAAATTTTTGTTGGAGCGTCACAGGTTCCCGATTTACTCACACTGTCCACTTCCATTTCTATTTGGTTGGTTTCCGTAAAATAATATCTCCCATACACTTCTGTAAAGCAGTCATTTCCGCATTGCCAGCTATCATAACTTTTGAATTTCTCTTCATCTAAGAAGTTTACCGCATGAAAATTAAGGATTAATGCCGAGTCTATTCTTTTAGACAGGGAATAGGTCTTTCCGCCTTCTGGAGTAATAAGCCCTCCAACATTTACAATCCAATTCGTATTTTTCAGATAATTTGGAAAATTTGTTTTTTTTCTTTCAGGATTTTTGCAGCTGAAAACACATATTATCATGAAACTAAAAAAAATTAAGGTAAGAGTCTTATTCATTGTATCAGCTATTTCATTATTGATATCAATTTGCAAAATATAGGTCTGCAAATATGTTATATCTTCAAAATTAATGATATGGTTTTATAAAACCTGCTATCTGCTTACTTTTACAGCTTCTTCTTCACTCAATTTTATTTGGCTATTGTTTTTACCCATCTTTTTTATTGTAGTGTTTGTTCGAAATAAGAATTTATCATTGAATTGGGTGTGAAAAAGAAAGCTATAAAAGTTATAAAATTAAGAAGGTTAAAATCATTAGATGTTTCACCACTTTATTTTTAACAAATCTTTGAGCCAAAGGTAGTCAATGGTGTCAGATGAAAATATCCCTGATACTGGTGGTTTTTTCAGTTTATTTCATTTTGAATATCTGCTCTCCCTGATACTTATTTTTAATCTGTTCAATAGTAAGAATACTCAGATAATCATTCTTTATATTCTTTTCCTGAGCAGATATCAATATAGTAGTATAAATCCTGCCCGGAATTAAGTTTTACACTCACCAAACCATCCGAATTAATGGACTTATAGGCTTTTGATCCAATACTTTTTTGAGTCTTATTGTCATAAAGTGTGTACAAACCATCTTTCTCTTTTTGAAGAGCATAGATCTGTTTTTCTATATCCAAAACCAAGATTTCGTTGTATTCAGGCTTTATTTCCCAGCTCTTTTTACTGCTGTTCCACAAGCCTTTTGTTCTCAATTGTTTTTCGTTTTCAATGGGAATAAGATATAAATCATTCATTCCCTGATAAGAATTTATTTTCCCGAATTTCCAGTTTTTCTCAATGAATTCATTAGGTAAAATCATTTTTCTATCGGGCCAAATCACATTGCCGAGCTGATCCAAAACCTTAAAATTATAGGTACCAATAGAATCTGTAACCTCTCCTTTGGTATCGATATATAACCAATCGAAGGCCCAGACATCATGATCGTAATTGAAAACACCCAGCAAAAAATAAGGTGAATTGGTAATAGAATATACTAAGGAAGTTTTTTTTATGAAATCAATTTGAGTGGCTGTTGCCTTGGTAATTTCTTTCGGAAATACTTTTTCATATTGCGGAAAAGGGTAAATATGACCGGTTTTACTATCTGCTAAAAGTTTAGGAACTTCCGGCTCATAGCGTTCTTTATTCACTTCATTCAATATTATATTTTCATTTCCAAAGCGGATGGAAAGAGTTTCAGTCCCTTTTAGTCCGCTGAGAATTGGCTTTTTCTGATTCAGTTCATACATTGAAAAATTTGTGTTTGAAGCTTTGAGAAATCGTTTGTTCTCCAATAACTCAGCAATATTTTTTTCAATTTTATCTAAGCGGTCTTTTCTGATTTCGTAAAGGCTTCCGTTCCAAAAAACATGGTTTTCATCTACAGAAACAAAATTCAGGTCATAATGATCCTCCAGATACGGAACATCTTCATGATGTAAGATTTGTTTGGTTTCCAGCACTCCAATCTCAACTTTATGATAGGTTTGTTCTTTCTTGATGTCACCTCCCATAATATTCCAGTCCCATTTCCAGGCAGGCATTTTCTTTTCGTATTCAATGTCTTTTTTATAAAAGGTAAGTCCATTCACCACATTTAAATTGATTTCACTGGGTGAGAAATTCAAAACAGTCTTTCCATTTTCATCGATGACAGCATATTCATTTTTCTGATTTTCAACCACAGCAAAACCTGTAGGTGTAAACACAGATGCATTTTTGAATTTCTGATTGGTAACAGATTTCAAACTTATCTTATCTACATAAACAAAATCATGCTGCTTAGTTAAAAACGGAATACTATTTATGGGTTTTGTTTTTGATGGTGCTAATGAAGAGTTTTCTTTTTTCTCCTGAGTACAAGCCGTTGCCGAAGCTGCCATAAAAAGGATACTAAATACTATTGTTTTCAAGTTTTCGAAATTTTATTGATCATCTTAATCAATATTAGAGAGAATCGAAGGATAAGACAATCCCGATTATCAGCTATATTTCATGGCAGACACCATGCATTTCAACTACTATTACCTGTATATTATTATTGTTTAAAAATTCTTAATCAATTATTATCTTAGATCAATATGTAGTGAAGATTTTCTATCTACATTTGTGAATATAAAAAAGTCAAATACACTATTTATTAATCATAAAAAAAGAAACAATGAGCACACTTACATTAAAAGACGGAACAGAGATTTATTACAAAGATTGGGGAAAAGGACAAACGGTTTTCTTCCATCACGGATGGCCGCTATCAAGTGACGACTGGGATGCACAGATGTTCTTTTTCTTAGAAAAGGGTTACAGGGTAATTGCTCATGACAGAAGAGGACACGGAAAATCTGAACAAACTCCTTACGGACATGATATGGATACTTATGCTTCTGACGTAGCAGAAATAGTTGCCGCATTGGATCTAAAAGATGTCATCCATGTAGGGCATTCTACAGGAGGTGGTGAAGTTATCCGATATGTAGCAAAACACGGTAACGGAAGAGTTTCAAAAGCCGTTCTGATAAGTGCAGTTACTCCTATTATGGTTCAGAATGAGAATAACCCGAACGGAGTTCCTATTTCGGTTTTTGATGATATCCGAAATAATACAGCTAACCACAGACAACAATTCTTCATTGATATTACCTTCCCTTTTTACGGTTACAACAGAGAAGGGGCCAATGTTTCTGAAGGAATCCAGAGAAACTGGTGGAGACAGGGAATGAGCGGTTCTATTAAAGCGCATTATGATTGTGTAAAAGCTTTTTCTGAAACAGACTTCACGGATGATCTTAAAAGCGTAGAGGTGCCAGTGCTTGTTATGCATGGTGAAGATGATCAGATCGTTCCTTTTGAAACAACAGGTAAAGTAGCTGCTACCCTTCTTAAAAACGGAAAGCTTATCTCGTATCCAGGTTTCCCACACGGTATGCCGACAACAGAAGCTGAAACGATCAACAAAGATCTTTTAGAATTCTTCAAATCATAGTTTTAAAAGACAAAGTTAAATAGCTTACTATTATAAAAAGGCAAACCCGTACCAATACGGGTTTGCCTTTTAAATTTCATAATAAGAATCCCTCTACAGATACAGATTAAAATTTACTTTCACGTGTCACATTTTTTTCGTAATTTTGCAAACTATTATTCCTAATGTCCTTAGGGGTAACCAATACAGATATTGATAACAAAAACAATAAAAAAGCAAAACAATGCCAAAATTAAAAACGAAATCAGGTGCTAAAAAGCGTTTTGCTCTTACTGGTTCTGGTAAGATCAAAAGAAAAAATGCTTACAAAAGCCACATCTTAACTAAGAAAGAAACTAAGCAGAAGAGAAATCTTACTACTACTTCTTACGTAGCTAAAGTGGACGAAAAAAGCGTTCAACGTCAATTAGCAATTAAGTAGTTTTTATAAATCTATATTCGGTTTATAAGAATTCAAACAAATTCAACACTTTAACCCTGAAACGGTGCCACTAAGAGCAATATATATTGCCGCCCTTTTCAAAAAAACAATTTAAATTATGCCAAGATCAGTAAATGCCGTAGCTTCAAGAGCTCGCAGAAAGAAAATTTTTAAGCACGCTAAAGGTTATTTCGGAAGAAGAAAGAACGTTTGGACTGTAGCTAAAAACGCGGTAGAAAAAGCAATGCAATATGCTTACCGTGGTAGAAAAGAGAAAAAGAGAAATTTCAGAGCACTTTGGATCACTCGTATCAACGCGGGAGCTAGAGAGCACGGAATGTCTTACTCTCAGTTTATGGGAACTCTTAAGAAGAACAACATCGAACTAAACAGAAAAGTTTTAGCAGATTTAGCAATGAATCACCCTGAAGCTTTCAAAGCTGTTGTAGATCAAGTAAAATAATGTAGAATAGATTTTGTTATCAATATAAGTCCCGGGTTCGCCCGGGATTTTTTATTTTTATACTTCTGCCCTACAAAATAAGATATATCATAAGACGGGTACTAAGATTCAATTGCTTTATTAATAGCGATATTCACTCGATCAATTTAGCAGACAAACTTCTTTAATCTTTATTTCAAAATCTGGTTTCAGCCAGCATATTTTCATATAAATTGACATATCATCAAATACAAATATCATATTAAAGATCAAAACACCAAACATTTAACACAATACTAATAAAACTAAAGAAAAAAATAAATAAAAAACTATCATTAAATGAATGAAAACCTATAATTCTAACAAACTGCATAAAATGATATATTATTATTAAAAAAACAATTGAAATAACACGAATGAATACAATCATCAATAATAAATGATGATTTATTGCTATATTAGCAATCTCTAAAGAAAGTATCAAAATGAAAAAAGTTGCAGCTTTTTTGTTAACATCAATTGCATTGCAAGCCATTGATGCCCAAAGTTTTATTCAGGTTTATAAAGACCGGGCGAATATGGTTACTCAAACCAATATCAATACAAATCTTCAGGAATTTGCCGGGTTTGGAATAAAAAGAACAGGTACAACAGCTAATAACAATGCTTTGGACTGGATTAAAAACAAATATCTTTCTTATGGATATACCGCAAGTGACTTTTCTGAAGACGCCTTCACCTACGGAAGCAATACATCAAAAAACCTGATTATTACCAAAACCGGAACTTTATATCCTAACAAATATGTCATTATCTGTGGGCATTACGATACTATTACAGGTCCTGGAGTGAGTGATAATGGCAGTGGAACTTCTATTATCCTGGAAGCAGCAAGAATTCTGAAAGATGTTCCAACAGAATATTCTATCAAGTTTATTCATTTCTCAGGAGAAGAACAAGGTCTTGTAGGAAGTAATCATTATGTAAATAATGTTGCTTATCAAGGAGGCACCCGTGTTCTGGATATCAAACTTGTTTTAAATATCGACCAGGTAGGAGGCCTGATAGGAAATAACAACAATACCATCAACTGTGAAAGAGATGAAGGCGGAGTATCTTCCAACAATGCAATATCCAATACGATGACACAGGAACTGATGACCTGTACTACCCTTTACTCTCCTCTTCAGACCAATCTATCTCATGCTTACAGCTCAGATTATATGCCTTTTGAAGCTAAAGGATACACCATTACCGGATTCTATGAAACCATCGAAAGTAATAATCAACATACCGTAAGTGATACTTTCGCTAATCTTGATCCTGTATATATTTTCAATGTTGGAAAAGCTGCTGTGGGTGCATTACAGCATTTTGCCGTTGCCACAACAACCAATAATCTTTTAAGCACTAATGAAAGCTCTGCACAAAAATCAGCAGAAGCCATCAGAATTTATCCTAATCCTGCTAAAGATCTTGTCACAGTGGAATTTCAACAAAAAGTAAAACAATTCAAAGTTGAAATTAATGATATGGCAGGAAACATGGTTTTACAAGTTGAAAATCAGGAAAAAATAAATACTTCCGGCTTAAAAAATGGAGTGTATACCATTCTGATTAAGACGGATAAAGGAAATACATCAAAAAAGATAATCATCAACAAATAATGCAGGACCGGAAATACTGATTTAAGTTTACTTTATCAGTATATTACACATTACGATCAAAAAATGAAGAAAATCACTACATTTTTACTGGCTTCTCTTGCTATTCAAAGTATTGGAGCCCAAAGTTTTATTCAGGCTTATCAGGACAGAGCGAATATGGTAACTCAGACCAATATTACAACATACCTTCAGGAATTTGCCAATTTAGGGGTAAAGACGACCGGTTCACTGGCGAATGCCAATGCGCTGACATGGCTTAAAGATAAGTATACTTCCTATGGATATACAGCCAGCCAGATGGTAGAGGATCCTTTTACTGCAGGAAGCTATACTTCTAAAAATCTTGTGATTACCAAGACAGGAACTGTATATCCTAATAAATATATAATCATCTGTGGACATTTCGATAGTATTACTGGCTTGGGCATCAATGATAACGGAAGCGGAACTTCTATTATCCTTGAAGCAGCCAGGATTCTGAAAGATGTACCAACTGAATATTCTATAAAATTCATTCATTTTTCCGGGGAAGAGCAAGGGCTTCTCGGCAGCAGCCATTATGCAAATACTGTAGCTTATCAGGGAAGCAACCGTGTTTTGGATATCAAACTGGTCTTTAATCTGGATCAGGTAGGCGGTGTGATGGGAAATAATAACAATACCGTTTATTGTGATCAGGATCTTGGAGGGCTTACCTCAAACAATGCTGCTTCTGCGGTAGTGACGCAGGAATTAAGAAACTGTACTGCACTCTACTCTCCTCTTCAGACGGCTGTAGACCCTGCAGAAGCTACAGATTATATTCCGTTTGAGCAGAAAGGTGAAGTAATCACAGGCTACTTTGAAAGAATCAGGAGCAGCTATCCGCATACTGTGAGTGATACTTTTGCCAATACAGATCCTGTATACATTTACAATATAGGAAAGGCAGCTGTAGGCGCTTTACAGCATTTTGCCGTTGCTACCGGAACATTGGGAACCCATGAAGCTGTTTTGAAAAACACATTGGAAACCGTAAAAATTTATCCTAATCCTGTAAAAGATATCATCAATATTGAACTTCCTGATTCCGGGATTAAGAATTTCACATTTGAAATTACGGACTTTCAGGGACGGTCTATTTTCAAGAGAACCAACGAAACAAAAATCAATGCTTCAGGACTGGAAAATGGCGCTTATCTTGGTATTTTAAAAGCCGGAGATCAAACGGTAGTAAGAAAAGTTATGATTGAAAGATAAATTCAGGTTACCATAAAATCTTGTTATATACAAAACCTTTGAAGCAATTCAGAGGTTTTATTTTTTTGCCAGTATTGATATTGAGACATTTACAACATGTCCCCGTTTATTAATATGATATTCATAATAAAATTCATTTTATTTTATTAACATTAAACACTTCGTTGTGATTTATTTACTACATTCGTGTTACCAAAATAATATTATATATGAAAAAATTCACAACACTTGTATGCACTGCAGTGATGATGCAGGGTATTTCAGCTCAAAGTTTTATTCAAGCTTATAAAAACAGGGCTGATATGGTTACTCAGGCTAATATCACGGCCAATTTACAGGAATTTAGTAATCTGGGAGTAAAAACTACGGGTTCGCAGGCTAATGTCAATACCATGAACTGGATTAAAAACAAGTACCTTTCCTACGGGTATACAGCCAGTCAGATAGAGGAAAGCCCTTTTACTTTCGGGAGTACCAGCTCTAAAAATCTAATCATCACTAAAACAGGAACTCTTTATCCCAACAAGTATGTTATTATTTGCGGGCATTTTGACACCATTACTGGCCCTGGTGTAAACGATAATGGCAGCGGAACTTCTATTATTCTTGAAGCAGCAAGGATTCTGAAAAGTGTTCCGACTGAATATTCTATAAAATTCATTCACTTTTCCGGTGAAGAGCAGGGATTGAGAGGAAGCACCCACTATGTCAATAATGTGGTATATCAGGGAGGTGTCCGCAAATTGGATATCAAACTGGTCATCAACCTGGACCAGGTAGGCGGTGTGAAAGGAAATAACAACAATACGGTATATTGTGATGAAGATCAGGGAGGTCTTTCCAGCAACAATGCTGCTTCTGCAGCGGTAACGCAGCAGCTGAGAAACTGTACAGCACTCTATTCTCCTCTTCAGACGGCTGTAGATCCGGCAGCAGATACCGATTATATCCCTTTTGAACAGAAAGGTGAAGTGATTACCGGTTTTTTTGAAAGAATAAGAAGCAATTATCCACATACTTCCAAAGATACTTTTACCAATATGGATCCTGTGTATGTATATAATATTGGAAAGGCTACTGTAGGTGCATTACAACATTTTGCAACGGCTTCTACAACACTACCTGTAGCAAAAAATTCACTAGAGGCTGTAAAGATCTATCCTAATCCCGCCAGCAATGTTATTAACATTGAATTACCGGATTCTAAAGAAAGTAATTTCAGTTTTGAAATCAACAATTCTATGGGAAGAACAATGCTTAAAGTGAATAATGAAAGAAAGGTGGATATTTCCGGTCTTCAAAACGGAGTCTATATCGGAGTTTTGAAAGTGGGTGATCAGACGCTTGTAAAAAATATCATGATTGAAAGATAAAAGATAATCTCACTGAAAAAAAACAGCCCTTTTCTATTACGAAAAGGGCTGTTTTTATAAAAAGGATTAATATTAATAATTAAAATTAAGGGAAACCGTATAATATCTTCCGTTTCCGCGTACATATTCCGCATCACGTGCAGTATACATTGATGTTGGTGTGAAATAAGAGGTATTGAATACATTCTCTATTCCAAGTCCTATGGTCAGGAGTTTATTCAGTTTATAGCTTCCCTGAACATTGAAAAGGTTAAAGCTTTTCACTGGACCTTCTCCTTCATCATACTTTCCTGAGGCTGCGGGCTCAAACTTATCTCTTTTAAATGAGTACATATGATAAACTCCTAACTGTAATTTCTGAGCCTTATCATTCCATTTAACAAAAGAATTCAACCTTGCGGGCGCAATTCTCAAACCACTTAAATATTTTTCGTAGCTGTTATCATTTTTCACATCTACTTTTCCTTCCTGGTAAGTATAATTGGTTCCGATAGTTAAGCCTTGTGTTGGATAGACATTCACTGACAATTCAACTCCGTTGATGTACTGAGGAGCCCTAAGCGGAGTCCAGAAACCATTCACAGAAACGAGATCAGCACCCAGCTTGGAATAATTATAGAAATAACTGGCAGAAAAATCTACATACTGCCCGATTTTACTGTTGAAACCGATTTCATAATTGTCAATGACTACAGGATCAGTATTAATTTCACTTAAGACATTGCTTTTAGCATCTCTAAGCACACGGCCCAAGTCATAGATATTAAACCCTCGTGAATAAGAAGTGAAAGGCTGGAAGAAATCAAACGCAACATAGCTCACACCTACATTATAAGAGAGATTTGAATAATTTAATCTTCCTCCCTCTACATTAAATGGGACATCTTTATTAGATGGTAAAGTAGTATAATCCGGAATTTTTACCGACATTTTATCCCATCGGACTCCTGCCTTTACTGTCAGATCATCGGTAAGAAATAATTTTCCCTGTACAAAAGGTGCTGCAGCCAGCATATTCATTTCAGGAACCCACATTCTTCCGTCGACCAACGGCTGGCTTGTTTTTTCATTTAAAAGATCCAAACCATAAGTTAATGAACCTTTTAATCCTTTATCTTTTCCAAACTCCGTATTGAAATCTGCTCTAAATCCGTATTTTTTCTCTAAAATGGCTGACTGTCCTCCTGTTTTCCATCTCGGCGCATTTCTATAGTCATAAATGGTATAGAAGTCCTGGAAATACAAGGTTGTATTAAGACTAGTGTTACGGAAAATATTCTTATTGATATATTTAAGATACCCGTTGTGATTATATCTTGTTCCTTCTTTCACCCCTTCTCTATCTCCTAATTTTCCGGTAGAAGGCTGTTCTCCGTATTTCCCAAGATCCAAAATATACCTGGAATCCTGCAGACTCGAATAGTAGTTATACATCACTTCCAGTCTGTTATTTTCATTAAGGTCATACCCTATTTTCGCAAAAATATTATTGACAGCAGTTTCTCCCAATCCGTATCGTGGATTCTGAACCAATCCATCACCGTCTATTTTCACTCCGTTCTGAGTCAATGTTCCGTTCACAAGATAATCGAACTTCCCTGCTTTTCCAAAGAAACTTTGTGAAACTCTGTACCCTGCACCACCATCTGATTTGAACATTTTGTTATTAAACAAATCATGGCTGGTAAATCCTAATACGGTTCTGCCTGAAAAGGTTTTACCAGAAGTGCTTTTTTGAGTAATATAATTTATGATCCCTCCTTCTGCACCATTCCCATAAATGGAAGTTGCACCTTTTACGACTTCAATTCGTTCTAAAACCGAAGGATCAATGCTTCTGATTTCCCTGTCATTGTTACGCAAGGGACTGGATTGCGGAATTCCTTCGATCATGATCAGAACATTTCTTCCTCTTAATGTCTGCCCTCTATTGCTCACCAGATTATTTCCGAACGCGAGTCCAGGTACTTTGTAGGCAAGAATATTGCTGAGATCGGCAGAGATCAATGATTGTTCTGTAATTTCTTTTTTACTGATGATATTGACGGTAGAAGCTGTCTTCTTTACAATTTCCGGAGATCTTGATGCGGTAACAATCACTTCATCAAGCCTGTTCTGTTCTAATGAATCTTTTTTCTGGGCAGCGACCTGAGAAAATGCCACAAGGCTCCCTATCAAAAAAATAGATTTATTCATACTTAAGTGTTATTTAGAATAATTAAAAACAAAAGTACGGTTTTTAGCAGTTTCCGAAATTTGGGTGTTTTAACAATTAACTCTACGATATAGTTTTAAATGCAATCCTCAAGTATATTTAAATAAAATAATCAATATATACAGTTATTATAATTTATTTTATTAACATCAACTGATAATCATCATGTATAAACTTTCAACCATATTTTTTTCTGTTTTAATGAAAAAGAGCTGTCTCAAAAGTGTCATTCTTCACTGCATTTCATTTCGCTCAGAATGACACTTTTGAGACAGCCCCTTCATTTATCTCTATTTTTAAGAATTTCTTCAATTTCTTCCAGCGAAAACCCTTTGGCTTTCAATAAAATCAGGAAGTGATACAACAGATCTGCAGCCTCATTTTTAAAGAGTTCTTCGTTATTATCTTTTGCTTCTATGACAAGTTCTACAGCTTCCTCACCTACTTTTTGAGCCATTTTATTCATTCCTCTCTGATAGAGTGCGTAGGTATAAGAATCTTCAGCTTTACCATCTATTCTCTGAGCTATTTTTTCTTCCAGTTCATATAAAAACCCTTTGGCGTTCTTTTCTCCGAAACAGCTGAAACTTCCTGTGTGGCAGACTACGTTTTTAGGAACAGCTTTAATTAATATTGTGTCCTGATCACAGTCTACATCAATACTTTTTACCGTTAAAAAATTACCCGATTCCTCGCCTTTTGTCCAGAGTCTGTTTTTGGAACGGCTGAAAAAAGTAACGACTCCTTCTTTCTTTGTTTTTTCAAAAGCTTCTTCATTCATATAGCCCAGCATTAATACCTGTAAGGTTCTGCTGTCCTGAATAACCACAGGAACAAGACCGTTATCTTTATTAAAATCTATGTTCATCGTACTTCTATTTTTTGAGTTTTTAATTGAGTTTTTAAATCCTGAATGCCTATTTCATTAAAATGGAAAATACTGGCTGCCAATCCTCCCGTAGCCTTTGTTTCATTAAATACTTGAACAAAGTCATCAACCGTTCCCGCACCACCTGAAGCGATCACAGGAATACTCACTGCCTCTGAAACCAGCTTTGTAATCCGGAGATCAAAACCATTTTTTGTACCATCACCATTCATAGATGTCAATAGAATTTCACCTGCTCCCAGAGATGCAGCTTCCTGTGCCCATTCTACCGTAAGAAGTTCCGTAGCTTCTCTCCCTCCTTTGATATGAACCAAATCAATATCACCAACCTGTTTTGTATCAATAGCTACCACCACACACTGGCTGCCAAATTCTTTAGCCAAATCAGAAATAAGCATTGGATTTTTTACCGCTGAGGAATTGATGCTGATCTTATCGGCACCAGCTTCCAAAAGCTTTCTCACATCTTCTACAGACGAAATTCCACCTCCCACAGTAAAAGGAATACTAAGTTCTTTTGCGATATCTTTTACCAGTTCTACAAATGTTTTTCTATCTTCAATGGTCGCGGTAATATCCAGGAAAACAAGTTCATCAGCTCCTTCCTTCTCGTATTTTTTAGCGAGTTTTACAGGATCTCCTGCATTTTTAAGATCTTCAAAATTGACTCCTTTCACCGTACATCCGTCTTTAATATCCAGACAGGGAATAATTCTTTTCTTAAGCATTTTCAATAAAGTTTTGAAGTTGTTGCAAGCTTATTTTGCCCTCATAAATCGCTTTTCCGATGATTGTTCCCGTACATCCGATATCTTTCATTTTATAGACATCAGCAATCCCCGAAATCCCGCCGCTTGCCACGAGCTGAACAGAAGTTTTATATAAAATCTCAATATAAAGCCCTGTTGACGGACCTTCCAGCATTCCGTCTTTTGCAATATCAGTACAAATAGTGGTTTGCATTCCTTTTTCCTGATACTGAAGAATAAAATCAATGATGTCATGATCACTTTCTTCCAGCCAGCCTGAAGTTTTAATCTTCCGGTTTTCACAATCTGCTCCTAAAATAATTTTCTCAGGACCATATTTTTGCATCATTTCGAAACAGAATTCAGGATTCTGAACCGCAATACTTCCTAAAGTGATCTGTTTTGCCCCCGCATTAAAGGCTGTTTCAATATCCTCCTGCGTTTTTAAGCCTCCTCCAAAGTCGATATGCAATGAAGTCGCTCCGGCAATATTTTCCAGAACCTTCTGATTGACAATATGCTTTGATTTCGCCCCATCAAGATCTACCAGATGAAGAAACTGAATGCCGAAACTTTCAAATTCTTTCGCCACTTCTACAGGGTCTTCATTGTATATTTTCTTTGTGCTGTAATCTCCTTTTGATAAACGGACACATTTACCGTCGATAATATCAATAGCCGGAATTATTTTCATCATTATAAATTTATAAAGTTGCTTACTATCTGATTTCCTACCATTCCTGATTTTTCAGGGTGAAACTGTACGGCATAGAAATTATCTTTCTGCAAAGAAGCACTGAACGGCAGGATGTAATCGCAAACAGAAGTTGTAAAGTCCGAAAGTTCACAATAATAGCTGTGAACAAAATAAACATCAGTGTTCTTATCCATCCGTGAAAACAATGCCGAAGACTGCCCTGAAAGCGTATTCCAGCCCATGTGAGGAACAATATCCTTTGCTGGAAACTTTCTGACATTGATATCAAAAATTCCCATTCCTTCAGTATTCCCTTCTTCATTGCCTTTACACATCAGCTGCATACCCAGGCATATTCCTAAAACCGGTTGTTTAAGGCTCGGAATAAGAAGATCAAGTTCTCTTTCCTTCAACAGTTTCATGGTGGATGAAGCTTCTCCTACGCCCGGAAAGATTACTTTATCGGCCTTTAAGATCTGCTCGGGATCATCGGTGATCACAGAATCAACTCCTAGCCTGTTGAGGGCATTCTGAACAGAGTTTACATTTCCTCCGTTGTATTTTATTATAGCGATCATATTTATAAACTTCCTTTTGTAGAAGGCAGGCTGTAATTAGTATCCGATTGGTTTACCGCCATTTTAACGGCTTTTGCAAAGGCTTTAAAGATAGATTCAATTTTGTGGTGTTCATTATCACCTTCTGCTTTGATATTCAGATTCGATTTCGAGGAATCTGTAAAAGATTTAAAGAAGTGAAAGAACATTTCCGTAGGTACATCTCCGATTTTTTCTCTTTTGAACGTTGCGTCCCAAACCAGCCAGGGTCTTCCACCGAAATCAATAGCCACCTGAGAGAGACAGTCATCCATCGGAAGCAGGAAACCATATCTTTCAATCCCTTTTTTCTTTCCTAAAGCTTTTACAATGGCTTCTCCCAGAACAATTCCGGTATCTTCTATCGTATGGTGCTCATCTACAGCAAGATCTCCTTTCACTTTAATGGTAAGATCCATATTCCCGTGTCTCGCGATCTGATCCAGCATGTGATCGAAAAAGTGAAGACCGGTTGAGATGTCTGACCTTCCGTTTCCATCAATATTCACTTCAATTTCTATATCGGTCTCATTGGTCTTTCGGGACACTTTAGCTTTCCTCATTCCTGATTTTAAGAACTGATAAATGTCTGACCATTTTGTCGTAGACAGCTCAGCTTCCTCATTGAAGCTCTGATTAAGATAAATAGCTTTAGATTTCAGATTTTTAGCCAGTTGTACATCAGTACTTCGATCACCAATTACATAGGACTTTTCCAGATCATAATTGCCGTAGATGTATTTTCCAAGCATTCCGATTCCTGGTTTCCGGGTAGGAAGATTTTCGGATTCAAAGCTTTTATCAATTAAAATATCACTAAAAATGATCCCTTCATTTTCAAATGCCTGCACCATTTTTTCATGAGGTTTTATGAAATCTTCTTCAGGAAAACTGTCCGTTCCTAATCCATCCTGATTGGTTACCATCACCAGTTCGTAATCCAGCTCATTGGCTATTTTTGAAAGGTTTTGGAAAACACCCGGATAGAACTCAAGCTTTTCCAGAGAATCTACCTGAAAATCTGTAGGAGGTTCAATGATCAGCGTTCCGTCGCGGTCTATAAAGAGTACTTTTTTCATATGTTTTTTATTTTTTTTTTAAACCATTAAGTTTTTTAAGTGATTAAGAATGATTAAGAGCATAGCTAAAGCTATTTTATTATTTCATCTTTGATGAACCTTAACTTTTCTTATCATCTTTCTTTTCCTTAATGCTTTATATTTTAACAAGTAATTTTATTTATATTCCTTTTAAAAAACTGATCAGCTTTTCATTTTCACTACGATTTCCCACATTAATCCTGATACATCCGGGAATAGCAGGATCTCTTCTGCTGGTTAAAATCTCTTCTTCAAGCATTTTTCCATATACTTCATCCACGTTTTTCATCCTGATCAGAAAGAAATTCGCATCTGTGGAAAATACTTTTGAAATGCATTCAATTTCGTTAAACTGTTCCTGCAGCCATGTTCTTTCCTCCAGAATATTATTTACGTTGTCCTGAAGTCTGTTTTCATCATCCAACGTCTTTAAAATCAGTTCCTGGCTCAATACATTCACGTTATAAGGTGCTTTTACCGTATTGATAAGACTGATAATCTCTTCCGATGCGTAAGCCATACCTACTCTTGCTCCGGCAATTCCCCATGCTTTAGAGAATGTTTGCAACACAATCAGATTAGAATATTGATCCAACAGCTCCACACTCGATTTTTTCCCGGAAAATTCGATATACGCTTCATCTACCACTACAATTCCGTTGAAGTTCTGAAGATAAAATTCAATATCATCAATACTGTTTCCGGTAGGATTATTGGGAGAGCATAAAAAGAAAATTTTAAGAGAGGGATCTTCTGAAACCTTTAAAAAATTATTTTTGATAATCTCAAAGTTTTCATCCAGATCCAGCTTCAACACTTTATTCTCATTGATTGTCGCATAAAAGCCATACATCGCAAAGGAAGGATTCATCATCAGAATGGCATCTTTTTTAGGTTCACAGAAAATTTTAATGATAAGGTCTATCAGCTCATCGCTTCCATTTCCAATGGCAATCTGTGAGGGTGAAAGGTTTTTAAGCCCCGCAAGCCTGCTTTTAAGCCTTTTCTGGGTAGAATCCGGGTAGCGGTTGCACTCCCCAAAAGGACTTTCATTAGCATCCAGCATAACGGGAGCATTGAATTCATTGTGATCCCTGAAACTGATGTAAGGCTGTAATTGTAATATATTTTCTCGTACTAAAGTTTTGATACTGTTATTTTTCATTGTATTGC
The DNA here is from genome assembly GCF_003852415.1 of Chryseobacterium sp. KBW03. Taxonomy (NCBI): domain Bacteria; kingdom Pseudomonadati; phylum Bacteroidota; class Flavobacteriia; order Flavobacteriales; family Weeksellaceae; genus Chryseobacterium; species Chryseobacterium sp. KBW03. The sequence continues at coordinate 378,956 of NZ_QAJO01000003.1, read as the reverse complement.
TTTTCGTTTTAAAATTGATTATCAAACGATTATTTAATATAAAATTGTTTTTAACCATTAAGAGGAGTTGAGTTATTAAGAATAGTGAAGAAAATATCTTCAGATATTTATTAAGCAATGAGCTAAATTCAAATGTATTTGAATCTTAACTCTACTTAAAAGCTTCGTTTTCTTAATGGTTTGAATTCTTTTTTTGGATCAACGCAAAGGCGCAAAGTTTTTTCATCTTATGTTTTTTAGGCGCAAGAAAATCTAAGATTTTCAGCAAGTGATGTGACATTATTTTTCCCGCAGATTTCACAAATTTCACAAATTTTAAACGCATATCTAATTCATTTTCAAAATACTAAATGTCGATGGATTTGATATTCAATTTTATCGAAGATAAAATCCTTGCGTCTTAAAACGGTGTCAAATTACAATTCTTGCGTCTTTGCGTTTTCCAACATTCATTATTTTAATCTTATGGACACCGCATTTTTGTGGGCAAACAGACCTTCTGCTTCTGCCATGAGTTCTATTGTTTCTCCTAAATTCTGAAGCCCTTCTTTGGAAAGATGCTGGAACGTTATTTTCTTCACAAAACTATCCAGTGAGACTCCGCTATAGTTCTTCGCATACGCGTTGGTAGGAAGCGTGTGATTGGTTCCGCTGGCGTAATCTCCGGCACTCTCACACGAATAATTTCCAAGAAAAACAGAACCTGCATTCTGAACCTCCGGAATATACTTTTCAAAATCATTGATCGCCAGAATAAGATGTTCCGGAGCATAAAGATTACTGAATTCAAGAGCCTCTTCCAGCGAGTTTATTAAAATAAAAGAACTATTTTCCAAAGCCTGACCTGCAAATTCATTTCTGGGTAAGTCTTTGACTTGCTGCTCAACAGCTTCTACTGTCTCTTCAAACACTTTAAGGTCTGTCGTAATGAAAACAACCTGACTGTCGCTGCCATGTTCTGCCTGGGAAAGAAGATCTGCGGCACAAAATTCAGGAACAGCTTGCTCATCGGCTATAACCAGAACTTCACTCGGACCAGCAGGCATATCGATAGCTACTCCGTAACGTTGTGCATATTCTTTCGCAGCTACTACAAACTGATTTCCCGGACCGAAAATTTTATAAACTGCAGGAATGCTTTCCGTTCCCAAAGTCATTGCAGCCACAGCTTGTGCCCCGCCTGTTTTAAAGATTTCCGAAACTCCGCAAAGTTTTGCGGCATACAGGATCGCAGGATTGATATTTCCGTTCTTATCCGGTGGTGTACACAGCACAATCTCTTTACATCCCGCCAAATTTGCAGGAACAGCAAGCATCAACACTGTAGAAAATAATGGAGCGGTTCCTCCGGGAATATAAATTCCGACTCTTTCTACAGCACGATTCTCACGCCAGCAAACCACTCCTTTCGTTGTCTCAATTTTCTGAAGCTCTTGCTTTTGAGAAGCATGAAATTTTGAAATATTTTCTTTCGCTTGTTGAATGGCTTGTTTCAATTTATCCTTAATCAGTTTTTCGGCCTCCTGAATTTCAGCATCAGAAACTTTTATGTTCTCCGTTTCTGCCTTATCAAACTTTTTATTGAATTCTATTAATGCCTTATCGCCGTTTTTTTCAACTTCTGAGAATATTTCTGTAATCAGACCTGAAATTTCTTTCTGTTCCAAAACAGGACGCTTTACTAAGTCTTTCCAGGTGTTTTTTGGGGGATATCTGTATATTTTCATTGTATTATTTTTAAACCTTTTTAAGCTATTAAGATTCTTTAAGTTATATTGTTTATATTCTTTTTGATAAACGCAAAGGCGCAAAGTCTTTTTGAATACTATGTTTTTTTAAGGCGCAAGGATTTTATCTTCGATAAAATTGAATAATGTATACTTAAATACACAGAATCATATTTATATCTTGCTGAAAATCTTAGATTTTCTTGCGCCTTTGCGTTTTCCAACATCAATTATTCTTAATCTCTTCATGATCTTAATGGTTAATTATTATCAATTTTCTAAATAACCATTTTATCAATGGGAATGATTAGGATATCCTGCGCACCATTGTCTTTCAGTTCGTCAATGACTTCCCAGAAACGCTCTTCATCAATCACAGAATGAATGCTGCTCCAGCCTTCTTCTGCCAGTGGAATGACAGTAGGACTTTTCAAAACCGGAAGAACTTGAGCTACTTTCTGGATTTTTTCGTTGGGAACATTCATCAGAATATATTTTGAATTTTTTGCTTTTAAAACAGCTTTGATCCTGAATACCAATTTTTCAAGAATGGCTTCTTTTTCAGGAGATAATTGTGGCGTTTGAGCTAAAACAGCCTCCGATTTCAATAGAGTAACCGTTTCTCTTAATCCGTTTTTGAATAAGGTACTTCCGGAGCTGACGATATCACATATTCCATCTGCAAGACCAATATTAGGCGCAATTTCTACAGAACCTGAAATCACGTGAATGTCTGAGACAATTCCTTTTTTTTCTAAAAAGTTTTTGAGGGTATTGGGATAAGAAGTGGCAATTTTTTTTCCTTGAAAGTAAGAAATTTCATCAGTTTCTACCTCTTTTGGAACCGCCAATGAAACACGGCATTTTGAAAAACCAAGCTTCTGGATTGTTCTGATGTTTTTGCCTTTCTCAACCAGGAGATTTTCGCCTAGAATAGCAACATCTACCACTCCGTCTTCCAGGTATTGCGGGATGTCTGAATTCCGAAGGTACATGATTTCCATCGGAAAGTTATCTACTGAGACTTTGAGCTGGTCTTTTCCGTTGTTGACAAAGATTCCACAGTCTTTGAGAAGCTGTAGGGACTCTTCATAAAGCCGGCCGCTTTTTTGGATTGCAATTTTTAATTTACTCATTTTGCCTTTTTGGGTCTGAGTAAATAAAAACTGATCTATTGAAATTTCTGAGGAGAATCCAGGAAACAAAAAAACCGTCTATTTACTCAGACGGTTTTTAATTATTTTTGATTTTAGCATACACATATATCAATCAATTCCGCCTAACAGAGATGATGATAATAATGATGTAATGCTAAAAAAATTGGTTTCATTGTATTGAATTGTGATGCAAATGTAGGATTTATTTTTAAAATGCAAAGTTTTTTTAGATTATTTTTTGATAAAAATTCATCAGCTCTTTTGCAATCGGTTCGTCATTAAACTTCTGAACAAACTCAAAACCCTTTTCCTCACGGCGTTTTCTCTCGGATTCATTTTCCCAGAGAAATTGTATTTTGGCACGGATATCAAGATCGTTATCGGGATTGACATAAACAGAGTCTTTTCCTCCTGCTTCCGGAAGGCAGCTTGTATTGCTTGTCACCACAACCGTTTTAGAGAAAAGTGCCTCAATCACAGGGATTCCGAAGCCTTCAAAGAAGCTCGGATACACAAAAATATCTGCCAGTTTATAGAGACAAGCCAGCTCATCCATAGAAACACCTTCCAGGAACAACACTTGTTTTTCCATCTTGTTCTTTTTAAGGAAATTTTCTATTTTCTGATAATACTTGGTCTTCCTTCCCACCACTACGAGAGGAATTCCGGTACCGTTGATGGCTTTTACAACATTCAGAAGATTTTTACGCTCTTCAATAGTTCCTACGTTGAGAATAAATCTTTCGGGAAGCTTATATTTGTCTTTTGCAGCCTGCATCAGTTCTGCTGACTGCTGTTCTTTAAAAGCCTGATGACAACCTTGATAAATAACGTCAATCTTAGTCTCAGGAACCTTTAAATACTGAATAATATCTCTTTTGGTCTGTTCTGAAATTGCAATGATTTTATCTGCCATATCAGCCGCTTTTTTAAATTTCCAGAAATGGATTCTTCTGTCAAAAAAAGAGTAATACTGAGGATATCTTACAAAGATCAGATCATGAATAGTAACCACTTTTTTAATAGGCTTTGGATCCCATTTCAAAGGAAGTTCACCGGATAAACCATGGAAAATGTCCGCACCTTGCTTCTGGGCATCTCTACCCATTTTCAACTGGCGTGAAAAGTTTCCTTTTGAGGTTTCAATGAACTGAACATTCGGGCGCTCCAGGATATCTTTTCCCCGCTCCGATTTGTTTTTGTTGAGCAACAGATATTCATTATCCGGTTCATACTCGGAAAGTATTCTTACAAGGTCTCTTGAGTAATTTCCAAGACCCGAAGTATTGTGGAAAAACCGTTTTGCATCAAAAGCAATCTTCATCGTTGTATCTGTTTTTGAAATTCCTGAAATGTACCGAATCTATGTCCTTTTTCTTTCAGCCAGCCTACAAATGAATCAAATCTTTCTACCATTTCTTTACCAGAATTTTTCACAGTAAATCCAGGAAGTTTAAATGCTTCGTCCTTAATTTCTGCAAATTCCCATGGATGGAAATAAATATTGAGATAATTGTCTTTTTTCAAGGTATCCGAAGCCAGTTTTTTGTAGAAAGACAACGGAAAATTGTGAAAACTTAACCAAAACAAAGGAATTCTGAAATTAGGCGAAACCGAGGCCGGGACCTGAGTAACATTTCTTTCTTTGAAATAAGTTCTGGATACTTTTAAGTTGTTGTATCTTCCTGGTAAAAACGTAGGATTGATTGATGAATTGTATGAATATCCTGCCCTTTCCACTTCTTTTTCTTCTACAGGCATCATTCTCGGCATTCTTAATCCGGTTACTTTTGTGGAAAATAATTCTTCCAGTTTTTCTCTTGATTCCTTCAGGTGTTTGTCTTCAAATTCTGAATGAAACCACGTGTGAGAAGCCAGTTCGTGACCTTCATTTAATAGCCTTTCGATAAGGTGTCTGCTGTTTTCTGCAAAAACTACTGTGGAAAAGAAAGTAGCTTTGGCATTATGTTTTTTAAGAATATCGAGAATTCTCTCTAATCCTGTTTGTGAAATTGAAATCTGCTTTTCAAAGGGAATTTCACCCTTATATTCTAATGGCATATCAAATTCTTCAATGTCAAAACTCAATAAAACCATTCTAAAAATTTTTGTTTTTAATAATATAATTAGGTCTGTCTTTCACCTGTTTGAATATTTTACCTAAATAAATTCCCATGATCCCTAAGATAATGAGCTGCAGTCCGCCAAAGAAAACAATGGTCATAATCAATGATGCCCAACCTGAAATCTCCGTTTTGGCGATAAATGAATGAATCACATACGTTCCATACCCGATCACAGAAAGTGCTGAGAACAAAAAGCCCAGATAGGCTGCCAGATAAAGAGGTTTCACGCTGAAAGCAGTGATTCCCGTAAAGGCAAAAGTAAACATCTTTTTAAGGTTGTAACTGCTTTTTCCTGAGAGCCTTTCTGCTGCAGTAAAGTCAATTCCTGCTTGTTTAAAACCCATCCAGCTCGTTAATCCTCTGAGGAACAGATCGTCTTCATTAAAACTCCTCATAACTTCAACAGCTCTTGCATCCAACAGTCTGAAATCTGAGCCGCCACCCTTCGTTAAATTAACATCTGACAGGCTTGATAAAAGTTTGTAAAATAAGTCTGATGTTTTTCTTTTAAAAAAAGAAATCTCCTTGGGATAAGTTCTATAGGTAAAAACTACGTCATTGCCTTCTTCCCATTTCTGAATCATTTCCGGAATAAGCTCCGGCGGATGCTGAAGGTCTCCGTCCATAGAAATGACTGCATTTCCAAGGGCATTGTCCATTCCTGCTTTCACTGCGGGCTGGTGTCCAAAATTGCGGGAAAATTCGATGAATTTCACTTCATCATATTGATTGGAAAGTTCTTCTAATTTCTGTTGCGTACTGTCTCTACTGCCATCATTGACAAATATGATTTCAAAGTCATAGCTGCTTAAACCATCAAAAACTTCTTTAATTTTCTGATGGATCATCGCAACATTTCCTTCTTCGTTATAGGCGGGAATTACAATTGAAATTTTCTTCATATGTATTAATTCAGGCTGTAATTTTTCTCAAAATCCTTAGTCAAAAGTTCATAAGTCACTCTCAACCAGATCACAATGCAAGGTACGGCTTTTAATGAATATTTGATGATATAGTTTTCTTTTACAAATTTCGGGAATAGATCCGATGTTGAAAAACACGTGAAAATAATGACAAAAACAAGCAATCCTATAATCAACGGTGTTCTTTCTTTCTGAAGGAAAAACCATATCAGTACTCCTACAACAGCAATAATATATGTTGGAGATTCTGAACTGGAGCTGAACAATACTAAAAATAGTAATGTAGAGGCCAGGATCATCAATTGGAAAGCATAGTGTTTGTATTGCTTAATTCTGATATAAGGTAAAGCAAAAAGCGGTAATCCACCTGCTAAAAACACGAGGTTGGAAATGGATGCATCTCCTAAAACTCTTCTTACAAAGCCCATCAGTGAGATGTCCTGCATGTTTCCCAATACCTGATTTTCACTGTTCTTTTCTACAATAGACTGAAACCAGTCCGAGTAACACTGAATCACAAACTGTGGGCTTGAATAGGCCATTGGCAGTACGAAAAACAGAACTGCAATGGCAACTCCTGAAAGAATAAATTTGGTTTTGTTTTTAATGAAGAAAAACTGTGTCAATCCTACAATTCCGTAGATTTTCACAAATATTCCGATTAAAATTGCAGTTACAGACTTTACTTCTTTTCTTTCGTAAATGTATACTGCAGATAAGAGCAAAAGTCCTGTCAGTGCTACATTGAACTGCAAACTTAAAGCTGCAGTAATGTATTCCTGAAGGCAAAGCAGCCCAAAAATCGCTTTTTTACTATCTGAAAACGGAAGTTTATAGACTCCGTAGATAAAGATAAAAGTATTGGCAATATTCCAGAGTGAGATTCCCAGCCAGTCCGGCATCATAGCGAACGGGGCAATCAATACACTGAAAAATATACCATAATGGTTCAGATCAAAATATAGGTCAGGATAATGGATAAATAAGTTTTTCTGATGAATGGTATTAAAGAATACGTTTTTAAAAATCAGATAATTATTGATCGCATAATCTCCTCTCAGATATTTGGAAATTGCTGTAACAACCGATATAATAAGATAAACCCCAAATATATATTTAGGGTTTAAAAGTATTTTAAGAAATTTTTCTTTCAAGATTGTAGTATTAGCTTAGAATATTAATCTTAAACAGCTACATTATTCTCTCTCAATGCATCATTCAGAGATGTTTTCTTATCTGTAGATTCCTTTCTCTGACCAATGATCAATGCACATGGAACCTGATATTCTCCAGCAGGATACTGTTTTGTATAGCTTCCAGGGATTACTACAGAACGTGCAGGAACTCTTCCTTTGATTTCAATAGGAGTATCTCCTGTAACATCGATAATTTTTGTAGAAGCGGTCAATACTACGTTTGCACCCAATACTGCTTCTTTTTCTACGTGAACTCCTTCTACAACGATACATCTTGAACCGATAAAGCAATCATCTTCAATGATTACCGGAGCAGCCTGTAATGGCTCCAATACTCCACCGATCCCTACACCACCACTCAGGTGAACATTTTTACCGATCTGTGCACAGCTTCCCACTGTAGCCCAAGTATCAACCATCGTTCCTGAATCTACGTAAGCACCAATGTTTACATAAGATGGCATTAAAATAACTCCCGGAGCAATATAAGCTCCTTCTCTCGCCACTGCATGTGGTACAACTCTCACTCCTTTTTCAGCATAGTTTCTCTTCAAAGGCATTTTATCATGAAATTCAAATGGACCTACTTCAATAGTTTCCATTTTCTGAATCGGGAAATACATTACTACAGCTTTTTTCACCCATTCATTTACCTGCCATCCGTTTTCTGTAGGTTCTGCAGTACGAAGTTCACCTTTATCAACTAAAGAAATAACCTCTCTGATCGCCTTTTGGCTGTCTTCATTCTGCAATAATTCTCTGTTGTCCCAGATATTTTCAATAGTTTGTTGTAACGACATGTTTCTTATTTAAATTAGTTTGAAAAATTATACTGCCCAAAGATACAAAAAAGTTCAGCAAAACCGTTTTTAACATGCTGCTTTTAATAAAGGTTCAACATACGCTTAACCCTCTTTTTATAGGCCTGGTAGATTTCTCCGTGCTGTTTCAGCAAATACTCTTCTTCAAGCCGTATCTGAATTTGCATCAAAATACTCCCAATCAGCAGGAAAGCAAAAACAATGACAGTTGGAACAACAAAGAAAAAACCAATCAGGCTTATGGTCATTCCTAAAAATATAGGATTTCTTGAAAAACGGAATAGTCCATGAGTGATCAGCTCCGTTTTTATTTCGCGGTCAATACCGATACGCCACGATTCTTTCATTTGCAGCTGGGCGATACATACCCAAATAAAAGCGAAAATCAATAAAACGAATCCTGTATATTTAAAAATATCATCTTCCATACAACTGATTTTAAAAACAGGGAAAATATCTTCAGGGAAAAATAAAAGGAGCATCACATATACCAACAACGCCAGCAGAATCATTTTAAAGTATAATCCCACCAATGCATAGGCGGAGCCGTCTTTTGGGAGAACGTTAGGGTTTTTACCAATCTGTTGTGCTACTTTATAACTTATTCCTAAAAAGGAAACAATAAAGAAAAGAATAAAGTATAAAGGAATAAAGAATCTGATGAAATCGGTCATAGTAAAATTGTTTTTGACAAATTTCATCAGATTTATGATGCAATGCTATTGCAATGAAAAGAAGTCTATTTTAATTACAGAAATTTTTCAATTGGAAACCTAAGAATTCCCATCCTTTGGAGGGGTGGCGAAAATTCAAAGAATTTTTGACGGGGTGGTTAAAAAGTATTATAAAATAAGTTTCGGCTAAAGCCAATTTGAACGTTTGTTTTCTTATTAAACGGGCTAAAGCCCGTTTCTATTGAATATTTATACCGTTCTTACGCAGATTGAGGAGATTATACATATTTAATTTATTTAATCCAAAATAATGAACTCCATTGTTTTTGCAACATGTTTTTCCTGAACAATTCCTTGTGAATATTGGATATTATGACCCGTACTGTATTTATTTAAATAGGCCTGATTAATTTCTTCGGTAAGATCATTGATATCTTCGGGAATGACTGCTTTTATAGGATGAATGGTTTCGCCACATAAGATTTCTCCTGCTGAGTCTTTTAAAAAGGTATTATACCAGCTTTTCTCGGCGAGCCCCCACGATCTTGCAAATATTCTATTTTGAACAACAACCATCCAGATTTCAAGAAAATCCAGTCTTTGCAGACCTGCTTTTATTCCGATAATATTGTTATTATTAATGTAATCTAATGCGCTGTCTTTATTCATTATCTCAATTTTTGGTAAAACTAGGATAAGAAAACAGAAAGGAAAACTTTTTTATGTACTGGGTCAGAAATAGGATTTGGATGAATGTTTTTCTGATGTTGACCGCTTTAAAGCATCATTTTACTAAGAGTAGTATGAAAACATTCTTTGTAACTTTTGGCAACTGTAATTTTTAAGTCACCACATATCAGCTGATTGTCTTCAAAAGACGCAATATTCGTCAAATTGACAATATATGAATTGTGAACCCGCATGAATTCATCCGGCAGCGTTTCAATCAGATCTTTAAGTGTTTTGTAATAAATAAATCTTTTATGATCTATGGTATGAATTTCCACATAGTTGCCAAGTCCCTTGATGACATTGATATCTTTGAAGAAAAGCTTGATCAGTTTTTTATCAGATTTAATAAAAGCAAATGTCCGGTTTTCCATAGCGGCAATTGTAAATAGAGCTTATAAAACCCTTTGAGCGTGAAGGTAAGCCTTATTCCAGTATTTCTCGTTCAGGGATGAGATCATGACGCCTTTTGAAGTAGAAGCATGAATGAATCTTACTTCTCCATCCGAACCAATATCATGAACAATCCCTACATGAGATACCCTGCTTCCTCCAGCGGTAGCAAAAAATAATAAATCTCCAGGCTTTACGTCTTTGATATCAATATTCTTTCCGGCTTCAGCCTGATCAGAAGATCTTCTGGGAAGGTTAAAATCGTTTTCTTCAAATACTTTTACGGTAAACCCGGAACAGTCAAATCCTGATGATGTATTTCCTCCGAATTTGTAAGGAGTTCCGATGTATTTCTCAGCATCTTTAAGAATATCATTGATAGACCTGGATACATTACCATTAAATTTTGAATCCAGTTTTCTGAGGTTCTCAGATTTCGCGACTGTTTTGGTCCCTGATTTCTTATTATTGGAAGCACTTTTCGAAGCTCCGCAGGAAACCACGAAAGCAGATGTAATCAGCAAAACAGATAACTGCTTTATTTTTATTCTTTGTGTAAATAATCCCAATCCCATACTCCACTGATTTATACTTATTTAACTAATTCTTCACAAATATACATTTTATATTTTAATTATGATATAACTATACTACAACTATATTATAAATATATGTTAAAAATTTTATTTTCATTATTTATTGGTATATTTGATCTCTATTTTGAAGATATGGCAACATATGAAAGTGTAATCAAGATCACAGGGGCTGTAGGCGACCTGGTATTTTATAATCTGAATGGCAAAAATGTGGTTCGGAAGAAAAGCGGGTTCAATAAAACGGCTTTTAAAAAAAGTGCGTCATATGAAAAAGTCCGCCAAAACAGCTCGGAATTCGGGCACTGTTCAAAAATTGGAAAGATTATCCGAAACAATCTTGCAGGGTATATAAAAGAAGCAGGAGATCCCCTCCTCTACCAGAAGTTTGCCAAGCTGATGACCGAAATCAAAGATTTAGATGTAGTTTCCGAAAGAGGAAAACGAACTGTTGAAAATGGATTAAGAACTGAAGAAGGAAAAAAACTTCTGAGAGGATTCCAGCTGGGTACCATTCAGAATGTTTCGGATTGTATCCGTATTCAAAATAATATCCTATATAAGGATGATGATTGTAATGTGAATACAGCAGTTATTTTAACAATAAAATTGGATTCTGAAAACTATAGTACTGAATGTACTGAAGAAATAATGAGTTTTGATAAGCAACAGAAAGGCTTTTTTAAAAAGCATTTTTCAGATGATGATCTTCTCCTCTATTTTATAGCATTGAAGAATGAGAATGATGCAATTACCCATATGGGGTTTGTTTAAATAAAAAAGTCTGCAGAATCTGCAGACTTTCTTGTTTTTATTTCTTTTCTCCCTTCCAGGTTCCTGCTCTTGCAGGGGTAGGAATTGAGTTGGACCAGTTTCCGTTACCTTTTTTATCCGTAGTTAAAGTTCCTTTGAAATCTCCTTGTGAAGGAAGTCCTACTCTTGCGTTAAGATCTCCTGTTTCACTTAAATTTCCGGAAATATTATAGTTTTCATTATTAACATCGGAATGCATTGTACCTACCACTTTACCACTTTTGTCTACCACAATGTTCCATACTCCTTTATCATTTCCTTCATAAGAACCAGACCATGTTCCTACATAATCATAAATGGTATCATCATTGGAGCTGCAACCGATAAATAAAAACGCCGTTAATAAAAGTAAAAAAAGTTTCTTCATAGTTTCAGTAGTTTTATAACCTAAAATCCTGTTATTCTCTATGTCTTCTGTCCTGAAGGTTTCGTCACAGAGAATACTGTTTAATATTTATTATTTTTTTGTTCCGTGCAAATCTACTAATTTTTTCATTCAAATTATCTGAATTTTAATTAGTCACCAATATGTTTGTTAAAAATCAACATATTTCGGCTAAAATACAAATATTTTTCAAACAAATATAGGGTGTGTAATTTTTGAGTTATCTTAAATAAGATCGTTAAAAAATTAAATTTATCCATTCAATATATGTTTACAATTACTTTATTCCATTATTTAAAGTAATTTTCACTTCCATTTTACATATATTTCTTACCTTAGTGAAAAATTTAACCTTTTCAAAAATAACATGAAAACAAAAACATTCTTTTTGGCAGCAATTGCTTTATGTGGTACTTTAACAGCACAGGTAGGGATTAATACAAATACTCCATCTCACACGCTGGATATCAATGGTCTTGTAAGGGTAAGAGGACTTTCAAATGCTGAAAAAAAAATTGTTGCGGCTGATGCTCAGGGAGTTTTGACTTTAATTTCTCCTGAAGAAATTTTTGCTCCAAAAGCTCTACTCAACACCTCTATGTCAGCTACTGCACAAAGATTAACCTTATATGAAGGAAAATGCTTCCAACCTACAGATAATGCTTCTTCCTGTACGGTTTCCTTAAACCATTATACTTCCTGCTCAGGATTCACCAATCCTGTAGACACTCAGGTTGTGGTAGGCCAGGGAATTAATACATTTAACGGGCAGTTCCTGGGAACATGGACAGCTCGATATGTTGATAACAAAGGATTTTCGAACACAACAGCTGCTCCCAACCAGACGGCTCCTGACTACCCAAGAATTTCTTACACAGCAGCCACTAATACGGTAAACTATTTAGGAAGTGGTGACTTCGGCGGACAGTGTAATACTGACATTGTAACAACGATCAATCAAACGACCGGAGATATAAAAATAGAGTCTGTAAAGCGAAGTATGTATGCACATCTTGTATACCTTATTAATATTGCCCGCTCCAGATCTTTATAATACTTGATATTTTATTTCAAAAAGAGCAGCCACAATATTTCATTGTGGCTGTTTTTATTAAAATGGAAAGCCCTCTTTTCAGAGGGCTTTATATTATACTGGTTTTGTTACAGGTACACACCCGCAAGCACAATCCCAAATATCCTGATCAGGAAAACAAGCTGCTTCTGCCTGGCACATATAGATGTATCCTACTCTGCAATGAGGAATTGGGCCTGCACCTCCTGAAATGTCTTTTAAATTGTCTCTTGTTAGTTTTTTGAAATTTTTCATGGTTTATAATGTTTTAGTTCGCCCCAAATATAGGAATATTCCTCAAATAGAGAATTACTTTGTAGAAGAAAATTACCCAATAGAAAGCTCAAAACCGGAAGACAAAAAAACTATGGGATCAATGAAAAACTTGTTTCAAATATTGTCTTTGAAATACTAATTAATGATTTCTCCTTTATTATGATCTAATTTTTCACGAAATTTTTGAAGGTCTTCAGGAGCTGGCTTACTCCACTCCGTAATTTCCCCGATGATTTTCAGAGGCATTTCGGAGCGATAAGAACGAGTGGGATTTCCGGGAAACTTTTTATCTGTAACATTGGGATCATTTTCAAAATTTCCTGTTGCCTCCACCATATATACGCGCTCTGCTCCATCACCTTTTGCCAGTGCAGCAGCCAGCCCTGCCCCATTGGCTAAAGCTGTGAAATAAATATGATTCATTTTTAATTCCGCATTGTAGTTCGAATTTCCTCCAGCCGTAAGCAGATCTCCAATATGCAGATCGGCTTTTGTTCCGTGATAAAAAGGACCTTTATCAGATGGATGGTTTTTAAGTAACAATGCCAGTTCGGCATTCTTTTTTGATGTTTCTGTATCTCCTAAATCATCATAACATTTGGAGATATTCTGGTAAAGAGAAGGCAGAGCACTTTTAACCGTATCATCATTTATTTTTAAAGCAAATTCTAAAGAGGTTTCAAGCCATTTTAACCGATCGGCAATCGTTTTCTGATGATGGGCTACATAATGAGCAGCCAGAAATTTTTCATGGTCATTCGAAGATTCTTCCCAGGCTTGCAGAAATAATCTGTCCGCTTCTTCAGGCATTCCTTTGTCTTCAAAGCTCATCCCTTGCAGGCAAAGCTTGATCACAGGATTAAAAGGTGAAAATTCCATGTTGTATTTTTTTTTCAAATCTAGGTTATTCTATTTGAATACATTGATTTGAAAATAAATACTTAAAATAAAAAAAATCTACAAAATTTAAATTTTGTAGATTTTACAACCCATCTATTTGACAGGTGTTGCTCTTATATTAATAGTATCACGGTTACCTGAGCCAAATGTTAGTCTAAAAGCAGTTCCACTTGCACCGGCACCGTTTACTGTAACGGTATAATTTCCCGCAGGTAAATTTAAAGTAGAACGGGGAACAAGATAAAAATTACCTGTTGCAACAAATGTTGCAAAGCTATTAATATAAGTTAGTGAGGATAATCCAAATACGCTATTAGTAGGGATACCGGCAGGTGCAGCGGTAAACGAGTAATAAAGACTGCAAAGTTTTACGACATTATCCGTTATTCCAGCTCCGGCAGCACCCTGAGCTATACCTGAGTTGGTGAAAACCACAGAAATATTAGAATTAAATTCCACTAAAGAAGGTTTGCTTAGAGTAAATGATAGGGTCGCCAAAGTAATAGTCGATATGGAACCACTGGTTGTAGCTGCCGGAACATCTAAAATTGTTGCAGCAACTGCATCTCCGTTTATTGTACCTCCAGAAAACATCGTTTTTTCAAACCAGGCGGCTGTTCTCTGCCACTGACTCCCATCATTGTAATATTCTCCCGGATACACAGGATTTGTTGCCACAGAATTATTTGTTGCAGTATTGTATACGGTCATTCCGGCAACATGAGCTGAAAGGGGTGACGGATTATTGGTTGCTGTAAGGGCTACTCTGGGAAGTAATAAGCCCTTATTGGTGCTGCTTACATCCAGCATTGCATTGCTGTTGGGTGAAGCAAGGCCTATTCCCACTTGTGCTGCTACTGGGGATGAAACACCTAGAAAAATAATTAATGGAAGAAATAAATTTTTCATTAGTTTGGTTTTAGTCAATTTATATTCAGTATTTCCGTTTATTTTGTTGGAGTGGCTTTAATCTGAGCAAGATCACGTACACCTGATCCATAAGTGACTCTAAAGGCAGTGGCACCAGAGGCTGATCCGTTTAAATTAACAACATAATTTCCTGCTGGTAATTGAAGTATAGCATGAGGAGCTGTATAAAGATTACCCGTAATGGTGGTTATATTAGCCGTAGTTGTATTCATATAAGTCATAGTACTGTCTCCAAATGGAGCATTAACAGCTATTCCGCTGGGTGCTGAAGTAAATATGAAATTCACAGTAACAAGTTTTACAGATGAATCACCTACCGGGGTGTTGCTATCACCATTCGCTGTAAAAGACATGGATATATTTCCTCCGAACTCTACGCTCGAAGGCCTGTCCAGAGTAAAAGAAAATGTAGTTAAAGTGGTATTAACAGGACTGGCTGCCGGAACATCAACAGGAATGGATGAAAGCAAATCAGCAATAGTACCTCCCGCTATCATTTTCATATCATTCGAAGCCGAATTTCTCTGCCATTGGGTTCCGTCATTATAGTACTCACCGGGATATACCGGATTGGCAGCAACAGAAATATTGGTTGCTGTATTGTATACTATCATTCCCGCAACATGACTTGTAAGTGGTGCCGGATTATTAGTTGCGATCAATGCTACTCTAGGCAGTAAAAAACCTTTATTAGTGCTTGCGATATCCAATTGTGCATTGGCATTTGGATCCGGTAAGCCTATACCTACCTGAGCATGTGAAAATAAAAAACAAGCCATGAATATTGGAATGGTATATTTATTTTTTTTCATTTCTTTAATTTTTAAATGGTGTTAAAATACAATGGTTTCCTAATTACCGTAATGGAGTTGCTTTAATCTGAATCATATCATGAGTTCCTCCGCCATATCCTATTCTGAAGGCTGTCCCACTCAAAACAGAGCCTCTTAAGTTCAAAACATAGCTGCCCACAGGTAAGGTAACGACTCCATATGGATTAAGGTAAACATCTCCTGTAGCTGTTCCGGCAGACGAAAACGAATTGGTATAGGAGGAAGAATGATCACCAAAAAAAGCTGTTGTAGATACTCCGGCAGGAGCTGTTGTGAACTGAAAGTTGATTGTACATAATTTTACAGCTCCGTCTGATAATGGGGTTGTATTGCTCCCGGAAGCTGTATACCGGGTAGAAACATTAGCACTGAACTCTACAGTGGAAGGTCTGTCTAACGTAAAAGAAATAGTACTAAGTACTGTATTCGCTGCGGTTTCGGCAGCAACATCTGCCGTGATCAGTGAAATAGGATCGCTTATACTTCCCCCGGTAATTGCTCTTACATCATTCCATGTAGATTTCCTTACCCATTGAGTACCATCATTATAATATTGTCCCGGATATACAGGATTGGAAGCCACAGAAGTATTAGTAGCTGTATTATAAACTGTTATTCCGGCAACATGGGCAGAAAGAGGAGATGCACTATTGGTAGAAACAAGAGCAATCCTTGGAAGTAATACCCCTTTATTCGTGCTGGTTACATCCAGCATTGCATTGGCATTGGGAGAAGAAGTACCGATTCCGATTTGGGCTTTTATCATTGAAAAACCGGCAAATAAAAAAAGAGCAATAAAATTCACTGTTTTCATTTCTGTATAATTGCATTAGTTTTTATAAACAAAAAATATCTTTGAAAATATTTACGAGTTAAATACTTATTCGGTTTTTATTTTGATAAAAAAAATTGAATAAGAAACTCAGGTTATAAAAAATGATCATTTATTTTGAGAAATAATATATAAAACATTTGCATATATCAATTAAATACTTACTTTTGTACCACTCAAAAATTGAGGAAAACATGGGGGATTGGCGCAGTTGGCTAGCGCGTTTGACTGGCAGTCAAAAGGTCACGGGTTCGAATCCCGTATTCTCCACTGAAAGCATGTAAGATATATGCTAAAAAATTAAAACCCCTGCAAAATTTAAATTTTGCAGGGGTTTTTTGATGATGAAATTCTAAAGCTTTCTCCTCCAAACCCTTATTCAATAATAAAGAGTAAAAATTGGAAATTCCGGTTATTTAATTCTTAAAAATAAAGCTTTTTACTCTTCAAATAATTAATCAGCTCTTTTGGGCGGTCCGTCTGAATAATGTTTACTCCTTTATTAATATACCAATCATAAACATTAGGATGATCCAACACCAGATCATCGTTATTTCCCGCATTATGATGAGGCCATAAGGAATTTACCCAGATTTTAACCTTCTTTTCTCTCAGCTTTTTAAAATCAATCAGATTCTTTTCTGTCGTTCCTATCGTGAATTCAAAACCGTAGATTTTATAATTATTGATATATTCTGAGATCTTTTTCAGATCTTCATCTTTCCCCAATTGAATAATCGGCATATAATGAATATCATTTTTGATATCGCCGTATTTTTGGTTGAATTCCTTGTAAGATTCGTGACCTTTAAACAAAATCTGATCGAGCATATTTCTTTTTTTCACCAAAGGATATACCTGCTTTATATAATCAAAACCTTTATCCAGATTCAGAAGAATTTTTCCCTCTGAGATCTCCAAAATCTCCTGTAATGTGGGAACATTCATTTGGGTTTCTACTCCCAAACCGTCTCTCAGATGCAGTTTTTTGATTTCGGCTAATGTAAAATCAGAGGGTTTCCCTTTTCCGGTCGTCGTTCTGTCTATGGTATTGTCGTGCATCAGGATCAACACACTATCTTTGGTCATGGCAAGGTCTATTTCAGCCATATCAACTCCCTTTTCAATGGCCTTTTTTACTGCCCATACAGAGTTTTCCGGAGCTTCTCTCCAATCACCACGATGAGCAACTACCATTACTTTACTATCAGGAAAATCAGAAAGTGAAACTTTCTTTTGTTGAGCAATGAACAGAGAAGAGAAAATAAGAAGAAATAATTGTAATAATTTATTGTTTAGCATAATTTTAATTTTTGAATTAATATCCAGGATTTTGTTTAATAGCAGGATCTGTATTGATCTGTCCCTGCGGAACTGGCATCAGAAGATGATATGGTTTGATCTGTGCAGTACTGTACCCTGCATTATTATTAAAATGAGCCGTCATCACCGAAATAGCCTTTCCGGTCCTCAGGAGATCAAACCAACGATGTCCCTCTCCTACAAACTCAAGCCTTCTTTCGCGGTCAATTTCATTAAGCAACGCCTCTTTTGTTGAGAGGTTGACAGCAGCAATTCCTGCTCTGGTTTTAATTTTATTTACATATAGATTCGCATTGGCAAAATCATTTTGTTCAGCAAAGCACTCTGCCATCATCAGAAAAACATCGGCTAATCTCAGGACCACAAAATTGCTTCCTCCATCGGCAATAGTATTCGAGGTTTTTACTAATTTTTTACTGAAAGGAATTCCGTTTGAAGTCAGTCCGATATATGCAGCACGTCTCGTATCTCCAGCCGAATAAAAATTATAAACTTCTTTGGTCGGAAGGTTATGACCTTTCGCCCCTGAAACCGATCCGGACGGGCTGAACATCTGAAATGCAGTGCTTCCTTCCGAATTTCCGTTCAATCCTGAAGCAAACTGTACATCAAAAATAATTTCAGCATTATTTTTATTGGTGACATCAAAAATTTTATTGACATCGGTCAAAAGCTGATATCCTAGAGATTCAACCTGATTTAAATACGTCAACGATTCAGCAAATTTCTTTTGTGTTAAAAGTACTTTACCCAAAATTCCCAAAGCAGCTCCTTTTGTCACTCTCCCCTTTTGTGTTGTGGTGGTTGGCAAAAGATCGATGGCTTCTTTCAAATCCTTTTCTACAGCAGAATATACCTCTGCAACAGGAGTTCTTGGCTGCCCGAAATAATCATTCACATTCGTAGTTTCTTTTAAAACCAACGGAACATCCCCAAAAATTCTCACCAGGTTAAAATACATCAATGCTCTCAGAAATTTCATTTCGCCGATTCTTGTATTCTTCAGTGCATCAGTCATATCAGGAATTTTCCCTATTCTCGTCAAAATAATATTGGCCTGTTGAATACCAACATAATTATCCTTCCAAGCACTTGCAATAAGACTATTATTAGGCTGTATCGTGAAAAAATCCAGCTCACCATACGTAAAAGCATCGTTGGCAGGAACCTCATCATAGGTATTATCTGAAGGCAATTCTCCCAAAGCCGGCATTGCCAGCTGATACTGTCCAGTGTACTGAAGCGCTCCATAGACCGAAATGATTCCCTGCTCAATTTCTGAAGAATTAGTATAGAATTGGGATGATACTTTCTGTGCTTCAGGATTTACATTCAAAAGATCAGACGAACAAGAGCACATCACCGAAAGGCTGAATATTGTAATGAATATTTTTTTCATGATTTTAAAATTTAAGATTAAAGCCTACAGAATAAATTTTAGCTACCGGATAATAAGCCTGGTCGAACCCCTGCGTAAGAACATTGTCTGAAGTAGCATCGATATTCATTCCTTTGTATTTTGACAGGGTGAAAAGATTGTTTCCTACCAAATAGATCTGGGCGTTTTCCAAACCGATATTTTCAAGCATAGATTTTGGGAAATTAAAAGCCAGGCGAAGTGATCTCAATCTCACATAATCTGCATTTTTAAAGTACAAATTAGAGGTTCTGGCTTCTTTTCTGTTGTTGGAGAAATTCATATTCGGCATTCCAAAAAAACCATCTGGATTGGTTACTGCATTATAGCGGTTGTCAAAGTAATACTGTGAAGCCATTCCGAAACCTTCTCCTGATTCTAAAGTGGTTACCGCATCCGCATTGTAGATTTTTTTACCAATTTCGCTGTACAATGAGAAACTCAGTTCAAAAAGTCCATATCTGAAATTATTATTAAAACCTAGAATATACTTTGGAACACCGCTTCCGAAGCTTCTTTTATCATTGACATCTATTTTTCCGTCCCCATTCAGATCTTCCATGATATAATCTCCTACCATCGTTCCGGTAATGTGGGGTGAATTGTTGATTTCCTCCTGAGTTTTATAGATTCCCAGGATATTGTAGCCATACATTTCACCAATCGAACCTCCCACTTTTGTGACAGAGAAGTTATTTTCTCCTGTGATAATCTGGTTCTGCCCGTTTGCCAGAGCCAAAACTTCATTTTTGTTGGTTGAAAAATTAAAACTTCCTGAATAGGTAAAGTCTGAAGCGATATTGAATGTCTTTGAAGCAATCTGTAATTCGAAACCGGAGTTTTTGATCTTCCCAATATTTTGAAGGGATGTACTGAAACCGGACTGCTGTGGAACGGGAACATCCAATAACAAACCGTCCCTGTTCAGGATATAATAATCTGCAGAAATGTTCAGTATATTTTTAAACAAAGAAAAATCGATCCCGAAATTGTTTGATCTGGACTTTTCCCAGGAAATATTAGGGTTAGGAGCCGTTGCCGTTGTGTAACCTGGTATTAAAGATCCTCCAAAGTTATAATTATCAGGATTCATCAGTGAAAGAGCTCCAAAGTTAGGAATCTGATTATTCCCGTTGCTTCCAAGACTATATCTGAATTTCAAATCGGTCACGATATTATTTTCAGGAAAGAAATTTTCATTACTGATGGTCCAGCCTGCTGAAAATGCATAAAAATCGCCCCATTTGGAATTTTTCCCGAAACGTGAAGAACCATCTCTACGATAAGAGGCCATCAGATTATACTTATTATCGAAGGTGTAATTAACCCTGGTAAAATAAGACATCAACCGCCATTTGTATTGAGTTAATGTATTTTTAAATGAGGTTCCGCCTGCAATATTCCGGATGCTGTTATCAGGAAATGCAGTGGCTTCAGTTAAAAGCTGGGTATTATCTTCCTGCTGAAAAGACTGTCCCAAAATGGCATCCACTCTGTGAGAACCCCACTTTTTATCAAATGAAAGCAGGTTTTCAATTAAATAATTCTTGCGGATATATTCAGTTCTGTTGGCAAACGTAACATCCGGAGCTGCTGCTCTGTAAGCTCCTACTGTAGAAGGATCGAAGAAATTATATTCGTAATTGGTGTAATCTCCGCCTATAGACAATCGGTATTTCAGACCTTTCAACACCTCAAGCTCAGTAAAAATATTTCCGAATGTTTTAAATAAAGTATATTTCCTGTTTGTCATTTCCTGAACGGCAACAGGATTTTCTACCAAGGCTCCATCAGTAGCTGTATTTCCTAAGATCTGCTGGGAAATGCCAAGACTTCCGTCATCATTGTAGGGCTTAAAGAATGGATACATTGCCGTAGCCATCTGCAGAGGATTATAGCTTCTTGAATTTTCTGCAGCATTGATGGTTCCCGTTGCATAAGACGGCGTCATTGTTACTCCTACTTTCCATTTATCTGTAAGCTCTGTAGAAAGATTAATACTGGTGGAAAATTTCTCATAATCTGTCCCGATCACCAATCCTTTTTGCTTAAAATAGCTCATTGTAAAAGCATACTTACTTTTATCGCTTCCTCCGGTAATATTCAGTGAAGTCTGGCTGATGGGCGCAGGTTTCATCACGGTATTCAGCCAATCGGTATCTGTGAGTCCCGGTTGTTTTGCTAGATAAGGAGCCAAATAATCAGGAATCAATTCTCTTAAAGAAGCTCCCTTGCTTATTCTTGTCGCATTATTATCGGAAACGCTTCTGTTGCTGCCTTTAGAAAGGTAATTATTATCTCTGGCTTCTTTCAGAAAAGTGGCCATATCATAAGCGTTGACCAATTTCACATTATCGCTTCTCATCTGCATTCCGTAATAGGAATCGAAAGAAACGGCCATTCTCCCTTTCTTTCCCTGTTTAGTTTCAATGATAATTACTCCATTGGCTCCTCTGGAACCATAAATTGCGGCAGAAGCGGCATCTTTTAAGATATCAATTTTGGCAATAGAATTAGGATCAATCGCATTCAGATTGGAACCTTCGGTTAAAGGAAGTCCGTCTACAACGATCAAAGGATTAGACCCTGCGGTTAAAGTTCCTATCCCTCTTACTCTTATCGAGGGCGAACTTCCCGGACTTGCATTCGCCTGAGTGATCTGAACTCCGGTTGCCTTTCCTGCGATAATGTCTCCAAAGTTGCTGGAAGCCACTCCTTTCATCTGCTTCTCATCAATAGAAGAAATAGAACCCGAATTGTTTTTCTTACTCTGCTTTCCATAACCGACCAAAACAACCTCATCAATGTTTTTTTCTCTGGATTTTGCAGTGTCTTTAATTGGATTCAAATACTCTCCAGACTGCTGAGCGTTGGTTCTCTGAATTTTTGCAATCGCTCTCGCATTGAGACGAACCGTCACTGTTTTTTGATCTACATTAAAATCCAGGCCGACATTCTTCTTCAGATAATCTAAAGATGCTGACAGCGATTGATAGTTAACCTGAGATTCATCTACCTGGATATCTTTCAGGTCTGAAACCGAATAAAAGAATTTTACGTCATGCTCTTTTGAAAGTTTTTCAAAAATTTTAATTAAAGGCGTTTTCCGTTGATTGACGGACTGTTGAAAACATTTGTTAGCCTCTGCGAAGGAAAAGTGTGGCGCACACAAAAGACCCAACAACATCATGCTAATTGTTGTTTTTTTCATAGCTTTGCTGAAATTAGTTGTTATTTGACTGATTTATATTCAATGCATCGGTAACCCCAATTACTGGTGCATTATTTTTCTAAAATGATATGATTTTCTGATTCTTTTCTTGTTTTCAGATTAAAAGGAAACCCTATTGTTTTAATCACTTTACCCAAATCCCCTGTAATGTCTCCATCTATAATATTCTCTTTATAATGCTGAGGATAGGTTATAGAAATATTGTAGGTCTTCTCCAATTGGGAAATCGCCTGCCCGAATTTCATTTCATTAAAATCAAATGTTCTTACAACATCCTGATCATAGAAATGTTTTTCAGTTCCGTCTTTATCAGCAAGCCAGGTTTCTTTGGGTAAAAGGAATGTAGTATGCCCTTTATAATCTATTTTCACTTTTCCTTCTTTAAGATAGACTTTTTTATCTTCGGATCTCTGATCGAGCAAAAATTTGGTTCCTAAGACTTTTACTTTAAATCCATTGGCATCAATAATAAACGGCAGCGCTTTATTTTTAGCAACACTGAAAAATGCTTTTCCTTTAAAAGAAACATTTCTGGTTTTCTTTCCGAAATTTTCAGTCAGTTTCAGTTCGCTTTCCGGTTCCAATGTAATAATACTTCCGTCGGAGAGTGTAAATTCTTTTTGAATCTTTTCTGTTCTGAAAACCATTTGCTGATGGCCTGAAGAGTTCATTTCATTTCCAGTAAAAAACAAGGTCATCATGGTAAATAAAGGCAAAAGAACGGCAGCAGCCCATAAAATTCGTTTTGTACTATTTCTGGATTTTATTTTACTTTCAAGCCCGTTCCAGATTCGCTGATCTGCCGAATCCTTCATTTTCCGATTTTCGTCTTTGACCAATTTCCACTGATTTTTGAAATCCATACGCTCCTATTTGATCTTTAATAGAGAATACGCAGGAAGTGTACAATCGTCAACCTAAGTTTTTTGATTTAATGATTTGTTCATATTGGTTGATGTTGTGTTAAAGTAAAGAGATGACTTGTTTAGATTTATTTTGTTTATGGAAAATATGTATATTTAAATTTTAACAGTAATTTAATTACAAATTTGAATTATGGGTAAATATGATGCTTATTTAGTTTGCAAAAATGGACATGGAGTTAATGATTCATATTATCGAAGTCCAGAGTTTAATGAAAAATTCTGTACTATATGTGGTGAATTAACTTTTAAAAGTTGTCCGAATTGCAATCAAGACATTCAGGGTGATTATCATACTGCTGGGGTTATTGATCTTACAAGTATATCCACTCCTGTTCCTGATATTTGTAAATATTGTGGAAAAGATTTCCCATGGAGATCAAAAACAAAGACAATTTCAACAAATATTATAAAATCAGATAAAGATGATATTATTTTATTGGAAACAATTTTTGATAAATTCCATTTAGTAGCTAAGCAAATGCGCCAAAGATATGATGATCGTCCAACTTTAGATATAAAAGATGAATATGATGCTCAAGATTTACTACACTCCCTTCTACGTATCTATTATGAAGATATTCGAACTGAAGAATGGAACCCTAGTTATGCAGGAAGTTCTACTCGTTCAGATTTTTTATTAAAAGATCAACAAATCGTCATTGAAATAAAAAAAACAAGAAATACTCTAAAAGCTAAACAATTGGGAGAACAATTAATAATTGATATTGCAAAATATAAAACTCATCCAAACTGCAAATTATTGTATTGTTTTGTATATGATCCCGAAGGTTATATTTCGAATCCTCGAGGAATGGAAAATGACTTGAATAGCAGCTCAAGCGAAATGAAAGTAAAAGTAAAAATTGTTCCAAAAGGTCATTAATAATTGCTCTATAACTTTTCAAATATTCGGGGAGGGGATTGATGAGTTTATTTATGTAAGAAGAAGAATTAAAACCAAAGATTCAAATTCGCCCTCAGAAACTTCAACACCTTATTGACATGTTTTTCAACGGCGGTTTTGGAAATATCATTTTCCTGAGCGATCGTAAAAAGGCTGAGGTTCTGGATTTTATTTTTGATGAAAAAATCACGGCTTCTTTCAGGAACCTGTTCTAAAAGACTTTCTATCTTTTTTAGCTGATCTTCCTGCTGGGTTTGTTTTTCGATTTCTGAGGTTTCTTCATCCTGGCTTTCCGGGGAGTTTTCAAAAGGAACGAAGATCATTTTTCTTTTGCGGTAGAAATTGGAGATTTCCTGTTTGGCAGATTTAAAGATGAGTGCTTCAATTTCTGAAGGTGAATGGGTTTTGGATAGATATTTCCAGACATGCATAAAAATATCCTGAACAATTTCTTCAATATCCTCTTCTTCTGAAAGGTATTTCGCCACAAAAAAATACACCCTGTGCTTATAACCGGAATATATTTCTTTAAAATGATCCATCTTTTAAAACGTCTTTGAACTCAAAACAATGATGCAAAAGTATCCAAAAGCTATGTCAATCATATTAACGTTATATTAAGTTTAAATTCCTGACCATATTGAGCTGAAAGCAGTTTACATTGTAATCATTACTAAAGATTTATCTCAAAAGGATACATTTAAATCATCGATTGAAGGTCTGAAATTGGAATGCATCGCCGCCGTAAAATAATCACAGAACACCTGATACACTGCAGAATCTGTAGCTGTTGCCCGGATTCCCAGCTGTGTGTATATCTTAAGTATCTGATGGGATAATTGCTGAACCAGCTCTACCCCATAGCTATGAATTTCGTTTTGTTGATCTGCCGGAATTGCCTTGTTATCATTGAGCGCAGTTTCAACATTTCTGGAAATACTTAATACTTTTTCCAAATGCTTTTCAATGGACTCTGCAAAACTTTTGAAATTGATCTGAGGACGAATAGTTTCTGCTTCTTCAATAAAATGAGAAGCGATCCCCAGATAATTGACCAAAAGTGTCAAATCAGCAAAAACCCGAAACGGAATGCTGTCCAGAATATCATTCGTGAAAAAAGTATCATAAACAAAACTGTAGTCCTCGCTTACCAGAACATTTTTAATCGTAAAAGAATAGGTCCCGCTGGCTTTCATTCCCATAGATTTCCAATTGGGGATGATTACAGCGTGTTGTTTCGGAACGATGAACGAGCGAATAATCTCGTTACCGTCATCATCCGTTATTGGTTTTCCATTTTCTGTAATGCTGGCATTGAGTGTAAAATGGGTCAGATGAGGTGCGCCTGTTGCAAAATTCCATAATCCATTAATAAGGTACGTGTTATCACTTTGTTTTTCTGCAGTTCCGCCTACCATTCCGCTTCCCCCAAAACATGTTTTAGAATGAGTAAACAGTAATTGAGCCACTTCAGGGTTGATATTTCTGGAAAAATAATTGGCCCCGGCACAAAGTGTCAGCATCCAGCCAAAGCTTCCATCGGTTTTAGCCCAGTCAAATAATGCTTTCAGTCCTTCTTCAAAACGATACCCTAAGCCTCCATATTTTTTGGGCACCCAGATCTTAAGCCATCCTTCTTCGTGAATATGCTGTATCACCTTGTCAGAAATTCTAGAGGCGCCATGAAGTTCCTTTCTGATGTCTTTAGTACTGAGCATGAGCTTTAGATTTAATAATTTTCTGCCATTCCAGATATCCGGAAATGGCTACTAAAAACAAAAATGATGTCAAAACAGCGTAGAGATATAATTCTTTATGAATCATTAAGGGGATGGAAATAATATTACTAACGTTCAGTATCACCCAGTTTTCAATTTTTCGTCTTGCCATCAGCCACATTCCTGCCCATGCGAAAGCACTTACCAAAGAATCCCAAATGGGAACATCTGAGTCAGTGAAATGGGTGAGAAAGAACCAGAATAAGCTAAAGGTTCCCAGGACAATTCCTCCGGTAATCCATTTTTCAACAGTTGACGTAAAAGAGATTTCCATTTCAGATTTTTGCTTCCCGAATTTCCAATACAGCCATCCATAGATGCTCATGACCAAATAATAAAGGTTTAATGTAAATTCAGCATACAGTTTTGATGTAAGCATCACATACAAAGTAAGCAGAATACCGGCAATTCCGAAAAGATAGTTGTTGACATTGTTTTTACGAGCCAGTAAGACCTGAATTACTGAAAATAAGACTCCGAACCCTTCCGGTAAGGTAATTTGTTTTAAAATGTCCTGCATCATATTAATCTTTAGAAATCAAATGATGAGATGATAAATAAGCAATCCCTACGCTGGTATTATCCAGATCAGGTGTGGAAGTACATTCCTGGGTATCATCTCAGCCACTGTTATCTGCGGCACCCCATTGTTGGGGCAAAGGTGCAGCTTTTTTCCGGAAAAAGAAAACAACACGGGAAAATAATAATCTCAATTGATTATCAATAATTTTTATATTTGTCAAGCAATACATTATAGAAACTGTACCCCATGAACTTCTTCAAAAAGATTTTTTCAAAAAATAAAAATACAGCCAATCAGCCGTCTGAAAATCCCAGAATCGATGGAATATATACAGATGAATATTTTAACAACAGATATACTGAAGATCAGATTTTATCAGATGATTTTCTGGTTGACGGCTCTTTCAGAATGTTAAATAGTTTTTTCATCGATAATAAAATAATACCGGCTATAGAAAATCCTATCTACCATCCCTGCAATATAGATAAAGCCGTTACTGAAGAACCTGGGTTTTATGAGTACTGTAAATCATTTGATCAGGATGATAAGCAGATTGGGCTTATGTTAACAGTAGCATTTTCATACTATATGGTCCATGAATTAGGATTTAAATTGTACAGGGACAAAACCCCGGAATATCCTTTAAGATTCATGACTCTGAAGTATAACAATAATGGGGGTGTTATTTCTTTATATCCATTCGAATATTCATTGAAGGTTTTAAATGGAGAAGCATCATTCAATGATCTTTTGGAAAAAATTAAAAAGAATCTGGAAAATATTCCCACTGCAGACGACTTTATCACTCATTTTAAAAATAATCTATCTCAAGAATAAATGTTTTTATTTTACACGGTATAAAATTTGTATTTTAAAGTGTAATGACAACGTTATGGATGAAACTAAAACTACAATATTAAATCCAATAACAGATAAATATCTGATTGATGAGTATTTCAATTTAACCGTAAGGCAAGAATTAAATATTGATATTGATCTTAGTTTTGAGTATATGATTGCGCAAAACATCATTTCAAAAAAAACAATTCTGGTCAAAACATTCTCAGATTTTACAATGGGAAACCCGGAACTTTATAATTTATTACACTCTTTGATTTATAAAGTGAATACCTATTCTTTAACAAAATCCCAGATCGTCAGCGCATTGGAAATTCTCAGGAAAAATCAATAAGATCATTCTATTTTACATAAAAAAATCTCTCAAAATTTTGAGAGATTTTCATTTTCCAGTCATCGGCTAAAGACCAAAATATCTGGTATTTATGCCTGTTCTTTTATATGTTTTGCTACCTTTTCCTCAAGATCATCAAGATTAAAAGGTTTTGATACATAATCATCTGCCTGAGCTTCTGCTGCCAAAGCAACAATATCATTATTTGCGGTAACATAAATCACCGGAATATGCTTAAATTCTTCAGTGCTTTTGAGAAGTTTTGTCGCTTCCACTCCTCCGATTCTTGGAATCCAGTTATCCATAAGAATAACATCAGGCTTATATTCTGCTACTCTCTCAAGAATATCATGTGATGTTTCTGAGATTTTGACCTCATAGCCATTTTCTTCAAATATGATGGTAATCACTTCTAAAATAGCCGTATCATCATCAAAAATTAAAATTTTCTTTTTACTCATATTATTTAGATTATTCTATTCAGAAATATTACAATTGATTGATGTAATCTGCTAAACTATCAGGTCTGATAATTAAATCATAATCAATCTTTTCTATAGCATGTCTGGGCATATATTCCACCTCTGCCGTTTCAGGATCCTGAATCCAGACCTGCCCTTTGTTTTTTTTAATATAGCTCAGTCCTTCCACTCCATCCGCATTGGCTCCTGATAAAAGTATCCCGATCATATTTTCTTCATAAATTTCAGCTGCTGACCTGAAGGTAACATCTATTGAAGGACGGGAATAGTTCATCTTTTCTGAGCTGTCCAATGACATATTTTTCTTATCTTCAAACAACAAATGATAATCCGCAGGAACAATATATAGGGCACGGTCACGGATTTCGGTTTTATCTTCAACTTCTATAACGGATATCTTCGTAAACTGCTGCAACAGGGTTCGTAAAACATCTCCTGATTGAGCTTTACGGTGAACTACAAGAACAATAGGGATATTCACAGCATCATCAAGTTTTTTAACCATCTCAATAATAACCTGTAAACTTCCTGCTGATCCTCCGATGACAATCAATTCTATGTTCGTTTGTAATTTCATGGCTGTTGTTATAAATGGTGATCAAGTTTTTTCCATATTTTCTGGTCTTCGACCTGATGATAATTTTTATCAATAGTAGAAAACCTAAGTGTTTCTTTGGCCCCAAGAGCGAGAAAACCCAGATTCTCGAGACTGTTGTCAAAAAGACGGAATACTCTTTCCTGCAGTTCTCTTTCAAAATAGATAAGGACATTTCTGCATATGATCAGCTGAAAACTGTTAAAAGAGCTGTCTGACACCAAATTGTGGGTAGATAAAATCAGTTTTTCCTGTAAGCTTTTATCAAATCTTACACTATCATAGTTCGCAGTATAGTAGTCAGAAAAATCTTTAACCCCACCTGAAAGCATATAATTTTCGGAATACAGTTTCATCTGCTGCAAAGGGAAAACACCGGTTCTTGCAGTTTCCAGAACAGAAGGATTCAGATCAGTACCATAAATCAGGCATTTATGATAAAGACCGGCTTCTTTCAACAGAATCGCTATAGAATAAGCTTCTTCTCCTGTTGAGCAGCCCGCAATCCATATTCTGATCAAAGGATAGGTGCCCAACTGTGGTAATATCTTTTCCCGCAACGTTTTAAAAAAAGAAGGATCTCTGAACATTTCTGTAACGTTTACAGTCACTTCTTCCACAAAGCGTTTCAAATATTCGCGATCATTCATGATGGTATATCTAAGCTCTGCAAAGCTGGTAAACCTGTCCAACAGGCATATCCTGTTTACCCTTCTTTTAAACGAAGCCTTGCTATAGCCAGAAAAGTCGTAGCCATACGT
The DNA here is from genome assembly GCF_003852415.1 of Chryseobacterium sp. KBW03. Lineage (NCBI taxonomy): Bacteria > Pseudomonadati > Bacteroidota > Flavobacteriia > Flavobacteriales > Weeksellaceae > Chryseobacterium > Chryseobacterium sp. KBW03. Next base: position 349,443 of record NZ_QAJO01000003.1, on the reverse strand, counting down.
CTCATAGACATCATTGATCAGATATTCTACTTCCTGATCTTTTATGATACTTGGTTCCAGCATCTATAAAAGTTTTTCTATTGCTGTTATTAAAAGATCTACATCAATAGGCTTTGAGACATAGTCATCAGCTCCTACCTCTATACATTTCTGACGGTCTTCAGGCATCGCCTGTGCAGTAACCGCAATGACAGGAATATCCTTGATCTCTGGGGTACGTCTTATCATTCTGACCGCTTCATATCCATCTATTCCCGGCATCATCATGTCCATAAGAACAGCAGAAAACTTTTGGTCTGACATCAGAATATCAAAAGCTTCCTGAGCCATTGTACTGGTCTCAACGGCATATCCACGGGCCTTGAGAGTGAGTTTCAATGCAAATATATTACGTGGATCATCATCCACAATTAAAATTTTCTTATTCATCAGAATTTTATCTGTTTAACTTTCATATAACCAAACGCGAAGGAGAGATAATAACTGATCTATATCTACAGGTTTTGAGATATAATCTGAAGCTCCGGCGGTAATACATTTTTCACGTTCTCCAATCATCGATTTGGCCGTAATAGCTATAATAGGCAGCCTTTTGAATGCGGGCATTTTTCTGATTTCCCTGATAGTTTCATATCCATCCATTTCAGGCATCATCATATCCATTAAAATAACATCTACATCAGGATTCTGCTGAATCTGCTGAAGGGCATGCTTCCCATCCATGGCTACAATCACATCTACTTTATATTTTTCCAGGGCTTTTGTTAAAGAGAAGATATTCCGTACATCATCATCTGTGATAAGTACTTTTTTTCCGCTCAATACTTCTGTTAAAGATCCCAGGGCCTTACTTACGGTGCTTTCAGATGCATTGTTTTTTTCTTCCACCAAATGTAAGAATAAACCTACTTCATCTAAAATTCTTTGATAGGAATGTGCCGTTTTTACAACAATAGAATCTGCATATTGTTTTATTTTCAGTTCTTCTTCCTTCGATAAATTATGCTCTGTAAAAATAATGATAGGAAGATTCTCCAGCCCTTCATAACTTTTGATTGATTCTATTACGTGGTATTCGTTTCCTTTTGAGTTCCCAATATCCAGAATAACGCAGTCAACAAGATCAGAAGTCAATGCTTTTACACTATCTTCCACATTGTGTTCTACGGACAAAGAAATATTAAAATTGCTCAAGAAATAGGATAATGCACTGGCATGTTTGGCATTCTCTTCAACGATAAGAACCTTCTGAGGTCCTTTTTCTAATGCATTTTCAATTTTTCTGAATACATCTGTCATTTTATCCAGTGCTACCGGCTTATTGATAAAATCAACGGCACCTTTCATAAGACTTTCTTTTTGAAGATGCAGAACAGACATCATGTGGACTGGAATATGTTTGGTAGCAGAGTCAGATTTCAACTCATCCATTACTTCCCAGCCGTCTTTTACAGGAAGTTGAACATCCAGTAAAATTGCATGTGGACGATACTGCTGAGCTGCTGACAAACCATGGTCTCCTCTTACCACAACAATACCTTTGTAATTTTGTAAATGGGCAAACTTTAACAAGGCTTTTGCAAAATTAACATCATCTTCTATAATCAAAATAACCTTGTCTCCCTCCTTAATATGATCTCTGTCGTCCGCTACATCTTCAGGAATATCCAATATGTTCAGCTGAACCACCGGTCTTTCGCCCTCATCGAGAATATTCTGAATTTCTTCAACATCTTCACGTATAATCTCTACCAGATCCTGATCTGTTTCAGAATGAACAATTTCAGTGACAGCATGTACAGGAATGACAAAACTAAACTCACTTCCCTTGTTCAATTCACTTTGCAGAACCAGCTCTCCTCCCAGAAGTCTTGCAATTTCACGGCTTATTGAAAGTCCTAAGCCAGTACCTCCAAATTTCCTTTTGGTAGATCCGTCAGCCTGCTGGAATGCTTCAAAGATAATTTTTTGCTTCTCCTCTGCGATCCCAACACCGGTATCTTTTACTAAGAATATAATAAAGTCAGGTTTTTCAGAATGTTTTCTGATATGTAAATCAATGCTTCCTTTTGTTGTAAATTTTAAAGCATTAGACAATAAATTTCTCAATACCTGATCGATTCGGAGACGGTCACTTTCAATAACGGCCTGCACATTTTGATCGATCTGAATATTAAATGGAAGAGCTTTCTCCTGAAATACGGGATTGAAAAGGCTCTTTAAATCTGTTACCACTTCTTCTATGATCACATCCTGATATTCCAGGGTCATTTTACCGGATTCTATTTTCGCTAAATCCAGAATTTCATCAATCAGAGTTAATAAACTGGTCCCCGAGCTTTGAATCACTTTTGCGGATTCCACCTGATCTTCGTTGAGATTTTCATCCGGATTTTCTGCCATCAACCTTGACAGAAGAAGAATAGAATTCAGAGGGGTACGCAATTCATGGGACATATTAGCCAGGAATTCGGACTTATATTTTGTACTTAAGGCCAGCTCCTCTACTTTTTTCTGAATTTCGTTATTACGCTCCGCGATCAAATGGTTTTTTTCTTCCAATAATCTTGAACGTTCTTCGAGTTCAGCATTTGCCTGCATCAGCTCTTCCTGCTGTACTTTCAATTCCTCTTCTGAAGCCTGGAGTTTTTGTGTTTGTGCTTCCAGTTCAGTATTCAGATTTTCCAGTTCAGAATGCTGAACCTGCAATTCTTCAGACTGTGCCTGAGTTTCTTCCAATAGCTGCTGTTCTTTTTCTCTTCCTTTTGCAGCATTCAGCGCAATTCCTACATTGACAGCGCATTCTTTAAAATAGCTGATTCTGTCTTCATCAAAATTAGAAGTTGAACCCAGCTCCAAAACTCCAATTGCATGTCCATCTGCAAAAATAGGAATCAGTATAATTCCGTATATTTTAATAGTGCTGCTGGCAAAGGTTACTACAAAATCATCTTCATGTAGGTTATTATAAACCTTAGTTTTAGAATTAATAAAGGCTTGTCCTACCATTCCTTCTCCGGGTTCAAAAGTCTTTTTCATATTAGCTTCCAGCCCGAATGCTTTATTAAGCTTTAGGATCCCTTCGTCGTACAGATATAATGAACCATTGATACAGTTTCCGTATTCAATCAATTGTTTTAACGCTTTATTGGAAACTTCTTCTACCGACTTATTTCCTACCAGGGATTCATTCAACAAGGCAAGACCTTTCTGCCGCCAGTCACTTTTATTAATTTTATCAAAAGAGATTTTAAGAGATTCTGTCATATGATTAAGAGAATCTACAAGATCTCCCAGGTCGTCCTGTGCATTATCTACAACTTTTTCATTGTAATCGCCATTCGCAACTCTATTTGCAATTTTTTGAATGGCACTTACACGCCGTGTCATCTCCTGATCTTTTTCCTTAAGCATTTTTTCCAGCTTATCTCTTCGAATAAGATCCGCTCTCATTTTGATATAGAAGAAAATCGTCACGACTACTGCGGCCAAGGCGGAAAAAATAATAAAAAGAACAGTTGTACCGGATGAACGGTTTAAGTCTTTGTTTTTAATGTCCAACTGGCTTTCTTCATATTGTACAAAATCATTTACCGCTTTCCTGCACTGATCCATATACGCTTTACCAGTAACGATCTGCTGCTGAGTCATTATGATGCCTCTGCGTCTATTTTCAACCAATTGCTTCAGGTTCTCCATCACCTGATTAACTGCTGTTTTTAAGCCAGCAAGTCTCTCCAATTGATTTTTATCCTGAATTCCTAATGATTCTGCACGTATCAAAGCTTTAGGATATTCTCTCAGACCACGTTTGTATGGCTCCAGAAAATCCTCTCTTCCGGTCAGCTGATACCCTCTGTTACCTGTTTCTGCATCCAGTAATGCTACCAGCACATCTTTCACTGCTGTCACAGAACGTCTGCTTTTTGAAAGACTTTCGCGATGATTCATCTGATTCTGGATACTCCAATATGAAGCCAGTGAACTTGCTATTAAAATCAAAAGGGAAAGACCTACTCCAAACTGAAGATTTCTTATAATTTTTTTCGGCATGCAAATTAATTTAGGGGTAATGTGAAATAAAAAGTAGAACCTTCATCTAAGATACTGGAAACGCCAACACTTCCATGATGCTGTTTGATGATTTCAGAGCAGATAAACAATCCAATCCCCATTCCCTGGAACTGCAGTGAAGATTCTTCTACCCGATAGAATTTTTTAAATACGGCATCCTGTTTAAAATCAGGGATTCCAATACCGAAATCAGTTACATTAACTCTGACCTCCTGTGCTTCTTCATCTACAAAGGTGGTAACAATCACCTGATTGTTATGGGGAGAATATTTAATTGCATTGGTCAGAAAATTAATCAGTACCTGCTCTATACGGATTTCGTCTAATGGGATTAAAATATCTGGTTTGATTCCGTGGCGTTCAATTTTGACTTTACCTTCATCATGGGTCTGCAGTATCGTTTCAATGGCGTTACTGATAACTTTTTCCAGATTAACCTGCTTTTTATTGATTTTCAGTTTTCCATTTTCGATCTTGGAAACATCCAGCAGATCTGTAATCAGTGTATTCAGCTTCTCAATCTGTCCCTGAACTTTCGTCACAAATCCTGCTTCAGGACTGTCTTTATCTAGTTTTAATTTTCTTTCCAATAACTGAACGTATGCTTTAATACTGGTTAAAGGTGTTTTCAACTCATGGCTTGCAATGCTTAAAAATTCATCTTTTTCTTTTTCCACTTTTTTCTGATCATCAATATCAGTAAAAGTTCCAACCCAGTTCTTAATACGGTCTTCATCATAATATACAGGAGTTACTCTCAACAAATGATACCGGTAATGACCGGAAATCACGTTTTTAATTCTAATTTCTAATTCGAGAGCCTTTCCTTTTTTCCTGCATCGCTCAAATTCCTCCTTGATATCATGATCGTCAGGATGTGTTTCTGGGAAATTCTGTTCAGTATCAGAGTACTGATACCATTTACCATTAACAAAATCAATGATTCCTGCTTCATTGAATGTGAATGCAATCTGAGGAAGAGATTCCAGCATTAAATGAAAGTGATCTATCTGAGACTTCATCGTAACCTGAGACTCCCGCCTTCCCTTCACCTCTAATTCAAGATTCTGCTGGGTCTTTTTCATGGCTATATTCTGCTCCTGAAGATTATAGAAAGTTTTTACTTTAAGTAAAAGGATTTCAGGATCTACAGGCTTGGTTACATAGTCTTTGGCGCCGGAAGCATAACCACGTGTTATAAATTTTTTATCTGTATTAACGGCGGATAAAAATATAATAGGAACCTCCTTCGTTTTACTATAATCTGCCAATGTTTCGGCAACTTCAAAACCATCCATATCTGGCATTTGAACGTCTAAAATAATCAGGGCATAGTCATTTTTTAGAGCTTTACCAAGAGCCTCTTCTCCTGAGCTGGCTGTTTCTACTTGGAAGTTTTTTGATTCAAGTAATTTTTGTAGTGAATAAAGATTACTTTGGTTGTCATCAACAATTAAAATCATAGAAATTAAAATCAATAATTAAATACTGGTATTTTAGGTTCAAAAATACTCACAATATTTGAAAAAACAGTAACTTTTAAAGGATTATGATTATACATTCCATACCACATTTTATGGTTGAAACAAGGAAAAATTATGTTTTGTAACGGTACTATATCTTTTTGAAAGCTTTAATTTCTGTATCATTAATTGCTGCAGTACTAATACAGGATGAAATGTCAAAGAAAAGTTTTAGCAAAAGGATTTTCATCCAGAAATGGGTCAACGAAGTAGTCTAAATGTCAGATTGATACGCTCTTTCATAGAGGTCACAGATTTGGCAATCCGGTGTTCCCAGTTTTCCTGTAAATCTCCTTTCATAATCAATAATGAACCATGGGGAAGAGGCAGGCTGTATTTACTCTGATGATGATCTTTTTTCCGGAAATCAAAGTTTCTTGTCTGTCCCAAACTTACCGATGCAATCACCGGGCGGTTTCCATATCTGCTTTCCTTGTCCCGATGCCAGGCAACAGAATCATTGTGATCCCGGTAAAGATTAAGCAATACAGAATTGAACTGATACCCAAAGGTTTGTTCTATTCTTTGTTTTAAGGAAAGTAGTTCCGGAGTCAAGGAATGAGTATCCAGTTCACCATCACCCAAAGGATAAGTATTTTCTGGATCTCCATACCATGCTGTTAAACGTGGTGTCAAAACCATTTTGTCATACATTTTCTGGGTACGTTGTTTCCATGGAGCGGTTTCCAGCAGATGAGCCCTAAGCTGATCCGCTTCTTCCCTGCTCAAAAAATGCTCTCTATACTCCAGAAGGTCCTTTGGAAATTCATATAATTCTTCTGAATCGAACAAGCTGAGCTGGGTCATATTTTTCTAATTTTTTAATACTTTACTATCTTCCAGTTGCTTCCTGAAAATCGTATGCTGTCTCAGAAAACAAAATTGATACAAATAATATCTACAAATATATTAAAATTGATACAAAATAAACCAAGCAATAAAACCTTTCAGGGAAAAAGTAAGCCATGATAAATTTCATAAGAGCTATATAATTATTTTATGTATTTAAACAGATTTCTTTTTTATAACAAATTGTAAACTAAAGATCTGAAATAATTAACACACTCAAAAAAATGAGTGGCAATACTCGTTTCACGCGCTGTATGAAGTCACGTAATGAAGATTTAATACTTTATTAAAAAATAAATTTTCATCTTTGCAGCCTTAAAATCAAACACGCTAGTTTATTTCATGAGCATTACTTTTAAAAAGCGACTTTTTATAGCGCTTGTATTACCTACGGCCGCCATATATTATGGACAGAGTACAAAGGATTCATTAGAAAAATCAAAATCTATTGATGAGGTTATGTTGGTAGGTAGAAACCTTTCCCAAACAGCCAAAGAGAGAAAAACTCCTGTTGCAGTTTCCAACATTAAGGCAGCAGAAATTCAGGAGAAGTTAGGAAATAGAGAATTTCCTGAGATTATGAAGTCTACCCCATCCGTATACGTTACCAAAGTAGGTGGAGGATTTGGAGACAGCAGAATCAACATGAGAGGATTTGATGGTGCCAACATTGCGGTTATTATCAACGGACAGCCGGTTAACGACATGCAGGGAGGTACCGTATACTGGTCCAACTGGACGGGATTGGCAGATATCGCGAGCAATATTCAGATCCAGAGAGGTTTGGGTGCTTCTAAATTTGTAGTTCCTTCTGTAGGAGGAACCATCAATATTGTAACCAAAGCTACCGATTCTGAGCAAAAAGCAATGATTAAGGGAGAAGTTGGAAACGACAACTACTCCAGAATATCAGCAATGTACTCTTCCGGATTAAAGAACAAATGGGGAACCACAGTATTACTTTCCCGCTGGCAGGGTGATGGCTACATCAACGGAACAAAAGGAGAAGGCTATTCTTGGTTTTTCTCAACAGGATTTAAGCCTAATGAAAAGCATGCGTTCAATTTAATTGCAACCGGAGCACCTCAGGTACACGACACCAGAAGATCTTCAGCAACCGGAGCGAATGTAGCAACGCTGCAGCAATTTGATACTTATGGAAGAAGATACAATCCACAAACAGGAATGTTAAATGGTTCTCAATTCAACCTGGCTCCTAACTTCTATCATAAGCCTATTGCATCCTTGAACTGGGACTGGACTATGAATGATAACCTGAAGTTATCTACAGTTCTTTATGGTTCATGGGGACGTGGCGGCGGTGGTACCGGACTTAATGGTTCTATTAAAAACGGCAGCGGACAAACCATGAACTTCATGAATTATGGTGCTGGTGGAGATGGTACCATCAACTGGGATATGATTTACCGTTATAACAGAGGGGGTATGGTAACAGATTATAATGGAAACACCTTCCAGAAATCAACCTTTACTGCGCCTGCGGGCTCTCCCGGTGATTACAACGGACAATATGTAGCGACGCTCAACGGAACCAACGGTATTGTGAGAAAGCAAAGTATTAATGCTCATGACTGGTATGGTGTAATTGCAGACCTTAATTACAAAAAAAATAACTGGACCTTTAACGGAGGTATCGATCTTAAAACTTATAAAGGAACACTGTATGATATTGTGACGGATATGTTAGGATCTGATGCAGTATTTGTTCCCAATACAGCGAATGCTCCAAAAGGATATTATATTAACCAAACCGTAAAACCGGAACCGCTTACGAAGCTTAAAGATGCTCAGAAAGTGTCTATACACAATGAAGGGCTGGTAAAATGGGCAGGAATCTATGGAATGGTTGAATACAGCTCTGAAAAACTAAGTGCATCTGTTCAGGGATCTCTTTCCGAACAATACTATAAGAGAAGAGACTATATGCTGTACACTCCTGGAAACCAGGAAACAAAATGGTATCACAAAACAGGTTATATTGTAAAAGGTGGAGCCAACTATAATATAGATGACCATCATAATGTATTTTTCAATACAGGAGTTATTTCCAGACAGCCGTTATTCAACGCTTTGTTCCCGTCAAATCAGAATATTTACAACGATGCAAAGAATGAAAGAATCTTCTCTGTAGAGTTGGGATATGGTTTCAAATCTCGTTATGTAGATGTGAATATCAATGCGTACAGAACGCAGTGGGATGACAGATTTATTTCAAGAACATTCAATGCTACTTCCGCAGATATTGCAAAGTTCCCTCAACTAAACCTTGGAAATGCTTATTTCTACAATGCTCTGAATGTTGGACAAGTACACCAGGGGATTGAATTGGAAGCAAAAGCAAGACCTTTTAGCAATCTTAAGCTTAGAGGAATGTTATCTTTAGGTAACTGGAAATACAAAGGAAACGCCAACTTCAACATCCTTGATGTTCAAAGCAATCAGGAAGTATCCGGAGCAACAGGAATGATCAATATCAAAGACCTGAAGGTTGGAGATGCTGCTCAAACAACCGCTAGCATCGGGGCTGATTATAATATTACGAAAGCTTTCAGTATTGATGCCAACTGGGAATATTATGACAAATTATATGCACAGTTCAACCCGATCAACTTCCTTACTGAAGCAGCTAGAGAGAAAGGAATTGTAAAGTTACCAAGCTATCATTTATTTGATGTGGGAGCTTCTTACAAGTTCACGATTGATTCGAAAAAATCTTTAACACTGAGAGCTAATGTGTACAACTTATTCAACAAATATTATGTTTCTGAATTAAGCTCTAACATCTTCGCTGGGGATAAAATTGCCAATGGTCCGGATGCCGGAAAAACGTATCAGGATGCAGGCAGAGTGTATCAGGGTATTGCTGATGGTAATACAGGATTTCTTGGTTTTGGAAGAACCTGGTCTGTTGCAGCAACTTTAAGATTCTAAGATAATATCATTTCAATAATGAATCAATTGAATAGGCTGTCCCAAAGTGGGACAGCCTATTTTTATATTGGTCAAAGGCCTGAAGCTTAAAAGTTTTTAGGTTTCTTATTCTGAGCTGCCTGTATTGCTATTTCATCAATGCGATTTTTCCTGGTTTCGGGTCTTTTGGCAAGTATAATCCATTGCAGCATCATTTTTTTTATTGATTTGCTCAAGCTTAAAAAATATGCTTCTGAACCTTCATGAAGTTTAAATGTTTCATTCAGATCTTCCGGAATTATCAATTCTTCCACAGTATCTAAAATAGTCCAGGAACCATTTTCTTTTGCAATCCTGATCGTTTCAAGGCCTGCCTGAGTCATCAGCTTATTTTCAATCAGTCTTTCAACTTTCTCTTTGTTGATCTTTGACCATGTACTCTTGGGTTTTCGCCTGCTGAATAACTGCATAAAAGAACCTTCATCAATTGTTTTCCTCGTACTGTCAATCCAGCCAAAACAAAGTGCTTCATCCACTAGTTCTGTCCAATAAACAACAGGTAGATTAGATTTTTTGGTATTGCATACAAGCCATATAGATTGTTCCACATGATGATTATTTTCTAACCATTCTCTCCATTCTTCTTTTGTATTGACATATACTGTTGATCTTTCTGAAGATGTTCCCATAGTATTGTGTTTTTAAACTTTCTGATAATGTAAAATTAAAAAAAATGAGTGACAACGGTTTGTCAGTATAAAAATTGAATTCTATGCTAAATAGCACACATTTTTTCAATACAATAAATAATTTATTTTATTTCGAATTCTTAACCTGCAGCGCTCTCTGATAAAAAGACTGACTGGCTATTTTCTCTTCCGCTTCATCAATGGCCATCAGCAGATTGTTTGTATTATCGGTAATATCTCCCAAAATCTGTGACATCAGCTCCCAAACGGGTTTCATTTTATCGATGAGTTCCTGACCTTTTGGAGTCAGCTTAAACAATCTCTTGCGCTCGTCCTGCTTATCTTTTTCCCACTGTATCAACTCCAGTTTTTCGAGTTCTTTGAGCAAGGTTATTGTGGAGGGATGGGTGTATCCAATCTCATTGGCTATTTCGACAACGCTTGCTATTTCTTTTTTATAAATGGTAAAAATGACCGGAAACCATTTCAGTTCAAAATCAATTCCGAATGCTTTATAGACCAAGGCTCCGTCTTTCCTCAATTGTTCACTGAGACGGTGCAGTCTGGTGGATATCGCAAGAATTCCTGCTTCGTTGATCACATTCATGTTTAGTCAATATGTAGATGGTAAAAAATATCGTCGGCACTCATTAGAGGAAATTTCACAGGAAGATTTCTTTTCTCAATCTTCACAAACTGATTCCGTTCGTAGAAATGCTGAGCTGCTTTCAATACATTTATGGTTCCTAAATACAGATCATCAATTCCATTTTCCTTGCAAAAAGAAATTAATACTTCTAATAATTCCTGAGCAATATTCAGTTCTTTTCCTCTGAATTCTTTTTTAACAAACATTTTTCTGATCGCTCCTGCCCTTTCATCAAACTTAACCAATGCAATAGAACCCACCAGTTCTCCCTCTACAAAAGCTCCCCAGAAGTTACCTCCGGCCTCCGTATAGAAACTTTCTATCTGCAAAAGATCAGGCTGATCCTGTATCGTAATCGGAATATTAAACTCCTTCTGCTGAATAGTCAAAATCAAGTCAATCGCCTGCTCTGAATATGAATTTCCTATGGTTTGTATCTCCAATTTCATAGTGCTTATATTTTAAAGTACAAAACTACGTAGTTGAATACATATATACAAACAGTTTTTACTTTTTAAAGAATTTTAACATACCTATTTAAAATTGACTTGGACTTTCTGATCGATGCTTTTAAGTCTGGATGGACTTAGTTTTATCTACCTAAAAAATAAAAAAAACGTATGCCGTTTCTGACATACGTTTTCATTATCTAACAAAAATAGTGTTATTTCCAGCCTCCGCCTAAAGCCTGATAAAGCTCTACAGCTGCTTTCATTTTACTATATCGTGCATTGGAAATATTAAGTTCCGCGTTCAATGAATTCACACTTGCATTCAATACTTCAAGGTAGTTTGCCATACCATAGTTCACCAATTCCTGGGAATAGTCAACCGATTTTTTGTAGGCATTCAATTCTTTTTGTTTTAATTCAATAAATGAATCCTGTACAGAAAATACTCTGATTGCATCTGAAACTTCTTTTCCAGCAGTAAGCACTGTTTTTCTGAAGTTTAAATAAGCCGTTTCCTGATTTGCAAGACTTACATCATAGTTGGTCTTGATCTGTCTTTTATTTAAAATCGGCTGTGCCAGCCCTGCTACTACATTCGCGAACAATGAGTTTACACTGAATAAGTGATCAATATCCACAGACTGAAGTCCTCCGCTTCCTGTCAATTTTAAAGTAGGATAAAATTGAGCTTTGGCAGCATTCGTCAATTCGAAAGTATTCATTAAGTTATATTCTGCTCTCATCACATCCGGACGGTTAGCCAAAAGCTGAGCCGGGTAACCCAATTTCAAATCGATCGGAATATTTTGCCCTTCCAGGGTAGATCTTTCAATAGAGTGAGAAGGTTCTCCCATCAAAAGACTCATGGTATTTTCAAGCTGCTGGATCTGTGTATCAATATCAATCAGTAATGATTTGGCATTGAAGACAAGAGCCTCGCTCTGCTGTACTGCTACTTCTGTTACGGTTCCTGAAATTTTCAGAGCTTTGGTAGTCTCTAAGTTTTTCTCACGTACCGCAATAGTTTCTGTAATAATTTTCTTCTGGGCATCAAAAGTCAGCAATTGATAATAAGCAGAAGCGATGGAAGATACCAGGCTGCTTTTTACTGCTTTATGAGCGGCAACAGTTCCTAAATACGTTGCTAATTGTGCTTTCTCCTGTGCTTTTAATTTCCCCCAGATATCTGCTTCCCATCCGATAGTTCCTGTAATGTCAAACTGGTTCACATAACGTCTTTCCCCAATGATCTGTCCAAACTGAGTATTGATTGACTGCGTTTGAAAAGTATAGTTGGGTCCGATAGAAAGTGTCGGCTGATAAGCAGCTTTGCTTTGTTTAAGATACGCCTCTGCAGAATTAATGCTTTCTAAAGCGATTCTGATATCAAGGTTGTTTGCCAGTGCTTTAGAAATATGCCCCTGCAATATGGGGTCTGTGAATATTTCTTTCCATGAAATATCTGCGATACTGGCACTGTCAGAAGGAAGCATATCCGTACGGAAAAGCTTTTCGTCTACAACGTTTTTCGGTCTTTCATACTCTTTTCTTGCCATACATGATGAGACGGCTCCGAGTATGAAAACTGAAAAAGTGATTCCTTTTATGATGTTTAATAAACTCTTCATTATTTAAAATTAGAAATTAGATGTTAGAGGCTAGAAGCTAGATATGATTTTAGACTAATTCCTAATATCCAGCTTCTAACTTCTCTAATTAATTTTATTCTGCTAAATTGATCTCTTCTTTTTTGATAGGTTTAATTTTTTCCTGCAATGTTTCAAAGATGACATACAGAACCGGAATAACAAATAATCCCAAAATAGTTCCTATCAAGAGTCCGATTGCCGCACCCGTCGCAATAGATCTGTTCCCTACCGCACCAATTCCACTTGCCAGAACTAACGGTAATAAACCGAAGATAAAGGCAAACGATGTCATTAGAATCGGTCTTACTCTGGCTTTTGCTGCATTGATGGCCGACATTACAATCGTTTCACCATGATGTCTTCTCTGAACAGCAAATTCGACAATAAGGATGGCGTTTTTCGCCAGTAGTCCTACAAGCATGATCAGTGCAATCTGGAAATAAATATTATTTTCCAAGCCCATAATCTTCTGTCCGAAGTACGCTCCCATTACCCCAAGAGGAAGAGAAATAACAACGATCAGGGGAAGAATATAGCTTTCATACTGTGCAGAAAGGATAAAGTAAACGAAGATCAAACTTAGCCCGAAAATAAGAAGCGTCTGAGATCCTGAGTTTAATTCTTCTCTGGTCAACCCGGTAAATTCTACGGCGTAGTTTTGATTCAGGGTTTCATTGGCTACCTGTTGTACAGCGGTAATGGCGTCCCCGGAACTATATCCATCAGAGTTTGCTCCTGTTACCTTTACTGAAGTAAACAGGTTATAACGGCTTACAGATTGTGGCCCGTATGCTTTAGTAAGGGTTACAAACTGGGAGATCGGAGACATGACACCTGAACCGGTTTTTACATACAATTCATTCAGGTTATCAATACTTTTTCTGTTATCAGGAAGAGCCTGAACCATTACTCTGAACTGCTTTCCGTATTTTGTAAAGTCAGCAGTATAAATCCCTCCAATATATCCCTGCATGGTAGCAAGGATATCACTAACGGAAACTCCAAGCTGCTTTGCTAACGGAACATTGATATCCATCTGATACTGAGGATATTTTGTATTGAATGAAGTCTGAGCAAATTGAATCTCCGGTCTCTGCATCAGCTTACCGATGAATTCATTGGTTTTATTATCCAGGTCAGCATAGTCTCCACCTGATTTATCAAGCAATACCATTTCAAAACCTGCACTGTTACCAAATCCTGGTACACTTGGCGGTTGGAAGAATACTACTTTGGCGTCAGGAACGGCTCCTACAATTCCAAATAGTTTTTTGGTAATATCTTCAGAAGTCTGGCCATCTTTTTTTCTTTCTTCGAAAGGTTTTAGTTTCACAAAGGCTAGACCGTTGTTACTTCCGTTCCCGGATAAGAATCCTCTACCGGTAGAAATCGTTACATTCTGTACTCCCGGAACCTTCATTGCTTTGGCCTGAAGTGTTTTCAATGCGTTGTAAGTTCTTTCCATAGAAGCTCCCGGAGGAAGCTGAACATCAGTAAAGATAATCCCTCTGTCTTCTGTAGGTACAAACCCTTTCTTCATACTGCTGCTTGCCCAGAATAAGATTCCTCCGGTAACAGCGAAGATAACCAGGGTTACCCATTTATGTCTTAGCAGGAATACAAATCCTCTTCCGTAACGCTCAGTTGTTGTTTTAAAAGCAATATTAAACTTATAGAAAAACTTCTGCAGCAGGTTTAGGTTCTTGTATTCTGTATGATGCTCTGCGTGAGGTTTCAGGAATAATGAACATAAAACCGGACTCAGCGTTAATGCGTTAATAGCAGAAATGATGATGGCTATGATCAGCGTAATCCCAAACTGTTGGTAGAATACCCCTGTAGGACCTGTAATAAACGTTACAGGAATAAATACGGCTGCCATTACCAAAGTAATAGAAATAATAGCTCCTGTAATCTCATCCATCGCTTCTACAGTTGCCTTTTTAGCATCAGAAATACCGTGCTCCATCTTCGCATGAACGGCCTCGACGACGACAATGGCATCATCCACCACAATACCGATGGCAAGTACCAATGCAAACAAGGTCAATAGGTTCAATGAATATCCGAAAAGATTCAGGAAGAAGAATGCTCCTACAATAGATACCGGAACCGCAATGGCCGGAATCAGGGTAGATCTGAAGTCCTGAAGGAAAATATAAACGACAATAAATACAAGGATAAAGGCTTCGATCAGGGTATGTACTACCTTTTCAATAGAAGCTTCCAGGAATTCGTTGGTATCAAAGTTAAAAGTATATTTAACGCCTTTAGGGAAAGTGCTTTCTGCAGATTTCAGATATGTTTTTATATTTTTAATAATCTCCTGTGCGTTGGAACCCGGTGTCTGGAAGATCCCCATACTGATGGAAGGATTGTTTCCGTTCTCCCCGATTCCTGTATAAGACTGCCCTGCCAGTTCTACTTTAGCAACGTCTTTCAGCATCAGGTTTTGTCCGTTTGCAAGAGATTTGATGATGATATTATCGTACTGTTCTTTATCGTTGAATTTACCTACATATTTGATGATATATTCAAAAGAACTTCCACTGTTCTGACCAATAGAACCTGCCGCAGCTTCTCTACTCTGCTCATTGATTGCATTGGTAACATCCGTAGGAGTTACGCTGTAGGCAGCCATTTTTGCCGGATCCAGCCAGATTCTCATAGAGTAATTTTTACCTCCGAAAACGTTGGCATCCCCTACACCATTTACCCTTTTAAGGTTTGGAATAATATTGATATTCAAAAAGTTCTGAAGGTATACGTCATCAAGATCTTTATTTTCAGAATAAAAAGACATATACATCAGGGCACTTGTCTGCTGCTTTTGAGTTACAACCCCTGAACGCGTCACTTCGGACGGCAGCAAAGGTGTCGCTCTGGCCACACGGTTTTGTACGTTTACCGCTGCAATATCCGGGTCTATTCCTTGTTTAAAGAAAACCTGGATCTGGGCAGAACCATCATTTCCAGCAGAGGAAGTGATATAATCCATTCCTTCCACCCCGTTGATCTGCTCTTCCAAAGGTACTACCACACTCTTCATCACCGTTTCCGCATTGGCTCCTGTATAGTTTGCAGAAACACTTACCGTGGGCGGTGCAATGTCCGGATACTGTGTAACCGGTAACGAGATCAGCCCTAGCACACCGAGAATCACAATCAAGATTGAGATTACGGTAGATAAAACCGGTCTGTTAATAAAGTTTTTTATCATTAGAATTTCGGTTTTATTGATTGAACAAGACTATCCATTTTGATTGGTTTTGGCTTCACAGCTGTTCCCGGTTTCAAACCTCCGATACCTGCTGCAATAACTGTTTCTCCTTTATTAACTCCTGATTTTATAAGAGCCAAATTGTCGATTCTGTCAATAACATTTACCACAACGTTTCTCGCAGTATCTCCTTTTTCTACTTTATATACGTACACAATACCTTGTTGTTCGTACGTAGCACTTTCAGGAACGACAAGAACATTATCATAACGCTGAGGGAATCTGATGGTTCCACTGTTACCATTGCTTAATAATTTTTGAGCATTGGAGAACACAACTCTGAACTGAATGGTCCCTGTTGTAGGATCAATCTGGCCGGTAATGGCCTCAATTTTTCCTTTTTCAGGATAAAGGCTTCCGTTTGCTAACTGAAGTTCTACCATTGGTAAGTTTTTGATTTTCTCAGGCATAGAAGATCCTGGAGCTTTTTCAAGGAAATCAAAATACTCTTTTTCATTCATCGCAAAGTAGGCAAAGATCTCAGAAGTATCAGAGATTGTTGTCAGAGGGGTCTGATCAGACGGTCCTACCAAACTTCCTACTTTTAACGGAAGTCTTCCGATTACCCCTGAAATAGGAGCACGAATGATTGAGTATTCGATGTTGGCTTCTACCCCTTTATAATTGGCTTCTGCCTGTCTTTTGGCAGCATTGGCCTGTTGCAGCTGAGCTTGCGCCTGAGCCAGCTGAGCCTGGGCTGTCTGTAACTGCACGTTGCTGATGATATTTTTCTGAACCAGAGGTTTTAGTTTGTTCACTTCAACCTGAGCTGCATTTACCGAAGCCTGAGCTGCTGCAATACTGGATTCAGCAGCGCCAATTCCTGCTTTGGAAGCGGCAGCATTTTCGTTCAGAATATTAGTTTCCAGACGGAACAATGGCTGTCCCTTTGTAACATATTGTCCTTCATCTACCAATACCTGGGTAATGTAACCCTGTATTTTTGCACGTACATCATTGTTTACCCTACCTTGGATGGTAGCCGGAAACGTCTGATAACCCACTATATTTTTTGACTCCACAGAAACAACAGGGTACGGCTTGGCACCATCTTGTTTGGGAGCTTCTTTTTTGCAGGCAGTCAGTGAAAGCGCTGCAATGGAAAGTATAACTAGCTTATTATTCATTTTATAGTTTATTAAGAGATTCCTGAATATTTTCTATGTTTTTATTTAAGAGTGCTTTGTAAACTTCTATTCTTTCATTGTATCCATCGTCTTTACTTTTTTTAAAATTGTTTAAATCATCTAATAGTTTTAATTCGTCCTGCATCTTTTGGACAATTTTTTCGAATCGTATTTTCTTGTATTCATCATTGATGAAAAAATATCGTTTCCGCTCATCCATTTTATTGTGGTCTACGATAAGCTGTGCATTTAACAGTAATGAAATACTTGTAGAAACGGAGCTTTTGCTTGCAGAGAGCACTTCAACAAATTCGTCAAAAGTAATTCCTACTTTCTCATAGTCAAAAAGAAGGTAGGAATAAATTTTCGATGCTAAAGGGGGTAAGCTAAACACGGTGCCATAGAACTTTACGGCATCCTGAAAAATTTTCTCATCAATTTCTATACTTTGGTGCATAATATAAAAATTTTTAACAAATGTAAAAATTAGTTCAGAACCAAACGAACAAACCTGATAGAGTTTATAAATACACCCCGGTTTAAAAATTCAATGAAAGATGATTTAACTTTTTGCTTAAATTATAATCTTCTCAAAGGCCTTTCTCATTCCGTCTTTTAAAAGAACCTCTCCACAATAGGAATAGCCTCTGCCTTCAAGGATTTTCAACATAGCAAGATTGTCATGATTGGTATCTACTTTAATGCTCTGAATTCCATGGGACTTGGTAAATTCTTCGATTTTATCAAAAAGTTTTTTTACCATCCCTTGTCCTGCAAATTTTTCGTCAACAGCTACTCTGTGTACTACTACAAATTCACCGTCACTCAGCCATGCTCCTTCAATGGTACTGTAAGCCGGCTCATCATTCAGAATCAAAGCTGCATATACTGCAATTTCCCCATCTACTGTCATCACATAAGCAAATCCTTTGGCAATATCACTCTCTACTGTTCCAAGATTAGGATATCCGTTCTGCCATTGGGTACTTCCATCCTGCCTTCTTCTTTCTATGGATTGCTGGATAATTTCCCAAATACTGTTTCTTTCTTCAATTTCCGCTTGTCTTAGTTTAATCTCTGGATTCATGTTGTCATATTTGATTAAAAAATGAGATGGTTTAAAGAATTAAAAATCTAGAATGACAGCTAGTTGCTTAATCTTTAAAACCCTCTTCTATAATAGTTTATAATTAAAAAACCGAAAATTAATAAGAAATTAATTTTCGGTTCGAAGTAGTAAAATTTAAAATTATGAAATTGTTTATTGATTCTCACTTTGTTGAAGGTAAGCATCAATAATATCAAATGCTTTTGTTTCATCTTCCAAATCTACCATTACCTTTAGCGAAGTTGCTGTAGGCGTTGTAGTAAACGTAAGATAGTTATTTTCAACGGTATTTGTAATTTCAGCATCATCCAATTTAGACTTAACCAATTGAATTTCTGAAGGGTTATCACTTACATAAACCGATACTCTCGTACTTCTTTCCATATCCTAATTGTTTGAGTATCTAAATATACGATAATTTTTTCAAAATTACAAATCCCGGAAGTTTAAATTTTATTAATATTGTTTTCAATTTTGTCTAAAGCAAGCTGGATTTCTTCCTTTGTAACATTCAAATGAGGTCTGAAACGAAGAGACTGATCTCCGCATGGAAGAATGATCAATCCATCGTTGAAAAGCTCATTCATCAGGTGGTTTCTTTGTTCTGCAGTTGGCAGATCAATTGCACACATCAAGCCTCTTCCTCTTGCATTTGAAATTTTTTCAGGATACTTTTCAGCAAAACCTTTTAAGCTTTCCAACAGGAAATCTCCAACTACTCTTGCATTTTCTACAAGGTTTTCTTTTTCGATAACTTCCATTACCAGCTGGAAACGAAGCATGTCTATAAAGTTTCCTCCGAAGGTAGAATTGATTCTTGAACTTTCTCTGAAGACGTTATTCGGAACTTCGTCAAACTTTTCTTTATTGGCTAATACACCGCAAACCTGAGCTTTTTTCCCGAAAGAAATGATATCCGGTTTTGCTGTAAAATGCTGGAATGCCCACATTTTCCCTGTAATAGCAATCCCTGTCTGAACTTCATCAAAAATAAGTAAGATTTCGTTGTTATCACAGATTTTTCTTAATCCTAATAAGAATTCATCTCTGAAATGATTGTCACCTCCTTCTGCCTGAATAGGTTCTATGATGATACAAGCCACTTTATTGGGGTTCATCAGAATAGCCTCTTCAATCTGAAGCAAAGCAAGGTTTTCATTTTTGATCGTTTCTTCCAGGTTTTCTTCTGTAATCGGGAATTTTAATTTTGGATTTAAAATTCTCGGCCAGTTGAACATTGGGAAATATTGGTACTTTCTCGGGTCAGAAGTATTGGTTAAGCTCAATGTATAACCGCTTCTTCCGTGGAAAGCCTGTTTGAAGTGAATGCAGATTCCTGCTTCTGTATCTAGTCCTTTTGCAAAGTTTTTACGGGTCTTCCAGTCGAAGCATGCCTTCATTGCATTTTCAACACCCAGACTTCCGCCTTCGATAAAGAAAGCATATTGTAATTCTTCAGGAATAACCACTCTCTCGAATACTTCAAGGAAATGAGCGTATTCTTCTGAGTACACGTCAGCCAAAGTCGGCTTGTTCACAGCCATTCTTCCCAACCACTCTGATCTTTCCAAAAGATAAGGGTGATTGTATCCTATAGATGCTGATGCAAACATGGAGAACATATCCAGATATTCTCTGTCTGTCAATTTATCATAAAGCCATGATCCATGTGATTTTTCAATATCCATCACAAAATCGAAACCGTCTGCCAACACATGTCTTCCTACTGTTTCTTTTACTTTATTTGCTTTTATATCTAATGTTTGTTCCATAATAAATTGTTGTGTGATTTAATAAGTGAATGATTCAATGATCCAAAGAACGAATCATTGAATCATTCAGGTTATTAAGTTTTTTTTGTTTTTTGAGTGCTTTAAGTAAAGCTTTTATAAATCAAATTTAATCCCTTGTGCTAAAGGAAGTTGTGCAGTGTAATTTATAGTGTTGGTTTGTCTTCTCATATAGTACTTCCAAGCGTCAGAACCTGACTCTCTTCCGCCTCCGGTTTCTTTTTCTCCACCGAAAGCACCACCGATTTCAGCACCGGAAGTTCCGATGTTTACGTTGGCAATACCACAGTCTGAACCTGCATGAGAAAGGAACAATTCTGCTTCTCTTAAGTTCTGAGTCATGATGGCAGAGGATAATCCCTGAGGAACATCATTCTGAATGGCAATAGCTTCTTCTAATGTTTTGTATTTGATAAGATATAAGATCGGTGCAAAGGTTTCATGCTGAACAATCTCATAAGAGTTTTTCACTTCTGCAACACAAGGTTTCACGTAGCATCCTGATTCGTAATCTTTTCCGGTTAAAACTCCGCCTTCAACAGCGAATTTCCCTCCTTCTTTTTTACATTTTTTGATCGCTTCTTCGTATTGGTTTACAGCATCAGTATCAATAAGTGGTCCTACATGGTTGTTTTCATCCAATGGATTTCCTATTTTAAGCTGGCCATAAGCTTTTGTCAGTCTTGTTTTTACTTCATTGTATACGCTTTCGTGGATGATCAGTCTTCTTGTTGAAGTACATCTCTGTCCTGCAGTTCCTACCGCTCCGAAAACTGCTCCGATGATAGACATGTCAATATCGGCTTCTTTCGTAATGATAATAGCGTTGTTTCCTCCTAATTCAAGAATAGATTTTCCGAATCTTTCTGCTACTTTAGAAGAAACCATTCTTCCTACTCTTGTAGATCCTGTGAAAGATACCAGTGCAACTCTTTTATCGTCTACTAATTTCTGTCCGATTTCGTGGTCTGATACCAATACACTTGAAAGTCCTTCAGGAAGATTATTCTCCTTTAAAACTTCAATCATTATATTCTGGCATGCAATAGCACAAAGTGGTGTTTTTTCAGATGGTTTCCAGATGGTAACGTTACCACAGATCCATGCTAATGCTGTATTCCAAGACCACACAGCTACCGGGAAGTTGAATGCAGTGATGATTCCTACAACCCCTAGCGGATGGTATTGCTCATACATTCTGTGTCCTGGTCTTTCAGAGTGCATTGTGTATCCCTGAAGCTGTCTTGAAAGTCCTACAGCGAAATCGCAGATATCGATCATTTCCTGAACTTCTCCAAGTCCTTCCTGTAATGACTTACCCATTTCGTAAGAAACAAGTTTACCAAGATCGTCTTTGTATTCTCTTAATTTTAAGCCCAGCTGTCTCACAATCTCTCCTCTTTTGGGAGCCGGGATCAGCCTGAATTCCTGAAATGCTTTTTGAGCAGTTTCAATTACTTTGTCATAATCACTTTCTCCGGAAGTTTTTACTTTAGCGATCAACTTTCCGTCCACAGGAGAAATGCTTTCTATCACCTTTCCTGAAGCGAAATATTTTCCGCCTGTTGAGGTACCTTTATTTTCTTCTTTAATACCTAAATTTTTCAGCGTTTTTTCGATTCCGAAATCCTTTACTTTTTTTGACATAAAATCTTACTTTTCGTTCTCTCTAAAGATAAAAATATTATGCGAACCTCAAAACTTTAATTTTTAATGTGTTTTTTATTTGGACTAATTATAAACATGCTTATCTTTGCAGGGTAATCATTTTGATAATCACCGATGGAAAATTCACAAGAAAACAACTCAAAGTTTAAAAAGTGGTTCAAGCGTGTAGGATGGGCGGGATTTGCTTTCTTTACCATTAAAGGCTTGATTTGGCTCGTCATATTCTACTTTGGAGCAGACACGCTTCAGAGTTGTATAAAATAAAAAAGCAGAGAAATTTTCTCTGCTTTCTTTTTTTGTAAAAGGTTTAGCGAATTGTCATTTTTTTATTGAAACGTTAAAAAAACAGCCCTTTTTTATATTTTCTGTAATTAAAAAAAGGAATGAAATACCAAGTTCTAATTGATCATCACCCGAAAAGATCATTTATTATCTTAAGCTGACCGTTTTAAAACTAATCATTCTTCTTTCTCCCTGCATGGATCAGGCTCTGATGCAACAGGTATTCTATCTGTCCATTCACACTTCTGAATTCATCGCCTGCCCACTTTTCAAGAAGTTTATAAGTAGACTCATCTATC
Source organism: Chryseobacterium sp. KBW03 (assembly GCF_003852415.1). Classification (NCBI taxonomy): domain Bacteria; kingdom Pseudomonadati; phylum Bacteroidota; class Flavobacteriia; order Flavobacteriales; family Weeksellaceae; genus Chryseobacterium; species Chryseobacterium sp. KBW03. Next base: position 327,073 of record NZ_QAJO01000003.1, on the reverse strand, counting down.
CTTATGACAAAGGATTTTTTACCTTTATTTTCCGAAGTGTTCTGAGCTTTTTCTGATTTCATTATTCTTGTTTTTAATGCAAGATTTATTTTCCAGGTTTATAAGTTCAATCATCAACCTGAAAATTTTAATTATTATTCTTAGTTATACAGCGTTCCCGCATTTAGGATGGGGGTGGCTGCTTTTTCACCACATAAAACCACCATTAGGTTGCTTACCATGGCTGCTTTTCTTTCATCATCAAGTTCAACGATATTGCCTTCTGAAAGCTTTTTCAGGGCAAGATCTACCATTCCTACAGCTCCTTCCACAATTTTGGTTCTTGCTGCAACAATTGCTGTAGCCTGCTGTCTTTGAAGCATTGCTCCTGCAATTTCCGAAGCATAGGCCAAGTGTGAAATTCTTGCTTCCTGAATCACGATTCCTGCTTTTGAAAGACGATCCGTAAGTTCCTGTTCCAAAATAGAATTGATCTTATCTCCGCCTTCTCTTAAAGTGATTGGCGCGTGATCATCTTCTAAGTTATCATAAGGAAAGCTCATGGCCAAATGACGCACTGCCGCTTCACTCTGCATTCTTACAAAGTCAGAATAGCGTTCTACATCAAAAGCTGCTTTATAGGTATCTCCTACTTTCCATACCATTACTACAGCAATTTCGATAGGGTTTCCCATTTTATCATTTACCTTCAGGGTCTGTCCTTGTAAGTTCTCGGAACGTAAAGACATTTTCTGTGACGAGTACAAAGGATTGATAAAAAACAGTCCGTTTTCTTTTACCGAACCTACATATTTCCCAAAGAAGTTCAATACTCTTGAGTGATTAGGCTGAATGATCATTAATCCTTTCAGAAAAAAGCACGAAGTAAGAAAGCAAAGCATAGCGATCACCACATAGGCAATACTTTGATCTACTCCACTAACAAAGAAGTAAACTGCTGCCACAAACAAAGCAAGACAGATGACCAGTGTAATGTAACCTGACATAGGTTTTAATGTTTTTTCCATAATTGAATTTTAATTTGATATTATTTTGATATCATAAAGATAGCAATGAATTTTGAATTATGAAGTATTAATTATATTTTTTTTGAGGAGGTTCGTGATAAGGGTAAGTAGTATGGAAATAAAAATTGTTTCGAGCTTTTGAATTAAAAAAAGAAAATACAATAATTAAGCTACGGGAAGCCATAAGGAAGTTATCGGATGAGAAAATACTTTTGTAAAAATTTAAATTTAAAAACTATGAAAAAATTCATGTTATCCGCAGCAATGACCATTACAGGATTGATGTTTGGACAAATCACCCTTGATAAAAATTTTGCTTCTGAAAATCTGCAGGCTTACACCAATGCTGATGAAACGTTTTATTATTCGGTAGGACATGGTATGAATGCGGTAAAAATTTATAAAGCGGATTACTCTATTTACAAACAGTTTACTCCATCTGTGCCAAGTGGGTACAGCATGTTTATAGATCAATACAATAACAATTTTATATTATCTAAAAATATTTTTAACACTGATAATAAACTGGAAATCATTATAACATTTGAAAAATATAATCCTGCCACCTCTGAAAGAGAATATATTATAAAAATTTACAATGAAGACGGAAATATAATACATGAGTTTGGTCCGAATTATAAGTTCACTGATGAATATGACATCAATATTTATCACGACAATACCACTAATATCAATAAGCTAAGATTATTCAACCAAAATACAAATTCAACTGAAATTTATAGCTTGCCAACAACCTTACTTTCTGCAAAAGAAGTTCAGTCAAAAGCTAAACTTTCTGCTTTTCCAAACCCTACGAATAAGATTTTAAATATAATAAATCCGGGGAAAGGGTCAACTGCAGTAGAAATTTATGAGAGCACAGGAAAAATGGTTTTAACTCAACATTTCAATGTGTCAGACAACAAAATTTCAATCAATGTTGAAAACTTACCTGTTGGAACGTACTTTTATCAGATAGGTGAAATACGTTCTAAATTTATTAAGAACTAATCTATTATTGATTTTTATATTCATAAAAAAATCCCGGAAAATGAATTCCGGGATTTTGCTTTTTATATGTTTGAAGTTTTATTTCTTCGTTAAAGTTTTAAACTTGAAATAAGATACTGCTGATAGCGTAATCATTGTTGCGATTCCGATATATACCCAGGCTGGTACTGGTACCGGATCTCCTGCTGCATACGAGTGAAGTCCGCTCAGGTAGTAATTTACCCCAAAATAAGTCATTACCATTGAGCAGAACGCAAACATTGTTGCTACGTGGAATGCCCATCTGCTTCTCAATCCAGGTACTAATCTCATGTGCAATACAAATGCATACACCATGATGGAAATGAAAGCCCAAGTTTCTTTCGGGTCCCAGCTCCAGTATCTTCCCCAAGATTCGTTTGCCCAGATCCCTCCTAAGAAGTTTCCTACTGTTAATGCAAATAATCCGATTGTTAATGACATTTCAGAAACGACTACCAATTCTTTTAATGTTGTATCGTGGTGAATCTTATACGTTTCTTTATTGGATATAATATAGAACACTAGTGAGATTACAGCAATGATCATCGACAGTGCAAAGAATCCATAACTGGAAGTAATAATAGCTACGTGAACAATCAACCAATAAGATTTCAATACCGGAACAAGCGGTGTGATCTGCGGATCAAGAGCAGAACCTCCGTGTGCAAATCCCATCATGATAACAGCCACCATAAATCCAGAAGCAGGAATCAGAGCATTGACACCAGCTCCTCCTTTATTATTCACTAAATTCCCAACTGCCAAAGCTGCTCTCTGGCCCAGATTAGGTTTTGTAAATCTAAAATAGAATGACAAACCAGCTGTAATACCTACCCATGAAATAAAGATGATCGCTTCATATCCGTTACTCCAAGGAGCGTGTCCAGAGATATACCATCTTGCTACAAGACCTAAGAAATGACAGATATACCCTACTAATCCAACGTAAATAGTCACTTTGATAGCCTTGCTTAATACTTTATTTGGCTTGAATAATTCAACAAATCCCAGAATTAAAAGAAGACCTCCAATGATGGTATAGAAAATCAATAATTTGAAGTTAATATCCGCTTTATTCATGAAAACCTCAAGATCAACTTTTGATTTTGTAGGAACTACTGCTTTCCCCCATTTCTGCTGATACTCTGAAAGCTTTATCAATTCTTCATCTGCTTTGCTCCAGTTTCCTGATTTCTGAGCAGTAAGTGCTTGTGCAAAGTAAGGTCCCATTACCTGCTGAGATTCCATATCCGGTTCGAATTTCTGATCTAACCATGAATGCCATGTATGATTGGCATCATTTTTCACAGGAACAATTCTCATAAACTGACCGCTAAAGAACTCATTGAAGATCTGTACTCTTTCGTTTACAGCAATAACTTCTTTATCATAATTAGTCTGATCAGCCGGTTTCTTACGGAAAGCCGTATTGTAATCATGATCTAAAATATACGTTAGATTACCATTGGCATCTGCCGGGAAAAGGTTCATCAGTGAAGTATAACCATCTTCATCTGCCTTTGTTTTATTTTTCAGTTCATCACCCCCTTTCGGTCCCACCTTGATTATCGGAACCATTGTCCAGCTTGGAGTGTCTGTATTGATAGAGAGGAACCATTGGTTAGCAGTAAGTGACTTTCCGTCTGTTCCTTTGAATTCGTCTTTTTTATATAGTTTTCTTAAAACATCTAATGCTACTGTATTAATAGGAACAATTCTTCCTTCAAAACTTTGCACCAAAAGGTAACCGAATTTATCCGCATGTTCTTTAGTGATTTTATTTCTCGCAATGATTTCATCCGGAGAAATAGATCTCATTTTACCCATTGGGGTTGCTAATGAGTTATTCTTTGGAGCAGCACCATCAAGCGGTTGGGCAGATGGAGCCGGTGCATGAGAATGATTATCTCCTTCTACATGGATGTGTTCTCTGCTTCCATCAGTAGTACCATGGGTTTCGATTTTCTGTGCATTTAAACCTAAGCTTAAAAGAACCAATAATACTGCTGCAGCTTTCTTTTTACTAGCATCTACAAGCATTTTATTTAATTTCCAGAAGTGTGTTCCTTTCCAGAAGAAAATAACAAACATTCCTAAAAATAAAAGACCATATCCAATGTAAGAAATCAAAGTTCCCCAGAAATCATGGTTTACAGAAAGTACAGTTCCCATTCTGTCCGGGTCAAAACTTGACTGGAAGAAACGGTATCCTTTATGATTAAGAACGTGATTCATATAGATTTTATAAGGAGTTTCTTTACCTTCATCAATGATTTTAATGTGGCTTTCATAAGCACTTGGAGATGAACTTCCCGGATAAGTTTCCATAACGAAATCATCCAGTTTCAATGCAAAAGGTGTGTTGTATACTTTAGGTCCGAAGCCTACCATAATGTTTAAACCATCCATAGTAACCTGTTTGTAAACATTTGGATTTCCTCTTTCAACAGAAAGATCTACCAATCGTTTTGTTTTTGGCCCCTGAAGCTCAATCTGAAGCATATCCGGAACACTAGCATCTTTCTTTCTGTCCCCTTCAATAGCAATCAGTCTTCCTTTTTTAAGACCTTCAGGAACTACAAGCTTTAACTCGTTGATTGTATATAAACTTCTTAATGCTAACGGCTGGAATTCATTTTTAACGGTAGTTCCGGTGGCCTGAGTAGCCATGGTCATATAATTGGCATCTACAGGAGTTTTGATTAACAATTTCCCGCCTTCATTTTTGAATTCAACAGCTCCTTCAATAGCTCTGTTGAATGTCACCAAAGTTCCGTTGATCGATTTTGTTTCTCCCGGTTTGATGTAAATATTTTGTCTTCCGGTACTTCCGGTTGAAACCAAATGAAGATACTCTGCACCGTTTGGCTCAGCTACAAGGCTGTCTTTTTTTCTTTGAATGTATTCCTTAGCAAATACTTTCACTTCTTTTCCGTGGAAGTCATAAGTTGCATTGAAATCTTTATGCAATGGTGACATCAGATAAGGAACATCCTGATAGTTAAGAACATCTCCTTTTTCTTCGATCTGGATTTTAAAGAAATTTTTATCCGTTACGATTTCGTTGGAAGTCTCACCTTCTCTGATGTGCATTTGCCCTTCAAAACTGATGTATCTTGTGATAGCACCACCGATGAAAATGAAAATGAAGGCAAGGTGGAAAACAAGAACCGGCCATTTTTCTTTTTTCCACAGTCTGTATCTTCCGATATTTCCTATGAAGTTAAGAATGAGCACGACCATGATCAGTTCGAACCATTTGGCCTCATAAATTAATGCTTTTGCTGTAGGAGTTCCGTAGTCGTTTTCTAAGAACGTTGCATAAGCCATCGCAAATGCGTACACCAGCAACAATACAGCCATTGTTCTGGTTGAGATAAGAATATCTTGGAGCTTCTTCATGATTTATTGTACTTGACATGCAAAAATAAGCATGATAAACTACAAAGAGCGTAAAAAAAGCTGTTTTTTGTCACTTTGGCCCCGGTTTTGCTTATTTTGAAACATTCTTAATAAGCCCGAAAACATTAGGAAAAATTCAATTTTAAAAATCTGAACAATCCAGATTTATAATACCTATTCCGCTGATTGAAGTCTTCTATATCCCAACCCTCTAAGCTATCATAAAAACACTAATAGACAAATCGTTAAAGCACTTTGTATTATTTAAAAAGAAAATAAAAATGTAAACTATTTCCCCAAATATGTTTTTTTCCTGATTTTACTTAAAAATTCATGAGTTATTCCCAAATAAGAAGCCACCTGCTGTTGCGTGAGTCTTTGTTCTAATCCCGGATATTTTTCAAGGAATTCCAAATATCGTTTATCAGCCGTTTTGCCCGTTAATGAAAGAATTCTTCTTTGAAGTGCTACCGAAGATTTTTGGTTCATGATTCTGAAAAGCTTTTCTATCTGAGGCATTGTTTCGTACAAGATATCTTTATCTTTTTTTGAAATCATCAATACTTCACTATCCTCAAGAGCTTCAATATTTAATATAGAAGGAACATGATTGATCAAACTGTCTATATCTGTAATCCACCATCCCTCTACTGCAAAATATAATGTCTGTTCAAATCCGGTTTCGTTCAGATAATAAACTTTAAAACAGCCACTCAAAACAAAACCTTCAAAAAGGCAATAGTCTCCTTCTTTGAGAACCCTTTCTTTCTTTTTAAACGTTCTGGGTTCAAAAGGTTTTACAAAGCGGTTGAAATCTTCATCTGACAGATTTATATATTGACTGATATTTTTATAAAGTAAATCGGACATTCTTCTATTTAAGCAAAATAAAGGTATCAAAATTATTGACACCTTTACGTACTAAGTTATGTTAAGTTATTTTCGTACTTGAGTAATACAACCTCGATTTTTTGTTGGGTAAACGCAAAGGCGCAAAGACTTATTATACATTGCACTTATCTTTAGACGCAAGAAAATCGAAGATTTTCAGCAAGTTGAACTGTTTTTTAATTTTATCGGAGATAAAATCCTTGCGTCTTATAGAGGACTTTTCAATATCATTTTGCACCCTTGTGTATCCAAAACATGATCACTTTTAAACCTACTTATTTAAAAATTCATTTGTATTTGTTATACCAGCATAAAGATTTCCTAGCGCAGAAATACCTGCCAAAAAAGATCTTTGAATGTCCGCTGCTTTTACCACTTCCCCATTAAGCTCCCTGTTTCTGGTTGCTGTAGCATCTCCGATAATTGTATTGCCAAACCCAAAATCAAAAGCGGCTCTGGTGGTGGCCTCCACACAAACATCTGTCATCATTCCTGTAATCACCAGATTTTTAATTTTCTTTGACTGAAGATAGTGCAAAAGATCAGTTTCCCTGAAGCTGTTGGGAAAGTGCTTAACAATAACCTTTTCATCATTCATAGGTAAAACCAAATGATTGATTTTAGCGCCATCCGTATCCGGAAGAAAAAAAGTGGCTCCGTCATTCGTAGAAATATGCTGAATATGAATAACCGGAAGATTATTTTCCCTGAAATATTCTAAAATCTTTTTACTATTTTCTCCAGCCTGTTCAGCTTTTTCCAATGTCATTTTTCCTCCCTGGAAATAATCATTTTGTACGTCGATAATTAATAATGCGGTGTTTTCCATTTTTTGTTTTTGTTGTGCGTTCATTGTAATCAGTGAAATAAATACCAGACCTAAGGTCAGCATTGTTTTGAATCTATTTTTCATAGGTGAAATTTTATGAGACAAAATTACATAGGCTCCAGATCTTAACCTTTGAACTAGTTCAAAAAAAGTCGCTCATGGAAAATAAAAAACCGAAAGAAAGTCTTCCGGTTTTATTATTATTCTGGTCAGTATCTTATTTCCAGTAGTTCCACTTTAACCCATCAAATACAGCCACAGTTTTACTTACTGTGTCATAGCAAATCATGCCGGGATATGGATTTTTAACATTGATATGAGGTTCCGAAATTTTGGGAAGAATAAGTGCTTTGTCTGATGACTCCAATACCAGAACCCCGGGAGCCGTTGTTGTTGCAGCCCCCATAATAATCCTATTCTGTCCCGGGATTTCTGCATTGGTATTGAAAACAGCCCCCATAACAGAACCCTGATCACTTAAAGGAACCCATGCAGACTCCACATTCATTTTTATTATTTTATCGTTTTTATCCATTAAAAGTGTTCCCGGAGAAGCATCAGCCGGTAACGTTTCTACAATTGGGAGTAAAATACCTTTTGTAGTATTAGCAGGGAAATCCAAAAGACCACTCCCATCCACCTGAGCTTTCTCAATGGCAATTTGAGCAGAAGCCAGGCCAACATATAATATTGCGATTATTGATATTATTTTTTTCATTTCTTACTTTTTAATCATTACAAGATCTTACAATACAATTCCAGACTGATCCATTATACAACTTAAAACACTTATCCACAGTGTCATAGATCAACATCCCTTCAATCGGCAGCGCAATACTTCCAGAAGTAGTTCTCGTAACAACCAGTCCTTTATTCTTTGATTCCAGGGCTAAAAATCCATTAGGAATATTCCCCGGCCAGCCGTTCTGGATCTGATTCTGTCCTGAGATTCCTATTCTTGTAATCCCATCCGGGGTTCCTGTTGCAGGATCTTTGGTACAATAAGTTTGAAGATCAGTTCCGAATGTAAAGTATTTATTAGCCGGGAATGAATAGTTAAATATCGCCTTTCCCCCTGAGAAACTGGATGCAGAGATAGTTTTTACATTCTGGGTAAATCCTGCGTCATCTGCAGTTATCATAAAAACCTTATCTGTACTAGCAATGCTCACATATCTTGAAAGATCGGCCTGTAACCACGTAGAGCCTGTATCATTCGTTTTCTGTGCCAACCATTTTCTTTGAATAATTTTTCCTGAGGAAATACCATAATTTACTAATGCCAGATCCTGAACATTATTATCTCCCATAACCAAAAAGGTTTTATCCTGAGAAAAAGGAGTTCTGCTGATATCAGCATTGGGCAAAATAAAATTATTCATTGTAGCTGCCGTAAGCATGATATTATTTTCTTCATTGATACTGTTACTTATCTTCTGATTTAAAACAGACATATCATCTCTGGCTATTCCAAAAATATTATTATTAAAAGTCGGATTCAAGCCGGAATCCCATGTTACCGACTGTTCAGAATTCAAATAATTTTGAGGCTGCTGCAAAGTAACTCCATATTTGATGGCGAGATAAGAATTCACTCTCTGCCGTTCTATAGGAGTTTGGGTTTCCGAATATAAAATAAATTCACCTATTCTATCCCCTGCCAATGAAGTACTTCCACTACCTCCATCATTGTCCATTAAGAGAACTAACCCTGGATAATTAGCTGTAGAAGAAACATTATTTGAAGGACCACCATAAGAGAGTCCATTATTATCAAAAAAATATTTCACATTACTTCCTACAACGGCGTTATAATACGATTGAATACTGGGTACATCTGTCCCTACTGTATTGATAACATCTGTTCCAAAAAATACATCTCCGGATTCTTTTTCATTATAAAATTCAGGACGGGTATTATAGGTTCCAAAAAATGGAGATTGCCATACTCCTGCAATGCTGGTTGGGTTTGAACTTTGAGCAGTACCATTCATCACAAAAACAGTTCTATAAATAGTGGATCCTGTTCTGGAAAGGTGGGTGTATGAGGTAAGCGAAGTTGTCACATTATCAGGAAATCCTGATGGAAACTTATATCCAGATCTATAGCCATTGGTACTTACAATTTCTATGGCTGGATTAAAATTAAAACTAGGAATCGAAGTGGCAGAACGGTAAACCGGCTTTGCTCCCACCCCAGGGTCTGCATAGTAACCTGGCATTCCCTGATTAGCAATTCCATTTATCCCGCCTGTCTTTTGATTCTCCCATATGGAGACTTGTGTATGATCTGTCGTTGTGCCTGTACCTGTATCTGCTTTTACCCATATCTGTAAATTATTGGAAACACCCCCCGGAGATTGTGCCCATACAGTACAGCTACACAACAAGAACACAAAGAATAACTGCTTTCTCATTAATATATTTTTTAATATTATCTATATTTTGAAACCAGCCCATCAAGTACAGATGTGCTGATTAAGAGACTATCGAGAATATTTCGAATATGGAAATGATTAATAAGCAAAATCTACAGACCGCTTTATTATAGCTAAATGACAGATTATTTCCTTACAATAACGGTTAAAAACTACCACAAACTATAATAAGCAGATCTATAAAACCTGAATATTTATTCTAATAAATATACTGTTTTTTAATCAAATATCAAAAAACCATTAAAGCTTTTCATGTTTTTACAAAAAAAACAAGCATACATTTTACAATGTAAACCATTATTTACATAATTATACATATATTTAAATACAACACCTCTCAAACAGAAAATTTTATTATCTTTTTAAAAGAAAACAAAAAACAACTAGTTAATATAATTTAACAGGATCAGATTTGGATAAACAAAAAAAATAGTCTTATTTTAATTTTATTTTATTTTCTAAATAGCAGAAAATATTTTTCAATCAGGTTTTAAATAATCGCTGTAAAAAGCGGGATTTCCAAAATGTTTTTTGGAGAAAAAAGATTCTTTTAGTGTTGAAAAAACATTAAATTTGTGACATTGATATTATGGACAAAAAGACACAAAAAAAACAGACTGAATTGCCTGAAAAAGGCAGAATTTTATCTAAGCCCCGTATTTTTTCCGGGCTTACTTTTATACTTTTCTCGGCTGTTCTTGCCTTCTCATTCATCTCTTATTTAATGAACTGGAAAGCAGATCAAAGCCAGGCGGGAACGATGCTGGACAAGACTATAAAATCTTCAAATATCTTTGGCAAGGTAGGTGATTGGCTGGGAAATATTTTCATTTTCGAAAGTATTGGTATTGCCTCATTCATTATTGCATTTTTATTTTTGGTAGTCGGTACGCTGATTCTTAAGAAAAAAATCTTCAAACCCTGGAAAACCATCGGACATTCTTTATTTTTCATCTGCTGGCTTCCTATTTTCATGGGGGCACTTACCAAAGGGCAGGGTGTTTTAGGAGGAGTCTATGGATTTCAGATTATGGATTACCTTAATTCTATTATTGGAACAGTAGGTCTGTGGACTGTATTGGCTGCAAGTATCCTTTTATATTTTATTCTTGAATTTAATCTTCGTCCAAGTTCAATCAAAGCAAAACTGGATAAGATCAATGAAAATACAATTGGAAAAGTAAAATCTATGATTCCTGATTCTGATGAAGATTTCGAAGCTGATGAAGAATTGAAAGAGGAAATGGAAGAAACAGCACAGGAAACTGCTCCTCGTGTTACGGTAAGTGAAGTTTCCAGTAATTCAATCAATACAAAGAAAGAGCCAGAACCGGTGAGTATTCCGAAAGGATTTCCTGAAGTTCCGCTTTCTACCGATATAGAAACAATTACAACTCCCAATCATACTTCTTTCGAAGCGGAGCCAAGAGAAGTGAACCAACCGGTAAGCTTAAACTTATCCACAAAACCAGTTATTCCGGTTTCCACTCCGGAGGAAGCATTTGATATCAGGCCTTCTACCCCGTCTTCTGCAGCAACTTCCCCTGCGCAGGAAAATATTAAATTCAATGTAGAAGTAGCTCCGGTTATTGATATTCTGGACGATTCTGATAAAAAATCACAGGAACTTGTAGAAAAACACGGTCTGTACGACCATAAGCTGGACCTTGCTAATTTCCATATGCCGCCTGTAGACTTGCTGAAAGACTATGGAAATGAAGAGATTTCTATTAACAAGGAAGAATTAGAAGAAAATAAAAATAAGATTGTTGGACTTCTGAAGAATTTCAATGTAGGAATTGCAGAGATCAAAGCTACCATCGGTCCTACCGTTACTTTATACGAAATTGTTCCGGAAGCGGGAATCAGAGTGGCAGCCATCAAAAAACTACAAGATGACATCGCGCTGAACCTTTCTGCGTTAGGAATCAGAATTATTGCTCCGATGCCTGGAAAAGGAACAATCGGTATTGAGGTGCCAAGAAAAAATCCTACGATGGTTTCTATGCGTTCTGTAATTGCTTCTCAGAAATTCCAGAATACGGATATGGATCTTCCGGTGGTTTTTGGTAAGACAATTTCCAACGAAATCTTCATGGCCGACCTTTCAAAAATGCCTCACTTGCTGATGGCAGGAGCAACAGGTCAGGGTAAATCTGTAGGGATTAATGCAATCCTTACTTCCCTTCTTTATAAAAAACATCCAAGTGAACTGAAGTTCGTTATGGTGGATCCTAAAAAAGTGGAACTTTCATTATATTCAAAAATTGAAAGACATTATTTAGCAAAACTGCCGGATGCGGAAGAAGCGATCATTACAGATACCAATAAAGTAATCAATACCCTGAACTCTCTTTGTATTGAGATGGACACCCGATATGATCTTCTTAAAAATGCTTTCTGCAAAAACCTGAAAGAGTATAATAAGAAATTTACAGAAAGAAAATTGAATCCTGAAAACGGACACCGTTATTTACCTTATATTGTATTGGTAGTAGATGAGTTTGCAGATTTGATCATGACCGCAGGAAAAGAAGTTGAATTACCAATCGCCAGACTTGCACAGCTTGCAAGAGCCGTAGGTATTCACCTTATCGTTGCAACACAAAGACCTTCTGTAAACGTTATTACAGGTATGATCAAAGCTAACTTCCCTGCAAGGGCAGCCTTCAGAGTAATTTCCAGTGTAGACTCCAGAACGATCCTTGACTCTCCGGGAGCAGATCAGCTGATCGGTAAAGGAGATATGCTTTATTTCAACGGAAACGAGATCTTAAGACTTCAGTGTGCTTTCGTAGATACTCCGGAAGTAGAAAGGCTTGCAGAGTTTATTGGAGAGCAGAAAGGATATGCTTCAGCATTCTTACTTCCTGAATATGTTTCTGAAGATTCTACAAGTTCAGTAGGTGCTTTTGACCCGAATGAAAAGGACGCTTTATTTGAAGACGCTGCAAGAATTATTGTTTCTACTCAGCAGGGATCTACTTCAATGCTTCAGAGACAATTGAAACTTGGGTATAACAGAGCCGGAAGAATTATGGATCAGTTGGAAGCCAGTGGTATTGTAGGAGGTTTCAACGGAGCTAAAGCAAGAGAGGTGATCATCAGTGACCTTCATTCTTTGGAACAGTTTTTGGAAGATCTGCGTAGTTAAAGGGAAAATTGAACGATTTAACCTTTCAAAATTAAGAATGTCTAAAGATTATTAAATAAAAAAATGAAAAATATTATTTCAAAAGTTATATTAGGAAGTTTTGTTGTAAGTGCAGTAGGTATGGCGAATGCTCAGAAGATTGATGCTAAAGCCAAAAAGATATTAGATGATATTACAGCCAACTACAATTCTAAAAAGAATTCTTACTTCAAATTTTCTTTTGGAAGCGGTCTTAACGGACAGGTTACGAAAACGGAACCAGGTATTTATTATGTTGCCGGAGAAAAATACAAACTGAAGATCATGGATACAGAGCAGATCTTCGACGGAAACAAAATTTACAATATCAATGCTGATGATATGGAAGTAACGGTTGCTAAACCTAACGGAAGCGGCACCATGTTCTCCCCTATCAATTATCTTACGACCTATAGAAACGATTATAACGTAACGTATAACGGAAAAAAAATGGTTAACGGTGTCAATGCTGATTTTATTAAACTGACGCCTGTAAAAGCAAACGGAATACAGTTTGTGTACATTTTTGTAGATTCTGCGAAAAAGCAAATGGTAAAACTGGAACAACACGGAAATAACAAAGATGTTGCTGTAATTGCGATTAAAGAATACAAAGAAAACCAGGAACTGGATCCTAATATGTTTGTTTTTGACAAGAATAAGTTCAAAAACTACGTAATTACAGAACTTTAAAAAGCTGAAAGTGAATTCGCAAATACGCAAATTTGCTTTTAAAATTAAAAAAATAACAAAATATAAAAAGCCACAAGTAAACTTTGTGGCTTTTTGATTAATTTTGGCGCATGTTAAAAATACTAGACCGATATATCATAAAAACCTTCTTTGGGCCGTTTTTCTTTATATTCAGCGTATTGTTTTTCATTTTTATTGTAAACATTATCTGGGTTCAGTTGGGACAATTTATGGGAAAAGGGTTAAGCTACTGGCAGATCCTCAAACTTCTTTTTTACCTTGGGGTAAACGTTATCAGTATGGTTCTTCCGCTTACGATTCTCCTTGCGAGTATCATGTCATTCGGGGAATTTGGAGAACGGTATGAGCTTGCCGCAATGAAAGCAGCAGGAATTCCTTTGACAAGGGTAATGACTCCTTTGCTTGGAATTTCAACGGCACTTGCTATCATGCTGTTTTTCTTCTCTAATAATATTATCCCGGATTTTCAGAAAAAAGCCAAGAACATGCTTTTTAATATTGCCCAGACAAAGCCGGCAATCAATTTTACTCCGGGACAGTTTATTGATCAGATTCCTGGTTATATGGTAAAATTTGACAAAATATACGGAGAAAACGGAGAAAATATTGAAGGGGTTTTTGTTCATAAAAAAGCCAATGCTTACGAAAATCAACAATCTGTAGTAGCAGAAAAAGGAAAGTTTGTTCCGGCTGCGAATAAGAACTACCTAAAGCTTGTCTTGTATAACGGATATGTATTTGAAGATGCATTCGCTGGAAAAGGTGATAATGTAAGACAGAAACAGCCTGATCAGGCTATTAAATTTGACACGCTGACTTCCCACTTCGACATCAGTGAGATCATTAATAAAGCGATCGAGAAAGAACAGATTACAGACGACTACCGTTTCCAGACGTATAACCAGCTCGATGGAACGATTGCTAAGAATAAGAAAGACAATAAGCAGTTCTTTGACAATATCGGTTCTGAGGTCCTTAACCAGACTAATTCCGTTGTCACTTATATGGATAAGGGCAACAAACATAAAGTAGCACCCAAAACCCAGATAAAACTGGATACGGTAAAAGGTGACAAAAAACTGGAAATCATTTATAATTCCTACAACAGGCTAGAAAACCTAAAATCGACTTTGGAGTCTAAAAAGAATGAGTACAGTTCCAATGTAAAATACTTCAGTAAGGTGGTGATCTATCAGCAGAGAATTGTTGCTTATTCGGTGACCTGTATTATTTTCTTCCTGATTGGAGCCAGTTTGGGGTCTATTATCAGAAAAGGAGGAATGGGACTTCCGGTAATCATTGCGATTGTCATTTTCATTATCTTTTATGTCATGAATGTTGGGGTGGAAAATATGTCATGGAGCGGGAAAATGAACCCTTATCTTGCGGCTTGGCTTCCTAACCTGATCCTTCTTCCTTTTGGAGTATGGATGACGTATAAAGCGCTTACCGATTCACAATTATTTGATGCGGAAAAATACAAAACACTATTCAAACCCATCACAAAAAGATTTACAAAAAGTAAAGAACATCAGAGATATCAGTAATTCTGATACAAGAAATAAGATTAATAGTAAAGTTTCGATTTTTTCGGAGCTTTTTTATTGACTTTTTGCAAAACATTTAGTTTCATATTATTGAATATAAAAATTTATATTTGCTGGAATTTAAAACAAAACCATGAAGAAATTACTACTTATTGGCCTATTTGGTCTTCTTTCGTTGAATGCCTATGCCCAGGAGCAAGATGAAAACGGAACCTATAATGGTGAAAAATACGGATACATTATTGATAAATCCGGAAGGAAAACGGAAGGAGTTATACATCTGCACGGAGGCTACTCCAGCCCATGGCAGAATCAGTTAAAAGTAAAATTTGCTGCGATTGCTGATATTGATAAAGTAAAAAACAAAATCAAATTTAAAACCTACGATACAGACGACATCAAAGAATATATGCTGTATGAAGGCGATACTCCAAGAGTTTTTAAGTCTGTAAAATATTCCAATATGAGAGAAGCTTTAAACAGTTCTGAAAGTACAACAGGATTGGCAGCAGGCTTTAAAGCAATCAATAATCTTTCCAGAACGGATCAGTTTGCAGAAGTTATAGTAGAGGGTAAAATAACTGTTTATAAGTTGTATGGCTATCCTACAGCTCTTTCTGCAAACAGTACACAGGCCATCACCTATGCAGAAACAGAAAGATTAAAAGAAAACCCGAATTATATCTTTTCCAAGAAAAACGGAAAAGTAGAGGAACTGACTCCCGCAAAAGCAAAAATTATCCTTGCAGACTGCCCTTATGTAAAAGCAAAAATAACAAAAGGAGAATATGGTTCCCTGAAAAATGAGGAAAAGAAAAGAAGCGGTCTTGGGAAATTTATCAGAGACGAAATCAGCAATTCTACAGTAGATAAACTTTCAATTATCAATGAAGTGATCTATGATTACAATGAAAATTGTAAATAAAATAAATGTAAGGCTTTCAATCGAAAGTCTTTTTTTTGACCTCAATGTATTTATATTTTTATCAAACACTTCATATTTTATCCTTGGAAAACTTTATTTAAAAACACAAAGACCAGAAAACATCAATACAACACTATAAAAACAAAAGAGGATTCCGTTGGGAATCCTCTTTTTATATTCTCAAAACTGAAATTTATATTTCTATCATTTCAGCATATTTTACAAGCTTAAAACTGATAAACAAAAGCGTTAATATTCATTCCTGCCCCTACTGAAGCAAATAACACTACATCATTTTTCTTAATCTTATGATGTTCCAGTTCATCCTTTAAAATCATTGTCAACAAAGTGGGAATGGTTGCCACACTGCTGTTTCCAAGTTTATGAATGACCATAGGCATTATATTTTCAGGAACAGGTTTTTCATATAATTGATAAAACCTGCTAACGATGGCTTCATCCATTTTTTCATTCGCCTGGTGAATAATGATTTTATCCAGCTGGTCAATGGTAAAACCACTGCTATCCAGACATTTTTTCATGGCATCAGGAACATTGATTAGAGCAAACTCATATATTTTCCTTCCATCCATTTTGATGTATCGAGTATCCGGACATTTATCATTGTTGTAAGATTTTCCAAAATACAGGAAATCTTTCTCATTCAATGTATAAGAAGCCGATAAATGGGCCTTTATACCAGAATCGTCATCGTTGTTAACTTCCAGAATAGCCGCTCCTGCTCCATCAGCATAGATCATACTGTCTCTGTCGTGAATATCCACTACACGGGAAAGCGTTTCAGCACCAATCACCAAGCATCGTTTTGCAATACCTGCTTTAATAAAGGCATTAGCCTGTATCACTCCTTCAATCCACCCGGGACAGCCAAAAAGAACATCATAGGCAACGCAGAAGTTATTTCTGATTCCCAATAAATGTTTTACTCTCGCTGCAAGGCTGGGTACCGAATCAGACTGAATAGCCCCGAAACGGACATCTCCGAAATTATGGGCAAATATGACATAATCTAATGTTTCAGGATCTATCCCTGCATCTTCTATTGCTGCGCGGGCGGCAATAAAGCCAAGATCTGAAGTGACCTCTGTGCTATGGGCATATCTCCTTTCTTCAATACCTGTAATTTTTTTTAACTTGTCTGTAATGGAAGCATTATTCTCTTTTAATAATACCCCTTCTTCATTAAGAAAAATATGTTTATCAAAAAATAAATTGGTTATTGTTTCCGATGGGATGTAGTTGCCTACACCAATAATTTTAGTCATCGCTTTAGCATTTTGATTTCCAGATCATTATATAATAAATCGGAATAATTTTGTAAATATAACGATTAAAAGCTAATAATCATCATTTCTTTTTATGCAAAGAATACAGATCATCACTGATAAAAATGCAACATTCTATCATTCAATAACTTTAATTTTCAATAAAAAAACAAAAAAGATGCTGCTAAAAAAACATCCGTGAAGTTCTCTTACTTCTTGGTGGTATGAATTGAGTGAAACAAAACCTCCTGCTACTAACAAGAGGTCCAATGAAAACAACAGAATCATCAAAGCTTCCGGCCTCATTGTTCTACAATAAAAAATAATTTAATATATTGGAAATGTGCTTTTTACAAATTCACGTCTAAAGGTACGCTATTAAAAACGGATAATACTATAAAGGTTATATTTGTTTGAAAAGGCAGCTCCTCATAGAAAATATTTTTTTTGATCTCCATCATTCATTTTGTGTAAAGCATAAACATTAAAAAAAAACTATTATTAAACTTTAACCTACAAAAAAAGAGGTTCCCATTGGAAACCTCTTGATTATTTTCAAATAACTGAAAATTATACTTTCATAATTTCAGCTTCTTTTGTCTTAAGATGCTCATCGCAAATTTTTACATATTTATCTGTATAAGCCTGGATTTCTTCTTCCACTCCTTTTACAACATCTTCAGAAACGCCATCTAATTTTTTAAGCTCTTTCAAACCATCTTGTCTTGCATTTCTTACAGTTACTTTAGTATTTTCAGCCTCCACTTTAGCTTGTTTTGCAAGCTCTTTTCTTCTTTCCTCCGTCAAAGGCGGAACATTAAGGATAATATTCTCTCCATTATTAGAAGGTGCAAAACCTAAATTTGAGTTGATGATCGCTTTTTCAATTGCATTGATTGCAGTTCTGTCCCAAGGTTGAATAGAGATTGTCATTGCATCCGGAACAGAAACATTCGCAACCTGGTTGATAGGAGTAGGTGCTCCATAATATTCTACCATTACATCCTGAACCATTGCTGTAGAAGCACGTCCTGCTCTAATTCTTTGAAATGCATGATCCAAGTGCTTTACAGCCCCATCCATGTCTTGTTTTACAGATTCTAATATAAGATCTAATTCTTCCATTATTATATTAAAGTTTGATAAGTTACACATCTATTAATAAGTCTGAATATCAGCTGTTTAAAATTAAAAAACGCTGTAAAAACCAGTGATTCCTTACTGTTTTAAACTATTTTTTGCTATTCAATGCTGCAAAAATAATAATTGTTTTCGAATAATAGCTATTTCCATAGATGGATTTTGTGCACTTGCCTCTGCAGAGTACTTGCCTGCCTGAAAACTCTTTTAAAGCCAAGAACCTGAAGTACAAATACCTATCTTATATTTTGGTTGTTTCTACTTATTTGCATATCATTTTTTCTCTCTTACTTTACTATATTCTTTTAAAGAAGTTTTTTATTGATAAATATGACTGATCTTGAAATAAGATCAATGCTATGATAAAAAATGGAAAGTCTTACAAAAGATAATTTCCGGAAAAATAACCCATATCATTTTAAAAACTAATTTTAAACCAATCACATTATGACAAATCCATCTTTAGACGCCTATCAGCAAGTTTTTGCTATGTCAGGTCTTGCCAACCGTGCCGGAGGCTACAACGGTTTTGGTATCCAGCTGCAGCAACAGCTTCAGTATGATTTATCTTATTATTTTAACAATGTTCCTCCGGTTAAAATAATGGACCAGAAAACACCTTCAACAGCCGATCCATCAGTGCTGGAAAAATTAGGAAGCTGGGATCTTGTCTGGGGACCTGCCCTGATCGAAGAAAAAAATGAAAAGGGTGTTCCTACCGGTGTTGCAGATAACGCATTATATGTAGCCAAGTCTAATGCCGTCGCATTTCCGGGAGGCCCTACATTACCTACGTATGTTGTAGCGATTGCAGCAACCAACCCTTCCTCCCTTTATGACTGGGAAACAGAAGATTTTTCGGTAGCTGAAGTTGTAAACTGGACAACTTATAACCCTTCCAATTTCGCTCCATCAGCGTATAATGGTACTGACCCTTATATTTCAAAAGGGACTGCTACCGGTATAAGTATCCTTCTCGGACTTGAAAGCCCTTCTTCTGCAGCTTCACCCAATACCACACTGCAGCAGTTTCTTGCAGGCTTAAATCCGGAGCCGGGTACAGCCATTATATTTTGCGGACACAGTCTTGCAGGAGCCTTATCTCCTACTCTTGCTCTTTATCTTAAAGAAAATAAGGATTTAAATGCTTTCGGGGTAACGCTTGTATATCCTACTGCCGGACCAACGCCGGGTGAGGCAGCATTTGCCAAACTGTTCAATAGTAAATTTCCACCGTTGCCTCCAGGATGGCAGCAACAAACAAGTCCTTACCAAAGCTGGAACACGATGCACTGGAATGATCTGGATGTTGTGCCTCATGCATGGCCGGTATCAGAACTGGGGAAAATTGCCACTATATATGGCCAGGCCACTACCAATATGACGGCCTCCATATTAACAGCTTTACAAACAATGGCTATCGCTGATTCTTCAAATTCAGGAGCCAGCTATACAAGAATACAAAACCAATCGCTTCTAGGTCAACTCCAACACTTAAGCAGCACCTCCATTAGCATCAAAACACCTCCTGAAACTTTGCAGGACTATATGCTCCAGTTATCAGTACAACATGTGGGAATGTATAATGGTATTCCTGCAATAGGGTCTAATCCACCAGTAAAAGGTCTTATTTTAGACCAGCCACTACCCAAACCAGACGTTTTGAAGCTGGTACCGGGAGTAACTGCTGTCTCCGAATTTGAGATGATTATGAAAATCATAAGTCAGATCATTGGGTGGATTTCTTCCCATTATGTTTTGGTTGAAAAGAAAAATGCCGCACAAAATGTTGAAGCAGACCAATAAGTATTAAAAACTATTATAAAAACAAAAACACCTGTCACGCTAATCGTGGCAGGTGTTTATTATATTTTTTCAGCTAAAGTTGATTATAAATCAACCAAAGTACCTACATTTTCTCCATCTACAATTTTTTCTAAATTCCCGTCTTTATTCATATCGAATACGATGATAGGCAATTTGTTTTCATGACTCAAAGTAAAGGCAGTCATATCCATTACTTTAAGGTTTTTCTCAAATACCTCGTCAAAAGATAATGAATTGTATTTTACAGCATCAGCATTCTTCTCAGGATCGCTGTCATAGATTCCGTCTACTCTTGTTCCTTTTAAGATTACATCAGCTCCTATTTCGATGGCTCTTAAAGTAGCCGCGGTATCTGTTGTAAAATAAGGGTTTCCTGTTCCTGCTCCGAAGATCACTACTCTTCCTTTTTCAAGGTGTCTTACTGCTCTTCTTTTGATGAAAGGTTCAGCTACTTTATCCATTTCGATAGCAGACTGAAGTCTTGTCTTGATTCCTGCATCTTCCAAAGCTCCCTGTAGTGCCATTCCATTGATTACAGTTGCCAGCATTCCCATATAATCTCCCTGCACTCTGTCCATTCCTTTTGCAGCTCCTGCTACACCACGGAAGATATTTCCTCCTCCAATCACGATCGCCACTTCACAGCCTTTTTCTACTACTGTTTTGATCTCGGCAGCATATTCCTGCAGCCTTTCGTTGTCAATACCGTATTGTCTGTTTCCCATTAAGGCCTCACCGCTTAGTTTCAGAAGGATTCTTTTATATTTCATCTTTTATTTTTAGTAACTTTTTATTAGTATGGGTCTCCCCTGAATTTGATTTTGCAAATATAATCATTAAAGATATTGATAGAAGAAAAATATTTAAATAGAAATAATGTAAGAAATATTTTGAAAAGTACGAAAAAGGATTATTTTTGCATTAATTATAAATTGAGTTGAAGAAAATTATCATTTTTTCATTATTTCTATCAGGAATTGTTTCTTATGCACAAACAGGAACAAATGTTTATCCGTTCTTAAATGTACCTGTATCCGCAAGACAGGCTGCTTTGGGTGGAGATGCAATTTCGATAAGAGATTATGATGTTTCCTTTGCTATTGCAAACCCTGCCCTGTTAAATAAAGATTCCGACAAACAGCTTTCCGTCAACGCAACGGCTTATCTTGCCGATTCGAAATACGGTACTATTGCTTATGCCAAAGACTTTGAGAACGGCCACATGGCTACCATCAATGCAAGGTATATGAGCTATGGAAGTATTCCGAGAACGGATGAAAGCGGTTTTCAAAATGGAGAATTCAAAGCTTCAGATGTCGCTATTGGTGCGGGCTACGCCTACCAGTTTGAAGAAGACTGGACGATTGGTGGAGGGCTTAATTTTATTACTTCAAAAATTGACAACTATACTTCTTCCGCTATTTCAGGAACTGCGGGAGTTACCTATCATAATAAAAAGAACAAAGAAGTACTTTCTCTTGTCATGAGAAATTTTGGTTTCCAGCTGAAATCATTCAACGGAGAAAGAGAAAATCTTCCTTTCAGAATTGATCTGGGATATACCAAAATAATAAAGAACTTCCCTCTTGCGATCACGATTACAGCACACGATCTTCAGAAATTTGATATTTCTTCCGAATATAATCTTGACGGACAGAAAGTAAATGCCGGCAGAAAAATTGCTGATCACTTTTCATTGGGAGCAGAATTGTTTCCGGAGAAGAATTTCAATATCAGATTGGGATACAATGTGAAAAGAGGAAATGAACTGGCTGTTGCAGATCAAAGAAACTTCTCAGGACTTTCTGCAGGATTTGGAGTTAAAGTTTCCAGATTCCGTATCGATTATGCCCATGTAAGATATCACAACTCTTCGAACGTCAATCAGATAGGGATTTCCATGGACCTTTCCAGCCACAGAGGAGAATAATCTGCCTGGAAGAAAATTTCTTAATTATTCTGATTTTTTTTTACTTCCCCTTGATTTTTAAGAAAAAATCTTGAAATTTGCAGTATGAAAAAACCTGTAATTGCTATCGATGGGTACTCGTCTACCGGAAAAAGTTCTATCTCCAAAATCATTGCTGATAAACTTGGACTTATTCATATGGATACAGGCGCACTTTACAGAGGAGTTACCTGGTATGCGTTACAGCATTGTCTGAATGAAAACAGCGAGATTGATCTGAACAGATTATTCTCTTCCTTAGACCAGATCAAACTTGAATTCAAAAACAACGATGGAACGCTTATCCTTTTCCTTAATGATATCGATATCTCTAAAGATATCCGCACCAATATAGTATCTGACAATGTAAGCCTGGTTGCCAAGCAGAAAGAAGTAAGAGACTTTTTGCTGCAGTCACAACGCTCTTTGGCAGAAAAAGGCGGTGTTATTATGGACGGACGTGACATAGGGACAGTAGTTCTGCCAAATGCGGACTATAAGTTCTTTCTTACTGCCAGTATTGACGAAAGAACCAACAGGAGGTTTCTGGAATTAAAAGGACTGGGAATTGAAGCAGATAAAGAGCAGGTAAAGCAGAATCTTATTGAAAGAGACAAGATTGATAGCGAGCGCGAAATAGCCCCATTGAAGCAGGCTGAGGACGCTATCGTTATTGACAACTCAGCATTAACCAAAGAAGAAACCATAGATCTTATTTTATCTCACATTGAAAAGATTTAACAATTTTTAATAGGCTTAAGGCCTCCTTTGGTATACAAATTGTAAGTTTTATTACTGTAAAAACTAATCTTATTATTAATTATTAAAAAACTTAAAATGTCTAGAAAAGAAAAAAATACAGCAGGTATATTGGCAGGACTTCTTGCAGGTGCTGCGGCGGGTGTAATCTTAGGAATGTTATACGCACCGGAAGAAGGTAAAGAAACCAGAAAAAAGATTAAAAATAAAGCAAATGATCTTAAAGATCAGGCTAAAGATAAATATGGAGAGGTTTCTGAAAAAATGAAAGACCAGTACAGCAATATTTCTTCTACTTTCAAAGAAACGGCAAGCACCGTGGCACATACTGTGAAAGACGGATATGACAAATACAAAGATCAAATTGTTGCTAAAACAGCAGATGTAGTAAAGGATGTAGAAGCAGAATTGAATGATCTAAAAAAATAAGTAATTTATCTTTTTTAAGTAAATTACAGAAAGGAACTTTTGTGAGAAAGTTCCTTTTTTTGTAACTTTAAAAAAAAACAATGATAGAAACTATTAAAGAATATGCCTCCAAGAGAATAGATCTTCTGAAAATTGAAGCTACTGAAAAGTCATCTCTTTCTGCTGGTCTCATTACCTACTTTGTAGTACTGCTTGTTGCTTTTGCTTTTTTTATTATCCTTTTCAATTTTGGAATTGCCTTTCTTATCGGAAAAGCACTGGATAATTACTCCTACGGATTCTTAATTGTTGCTGCATTTTATGCGCTGGTAATGGCGTTTGTCATTGCCTTCAAAAATAAGATTGTCAATGCTGTTGCAGATCAGGTTATTAAATTTTTAAATCATTAAACTATGGGCAGAAAATACGAAAGCATAGAAGAATTAAGAAGAAAGAAAAAACTGCTTCAGGGGGAAATAAGTGATCTGGAAAATCTTCTTACCTTCAAAAACACGAAGGAAAGCTTAAGTGCATTTACCAATGGTTTAAGTGATCAGTATCTGCAGGAAAAGGTAGATGAAGACGGTGATGAGAAAGTGGTTCTGAGAAAAGATGTCATTGCCAGACAACTGACTTCAGAAGTAAAAGACCTTCTGATCAGCAAAAATACAGCCGTAGGGCTTGCAAGTTCCGCCTTCAAAGGAGGAAATATTACAGACAGCCTCGTTAAGCTGGGAGTTACCGCTATCGTTGGAAACTATGCCAAAAAGAATATGAAAAGTTCCAATTGGAAGAAAAAACTGATTGGTGCTGCATTGATCTATCTTGCTCCTATAGCACTGAAATATGTCAGAAAAAAGATGGAAGTATATCAGAAGAATAAAAGTGTTTCCAGTTTGGAACAATTGATATAAAAGTTAGATGTTAGAAACTAGAAGTTAGAGAATATCCAGTGATTACACTAATTTCTAACCTCTAGTTTCTAGCTTTTATTTTGAAAATAACTGTCCCAAAATAATCCCGGCAGCCATAGATACATTCAGGCTTTCTGTAGACTGGGATTTTCCAAACCTCGGAATACTGATACTTTTTTGTAGAAGTTTCTCTGTTTCCGGTCTCATTCCGTTTCCTTCGTTTCCTAAAATCAGATTAATCTTTTCAGGTTTCTCAAAAGTATAAATATTCTCCCCTTCCATATCTGTTCCGATATTTACATTTTCTGTTTTAGAAAGGTATTCTACGAGATCGGTATAAACGACATTCACTCTGGTAAACGAGCCCATGGTCGCCTGAATCACTTTTGGATTGTAGAAATCCACCGTGTCTTCACTACAGATAATCTGTTCAATTCCGAACCAATCTGCCAGTCGGATAATTGTTCCTAAATTTCCCGGATCCTGTATCCCATCCAAAACCAATTGTATATTCTTATCCCTCATTTTTTCTTCCTCAGCAAGATAACATACCGCTATGGAATCTTTTGGAGTTTTAAGGAAACTGATTTTTTTCAATTCATTTTCAGAGATATGAGTAATAGGGATATCAGTCCGGTCCAATTTTTGCGGATCGGTTGATAATATTTCTTTAACTTTAAAGTTAGAATTAAAAAGTTCACAAATGATTTTATTACCTTCAACCAAAAACAAATTGTATTTTTGTCTGAACTTCTTTTTATCTAAAGATTGTAAAACTTTTATTGTATGAGCTGTAAGCATTATAAGAATTCTCCTCAAAAATATTATAAAATTATCTCATTTGCAACATTTGTTGGTCTCCTTTATGCTTGTAGTACGACAAAAAAAGTTCCTGAGGGCGAATACCTCCTTACCAAGAACAATTTAGCGTTCGAGGATAAGAGAGAATTTTTTGACGAAGAGCTCAAAGATTACATTCAGCAGAAGCCCAACAAAAAGCAATTTCTCTTCATGCCATTGAGTCTCCTTTTGTATAATATGGCTGAGCCGAAATATGATACCATACTTAATGAATATATGACCTATCCCGGTGAGATGAGAAATCAGAAGCTGAGAGACTCTTTATTCCTTAAATACAACATGAAAAGCAGTGTTGGAAAAAGTCTACTTTTTGATCGTTTATTGCACAACTGGGGAACACCACCGGTAATTCTTGATCAGACCAGAAGTGAAAAAAGTGCTGAATCTATTAAAAAAAGACTTACCTACAGAGGATATTGGGATGCTGATGTAACATTCAAACATTCCCTAGACTCTGCGTCTAAAAAAGCATCTGTTAATTATTCGATTAAACATAACGAGCCTACCCGGATTAAGGATTATTATTACAATATTCCGGATCAGGGAATCAAAGGTTACTACAACTATAATCTGAGCAGAAGCCTTGTGAGATCCGGGCACATCCTGGATCAGACTGTGTTGGAAAGAGAAGTAGTGAGAATTACCGACCTGATGAGAGAGTTTGGATTCTATAGATTTAACGCCTCCAATGATGAGGTCTATTTTGTTGCGGATTCTCTTAAAAGCAAAAAACAGGTTCCTTTGACATTGGAAATTCATAAAGATTCACTGGATACCCCTTATAAGATTGCCACTTTTGGAAATATTGATGTTGCCATCGTTGATGAACCTGGTGACTACCCTAAAAATACCAGGAAAGACAGCTTAAGAAGAATAAGATTTCATACGATGAATGATAAATATAAGCTTTCATCTATATGGAGAGCTATCATTCCGGACAGTAAAAAGGTTTTCGACCAAACCAAGCTGGACATTACCAAGAGAAATCTTTTAGCGATGAACAACTTTAGTATCGTCAAGGCAAGAGACTCTCTGAGACAAGGTGGAATGACTTCTCCTAATGACAGCATCGTTGATGTTTTATATGTATTGAAACCACTTCCGAAATATGAGCTTAAAGTGGGGACAGATGTTAATTATTCTCAGATTCTGAATCTCGGGATCTCTCCATCTGTAGACCTTACTACCCGAAATGTTTTTAAAGGAGCAGAAAACCTTTCTACAAGCCTTTCAGGAACATTTGGTTCTATCAGAAGTACGAAGGATATTGACAAAAGAGTGGCTGCCTACGAAATATCTGCACAGGCATCTCTGAATTTCCCGAGACTGCTGCTTCCTTTTAATTATTATAAATTCATCCCTAAACGATACACTCCTACTTCATCTATTCTGCTGGGAGCATCCATACAGAACAATATTGGTTTAGGAAGAATTATCTTTAATACAGGACTGAATTATCAGGCAAGTGTGAATGATCAGGTATACCATAAGCTTACCTTATTCAATACTCAGGTCAGTCTTACTAAAAATAAAGATGCCTACTACGATTACTTTGTGAATGACGGAAGGGTAAAAGATGAGGTTTTCGGAAATTATTTTATGTTTAACCCGGAAACTGCACAAACCGGACAAGATTATAAAGATGGAAAACTCACTGTAGATGAGGTTTCCAAAAAGATTATAGAGAACGAAGCTTACCGTGGAAGTCTTAATCAGCAGGGAACTGATCTTTTAACAGCGTTCAGAGGAACTTTGGTGAACAAAGACAGACAGACACAGGATGTTCTTATTTCTTCCATGATCTATAACTTTGTTTATAGTGAGATTGGAAAAAAAGAATATCCAAATGCATTTTACTTTAACGGAAAAGTGGAACTTGCGGGTAACATTTTAAGCTTATTCAACAAAAAAGATAATGATGGAGGGGTTGTTACCAGTCCTCAAAAAACTATTTTCGGTTTACCTTATGCACAGTTTGTTAAGTTTGATATTGACGCCAGAAAATATTTCAAGTTTAATGGAAACCAGACATTGGTACTTCGCCAGTTTATCGGAGTTGGAATTCCTTATGGAAACTCTGAAGATATGCCGATCATTAAGTCTTATTTCAATGGAGGTTCCAATGATATCAGAGCATGGGTTGCGTTTGGAGGATTAGGTCCTGCAGACTCTCAGGTGGATGAAAGGGTTCGTACCTATATGACAGATAACTTAAAGCTTACTACCAATATTGAATATCGAATTCCTTTCAATAAAACATACGAGGGAGCCTTATTTACCGATATCGGGAATACATGGAGTCTTCGTAATTATAATGACGGATATGGAGATGAGTTTAAATTCAATAAGTTTCTGAAGCAGGTAGGTGTCGGAAGTGGATTTGGATTAAGATTAAACATAGCCTATGTTACTGCCAGAATCGACCTTGCCTACAAGATCTACGACCCAAATAAACCTGAAGGAGACCGATGGAGATTTAAAAATTTCCAGCCTTTCAAACCAACGGTTAATATTGCGTTCGGATATCCTTTCTAATCCGGAGAAACGCCTAAAATAAAATACACTACAGCAATCACACGGGCGAGGATTTCCCTCGCCTGATTTCTGTAAAAGCTTTCAGATTTTGTGACATCCTGAGCATCAAATCCCAAAGCATTCATATCATTATTTCTCGCAAAAAACAACGCTCTGAGGTTGTGAAATCCCTGAGATACGATAATGACATTTTTCTTTTTATAAACATCCTTACAACGAAGAATACTTTTATAAGTATTGAAACCCTTTGGATCTTCCTCAATAATATCTTCCGGAACGCCCTCCTGGTAGATCAGGTAGTTTTTCATCGCTCCCGGCTCATTATATCCCTTACTCTTCTCCCCGCTCACAATAATTTTTTTGATTTTGCCATGATGGTAAAGAAGCGCAGCCGCATCCATTCTTTTGGTAAAATAAGGGTTTGATT
Organism: Chryseobacterium sp. KBW03; assembly: GCF_003852415.1. Lineage (NCBI taxonomy): Bacteria > Pseudomonadati > Bacteroidota > Flavobacteriia > Flavobacteriales > Weeksellaceae > Chryseobacterium > Chryseobacterium sp. KBW03. The sequence continues at coordinate 299,011 of NZ_QAJO01000003.1, read as the reverse complement.
TTCCGGATCTCATTTTAGGAGATGTTCCCAAAACCAAAGCAACTTCTCTAGGCGGGATTTTTGATATTTTGGTATAAGTTCGTCCGTTGGTAAGCCCGAATACCCATACATTACAGAAACATATCATTAGAATTCCCAATTCCAATGATATAAAGCCCAGGTTAAATATGTTCCTAATAATTCTCAACTAAGATCAAAGTTAAGCTTTATTTTTTTACTTTTCACAATAGACATGCAAGCTAAAATATGCCCTTGTTCTTCTTCCTTTTCGGTAAGATATTCATTTTCCAGCAGTTCCACTTCTCCTTCATCCAAAGAACATTCACAGCTTCCACAAATTCCTGACTTACAGGAATAAGGAACCGGAAACTTCTGAATCAAAAGTTGCTGAAGGATTTTATCCTTATTATCAGGAAGTTGAACTGTATATTTCTTTCCGAATATTGTAAACTCCACTTCTATATTTTCAATCAGAGGAAATTCTCTTTCTACAGGATAAATATCATCATTAAATTCTTCAAAAAGTTCAAAATGGATATTTTTCTTTGGAATCCCGTGGTGATAACAGGCATTAGCCAATGTTTTGATCATCTCTCCCTTTCCACAAATCAGCACTTCATCTACAGCATCCCAGATCGTAGACTCTTCGTCTGTATCATCCAAATGAAGGATTTGATTAATGATAAGGTGCAATTTCTTTTCATCCAATCTGCCATAAAAGAACTGATCTCCTGTTTTCTCCTGTGAAAAAAAGTAAAATATCTGAAGTCTGTCCCCGAAAGTTCTGGCGAGATGATCCAACTGTTCGCGATAGACCAACTCATCGGAGCTTTTATTTCCAAAAAACAAAAATAACCTCGTTCTCGGTTCGGTATGAAGAATATTTTTAAAATGGCTCAGAATAGGAGTAATTCCTATACCGGCAGCGAAAGCAACAATCGTTCTGAATTCACTTGGCTTGGAAACCAATGTAAATCTTCCGGCAGGTTCACTCACCCAAATCTCGTCACCTGCATTATAGTTTTCAAACAGCTGAGAAGTCGCTCCATCAGAGGAATTAATCTTTATTCCAAGACTTATTTTACCCTCATAAGGAGCCGAAGTCATTGAATAATCATTAATAACCTCTTTCCCATGTGATTGAAATCGTATACTGACGAACTGCCCGGCCTCAAACCTGAAATTTTCTTTTAAATTCTCAGGAATATCGAACTCCAGAGAAAAAGTATTTTTGGTCAGCTCTTCCTTTTTCGCTATTTTTAACGGATGAAACTGTATTAGTTTCCCTTTATAGATTTGTTGTTCCATAACTTCAATTCAAAAATAGATAAAAAATAATTTATGAAGAAGATAATTTTATCCACGTTACTTCTTACTGCACTGTACAGCTGTAAAAAAGAAGGTCAGAAAACTGAAAATACAGCAGCTACAGATTCTCTTTCCGTATCTCAAACCACAGATACTAAGGAAAGTACAGCCGCGCCAAAAGAACTTTCCCCTGAAAATGTAAGCCAGCACTTAGCCAAAAATAATGATACATTATATGTTACCAATTTTTTTGCAACCTGGTGTGGCCCATGTATGAGAGAAATTCCAAGCTTTAAAAATAAAATGGAGGAATTGAAGGGAAAACCTGTAAAATTCACTTTCGTAAATCTTGATGATAAGGCAGAATGGGCTGGTGCTGTTAAAAATTTTGCAGCAGAAAACAAGTTAGGAGGCAGTATTATCTTACTGGATGGACAAAAATTAGATCAAAACTTCTTTCATAATAACTTCAAGCAATGGGACGGAGGTTCTATTCCCTTTACTTTCATGAGAAAAGGAGATAAGACCGATGAATATCTGGGAATGATGACGGAAGATGTATTGAATTCAAAAATCGATTCTTTCTTACAATAAAAATAGACTGAACTCTTTCTGAATCATGTCAAAAAGATTTAAAATCCTGTGTTTATTATTCGTGATTGCAATTATTGTAAGTGCTGTCATTAATATGAACACAGGATTTTTAAGTTTAAGTTTCCAGGACTTTTTTCAAGATTCTGCTCATAATCAGATTGCCGAAATCCGTATCAACCGTGTTCTCGTGATCATGCTTGCCGGAATTTCAATTCCTACTTCAGGTTTTCTGATGCAGGAGTATTTTCAAAATCCCCTGGCCGGGCCTGATATATTGGGAATCACTTCGGTCGCCAGTCTGTCGGTCGCTTTTTATATTTTCTTTTCCCATAATATTCTACTGCCTGAGTTTCTGCAGAACAGTTTTCTTAGTTTATCAGCAATTGGAGGAAGTTTACTGTTAATGCTGATTCTTCTATCAATGTCTAACAGGTTTCAGGATAAATCTTATCTTATTATTTTCGGGTTTCTTGTCTCAGCTTTTGCCGGAGCAATTGTATCCCTGCTTCAGTTTTATGCAGAAAATCAAAGCCTGAAAAACTATATTTTATGGTCTTTCGGAGCTAATAATATGGTGACCAGAAATCAGATCTATATACTGTTTATCTTAGTATCCATAGGTCTTTTCATTTGTTTCAGAGCGATAAAGCCTCTTATTGGAAACTCTCTTGGGAACTCTTATGCACAAAGTTTAGGAGTAAACCTGAAACAGCTGAAACTATTAATAATAGTAGCGTCCTCTCTTCTTTCAGCCTCTATTACTGCATTTCTAGGTCCTATTCTATTTATCGGAATCATTGTGCCTCATTTCTGCAGACTCATTTACAATCCATCCAAATTATGGCAGCAATGGATTCTTAATATGTTTCTGGGAATACTGATCATGTTATTTTTCTCAGTTATTGCAGAAAAAACACAGATCCCTTTGAATGTGATAAGCTCTGTATTTGGAATTCCAGTGATTCTGATGATGCTTTTGAAGCAGAATAAAGTGTAATTTTTGTTGGAAAACGCAAAGACGCAAAGTTATTTTTAAAATTACAACATTTTAAGGCGCAAATATTTTATCTCCGATAAAATTGAAAACTGCATATTCCAAACAAAAAATATCCTTACCTCCTTCTTGCTGAAAATTTTTGATTTTCTTGCGCCTTAAAATATACACAACGTATTACAAGCCTTTGCGCCTTTGCGTTTACCCAACACCCTGTGTCTATAAAACTATACCCAAGTTTTCTGAGGGTTTTTAATTTTTTATACATCATAGATTACAGTCTTCCATCTCACAATTATTAACCAACAATTCATATATTTAGATTCAACAAAACACCACAAATGACAGAAAATGAATTATCAAAAGTAGTTTTTGAAACCGGTTTAAAGATTCATAAAAAACTTGGAGCAGGACTCTTTGAACATGTTTACGAAGAATGTATGTTCTATGAATTAACAAAATCAGGCTTTCAGGTAGAAAAACAAAAATTATTTCCTATCATTTATGAGGATTTAAAAATAGAAAACGCTTTCAGACTTGATATGATAATTGAAAACAAATTAATTTTAGAATTAAAAACAGTTGAGTATATATCTCCTGCTCATAAAGCGCAACTTCTAACTTATTTAAAAATGACAAACTGTAAATTGGGACTATTACTCAACTTTCAATCTGATGTTTTCAAAAACGGGGTAACAAGAATTGTGAACAACTTATAGAATAAACAGAATAAAAATTTAGAAAAGTCAAATTCCCTGCGCCTTAAAACACTATTTTTGTAAAACATTTTAATCTTTTGCAGATAACCAACAAAAGCATGCACCTACAGATCAAACAGGCAAATATCGGCTACAATAAAGCATTAATCTCCAACGCCAATGCGGATTTGAAGCTTGGTGATGTATGCCTGCTGATTGGTAATAATGGGGTAGGAAAAACAACACTGATCAAATCTATTCTGCATCAGCTCCCTTTACTGAATGGAGAGATTGCTATTAATGGGAAAAATGTAAAGAATCTCTCTGTAAAAGAAATTGCCGAGAATATTGCAATTGTTTTTTCAAAGTCGGTTATTCCGCAGCATTATACGGTTGAGGATCTTATTTCCCTGGGAAAATATATCTACTACCCTTTTTATTTTGAGTTAAAAAAAGAAGACCGCGAAGAAGTTGCTCATATCATTGAAGAGCTGGATTTGAATCAATACAGATATACCCTTTTGAAAAATCTGTCAGACGGAAACCTTCAAAAAGCATTTATAGGACGGGCTATTACTCAGAACTCTCCCATTATTATTTTGGATGAGCCTACCACTCATCTGGATGAAAAAAATAAAGTAATTATTCTCAAGACTCTTAGAAAATTAGCCAAAGAACAGAATAAGCTCATCTTGTTTTCTTCTCACGACTGGAGATTGGCTAAAGAATTTGCAGATAAAATATGGTATGTAAAGGAAAATCATCTGTATTCGGGAATTGTTGAAGATATCCTGCTTCAACATGATGAACTCACCAATGCTTCATTATTCCAGGTCAATGAAAATTTTATTGCTCCGCAAATCTCAGCACCGCAAGTTCACAAAGAAATGTTGTATTCTCTGCTTCAAAAAAACTTCCAAAAAGACCTTTCTTCTTTCAATTTTGAATTCCAGCACTCGTTTTGGGTAATCACTAAAGATTCCGCCAGTTACCAATGTGAATCTTTTGAAGAAATCATTAATTCTATTAAAAACATTCATTAATACTACACTTTTATTGATTAATCCATATACTATGCATGCATAGTATTATGCTAATCATACAATTTAATCTATTTACTATCAGGTTATTAACAAAATTTAACGTTAATAAATACTATGCATGCATAATATTTACTAAATTTGGGTAAAACCATTGGCGCAAAAAATGATGGATAATAATAAAGAAAAAATAGAAAACGTAGATTTAATTTTAAAGCAGACTTGGTTGGCTGTTTCTAAAATGTACACAGAACTAGCCCAGGAACATGATTCCACAGCGGTACAAGCTCTCACCCTTCTTAAAATTGATCCCAAAGAAGGAACCAGAAGTACCAATCTTGGTCCTAAAATGGCTATTGAACCCACTTCTTTAACGAGAATCATCAAACTTTTGGAAGATAACGGATATATCTATAAGGAAAAGACAACCACTGATAAAAGAGAGGTTATCATTAAGCTTACAGATAAAGGACTCAACTCCAGAAACATGTCAAAGGAAGTCGTTGTCAACTTTAACAAGAAAGTGATGGAGAAAATCGCTCCTGAAAAGATGGACGCTTTCAAAGACGTGATGACTGAAATCATGAAAATAGCAAACGAATTATTAAACAATAGAAAATAAATTATGTTGAACCCTCAGGGTTCCATATAATCTTATAAAAATAAAAATTTACATATGAAAAGAAGAATCAAACATGTAACGGTTCTTGGTTCAGGAATTATGGGAAGCGGTATCGCAGCTCACTTCGCCAACATCGGTGTTGAAGTATCACTCTTGGATATTGTTCCTTTTGAACTTACTGAAGCTGAACAGAAAAAAGGTTTGACCAAAGATGACAAAGCAGTGCGTAACAGAATTGCTTCCGAAAACTTTGAAAAACTAAAAAAAGCAAGTCCTGCACTTCTTTATTCTCCAAAGTTTGCAGACAGAATTAAAATCGGAAACTTCGATGATGATCTACCGAAAATAAAAAATACAGACTGGATCATTGAAGTAGTAGTAGAAAGACTTGACATCAAAAAGTCAGTGTACGAAAAGATTGAACAGTTCAGAAAACCGGGAACATTAATTTCTTCTAATACTTCCGGTATTCCTATTCACTTCCTGACAGAAGGGAGAAGCGAGGATTTCAAAAAATACTTTGCAGGAACTCACTTCTTCAACCCGGTAAGATACCTTCCTCTTTTAGAGATTATTCCTACTAACGATACAGATCCTGAGATCATCGATTTCTATATGAATTATGGAGCAAAATTCCTAGGTAAAACAACTGTTTTAGCCAAAGATACTCCAGCTTTCATCGCCAACAGAATCGGGGTATTCTCTATGATGGATCTTCTTCACAATGTACAGAAACTAGGACTTACCGTTTCTGATGTTGATAAATTAACAGGTCCGGTAATCGGACGTCCGAAATCTGCAACTTTCAGAACAGCTGATGTTGTAGGTCTTGATACTTTGGTCATGGTAGCCAATGGTGTTCGCCAGAGCGGTGCTGAAGCGAATGACTTTAATGATGTATTTGCCCTTCCAGCTTATATCCAGAAAATGATGGATAACAAATGGTTAGGTTCAAAAACGGAACAAGGTTTCTATAAAAAAGTGAAAAATGCAGATGGAAAATCTGAAATTCATGGATTAAACCTTGATACTTTAGAATATGAACTTCAAGGAAAATCATCATTCCCTACTTTAGAATTAACAAAAGCTATAGATAAACCAATTGACAGATTCAAAGTTTTAATTGGTGGTAAAGATAAAGCGGGTGAATTGTACAGAAAATCTTTAGGGGCGTTATTCGCTTATGTTTCGCATAAGGTTCCTGAAATTTCTGACGAGGTTTATAAAATAGACGATGCCATGAGAGCCGGTTTTGGATGGGAAAACGGTCCGTTTGAAATCTGGGATGCTGTAGGTGTTCAAAAAGGTATTGAACTGGCAAAAGATGCAGGATACGAAGTTTCAGACTGGGTAAAAAATGTAGAGACATTCTACAAAGTGAATGATGAAGGACAAAGCATTTATGTGGATAAAAACTCAGGAGAATACAACAAAATTCCGGGTCAGGATGCATTCATCATCTTAGATAATATCAGAAAAAATAAAACGCTTTGGAGCAATTCAGGCGCTTCAATTGAAGATTTAGGAGACGGAATTATCAACTTCGAGATCCGTTCAAAAATGAATTCTCTTGGAGGCGAAGTTCTTGATGGCTTAAACAGAGCGATCGATTTAGCAGAAAAAGAATATGACGGATTAGTGGTAGGAAATCAGGGAACGAACTTCTCTGTAGGAGCCAACCTTGCTATGATCCTTATGATGGCTATCGAGCAGGATTGGGATGATTTGAATATGGCGATCGCTTACTTCCAGAAATCCATGATGAGAGTACGTTATTCTTCTATTCCTGTAGTAGTTGCTCCTCACGGAATGACTTTGGGAGGTGGATGCGAAATGACAATGCATGCAGACAGAGTGGTTGCGGCAGCAGAAACTTATATCGGGCTTGTAGAGACCGGAGTTGGGGTAATTCCTGGCGGAGGTGGTACTAAAGAATTGACTTTAAGAACTTCCAGAGAATTCCACAGCGATGATGTTAAAAACAACAGACTTCGTGAAGCGTTCATGAACATTGCAATGGGTAAAGTAGCTACTTCTGCGTATGAAGCTTACGATATGGGAATCCTTGAAAAAGGGAAAGACATCGTTTCCGTAAGCAAAAACAGACAGATTGCAGAAGCTAAAAAAGTAGCAAAACTATTAGCAGAACAAGGATATACTCAGCCAATCGAGCAAAAAGTAAAAGTTCTTGGTAAAGATGCATTAGGAATGTTCTACGTAGGAACTGACCAGATGTTAACCGGAAACTTCATCTCTGCACACGATAAGAAAATTGCTGATAAACTGGCCAACGTAATGGTAGGTGGAAATCTATCTGAACCGACAGTTGTTACAGAACAATACTTGCTGAACCTTGAAAGAGAAACCTTCCTTCAGCTTTGTGGAGAGAGAAAAACTTTGGAAAGAATCCAGTACATGTTACAGAACGGAAAACCACTAAGAAACTAATCATTTCAAAAAATAATTAACGAACACTTTGTCATTCCGAAGGAATCTAAACATTGGAGAGATGCTTTTTAGCATGACAAACAGTATGGTTAATTTTTATAACAATTAATTAATAAAACAATGTCAAAGACAGCATATATAGTAAAAGGTTTCAGAACTGCCGTTGGAAAAGCTCCAAAAGGAAGTTTAAGATTTACAAGACCTGATGTCATGGCGGCTACCGTTATTGAAAAATTAATGGCTGAGCTCCCACAATTAGATAAAAACAGAATTGATGACCTTATCGTAGGAAATGCAATGCCGGAAGCTGAACAGGGGCTGAACGTTGCACGTCTGATCTCTTTGATGGGATTAAATACTGATAAAGTTCCGGGAGTAACCGTAAACAGATACTGTGCTTCAGGAAGTGAGGCGATTGCAATTGCTTCTGCAAAAATCCAGGCTGGAATGGCAGATTGTATCATCGCTGGTGGTACAGAATCAATGTCATACATCCCAATGGGAGGTTACAAGCCTGTTCCTGAAACAGATATCGCAAAAACAAACCCTGATTATTATTGGGGAATGGGTTACACTGCGGAAGAAGTAGCTAAACAATACAATATTACAAGAGAAGAACAGGATCAGTTTGCTTTTGAATCTCATATGAAAGCTTTAAAAGCCAATCAGGAAGGAAGATTTGCCAACCAGATTGTTTCGATTCCTGTAGAATACAATTTCCTGGATGAAAATCAGAAAATGCAGACTAAAAAGTTTGATTTTTCAGTAGATGAAGGTCCTAGAGCAGATACTTCTTTAGCTGGATTAGCAAAATTAAGACCCGTATTTGCCAACGGAGGAAGCGTAACAGCCGGAAACTCTTCTCAAATGAGTGATGGAGCAGCTTTCGTAATGGTAATGAGTGAGGAAATGGTAAAAGAATTAGGATTGGAGCCTGAAGCAAGATTAGTTGCTTATGCTGCAGCCGGATTAGAGCCAAGAATCATGGGAATGGGACCTATCTATGCTATTCCAAAAGCTTTAAAACAAGCAGGTTTAGAATTAAAAGATATCGAGTTAATCGAACTTAACGAAGCATTTGCCTCTCAATCAGTTGCCATTAAGAAAGAATTAGGTTTAAATCCTGACATCTTAAACGTAAACGGAGGAGCCATCGCCCTTGGACACCCGCTTGGATGTACAGGAACAAAGCTAACCGTTCAACTTCTTGACGAAATGAGAAAACGTGGCAACAAGTACGGAATGGTTTCTATGTGTGTAGGAACAGGACAAGGAGCGGCTTCTATTTTTGAACTTCTATAAATAGACAAATGAGAGAATAGACGGATAGATAATAGAAGGTAAAGACACAAGAAATGCATGAATGATTTTAAAAGACACAATTTTAAGAAGCTTAAAATTTGGCAAATGGGTATGGAATTATCAAGATTAACTTTAGATCTTACAGATACTTTTCCAACTTATGAAAAATATGGACTGAAAAGTCAAATGGACAGATGCGTTATCTCAATTCCATCAAATATAGCCGAAGGTTCAAGCAGAACAAATAAGTCTTTTAGTCACTTTTTAGATATTTCTTTAGGTTCTTCATTTGAATTGCAAACACAAATATTGTTGGCAAATCATAGAAAATATTTATCTGATGAAAAAACTGAAATCTTTGAAATTAAAATTGAAGAATTTCAAAAAGCAACAATGGTATTTCAGAATACTTTAAATAGGGACTAATAAGAGAAAAGACAAAGAGATAATAGACAGATAGAAAATAGACCACACTCATAATCTATCATCTATCCGTCTATTATCCAATGTCTTTAAAAAAAAATTTAAATAACAAAATAACATATGGCTACATTAAAAGGCGGGGAATTCCTAATCAAACAAATTCCTGCAAACGAAATTTTCAGTCTTGAAGAACTGAGTGAAGAACAAAAAATGCTTCGTGATTCTGCGAAGGAATTTATAGATAGAGAAGTGATTCCACATCATGACCGTTTTGAGAAAAAAGACTATGAATTGACCGAAAAAACGATGCGTCAGTTAGGTGAAATGGGACTTTTGGGAATTACTGTTCCTGAAGAATATGGTGGTCTTGGAATGGGATTTGTGAGCACAATGCTGGCTTGTGATTATGTTTCGGGAGGAAATGGATCATTAGCAACAGCTTATGGGGCGCATACCGGAATCGGGACTCTTCCAACTCTTCTTTACGGAAGCGAGGAATTAAAAAAGAAATATCTTCCGGACTTAGCTACCGGAACAAAATTTGGAGCCTATTGTTTGACTGAACCGGATGCTGGATCTGATGCCAACTCAGGAAAGACAAGAGCAAAATTGTCTGATGACGGAAAACATTACATCATCAACGGACAAAAAATGTGGATTTCCAATGCAGGTTTTGCTGATACTTTCACTTTATTTGCTAAAATAGATGATGATAAAAACATTACAGGTTTTGTTATCAACCGTTCAGAATTAGAAGATCCAAACAGCTTATCTTTTGGTGAGGAAGAGCATAAATTAGGAATTCGCTCCTCTTCTACTCGTCAGGTTTTCTTTAATGATATGAAAGTGCCTGTCGAAAATATGTTGGGTGAAAGAAACAATGGTTTCAAAATCGCTTTGAATGCTTTAAATGTTGGTAGAATTAAGTTAGCTGCTGCCAATCTTGACGGACAAAGAAGAATTTTAAACCACTCTATTCAGTATGCAAACGAAAGAAAACAATTTGGAGTTTCCATTTCAACTTTTGGGGCCATCAGAAAGAAAATTGCTGAAATGTCAACCGGAGTTTTCGTAAGTGAAGCGGGTTCTTACCGTTTAGCAAAAAATGTAGAAGATAAAATTGCAGAATTGGTTGCCGGAGGCATGGATCACCAACAAGCTGAATTGAAAGGGGTTGAAGAGTTTGCAGTTGAAGCTTCTATCCTAAAAGTTTTTGTATCTGATCTTACTCAAAATACAGCCGATGAAGGAATTCAGATCTATGGTGGAATGGGATTCTCAGAAGATACTCCGATGGAATCTGCATGGAGAGATGCAAGAATTGGAAGAATCTATGAAGGTACCAACGAAATCAACAGACTTTTGGCTGTAGGAATGCTTATTAAAAGAGCAATGAAGGGTGAATTGGACCTTTTATCTCCTGCAATGGCAATCAGCAAAGAATTGATGGGTATCCCTTCATTTGAAGTTCCTGATTATTCAGAATTCATGAGTGAGGAAAAAGCAATTATCGCCAATCTTAAGAAAGTATTCTTAATGGTTTCCGGAGCTGCTCTACAGAAATATATGATGGATATTGAGAAACAACAGCATTTATTATTGAATGCTTCTGAAATCCTTAACCAGATCTACATGGCAGAATCTGCAGTTTTAAGAGCTGAAAAACATTTCTCTGCTGATTCTGTGGAAGCTGCAATGGCTCAATTAAATCTTTACAAAGCTATTGACAAAATCATTTCTGCGGCAAAAGAAGGAATTGTTTCTTTCGCAGAAGGTGACGAACAGAGAATGATGCTTTCTGGATTAAGAAGATTCACAAAATATACTAATCAGCCGAATGTAGTGGCTTTAACTGAAAAAGTTGCGGCTCATTACATTGAAAAAGGAGCTTATTAGTCTTTAATAACATAAATTTGATTCAAAACGCCTCAAAATGAGGCGTTTTTTATATATTTAAATGATAAAAACTAAACATGAAATTAAAATTATATTTTATCATTACTATTTTACTACCCGTTATTGCATTGTCACAGCGCAGACAGAATGATACTTTAGCCTGCAATGGTATTCTTGAAGATCGTGTTTTAAATAAAATATTGACTGCCTATCATTCAAAACCAGAGAAACCTAAAAAAGTATTTGTGGATCGCAGAATAGTCATTTGTGGTACTGAAGCAATGCGGGAGATTGAAGAAAGGAGATGTAATGATGCCCACATGATTTTGAAAAAATATCCCTTTCTAATCGATGAAATAAAGAACTTGGCCCATGATTATCCTGGTTATTTAAAGATGGATTTATTTTGGATGGAAAAGGAAAAAAATGAAAGTGACGAAAGCCTGCAAATATATAGAGATACAGAGTTTGAAAAATGGAAGTCCAAAGGAAACCACTCTTATTACTCTATGGCTATTATTTCTGACAAAAAGAATGATCATCATGAAAATATATTACTTACGATTTTATTTCCCAAAAAGATCATTACAAAAAAGTATCAGCTATCATTAAAAGATGAATGGACATTTAAAAAACTTTAAGTATCAATAATTTTTGCTAATTTTATTATAAGTAAAAACGACAAAACGCAAAACATCATATGAAGACATTATTTCCCCTACTCCTAATATCTGCTGCTCTGACAGCACAAAAAAGAGATAAATTAATACCTTTTCCTAAAGCAGATACTGCAAAAATCCAGAATAAAGATTTGTTTAAAAATTTTGGAATGGCTTTTACTCAGCAGCAGAAAGGATTGTATAAAATACTGGTAAAAAAGCCTGGTGATACAATTGCATATCTTGCCTTAAAAGAACCTTCAAAGGACTATTCACAATACAAAATTTTAAACGCCATTACTCCAGACAAAATTCAGGCGAGTCAAAAAAAACTAATACCATCAAAATAATTACAACACCAAACTCAAAAACTATTATCATGGGAAAATTCATTATCTCGAAAAGAGTAAACGGAGACTTTCAGTTTAACCTTAAAGCCGGAAACGGACAGGTTATTTTAACCAGCCAGGGATACAGTACAAAACCATCCTGCGAAAACGGAATAGGGTCTGTAAAAAACAATGCACAGGAAGATTCAAAGTTTGAAAGAAATACCGCCAATGACGGCAGGTGCTATTTTAATCTTAAAGCTGGAAACGGACAGATCATAGGCACCAGCCAGATGTACGAATCTGATAACGGCATGGAAAACGGAATAGAATCTGTAAAAAACAATGCTCCACATGCTCACATAGAGGATGACGCCAATTTGTAAAATCATCTGAAAATAATTTTACTAAAAATGCTTTATTTTTTAAGGCATTTTTTATTTTTGTATTCTATTTTTCATTAGAAATGACAAAAGAAGAATTACTGAATAGAGCAATCAAAATTGCCGATAAGGCTCATAAAGGACAAACCGACAAATACCATGCTCCCTACATCGGCCACGTAATGCGGGTGATGAATTATGGTAAAACACTGGATGAAAAGATCGTAGGTGTTCTCCACGATGTTGTAGAGGACCATCCGCTGGAATTCAGCCTGGATTATTTAAGATCTGAAGGGTTTCCTGAATACATTATTTTCGCCATCAGCTGCCTTACAAAGTTTGATCCGGAAGAAGATTACGATGACTTCATTAAAAGAACGGAAAGATCTCTTCTCTCTGTTGCCGTAAAACTGAATGACCTGCGTGATAATATGGACCTTAGAAGAGTAAACAGAGAGCTTACTCCGAAGGATATCAAAAGATTTAACAAATACCTGAAAGCCTATCGTTATCTGATAGAGAAATATTAATAAAAAACACATGACTAATAACCTGCCCAAAATTTCATCAGCTTATCAATCTAAGCTGGTCTCTGCTATTGTATCTGTTTCAGTTTTTTTCCTGATCTATCTCGTACTCATACTTGCTTCTCTTCTAATGGTATTTTTATTGGGGTATGGCGCAGTAAAAATGTTAAGCGTTTCTATCAACTATTTTACATTGTTTGGGGCGGCAGGATTACTAAGTGTGGGAGTTTTTGTCTTTATCTTTCTCATTAAATTTATTTTCAGAAAAAACCACTACAGTACGCGTCATTTGCTGGAAGTTAACAGATCTCATCAGCCTGAACTGTTTGCTATTATTGATGAAATTGTAGCAGAAACAAATGTGAAAGCTCCCCAAAAAGTTTTCCTTTCTCCGGATGTAAATGCCAGTGTAAGCTATAATTCTATTTTCTGGAGTATGTTTCTGCCGGTAAAGAAAAATCTAACAATTGGCGTTGGCCTCATAAACTCTACAAGTGTAGGAGAATTAAGAACAATTCTGGCTCACGAATTTGGGCATTTCTCTCAAAAAAGCATGAAAGTCGGCGGTTATGTGAACCAGGCTGAAAAAATAATTTTTGAAACGGTTTACAATAATAAAGATTATGAAAACTTCATCTTGGAATTTTCAGGAGGGAATGCCATTTTTAAAATTTTTGGCCTCATTTCAGTCAGTTTCATCAATGCATTTCAGTCTGTTCTTAAAAGTATCTCCAGTTTTCTTTTCAAAAATCATGCTTCCCTGCAAAGAGAAATGGAATACCACGCAGATGCTATTTCCACTTATATTACTAACCCTGAAGAGCAGTCTTCCTCTTTATTAAGGCTGGAATTAAGCGATCTGGCTTTCAACCATTCTTTTAATTTCTATGTTGAAAGTCATCAAAAATACCTTCCAAAAGATCTGTATAAAAACCAGATTTCTTTAATGAAGATTTTATCTGAAAGGAATAATCATCCTTACATAAACGGGCTTCCCAAAATAGATGCTGAAGATCTTACCCGTTATAATAAATCCAGAATAGAAATTGAAGATCAGTGGACTTCGCATCCTGATATTTTAAAAAGAATCGAAAGGATTAAAACAAACGAAACCAGGAATACAGCTGCAGACCACAGATATGCAAAAGAGATCATCAGCGGATATGATAAAATCTGCGAAATCATGACCTCAAAATACCTTACGTTACGCACTGTAAAAAACGTAGGAGAAGTAATAGAGGATGAAACTTTCATCAGGCTTTATCTGGATAATACTATCTATCAGAACTTCAGTGCGAATTTCAATGGATATTATGAAAGACATCATCCAATTATAGAAAATATTGAATCTATAATTTCCGAAGCTGCCTTTCATCATGATACAGATCTTTTCAGTGACAAAAAAGTATCTTTAGTGTACGAAAAATCAGGAATAGAGAGTGATATTCAGACATTGCAATATCTCGTTTCGTATCCGAAAGAAATAAAAACATTCAGATTTAATGGCAGCTTATACAAAGCAAAAGATGCTGCAACCCTTATTCCAAAACTGGAAAACGAACTGAAAAGGGTAAAAGAAGAACTTCTGGAAAATGATAAAGCGATTTTTAAGCACTACTACAGTATTTCCAATGAAGATATTAAGAAAGAGCTCCTTAGCAAGTACAAGAAATTTGCGGTAATTGATAAGGAATTTGATGATTTTCAAAAAAATCTTAATGACTTCACAGTATACCTTCAGTTTATGGCAGTTACTTTACCTTTTGAAGAAATCCGTAAACACAGAGCCAAGCTGTTGAAAGCAGAAGAACCTTTTAAATTAAAGACTAAAGAACTGATCGAAAAATCAGCTTATAAAGAAGCTTTAAAGACTGAAGATAAAAACATTTTACAAGAATTTGTAAACTCTGAGTACATTTATTTCAACAAAGACAAATACCTTGAGCATGAAGTAAATGCCATCTCATTAGTGATTGAAAAATATCAGACATTACTGAATGATCATTATCTTAATTCTAAGCTTGAGCTGTTAACTTTTCAGTCAGGATTAAATAAGGATTAATCCGCACCCGGGAAGTCGTAAGTCTTCGTGTGATGGTCTGTTCCGTCGATATTGATGTTTAAAGCAAGGTAAACGAAATGTAAGTTTTTGTTTCCTTTCGCTTCAAATTCACGCTGCCACAGATATCCGCTCACGATTCCAAAATAATCATCGATCTGATAGCCGAAACCGCCATAGACTCTGTTTCTGGCAAAAGTAGGCTTCATCGGAGTTACAAAGAAAACTTCATCGTAGGCATTCGCAAAAACAGTTCCTTTCTTGATGGTTTTCGCATTTAAAGGAACACTTACATTCAGACGGTATCTGTAACGCATTCTTTGAGAGGTCAGATCTGTTTTGGGCTCGTAGAACCAGCTCTTTTCAGCTCGGAAACGGTTTTCAAATTTTACGATACCTTTTTTAATATCGATAACGTCCTGAAGCCATACCCTGAACTCCTCTCTGCTTAAGCTGTGCTCTTTATAGTTGACGTATCTTCCTAGTCCTACAAAAGGTTTGTGATTTTTGGTAAGATTATACCCTAAGCCCCCTTTTATCTCATAATAATCAGGGTAGGTATAATCTTCGTTACCACGCAGCTGTCCTTCGGCATACAGGAAAAATTTCGGATGAAACTTGTAGGTCAGAGTCACTGCATTGAAGCTGGAGATGTGCTCCTGTGCTTTAAAAAAAGAAATTCCAAGTAGTAAACCTAATCCTAAAAGACGTTTCATAAAAAATTTTTGCAAATGTATATTTTTTAACAATTTGTTAATATTAACTTTCATTAATATTAAATTAACACCTACTTAATATTAATTGTATAAGAAAACCCAATGTGGAACCACCTTTGCGGCATTGCTACCCCAAATGCTTCCGTATATTGTGTGTTGGTAATATTGTTAATCAACACATACACCGAATAGTCTTTTTTAGCAAAGCTCAGTTTCTCATCTAAGAGATTATAGGTTCCCAGATTTACTCTTTCATTATACCTATAAACAAGCTCATTGGTAAAGTATTTCAGGAATTTCACCTCTAATTTAGAAACAAGCTGGTGTCTCAGATTGTCCAGAATATATCTTGAAACCAGGCCATTCTTTTCTTCATATTTGCTGTCAATATAAGTATATCCAACCGTATATTTTAACCAGTCCATCGGTCTGTGACTCCACTCTGCTTCAATCCCTTTGGTTCTGATATCTCCTACATTTTCTGCAAACCAGATTTTATCATTGATATCTTTTTTCACCCAGTCAATAGAATTGCTGGAGTTTCTTAAAAACCCACTGATTTTAGCTAAAATCTTACTATTCTGATATTGATATCCAACCTCGGATGAAACGGCATTTTCAGGGCGTAAATCTGGATTTCCCTGCTCCGTTTTACTCATATAATAAAGATCCGTAAAAGTCGGGATGCGGTGTACTTTAGCGATATTTCCATATACTTTATGATTAGGATTGAAGTTATATCCTACATCAAGCCCAGGATAGAAGAAGTTTCCTTCTTTAGAATAATTAGCCCATGAAATTCCCGGAGTAATATTCAGTTTTTTATCCAGTAATGAAAAATGATGTTCAAAGAAAACCTGAGATACGAAACGGTTTCTGTTTCCCAAATTACTGCTGGCTAAAAACTCTTTTCTCAGCTCTACTCCTACTCCCGTTGTTCCTAATCCCCATTGGTAGCTGGAATTCACTTCACCTCCTACGTTATTCCCGATATGCATATTCCTGTAAATATCAGGATTCCATCTGTCAAAAAGATACATATCCTGTCCTCTTCTCCAATATACATTTGAATTAAGTTTCAGTTTTCCAAAAGTCTGCTGATGAGCCACACTGACGATAGAAGCCTGCGTTTCCTCATACTGTTTTGTAGCTGTACTGGAAGCATAAAATCCATTGGCCCCAAATTTTTTTTCTGAGAAACCCGCCTGTACTCTTACATCTCCGTTTTTAATATTCAGTTTCCCCTGATAGAAAACATTTCTGATCTCGTAATCAGTATTGAACATATACCCCTCTGAAGAAGCAGAATTCGCCTGAAGGGAATTGGTGAATTTTTCATTTCCTATCTGCGCGTTGAATCCAAGACCATAGGTGCTGTAATCCCCTCCGTCAGCACTTATTTTTACTCTTTTTCCGGGAGTTGTCTTGGTAATAATATTGATCACCCCGGCATAAGCATTCTGTCCAAAACGTCTGGCAGCCGGTCCTTTTATGATTTCTATTCTTTCTACGTCATCCAGATCTACCGGAATATTCATATTATTATGTCCGGTCTGGGAGTCGTTCATTCTGATACCATTCAGAAGCAGCAGAACCTGTTCAAAAGAGCTTCCACGGAAACTGATATCACTCTGCACCCCATTGGCACCTCTCCTTCTGATATCCATTCCCGGTACCTGCTGAAGAATTTCGTCTATACTTTTAGCCGGAGAATTCACAATATCTTCCCTCGTGATAACACTGATATTCTGATTGGCGCTTTTATAAGGTGTAGAAATGAATTTTCCCTGAAATTCGATGATTTCAATATCCGTTGTCTTTTCCTGTGCACTTACCCAAAGTAGAGATCCCAGAAAAAAAACACTTCCTATCTTTTTGATCATAATCGGTTCCGTAGTTTTCTTTAATAACAGGTTCCAAAAGTAAGGGAGTTCAGCAAGACAGACAAATGATACTTGTCATAAAAAAAGATGCAGCATAATGCTGCATCTGTGTGAGGGAGTAGTTCTATCTTTTTCTCATTAAATGTGTAACTAGATCTCTGAATAATTTTCTCATTTCTCTATTACATATTTATGAATACAATTTTAAATAATTTTAAAACATAAAACAATACTTAAATAAAAAAATATAACGTGTTTTACAAAACTCTATAAAACACTGTAAAATAAATAGTAAAACAAAAATAATTCCACAAAACACATGTCATTTCTCTATTTCCAACGCATACTATTTCCATTTTATCCGTCTAGTTTAAGCTTCATTATAATAATTTTTAACAATAAGATATAGATAAAATTTTCAGTAAAAATTCGTAATTTTGTGGGTCTTAATTTTACGATGGAAAGATTCTTTTTCAACTGTATTTCTCACATCATTCTTACAAAATGCTGTCATAGAAGACCGGATGAATTCAGGAATAGATATAAGAGTTCAATTGATGACCGCTCCGGAGTATTCTGAGGCAAAACACCATTATACTGGCAGTCCTTACTACTGCACAGTTACTTTATGAATAAACAAAATATGGCTAAAACAGCAGAAATAGACATAAAAAAACAGATCTTTGTTAAGAATGCACATCTTAACAATCTGAAACATATAGATGTCCTGATCCCGAAAAACAAACTGATTGTGATTACAGGAGTTTCAGGAAGCGGTAAATCGTCTTTGGCTTTTGATACGATCTATGCGGAAGGACAGAGAAGATATGTTGAAAGTTTGAGTTCTTATGCACGTCAGTTTTTGGGTAAATTAGAAAAACCAAAAGTAGATGACATTAAAGGGCTTGCCCCATCTATTGCCATCCAGCAGAAGGTAATCTCTTCCAATCCTCGTTCTACCGTAGGAACTTCTACGGAGATCTATGATTATATGAAGCTTTTATTTGCAAGGATCGGGAAAACTTTTTCTCCGGTTTCCGGTGAAGAAGTAAAAAAAGATTCGGTTTCTGATGTTATAGATTTCATTAAAGCCTCCCAAAAAGAGACTTCTTTCCTATTAACGGCACCTTTGGAATATGATGCTGACAATTTTAAAGAAACTTTGAATATTTTAAAACTGGCAGGTTTCACAAGACTTGAGATCAGTGGAAATGTAGCCGGAATCGAAGATCTGGAAAGCTTTGGATTTGCTCCGGAAAAAGGAATGCAGATCAATCTTGTGATTGACCGTTTTTCTTATGAAGAAGATGAAAGCTTTTTACAAAGACTCGCGGATTCTATTCAGATGGCATTCTATGAAGGACGCGGCTATTGCTCATTAAAAAATACCGATACTGAAAAAGTAAAAGAATTCTCCAATAAATTCGAACTGGATGGAATGGAATTCCTTGAGCCGAATGTTCACTTTTTCAGCTTTAATAACCCGTACGGAGCATGTCCTGCATGTGAAGGATATGGAAAAGTAATCGGAATTGACGAAGATCTTGTTGTTCCCAACAAAACTTTATCCATCTATGAAGATGCTGTCGTATGCTGGAGAGGTGAAACCATGAGTGAATGGAAAAAAGACTTCATCAAAAAAGCAGGCGACTTCCCTATTCATAAGCCTTATCACCAATTAACAAAAGAACAGAAAAACTTCCTTTGGAAAGGTGATGGAAAAAGTAATTTCCCATGCATCAACAATTTCTTCAAAATGCTTGAAGAAAACCTCTATAAAATCCAGTATAGAGTAATGCTTTCCCGCTACAGAGGAAAAACGCTTTGTCCTACCTGTGAAGGGTTAAGACTTCGTGAGGAAACAACCTGGGTAAAAGTAGACGGACACAATATCCAATCGATGATTGAACTTCCTTTGGATGAACTGGCTCCGGTAATTAATGGATTAAAGCTTTCAGAACACGATAAAGAGGTTGCAAAACGATTATTATATGAAATCACAACCCGCCTGGAATTTTTATTAAAAGTAGGGTTAGGATATTTAACATTAAACAGGACATCCAATACCCTTTCTGGAGGAGAAAGTCAGAGAATCAACCTGGCAACAAGCTTAGGAAGTTCTTTGGTAGGTTCTATTTACATCCTTGACGAGCCTTCTATCGGACTCCATTCAAAAGATACTGAAAACCTGATCGAAGTATTGAAAAATCTTCGTGATCTTGGTAATACCGTGATTGTTGTAGAACATGATGAAGATGTCATGAGAGCTGCTGACTATATCATTGATATTGGCCCTGAAGCCGGTTATCTTGGTGGAGAGCTGGTATTTGCAGGAGATTATAAAGATCTGAAAAAAGCCAACACCCTTACTTCAGAATATCTTACCGGAAGACTGGAAATAGAAGTTCCGAAGAAGCGAAGAAAAGCAAAAGAATGGATCTACATCAAAGGAGCCCGTCAGAACAACCTTAAAAATATAGACGTAGACGTTCCTTTGGAAAGTCTGGTCGTGATTTCGGGAGTTTCCGGAAGTGGAAAATCTACTTTGATGAAGGAAATTTTGACCAACGATATTCAGATCCAATTAGGAATGGGGGGTAAAAAAGGAGATTATGATTCTGTTGAATTCCCGAAAAAACTGATCAAAAACATTGAACTGATCGACCAGAATCCAATTGGAAAATCATCCCGTTCAAACCCTGTAACCTATCTGAAAGCTTACGACGATATTCGTGATCTTTTTGCCAAGCAGAAAGTAGCAAAAATGATGGGTTACAAGCCTAAACATTTCTCTTTCAACGTAGATGGCGGAAGATGTGACGAATGTAAAGGAGAAGGCGTGATCAATGTTTCTATGCAGTTCATGGCAGACATCGAGCTGGAGTGTGAAGTTTGTAAAGGCACCCGATTCAAGAATGAGATCCTGGAGGTAAGATTTGATGAGAAAAACATCTCTGACATCCTTCACATGACGGTAGATGAAGCATTGGAATTCTTTAAAGACAATAATGAAACGAAGATCGTAACAAAACTGAAGCCTCTACAGGAAGTAGGTCTGGGCTATCTGCAGCTGGGACAAAGCTCTTCTACTCTTTCCGGCGGTGAGGCACAGCGTGTAAAACTGGCTTCATTCCTTGTAAAAGGAGTTACCACGGATAAAACATTATTTATCTTTGATGAACCTTCCACAGGACTTCACTTCCATGATATTCAGAAATTATTGAAATCATTACAAGCCCTGATTGATCTTGGGCATTCGGTAATTGTTATTGAGCACCAGCCTGATATCATCAAATGTGCCGATTATATTATTGATATCGGTCCGGAAGCAGGAAAACACGGTGGAGAAATTGTATTTACAGGAACACCTGAAGATCTGGCAAAAAATAAAAAGTCTTATACCGCAAAATACATCAAGGAAAAGCTTGAACAATAAATTAAAAGCGACTGTTTTAGAAACGGTCGCTTTTTTTATAATCAGGATTTTTGAACTTATTTTACGATAGATTCTCTTATCTTTATATGATCATTTCAAAATTATTTTTATGCCTTGGAATCCTGAATTATACGATCAGTACAAAGATGTACGTTACAAACCTTTTTACGATTTAGCCGCATTAATTAAGCCTGAGAACAATATAAAAGCTATTGACCTCGGCTGTGGTACTGGTGAACAGACTTCTATTTTAACAGAAAAACTGACAGGTTCTACATTTTTAGGAATCGATTCATCAGCGGAGATGCTTGAAAAATCGAAGAAGTATGAAAACGAGAATCTACACTTTCAGCTTCAGACTATTGAAGAAACGGCACAGTCTGATCAAAAATGGGATCTTGTTTTCAGTAATGCAGCGCTTCAATGGGCGGATGATCACGAAACTTTATTCCCTAAAATCATTGGAATGCTATCTCCTGCAGGGCAGTTAGCGATCCAGATGCCCGTTCAGAAAGAAAATATCCTGAATCAGATTCTAACGGAAATGGCAGATGAAGAACCTTATGTGTCACAGTTAAATCATTTCAACCGTGATTCCCCGGTGCTTTCAATGGATGATTATGCACAGATACTGTTTGACAACGGAATTCAGGACATTGAAATATTCCAGAAGGTCTATCCTATCATTGCAGATGATCACGAGGCTTTATATGAATTTATTTCAGGAACGGCATTGTTGCCTTATTTAGAGCGTTTGGAAGGAGAACAAAAAGAAAGTTTTATTACCGAATTTAAATCCCGCATAGCCCAAAGGTTTACAAAATATCCGGCTATCTATGCATTTAAGCGAATACTCATGTATGGTCGCAAAAAATAAAGAATATTTTATATTATTAAAGAAGCTGCCACATCATGTGGCAGCTTCTTCATTAAATGACTGAAATATATCCCAATTTTCTAGTCTTTCAGATTGTATAAAAACGGACTTTTCTGAATGTATTCAGAATGATCAATTTGAGAAAGTAAAAACGCTGCGAGATCTGCAGCACTTATATTTTCACCTTTACAGTCAGTGAGACATGCTTCAGTGGCAAATCTTTCTTCTGTAAGGTGAATCAATGGTAATCTTACCAGAGTCCAGTCCAGATTGCTTTCAAGAAGAAGTTCGTATTCTTTTTGTTTATCTTCAGTCGTTTCAGGATAGTTTTCATACATCCAGTCTGTAGCCATTTTTACCCTTTCATTTTTTTGATCAGATGATGTATTTACACTCAAACCTGTAGTTACGATATAGCGTTTTATTCCAAAGCAATTCATAGCCTTAATGATATTTTCCGCAGCATCACTGAATATAGATTTCTCCCCTTTTGGCTGTCCTAATGTACTTATTACCAAATCACACCCTTCGATTAAAGAATAAATAGATACTTTATCTCTTGCATCACCCTTTATTATTTCAATTAAGGGATTTTGGATGGTGAAATTTTCAGGATTTCTTACTAACATTTTTAAGGAATATCCTTTCTTAAGAAGATTTTGTACCAGATACTGACCAGATTTTCCTGTTCCGCCGATGATGGCAATTTTATAGGTATTCATAATGATTTTTTAAATATTAAGCATCAATAATCAGCAGCTTTTCATTTGCTTATGACTATTAATAAGACAAATAACGGATTGTCTTTGCTTTAGTTTTAATATAATAAAAGTATTGGGCTCAGAAAATTGAACCTAAGATTTTCAGGTTTACAGTAATACCTGAATAATAGTAATATGTATTACGAGATTTTAATGATATAAAATTAATTATTTTTTTGATTCATAAACAAAAAGCCGAATTTTATTTCAAGCACAATAAATCACATTAATGAGTATTATATTTTTTCATACATTCGTAATTAACCAATTCAAAATCAATTGTTATGAAAAATTTAAAAAAATTAAAGAGAAATCATTTACTATTAATAAACGGAGGTGATTTTCCTTATGCAGACTGCGATGCTGAGGGAAGATGTCCAGCAGTTTCAGGATCATATTATTGCTCCGGAGGAATCTGCTACAGATCTACAGGTGGCGGAACTCCGGGAGGAAACTGCCATGAACCAATGCGTGACTGCATGGAATGGGAAACCGGATGCGGATGTGTATACTCATAAAAATAACTGATTGAATCAATTGAAGAGCGGTTTTCTATCGCTCTTTTTTTATTATTTTTATCAAAATTTTCAGTAAAAAATAGTTTCCTGTGACCTAATTATTCTTTCATGCAGTATAAAAAAAATCTTTTCATTTTTCCCATCTTTCTGTTTTTGATCAATTGTTCACTCCATAAAAATACGGACCACGTCACTGATTATGAAGTAAAACTGGATACTCTCACCCTATTTGATCAGAGCCGACACCGCAAGATTCCCGTTGCCTTTTACATCCCTAAGACCAATAAAAAGATTCCGAACCAACAGGTTGTTATCTTCAATCATGGATATGGTTTCAATAAAGGCGGAGATTATTTTGTATATTCTTATTTAACAGAAAAGCTGGCTTCTAAAGGATATTTTACAGTAAGCATTCAGCATGAGCTTACCACCGATAGTCTGTTACCGGTAGAAGGTAATTTACAGATGGTAAGAAGACCTTTCTGGCAGAATGGTTCAGATAATATTCTGTTTGTACTTCATGAACTTAAGAAGACAAACCCGGAACTCGATTATAAACATCTTACATTAATAGGTCATTCCAATGGTGGTGACATGGCAGCATTATTCGTTAATCAGCATCCTAACCTGGTATATAAACTGATCACAATGGATAACCGGAGAATGTTCCTGCCGAGAACTTCTGTTCCTAAAATTTATACATTACGCTCCAATGATTATCCGGCAGATGAAGGAGTATTGCCCGGTGAAGAGGAACAGAAAAAGTATCATATCACTGTGCAGCAGACCTCAATCAATCACGGTCATATGGACAATAAAGGAAATAATGAAGAGAAAAAAGTCTTACATGATTTTGTTTTAAAATATCTCTCTGAGCAATAGTTTTGCAGAAGCCCACAAGTTATCCACAAAAAATTGTGGATAACTTGTGAATTTTAACATTAAATTCATATTTCGTATTAAAATTATTACTACATTTACTATGTAATAAACATCGAAGTGGAAACTTTATTTGCTTTTCTTACTACTATTGAAATTGCAATTAAATTTGAAATAAAAATTTAAGCACAGCATTGTCGGCTGTGCTTTTTTATTGTTGTCTAATTAAAAAAATGAGATGTATTTATCTACTGAATCTGCCCCTAAAGGGCAGATTCTTTTATGTAAATACTCTTTTCAATCTGCAGTTAAACCCTATCCCTTCTATTGATATATTGATCATTACTATGTTTAAGAATAATTTGTAATTTTAATATTTAAAAAGGCCTCATAGTTCAATGGATAGAATAGAAGTTTCCTAAACTTTAGATCCAAGTTCGATTCTTGGTGAGGTCATTTTAGATTGATATTGTTTAGGTTCCCCCTCATCAATACCATGAATAATACTCATCTCAATGCTTTGGTGCCGAAAAACTATAAAAACTCAATACTTTTACCTGGAAATATCTGCAAAAACCAACCTCATAGATTATGCTGAATGACTACAAAAAATACGAATTGTTTGGAAAGACTTTAATACAAAAAATTGATCTGGCAACACCATTTAGGTTTGATTTCCCGGTTTCCGAGCAAGCCTGTTTTCTGTATGTTCTCAATGGAGAATTTCAATATAAAATAGATGATCAGGAGCTTGATATTTCTACCCATTATTCTCTGTTTCTCAACTGTATCAGCTCTGGAAAGCATATTCAAAATTCCAGGTCAGAGGATAATTGTCAGATCGTGATCGTTACCTTCTACCCGGATATACTGAAAAGAATCTACGATAGAGAAATACCATTATTACTTCAGAAGCCTGTCAATATAGTTTCGAATAAATCAAGTGAGAAAATAAATAACGATTTTCTTATTCAAAAATATGTAGAAGGATTGCTTTTTTATTTTGAAAATCCTTCACTCATTAATGAAGATATCTTAATTCTTAAATTAAAAGAAATCATGCTATTGCTGGCTCAATCACAGAATGCAAAGGCAATTCAGCAGATCTTGTCACAACTTTTCTCCCCAACGGCCTACTCTTTTAAGCAGATCATTGAAGCCAACTTATTTTCACAGCTAACCATTGAACAGCTTGCAGAACAAAGCAATCTAAGTATATCATCCTTTAAAAGGGAATTCACAAAGTTATATAATGACACGCCTGCCAATTATATCAGAAACAAAAAATTAGAGAAAGCTGCCGAGTTACTCTTAATATCAGATGAACGCATTACAGATATAGCATTGGATTGCGGATTCAATGATCTGGCAACTTTCACAAAAAATTTTAGCGATAAATACCATGTTTCTCCCTCTGGCTATCGCCAGAAACAGAAAGAAAAATAATCAACGAACACTTTTATTCATAGCACAAGCATTTCTTACTCAAATAAGGAATGCTTTTTTTTTGGACCAAATTGTCAAATACTTGAACTAAATCACAAAATTATTTCTGTGTTTCTATCGCAAATTTGTACCATCAGTTTCAGGGAATAACTTCTCTTCAGACTTTCATAAAGAAGGCAAAAAGAAATAGACCTGCTGCTGAAACTGAATGAGTACAAATAGTAAAATAATATAAATATGAGTCTGTCAAGTTTAGGAATTTTTCATACCATTATCGGTATACTTGCCATTATTGGCGCCATCACAGGATTTATTAGATATGGTAAAATCAATCTGGATCAGCGATCCGGGAAAGTCTACTTTTATGCAACTCTCATTACATCACTTTCAGCATTAGGCATCTCAAAACATGGGGGTTTCAATGCAGGACATGTGTTCTCGTTATTCATAATCGTTTTGATTTCTATCGCCCACTTCCTTTTTTCCTATAAAAAGAGCGCCAGTAAAGCAAGGTATTTTGAGAATTTTCTGTTGTCATTTAGCTTTTTTCTCTCCCTTGTTCCGACCATTAACGAAACTTTTACAAGGGTTCCAATAGGGCATCCATTAGCTAAAGACATCAAAGATCCGATAATCGGGCAGACCCTTTTGATCATCTTTGTGCTTTTTATAGCGGGATCTGTTTTTCAGTTTATTAAGCAGAAAAAAGCTAATGTTGAGATCTCTCAGCTTTAGTAAAAAATAATTTGATCTATTTAAAGTTTTCCATAAAAAAACCTCCTGAATCATCAGGAGGTTATACTGTAATTTGTTAGAAATATGAAATTTTCTATGGTTCAAATATAGCAAGCGTCTGAGCTGTGAAGTATGATCTGAATCATATCGCTATGAAAAACTGTAATTGAGCTTTTAAATTCAGCGCCTTTTCTCAGGTATAATCATCCACTCTCTCCGAAATCTGACCTTTTTTGAAACATAGCGGTCTCTTATATATCCTTAAAGCTTTATTATTTCTTACTGATTAATAAGACGTTCAGATCCTTTTACCTGGTGTAAAACTGAAAAATAGGTGTTACTTTTTATTCACTATTCAATTTTTATCAAATTAAATTGTACTTTTGTTTTCTATTATGCAAAAATTTCTCAGAGTCTTTTTTGTTTTCTCCTTACTTCTGATATTCGTTTCTAACGTCAGCGGTGTAAATACATGCCTAGATCATGCTCACCACTCCAAAAGTAAAGTGACCTATAAAAAAGGTTCCAAAGAAGAGAAAATTCCTACTTTTTCCCAGGATGACGAATGTCAGTGTGCCCTTCATATGCACATGAACAATATCCTTCTTCCTGAACCTTTGGACATGGATTTTGCAATCAATACTACAAATGACAACGAAATGCCACAGCCAAAAGCTATTTCATACCGTTGTCTTCTCGACTTTTTCAGCTCCAGAGCTCCACCCGCTGCATTTTTCACGGTAGCTTAATCTACGCTGCCTTTATTTCTCCATACAGATTCTATAATCTGTACTGTTATTCCGTGGATACTTAGCTCTTCACACCGCTGAAACTATCCTTTTATTAATGGGGCCTATTGTATTGCCCATTCAACTCTATTCATGATTACCAATAATTTTTATTATTCGGGAATAATTCAATGTATTCCTTCTAATTCTGTGAAGCTTTTCAGTCTAAGTTTCATTACAGCATCTTCATTTTTTTATGCTCAATCCCGCCCTGCAGATTCTTTATCTACAGTGGTACAAACCGTTGAAATTATCGGAAGGAAGTCTAAAGGTTATACCTCCGATTATTCTTTTGCAGCTACTAAGATTGCGATGAAAAATAAGGACCTTCCCTTAACGCTTAATACGGTTACCAAAGAACTGATCACCGACCGCCAGGCCTTTCAGCTTGGTGATGTCATGAAAAATGTAAACGGAGTTTCTCCTTCCAGCTATTACAATCAATACAATATCCGGGGAATCAGCCAGAATGAAGAAGGGCAGATTATCAATGGGATGCGGACAAGACAGTATTATTTCTTGCAGCCTATGACCTCCAATATAGAGCGTGTAGAAGTTTTCAAAGGTCCGGCAAGTATTACCATGTCC
This sequence comes from Chryseobacterium sp. KBW03, assembly GCF_003852415.1. Taxonomy (NCBI): domain Bacteria; kingdom Pseudomonadati; phylum Bacteroidota; class Flavobacteriia; order Flavobacteriales; family Weeksellaceae; genus Chryseobacterium; species Chryseobacterium sp. KBW03. Next base: position 271,102 of record NZ_QAJO01000003.1, on the reverse strand, counting down.
AGTGTTGATCCTGGAGGTACAATTAATATGGTGACCAAAAAGCCATTATCAACTCCCAGTCATGAGATCAGTTTATCCGGGGGCAGCTTTGATACATACCGTATCACAACAGATCTTACAGGTCCTTTAAATAAGAGTAAAACCCTACTGTACCGTTTTAACGGAGCGTATCAGAATGCTCATTCTTTCAGGGATCATGTCAAAAACAGCGGTATTTTAATCTCTCCTTCCCTCACCTTTGTTCCCAACGAGAAAACATCTGTGAATGTAGAAATGATTTTCAATGATCTTTATGGAACCCTGGACCGGGGACAGCCTATTTTCGGGGCTGTTGCAGGGAAAACTGATCTGAACAGTACTCCCAGAACATTAAATCTTGGCTCTCCCAATGATTTTTTTAAAACCAGGGAACTTATTTTAATGGGAAGTTTGGCGCATCATTTTAACAAAAATATCAGCTTCAATGCATCTTATATGAAGCAATACTGGAGAGAAAATCTTCAGGAACACAGAACAACCAATTCTTTTGTTCCCGATATAGATAATAAACCCTTTTCCAGTCTTGCAATGATGCAGTTTGTTCAAAGAAAACAAAATTGGGCAACCGATAATGTGAATGCTTATTTTAATTTCAATTTTAAAACCGGCTCTGTTCAGCATCAGGCTTTAATAGGCTATGACAGTCAGAGATGGGAAAAACGTCAAGGAGGTCAGCAGAATGCAGCAAGAGGTTTTCTTTTAAAGAACGGCTCTGTAGCTTCTTCGTACAATCCTGCAAAGGCTTCCGACTATCAAACTACCAATTATAATGGAACCATAATTCCTAAACCCAACGTCACTCCATTTGATTTGAATCCGGGAGCAGAAAATTATCAGGGTGCTGATTTTAATACGCTTAATGTCATCACTCCTTTGCCTTCTGCTCTTACAACAACTCATGCTGCTTATATTCAACATCTTTTTACCTGGAAAAAGTTTAAAATACTATCAGGCATACGTCAGGAATGGTTTCAGGACACCACCAATTTTAATGAGTCTAATGAATCTTCTTTCCAAAACAACAAACTTCTGTACAGGTTCGGTATTACGTACAGCTTGACGGATAATATCAATGTATACGGAACTTATCTTACCGGTTATCAGCCGCAATCCAATACGGTAACTTTAATGCCCAATACATCCAGTCTTACAGGTTCTGCAGCAAGATTTAAGCCTCTGACTTCTGACCTTAAAGAATTGGGAATCAAAGCTCAGCTTTTCGGCAGGATATCATTGAATCTCGCCGTTTATGAGATTAACCAGAGGAATATTTTAATCAATGCCAATAATCCTTCGGAACCTGATGAGCTTATACAGCGGGGTGCCGACCGAAGCCGTGGATTCGAGGCCGATTTTTCCGGACACATTCTTCCACAATGGCATATTTACGGAGGTTACAGTTATATTGATGCTAAAGTATTGGATGACTCCAACCCTGATCTTGTGGGAAAAAGGAAAGAAAATACGTCTAAAAACGCTGTCAATATCTGGACACGTTACAATTTTTCAACCATTGATTTGATAAAAGACTTTGGAATAGGTGCAGGAATGCTCTACCAAAGTTCAAAAGTTCCGTGGTTTACGAGAAGTTTTGAGCTTCCGGCATATACTACAATAGATGCTGCATTGTATTACACTCCTGCAAAATCTGTTCAGCTGGCTTTTAACCTTAATAATATCACCAATAAAGCCTACTGGATCGGAGCTCAGAATTACCTAAGGCTGTTTCCGGGAACACCAAGAAATTATTTACTAACTGCTACTTATAAATTTTAAATTATGGCTATTTCAAACTTACAACTGATTGTGAGAAAGACCTGGCAGGATTTGTTTAAAGGAAAACAGAACCTGCTCATCACTGTCGCTGTACTCCTCTTCTGTATGCTGAGCATCGGCATAGGATTCTCAAAATATGAGGATTCTTTTTCAAAAATAAAAGAATATCGGAAAGAAGTCCGGGAAAACTGGGAACACAGACCGGATAAACATCCGCACCGTATGGCTCATTATGGTTATCTCGTTTTCAGAATTGGCCATCCTTTGAATATTTTTGATAACGGGCTGGATGATTATCTTGGAAATGTCATATTCCTGGAAGCACATAAACAGAATACAGCCAATCTTTCGGAAGCAGGAAGCTCTGGTACTTTGGTCAGATTCGGGGCTTTCAGCAGTGCGTTTATTTTACAGAGTATCGTCCCTCTGATTATTCTTTTTTTAGGATTTGGATTAATTGTACAGGAGCGTGAGAATGCCACATTAAAAATTATCAGCGTGCAGGGCGCTTCAGGCCGGGATATTATCTGGGGGAAAGTTCTGGGACTCTGGTTGTTTTCATTATGTTTCCTGATTCCTGTAATTCCTGTCGTTTTCGTGGCAGCGTTGATGTCAGAAACAACAGATACTGCTGATATTTTGATACGATTGTTGTTCTTATTACCAGCTTATATGATCTATTACTTCTTTATCAGCACTTTGACAGTGGTGATTTCTGCGAACAGCAGAAGTACATCTTCAGCGTTGATCAGTCTTATCGGATTCTGGCTTCTTTTCATTATTGTTCTCCCTAAAGGTGTTCAGTTTGCTGCCCAGAATTTATATCCTGCTCCTTCGCGTATTGCTTTTGAAACCAACCTGGAAAAGGATATTCTAAAATCGGGAGACAGCCACAATCCTGATGATCCTCATTTCAAAAAGATCAAAGATTCTTTACTGGCTCATTATAAAGTAAGTACAACCAATGAACTTCCTTTCAACTATGGCGGGTTTGTAATGAAAGAAGGGGAAAAAATAAGTTCTCAAATTTATATCAGACATCAAAAAGAACTGCAGTCTGTTTACAATAAACAACAAAATCTAACTGATATTTCCGGATTGATCAATCCTGCCATTGCTATTAAAAACTTTTCAATGATTGCAACAGGCACCGATTTTTTCTCCTACATCCAATTTCAGAAACAGGCTGAAAAGTACCGTTACCAGATGGCTCAGCATTTAAATGATCTTCAGATTGAGCATATCAGCAATATAAAACCTGAAAAAGGCGGACCTCCTGCCATTATTGATAAAGACAACTGGAAGAAATTCCCGGATTTCAACTACCAATACACCTCTGTTTTCTACAGTCTGAAAGAACAGTTGATACCCGCTGTAGCTTTAGTCTTCTGGCTGGCTATAAGCATTATTGCGATCGAATTAAGTGGAAGAAAATTAAAATTAATCTAAATGAACCGTTATTTATATACCCAATTTTACCGCAACAAAGCATATATCATTGCCTTGTTATTTTTGTTCATGGCCGGGCTTATGGCCATTTATACAGGGAAAAAATTTCTGGACCGAAACGAAGATATTATCTCCAAAAGCGGGGCATATCAGAAAGAAAGTATTGAAAGGAATACAAAGTTTCATAAAGATGATCTTGGTTTAGTTCTTTATTATATCAAATTCAATCTGGTGAATGAAACTCCCAAACTGGCTGCTTTAAATATCGGTATGCGTGATTTGAACCCATCGATCCAGGGAGTAACCATCCGGAATCTGGAAGAACAGCGTTACAATTCTGATTTTTATAATCCTGCCAATGCAGCTGTCGGAAACTTTGATTTCAGTTTTGTTCTTGTTTTCCTTTTTCCATTGGTCATTGTGGCATTCTGCTATAATCTGATTTCTGAGGAAGAAGAAAGAGGAACATGGAAGCTCCTCTCGGTTCAAAGCGGTAATCTAAAAAAGCTGCTGGATCATAAGATGCTTATTCGGTTCTTTGCTATAACGGCTGTGTATCTGGCGTTAATGATTATTGCTTCGGTTTGGATACAAATTCCTTTAGATCTGTATTATATGGTTTTTGGCATCAGCGGATGGCTTTATATATTGTTCTGGTTTGCTTTGTGCAGATGGATTATTTCTTTCCGGAAATCTTCGGCTCAGAATGCATTGATCCTTCTTATTGTATGGGTGAGCATCAATTTTATTATTCCGATGAGCAGTAATATCCTGATTCAAAAGATCTACCCTGTTCACGAATCCCTTAAAGCGGTCATGGAACAAAGAGAAGGTTATCACAACAAATGGGATGAGGCTAAACTTCCTACGATGGAAAAGTTTTACAAAGTATATCCTCAATACAGAATTTTCACGGTGGAAGAAAATGATACATTCACCTGGACATGGTATTATGCCATGCAGCATATGGGAGATCTTGAATCTTCGAAATCATCTGAGCAGTATACTGAAAAAATGCAGAAAAGAAACCAGGCAGCCCTCTATTTGGGTTACCTCCTTCCCAATCTCCATACCCAGCTCGTAGAAAGTCATCTGGCAAAAACTGACATGAAAAATCATTTGCAGTATGCTTCTTCACTCAGAAAGTTTCATGAAGAAAAACGATTATTCTTCTACCCTCTTATTTTCTCGGGAAAGAATGCCGAATCTATAGACTGGCCACAGCAAACCATACAGGTTTTCAGTTCTTCTGAACATGTAAAGCTCCTTCAGATATTTCTGCCCTACCTCATCTTTATTGCTTTATTCCTTATCCTTTCACAAAACAAATACAGAAAACTATGCTAAAAACAATCAACTTACATAAAAAATACAACGATTTTACCGCCCTTCACGCTCTTAACCTGGAAGTAAAGAAAGGAGAAATATTTGCTCTTCTCGGACAAAATGGTGCGGGTAAAAGTACAACGATCAATATTCTTCTGGGACTTATTAAAGCGACTTCCGGAGATGCTTTCATCAATGATATTTCTGTACAGAATGAACCTCAAAAAATTAAAAAGCATTTGGCTTATATTCCTGAAACGGTTCTTCTATACCCTCATCTTACAGGAATTGAAAATCTCGATTTTTTCTCAAAAATTGCAGGATTTAATTATCAGAAAGAAGAATTATCCGCATTACTTCAGCGTACCGGCTTGCAGGAAACCGCTCATCAAAAAGCATTAGGGGGATATTCCAAAGGAATGCGCCAAAAAGTAGGAATTGCCATTGCCCTCGCCAAAGATGCCAAAGTACTTCTTCTTGATGAACCTACCAGCGGACTGGATCCTATTGCTACAGCAGAATTTACAGAAATTGTGCGTCAGCTGGGCAAAGAAGGGAGAACTGTTTTAATGGCTACCCACGATATTTTCAATGCGGTAAGTGTTGCCACCAATATCGGGATCATGAAGCAGGGAGAGCTTGTACAGAACTTACCTTCCAAAGCCTTTACAGCACAGGAATTACAGGAGTTGTACCTGAAAACAATATGATGTTTCGTTTACTTTAATAAGTAACTTTTCATATATTATCAATTTGGTTGATGCCCGGTGACTTTTATGGTCATTGGGCATTTTTTGATCCCCTATTATTTATGCCAATCCTTTTTTATATTCTGCTAAAGCTCTTTCCCGGGCGTAGGCATGTTCTACGATCGGAGCCGGATATGCTGAAGTATTCCATTCTGGAAGCCATTTTTTAATATAAAGAAACTCTTTATCAAACTTTTCGACCTGAGCAGTAGGATTGAAAACCCTGAAATAAGGAGCTGCATCACAACCGCTGCCTGCCGCCCACTGCCAGTTTCCATTGTTGGCAGACAAATCATAGTCATTCAGTTTTGAGGCAAAATAGGCTTCTCCCCATCGCCAGTCGATCAGTAAATGCTTACATAAGAAGCTCGCCACAATCATTCTCACACGATTGTGCATATACCCTGTCTGATTAAGTTCCCTCATTCCGGCATCTACAATGGGATATCCTGTAGTTCCTTCACACCAGTGTTTGAATTCATCTTCATTATTCCTCCAATTGATATTGTCATACTGTCTTTTGAAAGATTGATGAACGACCTGAGGAAAATGATATAAAATCTGCATAAAAAATTCGCGCCAGATCAATTCCGAAAGCCATGTCGCATTATGCTTCAATGCAAAAGCCACACATTGTCTGATGCTGATCGTTCCAAAGCGTAAAGCAATTCCCAGTTGTGTGGTATGCTGTAAGGCCGGATAATCACGGCATTGATCATAATCATCTATAATTGAAGCTTCCAGAACAGGTTCTATAAAATTAAATTCTGTTTTTGTGAACCCGATTTCCTTTAATGTGAGGATATCAGCATGTTTTTGCGGAAAGAAATTGTTAAGATTCAATTCTACAGACTTATACTGTTCAGAAGTTAATGCTTCCCGCCATTTTTTTGCAAAAGGGGTGTAAACGGTATAGAGAGAACCATCTTTTTTAACGATCTGATCTTTATCAAAAATGACCTGGTCTTTATACGCTTTAAAAGGAATATTCTTTTCTGTGAAAAAGTAATAGACCTCCTTATCTCTTTCAATAGCCTGGGGTTCATAATCCCGGTTACAGAAAACACCTTGAATATCATATTCTTCTGATAATTTTCTGAATATGTCTATGGGTTTACCATAATAAGTATTGACTGCTGAATGGTATTTTTTTAATTCAGTATTGATACCTGTCAAAGCCTGATGAATATAGTCTACTCTTCGGTCTTCCTTATCTTCCAGCTTTCCGAGAATATCGCTATCAAATATAAAAACGGGCAATACCTGAGCTTTAGATTGAAGGGCGTGATGCAGACCGACATTGTCTTCCAGCCTCAAATCACGTCTGAACCAGAAAAGGGTGATTGTTTTTTTCATAGAGTTTGTTTCAATTCCATTGGTCATTCCTGTTTTAGAAATGCTTTCATAACTAAGGATAAATATACAGATTTTACCCTATAAATAATTTTAGCAATTTGTATTTTTTGGCTTTATCATTACAATTTGTATGATAATATGAATTAAAATTTTCCGACATTTACCCGGAATTTAAATCAATAGAAACTCACAGCAATGGAAGAATTTGAAGTACCGGTAACTTATAAGGGTAAAGAACTGCTTTTCAACGGAAAGCTTGCTACATTCTCTCATGGATATAAGCTTTATGTAGATGTGGATGGCACTGAAGTGGTTATTGAGCGTGATGACCATGGTGACCTAAGAGCGCTGTTACCAGATTTGGCTTCGGAAAAAACTATAGATAAAGGGCTTATTGAAGCGATTATTGAGGTTTTTAAAGAACTTCAGGTTTTATAATTCGTGCATTGAATAGGCTTGAATAAAAAAGACTCACAAAACTTCTTTTCATTCAATCATAGTTTTAATTTCCTGTATTCACCCGGAGTTACTCCCCTATGCTTTTTAAAAAGTTTCGACAGATGACTTTCATCGCTGAATTGGAGCTCATAGGCAATTTCACTCAATCGAATACTGCTGTATTTCAAATACGTTTCTACAAGCTTTAGTCTATAATCCAACAAATAATCCTGATAGGAAATTCCGGTCTGCTGTTTAAAATACTCTCCGAAATAATTCCCTGAAATCCCAAAATGATCAGCAATAACCTGAATTCCGGTTTTTTCACGGTCTTTTATATGCTGTTGAATATAAGCAATGATCTTCATGATGGAAAAAGCTTTCCGGTTTTCCTGAAGATCAGATGTTTCACTTTGAATGATATTTCGGGCAATAAGATTAAGCAGAATTGACATACAGTTGCGGATAATAAGATAATCTTCAGCCTTGTTTTTGAATTCATTGGCGATCTGCAGGATAAGGGTTTCTGCAAACTGTTCATCATTTTTATTCCGGAAAACACAGCCTGCCCGGGCATGGTAATTATTACTGATGTATTGCAATTTATATAGATTCTCACAGCTTTCAATACGATCTGCCTCCAGACGGATTTTATCAATAAACTCAATCGGACATTGGATACTGATAAGCTGAGCCGCTTCACTTTTAAATTGATAAACCTCCTGCTGCGGAATAATGAACAGTTTACCCTGCGTAAAATTGATATTGCGGTCATCATACCTCAGCGTACCATTTCCTTTGACAATATAAACGAATAAAAGAAACGTCTTTGTTTTAAATGTGATTTCTTCCTCTTTCAGTTTTATTTCCTTTACATCGATTTCTTCAAGATGTATTCCTTTCATTACACACTGGTTTTTCCTCCAAAAGTACAATTTTAACAGAATACTAACGGGGTATTTTTGTATAAAAAAATTATGAACGCATATCCAAAACGATGGCAGGCTCTCAATTTTCTTATTGCAGGGGCATTTCTTTCTCCTCTGGATTATTTTATTGTCAATATGGCTTTACCTTCTATCAAAAAAGCATTCAGAGCCAGTGATCATCAGCTGCAGATGGTAATTGCCATTTATGGATTTACTTATGCTGCACTTGTGGTGTGTGGCGGAAGGCTTGGGGATATTTACGGGCGTAAAAAGGTATTCATATCAGGATTATATATTTTTCTGTTTTCATCTCTTGCCTGTGCTTTTTCTCCTGATGTTATATGGCTGATTATTTTCAGGCTTTTTCAGGGGGTTGGCGCATCACTGCTTGCTCCGCAGGTATTGGCTTCTATAAAGGACCTTTTCAGCAGTCAGGAGCAACCTAAGGCTGTAAGTCTTTTCAGTTCCGTATTTGGTCTTGCTTCTGTGATTGGACAATTGCTTGGCGGGCTTCTTCTAAGTATGCATTGGGGCCCTTTTTCATGGGAGATGGTATTCCTAGTGAATGTACCGATTACAATTATCTGCCTATTGGGCATCCATTTTACCATGGACGATAGTCATAAGAAAGAACAGGTAAGTATAGATTTTATAGGTGCTTTGCTATTAATCACCGCTTTGTTGATGCTTATTTGTCCTCTTATTTTCGGACAGAAATTTGAATGGGCCTGGTGGATTTTCGGGATTTTTTTTGCTGGAATCTTACTGTTAATCATATTCTTACAATACGAGAAGAAACAACTGCAAAAAAATCGTCCCGTCCTTATAGATCCGGCACTGTTACAGCAGAAACCTTTTGCATTAAGCCTTCTGATTATTTTCTTTTACAATTTCACAGCGGGTTTATTCATTTGCTATCCTTACTATCTGCAGCAGTTTCTCCATCAAAACTCAATGGAGACAGGCCTCGCCATAGTCCCTTACGGACTTGCCTTTTTTCTGGCCCCTCTTATTACCTCGAGGATAAAGCTCACAGCTCCCAAAATGATCTACATAGGATTGGGATTGTTGATGGCAGGCTTTGTGATGAGTGCAGTAGCTTTTTATTTTCAGCAAAAACCATCTTTTATCACCCATACTACCCTGTTTATTGCCGGATTCGGGCATGGTACCATTATGCCTGTGATGATGCGCACCGCAATTTCTTTGGTTTCCAGAGATAAAGCAGGGCAAGCTTCAGGGTTGGTAAGTATAGGCATTCAGATTGGAAGTGTCACAGGAGGAGCTGTTATTGGGACTTTATTCTTTAATCTGATTCAAGTTTTGGGATTCACAGAAGCATTTGTTGCCGCTGTAGGGATGATTGGTGCTTTTCAACTCATCGGAATATGGGCAGGGAGCAGATTAAGAAAAATCATGAATTAAAAAATAGTTGACAATCAAAAAATAATATACATTTAAATATGAGCAATACAGAAAAAATCATTCAGGAAATAGAAGGTTTTCATGAGAATATTGAAAAATGGTTCCAGGGAAAAACAGAAAATCAGGAAGATCTTTATCAAGAATTATTGTCCGGATTTTCACCGGAATTCAAAATGATCAATGGAAATGGAGATACTGTGACCTTATCTATGCTTTCAGAGTGGCTTCCGGGTGTATTTGGGAAATTTCCGGAACGCAGTATTCAGGTCGAGAATATAGCAGTGAATCATACTGATCATCATGGACTTGCTGCTTATATTGAAACTCAGATTACAGGAGAAACGACAACCCGAAGAAAATCATCTGTTGTCTTTCTGCTGAATGAAGAAAAGGCCCTCTGGCTTCATCTTATAGAGAACTGGATATAACCTGGATTTCTCTTAAAAGCAAACAGCCCGTTTTATTTTCGGGCTGTTACAAAAAACTGTTTTTCAACAGCTTAAAATGATAGTATACTAATTATTTTCAGGAAGAAATATCAGCTTATTCCGACCATGGGGAGTGTAAAATACAGTCGCAGAAATTTTTTCTTTTAAAATTCGGGATCATGAAAGCGCAGACATCGGCTTTTATATTTCCAAAAGTAGTGTCTGTTTTATGCTCAAAACCACCGAAAAATGTAGGAATAATGTTCTTTTTAAAATCATTTCTCGGAAAAGCTTTTATGATCTCCTCCCGATGTTCTGTACTCAGGTTTTCATATCCTTCTCCCATCACGTCCAGTCCTACTCCTGAATACATTAAGGCTACTTCATTCTCTTTATGTTCTGCAATTCCAATGGTGGTGTGAAGTGCAATGGTATCCCATACCAATTGTAATTTATCCTGAGCAATACCATGACCTTTTAAAAAGTCCCTTGCTGCATTGGCTCCATCTACTTCAAATCTCAGTTCCGGACTGCTGTAATGGGAAACCAGCCCCAGATCATGGAATACGGATGCAACGTATAACAATTCGGAGTCGTGAGCCTTATTTTCACGTTTGGCGTTCAGTGAGGAAAAGAGGAAAACACGAAGGGAGTGGTTATAAATAAATTCTGTTCCGTGTTCCAATAGAAGTTCTGTTGCTTCTGTTGCAATTTTACTGTCCGGAATGATAATCCCGGCTACTTCTTTCATACGATTTACTGACATAGCTTTATCTAATTTTATCCAAAGGTATTCTGATTACAGACCTCTGGGAATATCAATAAATACCGATGACATGTCAAAATTTCGCAGCGTTTAAACTCCGATATGAATAAAATGACTGCGATAGCTTACAGGCGATATTTCTGTATTTTTCTTAAAGAAGTGGCTGAATTGCTCTGATGTACCGAAATTAAGCTGATAGGCAATCTCTTTTACAGAATGGGAACTGAATTGGAGTAATCTTTTGGCTTCTGCAATGATTTGTCCATTGATGATTTCCTTTGCGCTTTTATTACTGCACCGCTTACACAGTTCGCTCAGTCTTCTGGGGGTAATATTCAACTTTAATGAATAGTCATTTACTGCATGCAGGCTATGATACTGACTGCTTAACAGTTCCATGAATTTGCGGTAAATGATGTAATCCTGACTGTCGAAAGTTTCCTCTTTCACAATTTTCACATTCGCCAGTTTAATCATAATGATTTTTAAATAGGCAGCCAGCACATCCATCTGATTGGTATAAGAGGGAGTTTTGTATTCCGTCAGTAAATTTTTAAGCAACAGTAAAAATTCATCTATTTCAGCCTGCTCCGGTTCTAGCTTCTGATTGGCCGATGCATTATTAAACAATACAGCTTTACAATTACTTGCACTGGAAGGCACTCTTTCCCAGAAACAATCTCCAAAGGAAATATGATAACCACGGATAGCCGGATCATTTTCAAACTTGCAGATCTGGCCTTTAGACAACAGAAAAATTTCCTGACCTGCTATATCAAAAGAGTGATGATCAACGGTCAGTACACCTCTACCACTCTCTATTATTACAATATGATGATAATTGAGTCTTACAAAATGTCCAGAATAAGGAACATCATCATCCAGCCGTTTTACGGAAAAAGAATTGTCGATAGCAGATTCGGTTAAAATTCTTGAGGCCGGTTTCATAGAAACGAATTTTGAATAAAGATAACAAGATTTTAAAGACGGTATTTTGAAATGCAATATTAATCTTCCATCATACACTGAAACATGTCAAAAACTGCCTAACAGATATCAAAATTACCCTAAAAAAGAGATTAGCTTTTCTTACTGAATACTTTCATCTGCCCGGCCATAATTGCCAGTAAAATTCCAAAGCAGGCAAAAAGACCGTATGAATACCGGAGGTCAAAACTTTCAGCAATGTACCCGATAAGAGGCGGCCCCATTAGAAATCCTAAAAATGAAATACTGGACACAAACAATAACGCTATACTTGGAGCCACTGTACTTACTTTCCCTACGGTACTGTAAACAGACGGCACACTCAAAGAACTTCCAAGACCAATAATCATAAAAGCGATAATACAAATCCATAGCTCCGGGAAGAAAACACTTAGAAAAAGACCTCCACTCATCAGTAAACCACAACATTGCAGAACAATCTTTTTTCCATATTTTTCAATGATTTTATTCCCAACAAAACGACCTAAAGTCATCATTAAAATAAAGCTTGTATACCCCAGTATTACAAGATTTTCAGGTGCTTTAACTATCGTTTGAAAATACACCCCGCTCCAGTCGAACATAGCCCCTTCAATAGCCATGCTCAGAAATCCTATGATGCCCAATCCAAACAATGTAGGATTTACAGATTTAAAAATTGACCGGGTCTGTGGCTCTGCTTTGTGGATAATATTGGTCAGGTTTCTTTTACTGTAGAACCAAAGTATTCCTACCAGAATAAAAATAGCAACAAAATGGTAAAAAGTACCTACATGAAGGTTAATCATCAATAAACCAATAACAGCTCCTGTAAGCCCCGCAAAGCACCAGGCTCCATGATATGATGAAAGAAGAGTTCTTTTCGTAATAGATTCTATTTCAATAGCCTGTGTGTTGATCGCTATATTGCAAAGATTTCCGGAAACACCAAAAAAGAACAGAACAATAGCTAAAGTCCAGTAAGAAGGTGCTAAACCAATTAATAAAAGAAAAAAAGGATACAATAGAAAGCACCTTTTAATCACCCAGCTGCTTCCATAAATACTGATCAGTTTTCCCGCTAAAACCATCGTCGAAAGCTGCCCTATCGGCATCAGAAGCAACAGTGTTCCTAACTCTGCTTCATTAATCGAAAGTGCATTTTTGATGATAGGAATCCGGCTGGCCCAGGAAGAAAAAACAAGCCCATGGGCAAAGAAAAGTAAAAAACAGGCTGTCGGCATTTTGGCATTAAAAGATTCTCTCTCGTTCATTATAACAGGGTGATAAAATTCCTTTTGCAAAGTTAGGCACGCCCACCCATTAAAATCTAGTCCGTTTTTGTCATTTTTATGTTCCATTTTAACCAATAGATCAGAAAACAGACGTTACCATATCAGAAAATCGCCGATTATTATTTTCTGTCAACAAAAAAATACCCGGTATTTGAACCGGGTGTATGATATCTAATTGAATGATTGTCTGTAACTCAGAGGTGTTTTGTCTGTTTTCTTTTTAAACAGTTTATTGAAAGACTGCGGATGTTCAAACCCTAACGCATAAGCAACTTCGGATACCGAGAATCCTGTTGTGGTAAGATATTCTTTAGCTTTCTCAATCAGTTTTTCATGAATATGCTGTTGAGCATTCAGTCCCGTCAGATTACGGAGCATATCGCTCAGATAATGGGGAGAAAGATTGAGCGTGGAAGCCAGAAATTCTACTGTAGGAAGGCCTTTATTTAACGTTTCCTGTTTATTGAAATAATCTTCCAGCACCGTATCCATTTTGGTCAATAAATCATTATTCACTGCTTTTCTTGTAATAAACTGTCTCTTGTAAAAGCGATTGCTATAGTTGAGAAGAACATCAATGTAGGAAACAATGACATCCTGGCTCACTTCATCAATAGCGGTATTCAGTTCATTTTCAATATTGTTCAGCAGTCCTGTTACGGTAGCTTTTTCCTGATCAGACAAATGCAAAGCCTCATTGGTATCATAAGAAAAGAAACCGAAGTTCTTGATATTCTTTGCCAATGGATAGCTTCTGATAAAATCCGGATGTACCAGTAAAGTATATCCGCAGTATTCTGCGTTCTCATCGGTGGAAAGAACCTGCCCAGGCGATGTGAACATCATTCCTCCTTCATTGAAATCATAATACCCTTGTCCATAACCCATTTTCCCAACGGTAGAATACTTATAAGAGATTTTATAAAAATTCATAATAAAACTTCTCCTCAGCATATCCTTATTGATGCTCATCTTTGTATTATCCACAAGGCTTACCAATGGATGAAGCGGTTTGGGAAGCTGCAGCATGTCATGAAGTTCCGATATGGATGAAATCTTCAAAGGAATGTTATCTTTCTTTTCCATGATATAAAATTATAAATTATTTGATGGAAAAGACAGTATAAATGTCATTTACTTTATACTGCCTTCCAAAAACCTGACTAAATAAACTGTTTCCCAAACTGCTCTCTGAATGCCTCATCACCTAATTCAAGGCGCTGTGCATAGATCGCTTTAGCATCTTCTCCGGCTACATATCTCAGCTGTTTTTTGCCGTCTGTAGCAGCCTCAAATACGACTTCTGCAATCTCTTCAGGTGTAGAAGCAGCTTCCATCATTCCCTCCATTTTAGAAAACAGAGAATTGGTCATGTCTTCATAAGCAGGACTGGATGCTGAATCCAGAGAACGACTTACAAAATCCGTCTTGATTCCTCCGGGAGAAACGGTTTTAATATCAATTCCCAACGTATTAAGTTCAAAAGCTAAACTTTCGCTCCATCCTTCAAGCGCCCATTTGGTAGCATGATAAGTAGAACCTAATGGGAAGGCAACCAGTCCTCCAATAGACGTTGTAGAAATAAACATTCCTTTTTTCTGTTCTCTGAAGTAAGGAATAAACGCCTGTGTAACGCGTATAACCCCTAATAAATTCGTGTCCAGCTGTTTTACGATCTGATCGTCAGAAAGCGCTTCCAAAGGTCCTATTAAGCCATATCCTGCGTTATTGTACACCACATCAATGGCTCCAATTTCCAGCGCCTGCTTTACGGTAGACTGTATCTGTTCCGGATTGGTAACATCCAGCGGAAGAACAGTTACATTTTCCAAAGCAGCAAGGTCAGCTGCCGCTTCAGGGTTTCTCATGGTAGCGATTACTTTCCATCCTTTGTTTTGAAATAATTGGGCAGTTGCTTTTCCTAATCCTGTAGAAGCACCTGTTATAAAAATTGTTTTCATTTTTCTTGGTTTAAAATTACAGGACAAAGTTCAGCATTGAAAGAATCATAAGAGTTGCCAAAATGCAGTAAGCTGTAGCCAAAACGGATTCCAAAATAGATTTGTTTTTTGTAAGTTTGCTTTATCAATTCTTATGGCAGAATATATTCTTGAAAACATCAATATCAGTACACTTTCTGTATATGATCTCTTGAAACATACTTCAGACAGCACATTTATCGGAATCAGGGATTTTCGTGAGATCTACCCTGTTGCTCTTGAAAATAATACAGGAATATTTACCAAACAATCTTCACTGCAGGATTTTCCCATTGTCACGATCAGCAGAATCGGCAGTTCACTACTCTGCTCCTGTACCTGTGACAACCCGAAAAACCAGCTTTGTTCCCATCAGGCAGAAATTATCCACTGTATTATCGAGGATAAAAATTACCGCCTTTTTTTTGATGAGACCCTCCGCAAAAAGACACTTGTTCCTAAGGCCAAAGGATATGGTCTGGAAAATGAACCAGATCTCGACCTCTATTTTCAGCTGGAATATATGAATGGCAGCATTGAAATACTTCCAAAGATCAAGGAAATGCTGCCTGTAGATGATATGTTGCTTACAAGAGATCTTCTTCCACAGCATCCGTCTAAACTGGATGAACTGGCAGTATTGGAAACAGGCAAAAAACAGATATTGGTTATCGGCAAACACCGGTATTATAACCACCTGACTTTTTCTCTGATGGAAGCCGAAACAACGCAAACCGGGAAAATAAAAAATCCTGTGACTTCTGTAGATGCCATGCAACTGATATGGAAAGCAGAAAAGCCTGCGGACATCAAATTTTACACCGCGATTACCTCTTTTCAGAATAATTATAATGAGGATTACAATCCTGCAGAACTGGAAGCTTTAAAGCTCATTGTGCAAAATCCTCTGGAACTGGAAGTCTTTTATCACGACCGCGAAATTGCAGAAACCGTTTCCGCAAAGTCACTTTCTTATGTTGAATTAAATACTTTAGATGCCGAAGTGCAATTATCTGTATTTAAGAAAGATCCGTTCTATGAAATAACGGGTGAGTTACAGTTTAATGACATTTCTGTTCCTTTTAAAAATATTGTTCTTAGAAATGAGTATTTTGTTTATAACCGAAACACTTTCAGCTTTGTAGATCATCCTGACATGCTCAGAATCATTAGGTTTTTTAAGGCTAATAATGAGATTTTACTCGTTCATTCTTCAAAATACGAAGCATTTATGCAGAACATTCTCTCTGCTATTGAAGAACGTATTCATATTAATTACAGCTACATACAGCCTGCAACAAAAGTACAGCTTGAAGACAAAAATTATAAGACTGAAAAAGTCGTTTATCTTCGTCAGCAGGAAAATTATATAGGAATTACGCCCGTTATGAAATACGGAGACGTTGAAGTTCCTGTCTATTCCCGAAAGCAGCTTTTTGATACGGATCAGAATGGAAACCCATTTAAAATAGAAAGAAATGAATCTGCAGAAGCCCGTTTTACGTCCCTCATCATGCAGCAGCATTCTGATTTTGAAGAGCAGATGGACGGATACCAGTATTTTTATCTTCACAGAGATAAGTTCCTGGATAACAATTGGTTTCTTGAAGCATTTGAGATCTGGAGAAACGAAGGGATCACCATCCTGGGTTTTAATGAATTAAAAAACAATAAATTAAGTTCTCACCGGGCCAAGATCAACATTCAGATTACCAGCGGACTGGATTGGTTTAATGCTAAGCTAAAGGTGGCATTTGGACCCAAAGAAGCCTCTTTAAAACAGCTTCACCGGGCCATTCGCAATAAAAGTAAATTTGTTCAGCTGGATGACGGCAGCCTGGGGATTCTCCCTGAAGAATGGATGGAAAAGATAGCGGGTTACTTCCAGTCAGGTGAAATTGACGAAGAGCTTCTGAAAATTCCTAAAATCAATTTTACTGAGGTTTCTTCGCTATTTGAAAAAGAAGTCCTGAGTAAAGAAGTTCAGGATGAAATAACGTCTTATTCGACTCAATTTTCGACAGGAAAAGCGATTCCCAAGGTCAATATTCCTGCGGAGCTGAAAGCTGAGCTGCGGGATTATCAGCATGACGGACTGAACTGGCTCAATTTTCTTGATGGTTTCAACTTCGGAGGATGTCTGGCAGATGATATGGGGCTTGGAAAAACAATTCAGATCATTGCTTTCATTCTGTCACAAAGGGAGAAACGGGGACATACCACCAATCTTATTGTGGTTCCCACTTCCCTGCTTTTCAACTGGCAGGATGAGATCAGAAGATTTGCACCTTCTATAAAAGTTGGGCTGCATTATGGTGCAGACCGCCCAAAGACAACGGCTCATATGCCTGATTACGAAGTAGTCCTTACGACGTATGGAATGATCCTTTCTGACATTCGATTTCTGAAAAATTTTAATTTCAATTATATTTTTCTGGATGAATCACAGACCATTAAAAACCCAAATTCCGAGAGATACAAAGCAGCACGCCTCCTTCAATCGAGAAACAGAATTGTTCTGACAGGAACTCCTGTTGAGAACAGCACTTTTGACCTTTACAGCCAGCTTTCATTTGCCTGCCCGGGACTATTGGGAAGCAAACAGTATTTTAAAGATATTTATGCCATTCCTATTGATAAGTTCGAGTACAGTAAAAGTGCAATGGAGCTTCAGCAAAAGATAAAGCCCTTCATCCTCAGAAGAACGAAGAAACAGGTGGCCAAAGAGCTTCCGGAAAAAACAGAAACGGTCATCTATTGTGAGATGAATGCGGAACAGCGCAGAATATACGATGCTTATGAAAAGGAACTTCGTGAATTTATCGCTGCCAATGATGACGATGATCTGAATAAAAACAGCATGCACGTCCTTACGGGGCTTACAAGGCTCAGACAGATCTGTAATTCTCCTGTTCTGATGAAAGAGGGATATTCCGGTGAAAATGCCGTTAAAATCGAAATTCTGATGGAACAGATCCTTGGGAAATCGAAAGACCATAAAATTCTTGTTTTCTCACAGTTTGTGGGAATGCTGGATCTTATAAAGACAGAACTGGAACATCATAATATTCAGTTTGAATATCTGACGGGACAGACTAAAGACAGAGGAGAAAAGGTGGCGAATTTTCAGAAAAATGAAAATATCCGGGTATTCCTGATTAGTTTAAAAGCTGGCGGTGTAGGTCTCAACCTAACCCAGGCCGATTATATTTATCTTGTGGATCCATGGTGGAATCCTGCTGCTGAAAATCAAGCCATTGACCGCAGTTACCGTATCGGACAAACCAAAAATGTAATTGCTGTCCGAATGATATGTTCTAATACTGTGGAGGAAAAAATCCTTACACTTCAAAAAAAGAAAAAACAGCTGGCCGAAAATCTGCTTACAACCGATGGGAAAAAATTCCAGGGATTATCCAGGCAGGATCTTATGAATTTGCTGGGATCCGGTGCCTAAAAACATCCCCGCTGCAATCCATGTATTTTCCTCACGGCATTAAACCTTTTTAGTTAAAACCTTTTAAATAAAGAGTTTCCTGTGATTTCTAAAAATAAAAAAACCGACAGGTAAAGGACCTGTCGATAAAAACAAAAATTGATATGGATATGATTTAGATATGATGTGTCTATTTTTTAATAATCTTTTCTGTAATGAGTTTTTGATCTTTTGTAAGAATTTTTATCAGATATGTTCCGGATATTAAGCTCTCCATATGTACGGTCATCGAATTACCTTCCAGCATTTTTTGTCCTGACATATTATAAATTTCATATTTCTCCAATCCTTCCTTCATCTTGATGGTTACGGTATTTGTTGTAGGATTTGGATATATTTTAACGGTAGCTGATGCCTCTTTAGAAACTTCAATTGTTGAAAGGCTTTCCGGTTGAATCTTAAGTGTATAATCCTCTACCTGCCCGATAAACCACCCTGAAAGACATGGAAGATTCTCCAAAGTTCCCATCCAGGAACTGGATTCATAAGCTTTTACCAGCCTGAAACGAGTGTCTCCCAACTGTGCACCTGCCGGAATGGTAATGTTAGCTGTCGTAACTCCCGATTCCGTACTAGAAACCGGATTGGAATTGTCCAGATATCCCAGGTCAATTTTTTCATCAGCATCAAACTGATTATTATGGTTAAAATCAATATAGGCGTACGCTGATACGGTATTCTGTCCATGGGTACCTCCTGTAACCGTTATAGGATAGCTATTTCCACGGTTGACCGTAAAGACAGTCGCTGTAAAATTTTCAAGAACATCCGAGTTTCCATCAATAGCACTGCTTCTAACAGTTCCGGCAAATTCTACCTTGCTTATTTCACTTACTGTAAGGCTGGTCACATTCTCTGCTCCACAGTAAGGGGCTGGGAAACTTACCGTATTCCCTATAATATTCACGGTATAATCTTCTGTTTGTCCTGCTCTTAAACTGGAATCACAAGCTGAGCTGATTGAGTTAGCCGCTGCAGGATTGGAGTAAGCCTGAACATTTGTATTTTTAAGAACCCTCATCCTTGTGCTTCCACTGGCAGCATTGGCTGGAACGGTTATCGTATTGCTGATTGTAAAAGCATTGGCTGGATTAGCGGCTGCCAGTCTTCCGATATAGAAGCTTTCCCCGGCATCATCAAAATTACCGTTCTTATTAAAATCTATAAAAACAACTACATCGCTCGGAAATGTACTGGAAGGACCTTTTATCGATATCGGATAAGAGTTCCCGGACTGCAGATCGGTAGATATTGACGTGAAATTTTCATAAATCTGTGCATTCCCTGACTGAACCGGTGACGAATTATTAATCGTTCCTAAAGTAACATTACTGATCATATTGCTGTCTGCTCCATACTGAAACGCGGGCATACAATACTGTAATTGGGCGTTCATCAGTGAGCAAAGTACAATACCAGAAAGAGTAGTTATTTTTTTCATTTTTCTTGTTTAAATTTCTTGATACAAATTTATATTTATTTAGAATTAATAAAAATAACAACGTAATGATATTTATCAGTTTATCAAAAATAGGCGTTTTATACCTTATTATTACGCATGGAATAATTCAAATTACTCATGGATAATCAATTTGTTATATAAAAAAATACCTTCCCCGAAATTGTACTCGCAGGAAAGGTATTTTATATTTTAAAATAAGAAATAAAGGGAATTTTACATCTTTTATCCTATATTTTCAATAAGAATTGCTGAGGCTCCCCCGCCCCCGTTGCAGATGGCAGCAATACCGTATCTCCCTTTTTCCTGATGCAAGACGTTGACCAGTGTTGTGATAATCCTTGCTCCTGAAGCACCAATGGGGTGTCCTAATGCAACAGCTCCGCCATACACATTTACCTTGTTTAAATCATATTCAAGAATTTTCTGATTGGACAGAATGACTGAAGAATAGGCTTCATTGATTTCGAAAAAATCGATATCAGATAAGCTAAGACCAGTTTGTTTCAGAAGCTTTTGAATGGCTACAGAAGGTGAAGTCGTAAACCATTCCGGGGACTGGGCTGCATCTGCATAAGCGATTATCCTTGCCAATGGCTTAAGATGATGATGTTCTATAGCCTCTGAAGATCCTAATACTATTGCAGAAGCTCCGTCATTCAAATTACTGGAATTAGCGGCTGTCAATGTTCCATCTGCTTCAAATGCGGGTTTCAGAAGAGAAATTTTCTCAGGGATAAGTTTATCAATATCTTCATCTTTATCCACGATCGTAGTTCCCTTTTTTGTTTCAAAGGATACATGGATCAGCTCATTGCTGAATCTCCCGTTTTTTGCGGCTTCCTGAGCTCTCTGATAGGAAAGCAATGCATAGTCATCAAGTTCCTGTCTGGTGAGCCCATACTTTTTCACTCCCAGTTCGGCAGCACTTCCCATATGGAAGTCATTATATACATCCCAAAGGCCATCTTTAATGAGGCCATCCGTAAGACTGGTATCTCCCAGCTTTGTTCCCTGACGGAGTTTCGTATAGTGCGGAACATTGCTCATACTTTCCATTCCGCCCGTCATAACGATATTCTCCAGCCCCAGCTGAATCTGCTGAGCGCCAATGATTGCAGCTTTCATTCCGGAAGCACAGACTTTATTAATCGTTGTTGCATCTTTATCCACAGGGATTCCTGCAAAAACAGCTGCCTGCCTTGCCGGTGACTGGCCCAATCCAGCACTTAAAACATTTCCCATATACACACTGTCTACATACTCAGGAGCAAGCCCAATACTTTCATATGTGTTCTGTATTGCTATAGCACCCAATTGAGTTGCTGTAAATCCGGAAAGGCTGCCCATAAACCCACCAACAGGGGTTCTTTTGGCTGCCACTATAAATACTTCTTTCATAAGATATTATTTTACAATATACCGATTGGTATTATTTTTATTAAAAAAATTCCCTCTTTTATTGATCAGGAGGGATATACAAAGATAGCGAAATATACCGATTGGTATATTAATGATATTAAAAAAGTCTTACTTTCTACAGTAAGACTTTAATTTTTTAAGTTCTGCTCAGTTGATCCAGTTTTTTCAACAGCGTGGGTATTCTATAATCTCCATGCATCTGTTCTACTTTTAGCTTAACTTCATCTACATCAAACCCTCTGGCCGTTACAAAAAGCGGTGTTTTACTTTCCCCACGGAAAACACTTCTCCGCTGTGAATCGGGAGTTGTAAAATCGTTCTTTGCAATCCCAATAATAGGACACTTTTCTTCCAGTGCTTCATAAAGATGTCCACCTAAGCCAATTTTGCCATTGTTGTCAAGCGTAACATATCCGTCAACAATGATAATGTCTTCCGGCTTTAATGCTATTTTATTTAACAGGCTCAAAATGCACGGCAGTTCTCTTTTGTAAAAAGCTCCACTTTCATATTCTGAAGTCACAGGAGTTTCTTCTATAAACGTCTCTACTTCTTTTTCAGAAGTCCAGTTTTCAAATGCAATACACACTGTATTAGCATAATCCTCGTAATAATAGGTATCAAATGCGTAAATCATAATTTCTTTTCCTTAAAAACTCACCAAAATGCCATAAAATCCCGGACGGATCGTGTACAAAACACTCTTTTCCCCAATCCATCGTTCTCACAGGAGTAAGTCTTACATTTTCATATGTATCTGTAAGCCCTAAAGACAAAAGCTCCTTCCAGAATTCCTCTGTATTGGCAACTTCCATAAAAATCATGGTATTGTCAACCCATTCTTTTGCATAATAATCCTGAAGATAAAATCCTATTTCCTGCCGTATAAAAAGGGACAGCTTAGGCTCAAGCACAACTTCTTCAAACCCAAGATCTTTATAAAAGTTTCTGCTGATTTTAAAATTTCGTGCACCAATAAACGGTCTGATTGATTTTAGCGGCGATTTCATGAGGTCTTTATTTTTCCAATTTTCATAAGTCATTTCAAACTTAACCTCTCCATTTCCATGGGTTCCTGCTTCCTTCCAACCGGATTTCCTGTAGAAATTTTCTGCCCTTGTTCCCGGCGAAGTACCAAGCCAGACATAGTCTTTATTCTGTTCAAAATACCAGTCGAGCATCACATCATGAAGTTTTCTTCCAATTCGCTGATTTTCAAAATCAGGATGTACAAACAATGCCCATATATTATTGTCTTTAAGGTCTGCTATAGAAAAACCTACAACCCGACCTTCCACTTCACTTACCCATCCTTTTCCTCTTTGAAACAAAAATTCTTCACAATCTTTATCAGTAACCAATCCCGGATCTGAGAGGGTGTTTTCCTTCACAGCATTTCTTACAATCTGTATTTGTGGAATGTCTTCTGGTTTTGCTTCTCTGATAATTATATTCATGGTAATTGTTTTGTTGATAAGCTTAAGGGCCTGAAATATTTTTCTTACCCCTTGTCAAGGTTTAAAACCTTGACAAGGGGTAAGAAACAATCCAAAATAAAACTTGTTATTATTTCTTATCAACAACAATTCTCTCTTCTCTGTTGGCAATATCCCAGGCGGTTGTGAAAATAAGCTGGGTTCTTTTCTGCAATAGCTGATAATCTATCTTTTCAGGATCATCACCTGGTTTATGATAGTCTTCATGAATACCGTCAAAGAAGAATGCTACAGGAATATTATGTTTGGCAAAATTATAGTGATCTGAACGGTAATACAGCTGCTCAGGGTCATTCAAATCATCATATTTGTAATTAAGTTCCAGGTTATTGGTTCTCTTATTTGCTGCTTCATTGATCACTTTAAGCTGAGAACTTAACATTTCCGAACCAATCACATAGACGTATTGTTTTCCTCTGTTAGCAGGATCATCCCGTCCTATCATGTCAATATTAAGGTCAACAACAGTATTGGCTAATGGAAAAACAGGATTTTCTGAGTAATATTCTGAACCAAACAGACCGTGTTCTTCTCCTGTAACATGCAAGAACAGAATGGATCTTTTAGGTCCTTTCCCTGCTTTTTTAGCTTCCTGGAATGCTTTGGCAATTTCCATGACAGCAACAGTTCCGCTTCCGTCATCATCGGCTCCGTTGTATACCACACCATTTTTTGTTCCCACATGATCATAATGTGCTGAAATGACTACAATTTCTTCTGGCTTTTCACTTCCTTCGATAAAAGCCAGAATATTTTCAGAATCAGGAAGGTTTCCACCGCCTCTTTTCTTCATAAATTCTGACGGAACTTTCTGATAATAGGAACCTAATGCTTTAGGCCCTGAAATTCCGAGGCTTTTATAGTAATTGATCATATACTCACCCGCTTTTTTCTGTCCTTTGCTTCCCGTATCTCTTCCTTCCATATCATCTGCAGCAATCACGTAGAGATTCTTTTTTAAAGCTTCAGCGCTTATCACTTTGTATGCATTGTTAAATGCATTACTATGTTTTGTGGAAACAGGATGTGAAGCATTCCCATCAGATATGTTTGCCGTTCCACAACTGGTTACTACAGCCATGGCAAATAGCGGAATAAGTATTTTTTTCATAAAGAATAAATTTCTTAAAAATAACAAATTTTATTGAATCCGAATGGAAGAAATAAACAGGATAAGAGAATACAAATTACTACACAAATTTAACAATACGTCAATTTTAAATTCAATACGGTATTGAATTTTTATTATATTTGATTAAAATACAAAATAGGTGGATAAAATTTACGGATTTACTCATTATTCCTTTTTTACAGAAATGTCCGAACTGGCTGCCAGACACGGAAGCTTTGATCTTTCTCTGGGACTTCCCGACTTTGATATTGACGAACGTCTGAAAATCTTTTTAAAAGAAGCCTCTGAAAAAGACACTTATCATTACGAACCTCTTGCCGGTAATCCCCTTCTGATTGAAAGCATCATCCGCTTCAATGCAAAACGGAATCATCAAATCACTATTACTTCTGGTGAAGTTACCATTGTTCCCTGTGCAACCTTTGCTTTATATACTTCCCTCAAATCTATTATTAATCAACATGATGAAGTCATCATTATTCAACCGTCCTACTACACGTATGGACCTGCTGTTGTCATGAATGGCGGAATCCCTGTCTATTACGATCTTGAAGGTGATTTTACGATCGACTGGGACTTATTTAAAAACTGTATTTCGGAGAAAACCAAAGCTATTATTGTCAATTCTCCCCAGAACCCAACGGGAAAAGTATGGAAAAAAGAAGACTGGAGCCAGTTGTACGAACTGATTAAAGAGCGTGAAATCTATTTGATTTCCGAAGAAATATATGACACCTATTGCTATGATGAAACGGAACATTACAGTTCCTTTATTCATCCAGGGCTCAGAGAAAAGACATTCTGTATTTTTTCTTTTGGTAAAATGTTTCATACTTCCGGATGGAAGGTCAGCTATATGCTTGCTTCTGAAGCATTAACTGAAAAATTTCAATGCCATCAGCAATATATTTCTTACAGTGCCAATGCTCCTGCGCAATATGCTATCGCAAAGTATCTGGATGTATTTGACCCGGCTATCAATAAAGAAATAATGCAGAATAAAAGAGATATTTTTAATCAGCTGATCCGGGAAACTCCCCTGCAGGTAGAGCAACAGGCGGAAGGAAGTGTTTTTCAGATTGTCAATTTCCGCAATGTTTCTAAAACAATGACCGATGTAGAATTTTCAAAATGGCTTACGATTGAGAAAAAAGTTTCCTGCCTTCCTCTTTCTGCTTTTTATAATTCAAGAGATAATTCTGATTATATCAGGTTTAGCTTTGCAAAAAAAGATGAACTGATTATTCAGGCAATGGAACATTTGAAAAGGAATCTTTGATTTTTTCCACATTAGTTTTCCCGCGGATTGCACAGATTTTCACAGATAACTGCAGGTATTTTATTTGCCTGAGTTTTATTTTTAAGAATACCCCATAAAAAAAGCACCGCCAGAGCGATGCTTTTCTATTATTTTAACATTGATTCTAAAGAGCCAGAACTCTTACGTCAATTCTTCTGTTTTTTGCTTTACACTCGTCCGTATCATTCGCTTCGCATACCGGATGTTGGGATCCATATCCTTCAGCTTCTATTCTGTCTGCTGAAATTCCTAATTCAAGAAGTTTCAATTTTGCAGTTTGCGCTCTTAAATTGGATAACTTGATATTACTATCCTCATTACCACTATTGTCTGTATATCCGCCTAATTTAATTTTTAAATCCGGATAGGCATTTAAAATTTCAGCCAACGTATTCACCTGAAGTACGGATTCTGCTTTCAGATCACTTGAACCTGTTTCAAAATAAAGGTTTTCAATTGTGTACCATTTATTCGGGTCTAATGCAGATTTGTCTTTTTGCTTCACCACATTATAAAGCTGATAAAGCTGACTTCCATCTCCAATGGCAATCGTTTTTCCTCCATCCAGCTTTATTTTCTGAATATTCCCTGTTTCATATACAAAGTCTCCGCTTTCATTAAGGTGTCCTTTAATTTCTCCCGGAACAGCAGTAATGATTTTCGTATCTCCATTAACACCCGTTGCAGCATTGGAAATCCCTGTAAGGCTTTCAATTTTTGCTTTTCTGTTCGCTTCAATTTTATCTTTATGTAAAACGGCTAAAGTCGGCGCAATAACCAATGAAACGATTGACATTAATTTGATCAAAATATTCATAGATGGCCCAGATGTATCTTTAAAAGGATCTCCAACCGTATCTCCTGTTACAGATGCTTTATGAGGCTCTGAACCTTTGTAATACGTCTGTCCATTGATATCCACTCCTTTTTCAAATGATTTTTTAGCATTATCCCACGCTCCTCCTGCATTATTCTGGAACATTCCCATCAAAACTCCACATACGGTAGCTCCTGCAAGGAAACCTCCCAATACTTCAGGTCCGAAAATAAATCCCATCAATAATGGAGAAACAATGGCTATAGCACCAGGAAGCATCATTTTTCTGATAGAAGCATCGGTAGAGATCGCAACACATTTTTCATATTCTGGCTGTGCTTTCCCTTCCAGTATTCCCGGAATTTCACGGAATTGTCTTCTTACTTCCTCCACCATTGCCATCGCTGCCTGTCCAACTGCTGTAATGGCTAACGATGAAAAGATAAACGGAATCATCCCACCGACAAATAATCCGGCAAGAACATCTGCTCTGTAAATATCAATTCCATCAATGCCTGCAATCCCTACAAAAGCCGCAAATAATGCTAATGCCGTCAAAGCTGCTGAAGCAATTGCAAATCCTTTTCCTGTAGCTGCAGTTGTATTTCCTACAGCATCCAGAATATCTGTTTTTTCACGTACTTCTTTTGGAAGTTCACTCATTTCAGCAATTCCTCCGGCATTATCTGCAATCGGTCCGAAAGCATCAATAGCGAGCTGCATGGCAGTAGTTGCCATCATTCCGGCAGCTGCAATGGCGACTCCGTACAGTCCGGCACATAAATAAGATCCGTAAATACCACCTGCCAATACAAGAATTGGAAGAAGTGTGGATTCCATACCAACAGCCAAGCCGCCGATAATATTTGTTGCATGGCCTGTAGAAGACTGCCTCACAATGCTGGAAACGGGTCTCTTGCCCATAGCTGTATAGTATTCTGTGATGATACTCATCAGGGTTCCTACTACCAATCCTACCATTATGGCTCCAAATACTCCCATTTTAGTAAATTCGTGGCCTCTAAGAACCATTTTTTCAGGAAGGATATAAGTCACCAGAAAATAAGAGGCAATGGCAGTAATTACAATGCTTCCCCAGTTTCCAAGGTTTAATGCATTTTGTACACTGGAAGTAGATGAACCTTCATTATCATTAATTTTAACAAATAAAGTTCCGATCATCGAAAATATAATTCCTGTTCCTGCTATCAGCATCGGTAAAAGGATTGGGGCAAAGCCTCCGAAAGCATCCTCTGAAATAGTTTCCCGGCCTAAGACCATGGTGGCTAAAACTGTTGCAACATAAGATCCAAAAAGGTCAGCTCCCATTCCTGCCACATCTCCTACATTATCACCTACATTATCTGCAATTGTTGCCGGATTTCGGGGATCGTCTTCCGGGATTCCGGCTTCCACTTTTCCTACAAGGTCGGCACCTACATCTGCCGCTTTTGTATATATACCACCACCCACTCTTGCAAAAAGTGCTATAGACTCAGCTCCCAGAGAAAATCCGGTAAGAATTTCGATGGTTTTTTCCATTTCCAAAGAATCTACTGTGGCCTCGGGAGCAAAGATCTGCTTAATGATGATGAATAGGGTTCCTAAGCCTAAAACAGCCAGCCCGGCAACCCCCATTCCCATTACAGAACCTCCTGTAAAAGATACTTTAAGAGCTTTTGAAAGTGAGGTCCTTGCTGCTTCTGCAGTCCTCACATTGGCTTTGGTAGCGATTTTCATTCCGATAAAACCTGCTAATGCGGAGAATATAGCTCCTACAGCAAAGGCAATTCCGATACTCCAGTGTGAGTTGGCATTGCTCGACCCCATCACCGCCAGTAATATGGCGACCACTACAACAAAGTACGTTAAGATTTTGTATTCAGCTTTTAGAAAAGCCATTGCACCGTCTGCAATATGGCCGCTGATTATTTTCATTTTTTCATTTCCGGCATTCTGTTTACTTACCCAGTTGCTCTGAAGAAATGTATAAAGCAAAGCTACGACACCAAAAATTGGCACTAACATAAATAGATCCATAGTTTAATATTTTTTTGGTAATAGAAAATTAAATATAATAAATAATTACCATCAAAGCATTAAAAACTTTAACAGTATGATGTTTATCATCAAAAAAAATGTAAATATGACAACGAAATAATGATGCTCAGAAGCTGTAAAAAAACGAGACTGAATAAAGGTTTAAGAGAAGTTCATGGAATAGAAAATCTTTGAATAAATTAAACCGTTAAGATTTAATAAGCGAATAAGAAAGTTAAGAAGAGCTTCCCATTGAAACGGTTCTTTTAGCCAACAAAAAAGGATAAACAAAAATTTGTTTATCCTTTTTTTATTTAAAATCCGAGTATTTTATCCTCCGAATTTTTCTGCATAATCTTTTTGAGAAGCGATGATCACTTTTCTAGCGTGCTCAGCTCCATATACCTCATGAATTCTGCATTTTGCAGGCTCATCCGGTAAGTTCTTATATGTTAAGAAATAGTGCATCAATCTTTTAACTTCTGCCTCCGGAAGCTCAGAAATATCTCTGAAATGTCCGAAAGCGTGGTCACCGATCATTACTGCGACGATTTTATCATCAGCCTCACCTCCATCGATCATTTTGAATCCACCGATTGGAATAGCTTCCATTAATAATCCTCCGGAATGAATATTGTGAGAGCTTAATACACAAATATCAAGTGGATCGTGATCTCCTTCCGTCACATCATCAGCTCCAGCTTCTACAGCCAGTTTCATAACTTCAGTGTGGCAATATGTTCTTGGAACAAACCCATATAAAGCGGGAATAATATTAGAAAATTTCTGAGGTCTGTCTACCTTTAAAAATCCTGTTTCTTTATCTACTTCATATTTAATTGTATCTGAAGGAACGATTTCCACGAATACGTTTACAACATTTGGCGCATCTTCTCCTGCAGAAACCCCATGCCATGGATGTGCTTTAAAATTTGGAATCATTATTTATCTGTTATTTTTTAAGTTATTATTAAAATTTCTTTTCTTAAATCTTCTATTGTTTCAACAATATAGTCATTGCTTTCCATATAGTTCATGATGAAAATCGTTTTGAACTCATCCAGCTGAACCTCTCCTTTCAATCCGTCATAGGTTTTGTGAAGAAGCTCTATAATTGCATTTTTAGAGTCTACGATATTCTTCCATGAATTTTTGGTGATGTATAACTGTTGTGAGGAGTTATATTCAAATTCTTCATTAATGGTCTTTTCTGTAAGGAAAATAAACTCATGAACGGCCAACTCACTGTCAAATCTCTGGATAAGGTTTGACGGTTTCATTCTGTCCAGAAACAGGGTCATCCTTTCGTAGGAATGGGCCTTATTCTCTGAATTTGATTTCACGGTGAGTAATTTGATTTCCTGGTTTTTAAGGGTGATGTACGAGTGTACAAATTGTCTGAGCAAAACCAGAAAAGGAATTGCAATAATCAATGCAAATGCATACGGTAAATATCCTGAAAGACTCGTCATAATTTTAGACTGCAAAATTACTAATTATTTTCCGTCTTCTAAAGAGTTTTTAAAGATATCCACTTTAGAATTCTGGATATAGATCAATGCGAGGATAATGATGAGATAAAAGCCCAGCATCATCCTGTTGGCCAAAGACGGAAAAACCAAAAATCTCAGCATCACCGTTCCATATATAATTGCAAAAAACAATAGCTGAGCCTGTGTTTTTTTATTTCGAATGGAAAAATTATTAGCCAGAATGACCGCTATAAAAATCAACAGGATCGGAAAGTATGAAGCGTTGAATTCCAGCATCATTTTGCTTTTAATAAAATGAATATAATCTGAAAACAAAAACGGATCAGGATGCGAAACAGGATAAATCTGAACTTGAGTAAACTGATTCATAAATAGCGTAGACCAGGAAACCTGATTGAAAACCTGTATTAAAAAGAAAGAAAGGAACAGATACCCATATGATATAAACAATGGAACTGTTTTAACCTGAAGTTTGTTTCTGTAAAGGTAAATAAAGCCATACAGACATGAATAAAAGATAAAATATTCCGGTCTTGTCAGAATACATAACATGGCAAATATACCTGCAAGAAAGAAATTCCTTCTCACTAAAAATACATAGAAGCTTAAAAGAAGCAACAGACATGATAAAGAATCTGCCGAAACATGCCTTGCTGACTCCGGAAGAGGCTTGAACAGGGAAATTAAAATCGTGATGATGAAAGCAAAAGTATAATTTTTCAGAATTTTTATCAAAAAGCTGAAAATCAGAATAAGAATCAGTGCGTAAGAAATACTTGAGATTAAAGAGTTTGAGGCAGAAGCACTGAAACCAAGTTTGAAGAATGACCAGTTGACAAAGTTATAGAAAGGTTTTACCACAAAAAGCTGCAGTTCTTCTTCATAGGCTTTAGGGTTTTCTGATAATATTTTGTAATATGTGCTTTCCCCTTTTGCTACCTCTTCCACCATAGGATCTACAGGTCCTAATCCCGCAAAATCGGGGTTCTTTTCCCTCAGTTCATCATATACTTTCTGATGAATCTCTTCAATTTTCATATCGGGGTATTCTGTTTTATAAATCAGCCCCATATAAGCTTCCATATCCGTATTGTAATACTGGTGGGTATACAGATAGTATGACATGAAGCAGACATAGATTGAAAATATAAAAACAAGAATATTTCCCTTTTTTTTCATACAGTGATATTATAAGAATACAAATGTAAAGAAACTATCTTTTAAACCCGTATTCTTATAAAAAGCTTTTATGATAAGGGGTTACCCTAAAGTTCAAACAGAGCCGGTCTTTGGGTTACTTCATGATAGCATACGCTGTTTTCATCAAAGAAATGATACACAAGACTTTTTCTCGTTCTGTTTTTATCAGTGTGAGGTTCCCCACCGTGAAGGATATTGGCATGCCAGATTAATAGATCTCCTTTTTTCGCTTTAAAAACTTCTTTTTTTAATCCCAGTTCTTTTACTTTATCTTCAAGGAAAGTTTCATAAGCTCTGTAGCTTTTCTTCCCGATTTTTAAAGCAGTTCCTTCGTTATCATAATCTGAATTCAGGAAGTAAGGCAGTTTATGGCTTTTGGGAATATAATGCAGGGCACCGTTCGTTTCATCCACATCTTCCAGTGCAATCCAAACTCCCAACAATCCACCCAAAGGATAAGTGGTCATGTGAATACTGTCTGAATGGGTTTTCTGCTGGCTTCCATTGATGAAGTTGATACTTTGAAAAAGTTTAGATTTCCCGTTCAGCAAAACAGATAAAAAGTCTAACAATTCCTTGTCACTTCCAATATTTCTAATAATTTCCGAATGATGAATGGCAAACATCAGTTTTCCTCCGTAAATAAACTTCAGTGTTCCATCTTCCATCAGCTTATCAATTTCCATATTGATTTGATCTGCCGTTTCAGGAGTAATAAAATTCCTCAGAATCAAATATCCGTTATCATCATATTGAAGGGTACTTTCTTTATTTTCTTCTGATAGCTTTTTAAAAAAGGGAGTTTCCGTAAGTTTTGTATAGTCTACCGTTCTTGTACTGGCAGGAAGATGAGCAAAATCTTTACTCGAAATACTTGAAAAATAGTTCTTATCGATTCCGTATTTTTTATACAGCGGAATATTATGCTTTAACTTATTCTTTTTAAAAAAGTTATAGAGCATATATGATAATTTGTACTGACGAATCTGTTGTAACATAACGGTTTTTACTAGTATTTTATAAAGTTACAGAATATTACTTAATTAGAACCAATCTAAACAATGCTTTTCATCATAAAAAAGACTTTCCTTTCATGATAAGGTCACCCAATTTTTTAAAAAGATTTTTCTTTGAATTTTCAATAATGCCGTAAGGTCTTAATTCCGGACGGAATCCTCTGAAAAACTCTTCAATATTCGGTAATTCTCCTCCTTCAAAATCAAAGATATGATTTTCGATATTTTCTTTAATCAGATGGTCAATCAATACCGAGGCTCCTGATAATTTCACATAATCTTTATCATTAAAATTACCCAAAAGTGCTACCATATTGCAGTCTGTGTAGGTGGCAATTACGTTTACAATCCTACTTTGATAGTAAAAAGCGGTGAACTTCAGATAATCTAACTTGTGAAAACTTTCGAAAATCCTCATAAATTCAGACAGGTCATTCTCTTTGCTGAGTCCTATCGTGTTGGCTTCGATAAAAGCCTTTGCGTTGTCATAAGAAATGGTTTGGATTTCTGATTCTTTTAAAACTTCTTCATCCAGCCGAAGCTTTCTTTTTCTTTTAGGAGAATATCTGGCACGTACAGTTTCATAAGAATCAGGATACAATAAAAAATTCTTTTTGATTCTGATTTTAGTACGAAGCTTATTGACATCATTAAAAGGATACGCTCTGATCATGTAGTTCTTTTCCAGAAATGCTAAAAAAGCTTCATTAAGATCTACATCATCTTTGTCTGAAAAAACACCGAGCTGCTGACAAAGTTTTGGGTTGTGTACAATTTTCACTCCATACTTTCTTACAAAAGGTACAGGCATTACTGCTTTGTAATCTTTATAAACCAGGATTTCCCATGGCATCGTCGAAGTAGTATCTAAAAAGTCTTTTGTAGCAGAATATTTTCTTTGTTCGGAGTTTTCTAAACATTGAGCATATTTTACAAAATCAATTTCATGGTATTTCAATCTTCTAATCATAATAATCCTGCGTCAGAGAAACTAAAATAGGAATCCTGCGTGACAATAATATGGTCTAAAAGCTGGATACTCAATGTCTGTCCTGCTTCTTTTATTTTTTGTGTAATACTGATATCTTCCCTGCTTGGTTTCAAGCTTCCGGAAGGATGATTGTGTGCAATGATAATCCCTGTTGAAAAGTGATCCAGCGCTGCTTTGTAAAGAATTCTCACATCTACAATAGATTGGCTGATGCCTCCCTGGGTGAGTTGAGAAACATGTATCACTTTATTGTTGTTATTTAGAAAAATAGCCCAGAATTCTTCCGTTCTCAAATCAGAAAGCTGATTTCTAAGAATAATATAAGCATCACTGCTATTCCCAATGATCGTCTTTTCCGGAATTTCCTGTACAGCTTTTCTTCTTCCTATCTCTAGAGCCGAAATGATCGAAATGGCTTTTGTCTCTCCAATTCCTTTGAATTTTATCAGATCTTTAACAGAAAGCAGACTCAGCTGATGCCAGTTGTTGTTCACAGACATTAAAATTTTCCGTGCCAGCTCTACCGCATTCTCTTCTCTATTTCCACTTCCCATAATAATAGCCAGCAACTCAGAATCAGAAAGTGAGCTTTTGCCTTTTTGCAAAAACTTTTCTCTGGGTCTGTCATCTTCAGCAAGAAGTTTTATAGCCATGGAAATATATTATAGATTAATAGAAAGCATATAAAATCACAGGTTTCGTAGACTGATCAATATATTTTGCGGTTTCTTTAAAGGCATTTACAGAAAGCATCGGACATCCTAAGCTTAAACATGCCGGAGTCTGAGATTCAGTATCGGGAATGCATCCATAAGAATGAAGTACAATCGCTCTCTGCATGGCATTGCTATTGGTAGAATCCAGCCCTTTTAAGCGATAGGCTTTTCCAAACTTTCCTACATAACTTTCTCCTATGGCATATTTTCCGAGAGATGACTGGTAAGAGCCTTCTGTATTACTGAATTTTAAAGCATCTGAACGTGGAATAACAGAACCTGAACCGTGGGAAACAACAGCCTGCTGGACAATTGTATTTTTTTTCAGGTTATAAATGAAATACCTGTACTTTCCGGAAGGCATTTTAAAATTAATAAAAACAGCTAGTTCCTGATTATACTCTTTTCCTTTAATATAATTTTTAACCTCTGAAATTCTTTCCTGAGGCACGTTCATTGGACTCAATTGTTGAGATTCAACTTTTGAACAGGAAATAAAAATTAAAAAAAGAAAAATAAAGTGTTTCATTATTGGGGGTCTGTATACTCCTATTCTATGATCATCCCGTCTTTCATAACGAGTTTACGGTCTGTTATTTCTGCAAGATTCGGGTTGTGGGTAACAATCACAAAGGTTTGGTTGTATTTGTCTCTCAGATCGAAAAACAATCTGTGAAGATCATCCGCATTCTTAGAGTCCAGGTTTCCTGTAGGCTCATCTGCAAAAATAATTTTTGGTGAATTGATTAAAGCCCTAGCCACTGCAACCCTCTGCGCTTCTCCACCTGAAAGCTGATTGGGTTTATGCTGCAGTCTTTGTTCTATTTTTAAATCTTCAAATAAAGCATACGCCTTTTCAAGTGCTTCTTTTTCATTGGCTCCAGCAATTCTTGTCGGAAGCAGTACATTTTCCAGTGCGGTAAACTCCGGAAGAAGCTGATGAAACTGAAATACAAAGCCAATATTCTGATTTCTAAATTTCGATAACTGCTTGTCATTCATGTTAATAAATGACTCTCCTGCTATTTCAATTTCAGTATCATATTTATTTGATTGGCTTGGATGATCCAAAGTTCCTAAAATTTGAAGCAATGTAGATTTACCTGCTCCAGATTCTCCTACAATAGAAACCACCTCACCCATTTTGATATGAATATCAACTCCTTTCAGTACTTCTAAATTCCCATAAGATTTATGGATATTTCTTGCTTTAATCATGATTCAAAAATAGTAATTTGATTTTGAAATTCCATCAAAAAATGCGGTGATAATTTTCAATTCTCAAATTGATATCACAATAAAACCTTCCTTACAATTTGGAAAGTAAATCAAATTTAATGGATTTTGTAAATTTTGTTCTTAATGATTATAAGAATTAGACATCAGTAGTATAATCTACAACCTTATAGCTCTTATTCTTATTTTTCGAACCAACAAGATTTATGAAATATTTTAGATATTGTTCCGGGTATTGGTATTTCAAATTCCCAATAAACAAAAAAACCTCCCGATTTGGGAGGTTCTATTATTTTCATTTCAGAAAATTACAGTAACAATGTTAATGGACTTTCTAAATAAGTTCTTAATGTCTGTAAGAATTGAGCACCTGTAGCGCCATCTACCACTCTGTGGTCACATGCCAATGAAAGTTTCATGGTGTTTCCAACTACGATCTGACCATCTTTAACGATTGGTTTTTCGATAATTGCTCCTACTGAAAGGATTGCAGAGTTTGGCTGGTTGATGATACTTGTAAATGTCTCGATTCCGAACATTCCTAAGTTAGAAATAGAGAATGTAGATCCTTCCATTTCATTAGCCTTAAGACCTTTACTTTTTGCTCTTGAAGCCATATCTTTTACGGATGCAGAAATCTGAGTGTACGTCATCTGATCTGTATTTTTCAATACAGGAACTACCAATCCGTCAGGAATAGCTACTGCTACACCAATGTTGATATTTCCTCTGTGGATGATCTTATCACCAGCCCAGCTTGAATTTACCTGAGGGTGTTTTCTTAAAGCAATTGCAGTCGCTTTAATGATCATATCATTGAAAGAGATCTTAGTATCAGGTAAAGAATTGATTTCTTTTCTTGCCTCAATTGCTTTATCCATGTTAATCTCAACCATCAGATAGTAGTGAGGTGCAGAGAATTTACTTTCAGCAAGACGTTTTGCGATAATATTTCTCACCTGAGAGTTTTGAGTCTCTGTATCTTCACCTTGTACGAAGTTTACTGCAACAGGAGCAGCGCTTGCTGCAGGAGCTGAAGCAGCTGGTTTCGCAGCTGGCTGATAGTTTTCAATATCTTTTTTAACGATTCTTCCGTTTTCACCAGAACCCTGAACACTGTTGATGTCAACTCCTTTATCCTGAGCCATTTTCTTAGCCAGTGGAGAGATTGCCACTCTGTCAGAAGATGAAGCGTCAGCAGCCGGAGCAGCTTTTTCTTCTGTTTTCGCTTCTGCTTTTTGTTCAGCTGGTTTTTCAGTTGACTGAGCAGCAGCTTTTGGAGCACCTACAGCAGAAATATCAGTTCCTGCAGGGCCAATAATGGCTAATATAGAATCAACAGGAGCAGCTCCTCCTTCTTCTACACCTTGCTTCAATAATACTCCATTGAATTCAGATTCGAAATCCTGTACTGCTTTATCTGTTTCGATCTCAGCAAGAAGGTCACCTTCTTTTACTGTATCGCCTACATTTTTATGCCATTTAGCTACCTTACCTTCTGTCATTGTATCAGAAAGTCTAGGCATTGTAATAACTTCTACTCCAGCCGGAACTTCTGCCGCAGCAGATTCAGTTACAGGAGCCTCAGCTTTAGGTTGTTCTTCGGATTTTTTTTCTTCAGAACCTGCACTTGGAGCAGCAGCTCCGCCTGTCAATCCTGAAATATCTTCTCCTTCATTACCGATAATTGCTAAAACAGAGTCTACAGCAGCAGCACCTCCTTCTTCTACACCTACGTATAAAAGGGTACCTTCTATCTCAGATTCGAAATCCTGAACTGCTTTGTCAGTTTCAATTTCAGCTAAAATATCTCCTTCTTTTACTTTATCTCCAACTTTTTTATGCCATTTTGCCACTTTACCTTCCGTCATAGTGTCGGATAGGCGGGGCATCGTAATTACTTCTGCCATAATTTTCTAATATGATAATTTGTTAATGTGATGACGTGAGAATTAAAAAATTTAATTCATTTTCAAATTCTCAAATTATCTAATTATTAATTTTCTAATTTGTCTAGGAATGGATAGTTTTCCTGAGCGTATACATATTCATAGATCTTATCAACCTCTGGATAAGGAGAGTTTTCCATAAATTCGATACATTCGTCAACGAAGTCTCTTGATTTATTATCCGTAGCTTCCAATTCTTCTTCTGTAGCCCATCCGTTTTCTAAAATTCTGTGCTTTACAAGCTCGATTGGGTCATCATTTTTATGAATAGCTACCTCTTCTTTAGATCTGTATGGCTCAGCATCAGACATAGAGTGTCCTCTGTAACGGTAAGTTCTTGCTTCAATGAAAGTAGGACCGTCTCCTCTTCTTGCTCTTTCAATAGCTTCATAAGCAGCTTCTGCTACTTTTTCAGGATCCATTGCATCTACAGCAAGGCAAGGCATTTCGTATCCTAATCCTAATTTATAGATATCTTCGTGGTTGGCAGTTCTTTTTACAGAAGTTCCCATTGCATATTGGTTGTTTTCTACAACAAATACTACAGGCAGCTTCCAGTTCATAGCCATGTTGAATGTCTCATGTAAAGAACCTTGTCTTGCAGCACCATCTCCAAAGAAACAGATGTTCACTGCTTTTCTGTCAAAATATTTATCTGCGAAAGCAATACCTGCTCCTAAAGGAATTTGTCCTCCAACGATACCGTGTCCTCCATAAAAACGGTGTTCTTTACTGAAAATGTGCATAGATCCACCCATACCTCCGGATGTTCCTGTAGCTTTACCGCAAAGTTCAGCCATGATTCTTTTAGGATCCACTCCCATCGCCATTGGATGAATGTGGCATCTGTAAGCAGTAATCATACTATCCTTTGTTAGATCCATTGCATGTGTGAATCCAGCAGGGATAGCTTCCTGACCATTATACAAATGTAAAAAACCTCTGATCTTTTGTTTTAGGTAAAGAGAACGGCATTTGTCTTCAAACCTTCTCCACATTGTCATATCTTCATACCACTTCAGGTATACCTCTTTAGAAAATTCTTTCATGTGTTAGCTCTTGCTTTTTTATGATGAAATAGTTGAGCAAAATTATGAAAAAAACTTCGTTTTTATTCTATAGATAGATAACTTTTCGTTTTTTCTGTAAAATCTATTTGCGCACTGAATGGATTATTCTTAATTTTCGAGCCTTGGATCTACTCATGAAGCACCGTCCTATCTGTTATTTCTCTACTCCCATATATAAGGAACCAGCCTATCTATGTGCCTTTTTTGAAATAGTAAAAGGGGCAGAAATATCAGAAATTCATGGCTCTTTACCCCTCCACTTCTTTCTCCTTTAATTATTGTTAACATAACTTTTGGTCATTTCGACAGCTTCTTTTCAGAGGAAACTCTATACACCCCGAGTTTCTGTCTTTAGTATTATTAATGAATTTAATATAAAAATTAAAAAAGACCCTCCTTAAGATCAATACACTTATAAACAATCACTTAAACAACTCTCACATTCTTCCTATTGATGGATATTCATTTGATTTTTGAGCTTATAGTAGTATATTTGGTTTTTAAACTAAAATATGGAAGAAAAGCAGTCTTCATTACTACACAAGATTTCAAAAGTCATCTCTGATTTTTTCAATCCTTTGGTCTCTCTGATCATTTTTTTTGTATACATGAGCATCAGAGAATACACCCTTAAAGATTCTTTACTTTATTTCCTTCCAGTATTATCAATGATCATTATTCCCGTTGTCATATGGCTTGTGTGGAATGTGAAGACGGGAAGATATACCAATATGGATGTATCCAACCGGGTTCAAAGGAAAACTCTTTATATATTTATTGCAGTCTGTGTAATTGCGTATCTTATTTTCAATTACATCAGAAACGGATCTATTGATCTTATCATGCTGTTTATTTTAATCCTTCTTTTTGCTCTTCAGATCAGCAATCTTTATATCAAAAGCTCGATGCATACTGCATTCAACATATTTGTAGCTGCCTTATTTTTCTCATTGGGCTGGAAAATGGGACTTGCGTGGCTGGGAATCGCTATTTTGGTTGGTGTTACCCGGGTTATTTTAAAAAGACACACCGTAAAAGAAGTATTTATGGGCGCTGGAATAGCTTTTATGGTATCTTTTATCTATCTTTATTGCAATATTCAATTTCAACATTAGAATACTCTATGAAAATAAATCATCTTACCGCCGCAGAGGAAAACTTTATGAAGCTGTTTTGGAAAATGGAATCTTTCTATCTGAAGGATGTTATGGAGCAGCATCCGGAACCGAAACCACACCAGAACACGGTTTCCACTTATTTGAAAATATTAGTTGAAAAAGGCTATCTATCAACAGTAAAAGAAGGAAGGATCTTCAAATATACCGTTCTTGTTCCTTTGACAGAGTATAAGAAATTTCTATTGAAAGAACTTTCACGCAACTTTTTTAATGATTCAGGAAAAGAAATTCTGGAACTTCTATTAAGTGAAAAATTGATCTCTCAGGAAGACATGAAGGGACATTTTGATCTTAAAATTGAAATAAAACCAGCCAAAATTGAAGAACCTAAATTTGAAATTGCTGAAGAAATTTTAAGTCCAAAAAAAGAGAAAAAGACCAAAGTAAAAGAGAAAGATAAGGACAAAAAGAAAAAAAAGAAAAAGGATTAACCTAAATTCCAAAAACACCAAATCATGAAAACAAAATTCCAGGCAACGGTAAGCCGGGCCAATGAAGTCATTTTCCGATATCCAATAATTCTGGTAATGGCTTTATTAGCTTCTATTGGTGCTATTTGTATTGCGGAAAGTACCTTTGATGAAACTACCGTTTACACCAGATTTACTATTTGTGCCTGTCTCGGAATTTCCCTGATGTTTGCATTGAAAATGTTATCTCAGAGAATTGGGAAAGAATTACTGTTACATGCATCAGGTATTGCTTTTCTTATAGGATTCTATTGTATTCTCCCTGATAAAAAGAATAATTTTACAGAAGTTTACGTTTATATCATTGCCATCACATCTCTTCTCTTCCACTTATTGGTTTCTTTCGTTCCGTTTCTGGAGAAAGATAGGGAACTTAGATTTTGGCAGTACAATAAAAATCTCTTTGTTAATTTCTTTCTTACGGTTGTATTTACAGGCGTTTTGACCGGCGGAGTTGAGCTGGCGATCGTAGCTGTTGATAATCTTTTTGATTTTCATTTTCACCACAGGGCCTATACGGATACATTCTTTGTTCTGGCTATTTTTGGAAGCAGTTTTATCTTTCTCTTATTTAATGATAAAGGGTTAAATAATCTCGAAAAAGATGGAACTTATCCTGTTGTTTTAAAGTTTTTCACTCAGTTTATTCTTATTCCGTTACTGCTTATATATGCAGCTATTCTTTACTTCTATTCTGCTAAAATATTAATCAACTGGCAACTTCCAAGAGGCTGGGTTTCTTACCTTATTCTAGCCTACAGTACCGTTGGCATCCTGGCACTGCTGCTTGTACATCCACTAAAAGAGGAGAATGCGAAATCCTGGGTTAGAATATTTTCAAAGGCATTTTACTATACCATTGCTCCTTTGATCATCCTTCTTTTCACTGCTATTTTTACAAGAATTTTAGAATACGGGTATACAGAACCAAGGTATTTTGTACTGATGCTTGCTCTATGGCTGTTGAGTATTGTTATTTACTTTATTTTTAATAGAAAAGCTACTATAAAATTCATTCCGGTCAGTTTATTTCTGTTTGGAGCTTTTGCTTTAATTTTTCCTTATTTCAATGCCTTCAGTGTAGCTCAAAGAAGTCAGAAAACAGAACTGATGAATATTTTAAATAAAAATCAGTTAATCAGTGGCAACAAAATTAATTTCAATAAGAAAATAACCGATACAGTACGGACTGAAATTGCTGATAAATTTGAATTTCTAGCCGAAAGAAAGCAAGGGAAATTTTTATCAAATCTTCTGGATCAAAAAGCTCAGACTGAATTATCAGATAATATTGAAAAGGGGGCATTTTATGGTATAAAATATGATATCCAGAACAAATTTTCAGATGTAAATATCACTTCAAAAAACAAACCGTACGAAGTGAATAGAATTGTTCTCGTTTCTGAAAAACAGGTCATGGAAATTGCAAACTATCAGTATTTATTATCCTTCCCACGCTACGGCAGAGATCCGCAAAAGCTGAACGAAGATCAGTTTGGAATCATCGATCAACTAACAGAGAAATCATCATTAAAACTAACGTTAAATGCCAAGGAAGAAATCGATTTTGGACCCCAAATCATCAAATTATTTGAAGTCAATAAAAATAAAACCGGAACTGTAAAAGTCCCTGATATCGCCATGGAGTCTGATCTGGGAAAATACCATATTAAGCTTATTTTTAATGAAATCACACGGGAGAAATATTCCGATGATAATCTTGCCAGCATTTATTACGACAATGCTTATCTTCTTATAAGATTAAAATAATATATCATAAAAAAGACTGCCACACGGACAGTCTTTTTTTATTCTTTTTTTAGAAATATCAGTTTCTCTTATCTCTGAGTTCCTGAACTCCAGACTGGAGAATAGTTTCCATAGATTACTAAATTTCCATCATCCTGTACAGTAAGTTTAGCACCTCCTCTTCTGGAAGTATTAGAACTCCATACAGATTTGTTGTAAGAATCATAAATTACAAGATTTCCATCACTCTGGAATTCTGCTCTGCTTCCTTTGTTATCTGTACCTGTTCCCCAGATCGGATCACCATTATTGTTTGACAAAACAAGATTCCCATCATTTTGGAAAATCAGATAATAGTTACGGTTAGAAGAGAAAAGTTTTTCACCTTTTCTGAATCTGTGTCCGGCATCTACAGAACCGTTACCACGTCCATAGTCATTATTGTTTCCACTTCCGTTTTTTGAAGCCCACAAAGCATTAGACCCATTGTAAACGACAAGATTACCGTCATCTTGAATCGTCAATTTATCAGCTCTTCTTCCGTTGGTACTGGTACTGAAAGCAACTCCGTTTCCTGGTGTATACACTACAAGATTCCCATCTTCCTGAAAAATTGCTTTCACTCCTCTGTTGGCCGTTTTTGAATCCCAGATTGAAGCACCCGCTCTATTGTATAAAACCAGGTTACCATCATTTTGGAAAATCAGATAATATCGGTTGTTATTCGCCCAATATTTTCTGTTTTGTTCTATTGTCTGCCCAGTGTAAATGTTTTGTGCATTGATTAATAATCCACCAAACACCATCATTAATGCTAATAAATGTTTTTTCATTATAATTATTTTTCGATTGATTGATAATTTTCTAAAATTATGCCAAAACACCTCAATATTTCAATCCTAACTCTAATTATATGATTGACTGGAAATTAAATTCCACAAAAAAAGCGGCTTAAAAGCCGCTTCATATTTTTACCAACGATTTCCGCCTCCGCTACGGTTGTTGTTACCACCGCCATAGCCTCCGCCTCTATTGTTGTTACCTCCACCGTAACCTCCGCCTCTGTTGTTGTCGAAGCTTCTTCTTGGTTTTTCTTCTCTTGGCTTAGCTTCAGATACGTTTAGAGCTTTTCCGTTGAATTCTTTCTGGTTAAGAGCTTCAATAGCCTGCTGTCCTTCTTCATCACCCATCTCTACAAAACCGAAACCTCTGGAACGACCAGTTTCTCTGTCTGTAACGATTTTAGCTGATGATACATCACCAAATTCTGCGAATAGATCGTGCAACTCATACTCTTTAGTTGCGTAATTGATG
This sequence comes from Chryseobacterium sp. KBW03, assembly GCF_003852415.1. NCBI lineage: Bacteria > Pseudomonadati > Bacteroidota > Flavobacteriia > Flavobacteriales > Weeksellaceae > Chryseobacterium > Chryseobacterium sp. KBW03. The sequence continues at coordinate 228,637 of NZ_QAJO01000003.1, read as the reverse complement.
TTTGAAACAAAAATGTTCATTTTAAAATAAATTAAAAAATTAATAAAAATTTGGTATATAAAAGAAAAGCAACATAAATTAATGAACAAATATTGATTCCAAATATAAACGTATGCAAGATACAATTAAAATAATCAAATCCAAGCTTTTTTTACATATTTCTCACATTATGTTGAATCGAAGCGGTAAAAAGCCACCAAAAACAACAATAACAAACTGATTATCAATTAAATAAACTCAAAAATAGGTTTAGTTAAAATTATTTAATATTTCAAATAGAATCATAAGAAATATAAACAGCATACTACCAATTACATCAATACTTTTATTGAATCGGTCGAAAACTGCCCGGTTTATCAAGCACCAGCACCTCTCTCAAAAAAACAAGACGATTATCGATCTTCACTGTGAGAAACTCATAAAATCCGTATCAATATTCATCAGGCGATATCATTTTTGAATGTTATGTTATTAAATATGATATTTCAGATTATGAAAAACACAAAGAAAGTGAAAAATTCTTTTCCAACAATCAGACACACCTCCCAATCCCAAAATAAGGATTTGAAATTTATCATAATAAGAAGAGGAAAATAGCTCTGTTTACAATAGAAAGCAATGAATGTCAAACATTACTAAATGATACTTTTACTGCAAAAATAAAAGCCATGTGTTCCAAAAGAAAATGATTGAGAAAATGAATCATCCTTTTCAGATCAATAAATGCTATTCTTTTGAAAAGATCAGCTTTTAACACTAAATTTGTACTGCAAATTAAAAAGACATGAACTACCATACCAGAAAATGGGTAAAACCCGAAGATCTAAACCCAAACCATTCACTTTTCGGAGGAAGACTCCTCCAATGGATCGATGAAGAAGCAGCCCTTTATGCTATTATCCAGTTGGAAAACACAAAAGTGGTAACGAAATTTATCTCTGAAATTAACTTTGTCAGCTCTGCCAAACAGGGAGACATTATAGAAATAGGAATTGAAGCTACCCATTTCGGATCTTCCTCTATTGCTTTAAGGTGTGATGTACGAAACAAAATGACCCATCAAACCATTATTACCGTAGATAAAATTGTAATGGTAAACCTTGATGCAGAAGGCAACCCTGCTCCTCATGGCAAAACCCAGATCGAATTTGTAAAAGACAGGTTAAACGGAAACCTATGAAAATTTTCATAAAAAATATGGTCTGCAACAGATGCATTGCGGCAGTGGAAAACATTTTCCGTAATGCAGATGTAAAGATAAACGCTGCCGTATTAGGTGAAATAGAAACCGATTCTGAAATCTCCCCTGATACAATGCAGATCATAGAAAAACAACTGTTGGATACAGGTTTTGAAAGAATCATGGATTCTGCTCATCAACTTGTTGAAAAAATTAAAAATCTAATCATTGTAAAGGTTAGCGAGCTTGATATTTCTGAAGATTTTCTGCTTTCAGAATTTTTAAGTTCAAAACTTCATAAGGATTACAGCGCTCTTTCAAAAACGTTTTCACAAAATGAAAATATTACGTTAGAACAGTTCTTCATCCTTCAGAAAATTGAAAAGGTAAAAGAACTTCTTCTATATAATGAATTCAATCTTACCGAAATTGCAGGAAAGCTTGGCTACAAAAGTGTTCAGCATCTCTCTTCCCAATTCCGGAATGTAACAGGCTTTACTCCTACTGAGTTCAAAAAACTGAAAGAACACAACCGCAAAGCACTTGACAATCTCTAATATGCTTGAGAGTTTGAGTACGGGGAATTTTCCATGTAATTAAAGCATAAACATTTTACTCCCCCACCCTAATACACTCAAACTCTCCCACCCTCCAACCTCTCCCTCTCCTAATTTTATAACTATTATCCTTAAATTTATAACAGCCTTAGAATTCCATTTTGGAAATTTGTACTATAAATTTAAGAATCATGGACCAACAGTATAAAATACTCGGAATGACCTGTTCCGGCTGCCAGAAAAAGATATCCAATCAACTGAACAGTATTGATGGTATTAAAGCCGATGTAAATCTGGAAAACAATACCGCAACAATCACTTCTGATCATGAAGTGAAACTTTCAGTTTTAAATGATGCTTTGGCAGAAATAGGAAAATACAGACTTGAAGATCCCAATAATCCTGAGAAAGCTTTTGTAAAACCTCAGGACCGGGTATCTCCGTCTTCAGTATACTATTGTCCAATGGAATGCGAAGGAGATAAAGTCTATTTCAAACAGGGTGAAAGATGTCCTGTCTGCAAAATGTACCTCGTACCTATTGAAGAAAAACTGGCCAAAGATCCTAATCATAAACCAACCTATTCAGCCACCAATCTTCCTGAAAACTTTAAAGACAGTATCGGAAAACAGTATTGCCCAATGTTTTGCGAGGGTGATACAGTATATGATGAAAAAGGAGAATGCCCGGTTTGCCATATGGACCTGGAGCCAATCACTGAAGAGCTTGCCCAAAAAGCAGTCTCACATCAACATCACTCTCATTCCCATTCTCATCATGAGCATCACGGCCATCATCATGAAGCTCCAAAAGTGACCGATGAAATGGCCGGCAAGTACTATTGCCCTATGTATTGTGAAGGGGATAAAACCTATGATTCTAATGTAGGATGCCCCGTGTGCGGAATGGACCTTGTAAAATATCCGGAAAAGAAAGTGGCAAAATACACCTGTCCGATGCACCCGGAAATCATCCGTGACGAACCGGGAGACTGCCCGATCTGTGGAATGGATCTCGTAAGAATGCCTGACAGCAGTAATGATGATGAAGACGAAACCTATACTATATTAAAGAGAAAGTTCATTGCTTCATTAGCATTTACCATTCCTGTTTTTATCCTTTCAATGGGAGGAATGTTTATCAATTTCCCTTTCTCACATCAGGTCCAGGGGTTTATTGAGCTTGCTCTGACTCTTCCGGTGATGTTTTATTCCGGCTGGTTCTTATTAAAAAGAGGATGGGTTTCTTTTAAAACATGGAATCTCAATATGTTCAGCCTTATCGCTTTGGGCGTAGCGGCAGCATTTATTTTCAGTATTGCAGCTTTAATTTTCCCTGATATTATTCCGCATGAGATCCGTGGCCATAATCATGAAATTCCGTTGTATTTTGAGGCCGTCTGTGTGATTTTAACCCTTGTTATTCTAGGCCAGCTAATGGAAGCTGCAGCCCATAAAAAAACAGGAAATGCCATCAAAGAATTAATGAACCTTTCACCCGATGAAGCCAATCTTATGGTAAACGGTGAAGAAAAAAGAGTTCTGCTTTCTCAGGTAAAAATAGGAGACTTATTAAAGGTAAAACCCGGTGAAAAAATTCCGGTAGACGGAAAAATTACAGAAGGAAATTCTATAGTAGATGAAAGTATGATCACCGGAGAGCCTATCCCTATTGAAAAAAGTGTAGATGACAAGGTCTCTTCGGGAACGATAAACGGTAATCAGGTATTCATCATGAAAGCGGAAAAAGTAGGTGACGAAACATTGCTTTCACAGATCATTAAAATGGTGAATGAAGCCAGTCGAAGCAAAGCGCCTATCCAGAAGCTGACAGATAAAGTTTCAAAAGTATTTGTTCCTGTGGTCATCCTTATTGCTGTGCTTACTTTTATTCTATGGCAGTTCTTCGGACCGGAAGGAAAAAGAAGCTTATTTGCTTTCGTGAACGCTGTTGCGGTCTTAATCGTCGCATGTCCTTGTGCCCTTGGACTGGCAACTCCAATGTCATTAATGGTAGGAATCGGGAAAGGTGCTAAAAACGGAATCCTGATCAAAAATGCTGAAGCTCTTGAGCAAATGCATAAAGTCAACGTATTAATCACTGATAAAACAGGAACTTTAACAGAAGGAAAACCTTCCGTAGAATATATTGAAACGGTAGATCATGAAGATAAGAATCAGATTTTAAAACTGGCTTTTTCTTTGAATCAAAATTCCGAACATCCACTTTCCAATGCCGTTATAAAGAGAGCAAAAGAAGAAAATATAAACGCTGAAAAAGTAGATCAGTTTGAAAATATTTCCGGAAAAGGAATAAAAGGAAACATTAATGGTAAAACCACCTATTTAGGAAATGAAAACCTGTTGACGACCCATCAGATCCAGATTCCGGAGACTTTAAAACAAAAAGCAATAGAAGTACAGTCAAAAGCCCATACGATTTCTTATATCGCTAAGGATCAGCAGGTGCTTGGCTTCATAAGCTTTACAGATAAAATCAAAGAAAGCTCTAAAAAAGCAGTGAAACAGCTGATGAGCGAAGGTATCGATGTAATCATGATGACTGGTGATAACGAGCATACCGCCAAAGCCGTAGCTGATGAATTAGGAATCAAACATTTCAAAGCCAATTGTCTTCCTGAGGATAAACTGAATGAAGTAAAAAAACTACAGCAGCAAGGAAAAATCGTTGCCATGACCGGAGACGGGATCAACGACTCTCCTGCCCTAGCCCAATCCAATGTCGGAATTGCAATGGGAACAGGAACGGACGTAGCGATTGAAAGTGCCGAAATCACTTTATTACAAGGTGATATTCTAGGAGTAGCAAAAGCAAAGCTTCTCAGTGAAAAACTTCTCAAAAATATTAAAGAGAACTTATTCTTCGCATTTATCTATAATGTGTTGGGAGTTCCTGTAGCGGCAGGATTATTGTATCCATTCTTTGGAATTCTCTTATCACCAATGATAGCTGCTGCGGCGATGAGCGTCAGCTCTTTATCTGTGATTCTGAATTCTTTGAGATTAAACTCAGTGGATTTGAATATAAAATAACAGCATGAAAAAAGGAAGTCTTTACATAGGATGTTCAGGATTTTATAATAACGACTGGAAAGGGTCTTTATACCCTGAAAATATACCTAGTAAAGACTTTCTTTCTTTATATTCAAAAACTTTCAACGCGGTAGAGATCAATTCTACCTTCTACAGGAAACCTACAGCAAAAACACTTCTGAAATGGTATGATGAAACCCCTGATGAATTCAGGTTCTTTATTAAAATTCCAAAATCCATCACTCACGAAAACCGACTTGAAAATTCTAAAGAAGAAATCGCAGTATTCTGCCATCATATTCAAAGCAATCTGAAAGAGAAGCTATCCGGATTTCTATACCAATTTCCCCCTTCCTTTAAAAACACCCCAGAAAATACAGAACGTATTATTAATAGTATGGATCATGCTTTTCTGAATGTGATTGAATTCCGTCACCGCTCATGGTGGCAAAAAGAAGTTTTTGATCTTTTAAAAGCCCATCATATTGTTTTTTCCGGCGTCAGTTTTCCGGGTGATCTTCCTGAAGATATCATCATCAATCATCCCCAAACACTCTATTACAGACTTCACGGAAAACCCATCCTTTACAAATCAGAATACAGCGAAAACTTTATGAATGAGCTCGCTGAAAAAATTAAGAATCATAAGCAGACCCTTTTTATATTTTTCAATAATACATGGGGAACCGCTGCCATTCGAAATGCCTTGTATTTAAAAAGTATTTTAGAATAGAACCGGTTATCTTCTTTTCCAGTTTTCTAATATTTGTTAAAATAAAAATAATTCCCCATCCTATGAAAATATTTTTAATTCAACATAAATAGAGAAAGACTATTGGTTTGATATTTATAAATGTTAAAATTTAAAGAAAAGAAAAACATATGTTCCCAATTAGGATTTAAAAGGAAAATCGCCTTATAATAAAGTTCTTAAAATAAGCTTAAAAAGAAAAATAAGTGTACAGCATGGCATATAATTTGTTAACTTTCAACTGTTATTTTTAACGATTTTTAACAATTTAAAATTCCATTATCTTTATGAAAAAAATTTTTGCAGGAAAGTCAAAAAATGCGACTTTTCTCGGGGTGTTTGCATTGGTGAGTGCAACTTCAGTTTTATTGAACAGCTGTAATTTCAAGAATGAGGTGAATGACCCCGTCGTCAATTCACAAGAACATCCTGCCGCAGAAATAGTTCCTAAAATGGATGATGAAAATGTAGACCCGGATAAAAGAGTGATCTACCTTACCTTCGATGATGGTCCCAATCAGGGAACCGAAAATCTTTTAAAAATCCTTGACAAAAGAAATGTTTGTGCAACTGCCTTTCTGGTGGGGAAACATGCCTATGGAAGCAAGAAACAGAAAGATGACTTACTGCTTCTGAAGCAAAACCCACTGATAGAGCTGGCGAATCACAGTTTTACTCATGCCCACAACAAGTACACCGATTTTTATAAAAATGCTGACGCTGTAGTTCATGATTTTGATATCGCCAAAGATAGCCTGAAGCTTTCAGATAAAATAGCAAGAACTCCGGGAAGAAATATCTGGAGACTCAATAATATCAACGTAACCGATATCAAAAGCTCCACTGCCTCAGCAGACGGTCTTAAAAAAGCAGGTTATAAAGTGATCGGCTGGGATCTTGAATGGAGACCTTCCCAAAAAATGACTTTAAAGGGAAGTCATGAAGCAATGATCAAGAAAGTGGACAGTATTTTCTTTAACGACCTTGAAAAAACGTCAAGACATCTTGTTTTCCTTACCCACGACCAATATCTCAGAGATGCAGATTCTATCAATGAGCTGGATATGTTTATTGAAAAATTACAGAAAAGCAACAGGTTTGTTTTCAGAAAAATTTCTCAGTATCCTAAGATCAATGAAGTTTTGAATTAACAAAGAGATTAGATTCAACAGATTACAGATTAAAATATCTGGCCGGAACATCCAGACTCCACGACATTAAACTTTAAACCCCTGAGCTTTGAACCTTCGGGGAATTTTCGGAAATTTGCACCTATGAGTATTAAAGAAAATTACATCGCTATAAAAGATCAACTGCCATCCGGCGTTCAGCTGGTTGCCGTTTCGAAAACACATCCGGCTTCTGCCGTTCAGGAAGTGTATGATCTGGGACAAAAGGTTTTTGGAGAAAATAAGGTGCAGGAACTGATGGAGAAGTCCCCTCTTCTTCCTGATGACATCCAATGGCACCTGATCGGTCATTTGCAGACCAATAAAGTCAAGTACATTGCTTCTTTTATAGATACCATACAAAGTGTGGATTCTGAAAAATTATTGGCAGAAATCAACAAGGAATCTGGAAAACACAACAGAGTTATTAAAGTTCTTTTACAGGTGAAAATTGCGGCTGAGGAAAGTAAATTCGGCCTTGAAATTTCAGAAGCTAAAGATCTGTTTCAACAATATATTGAAGGTAAATTTCCCCATATTGAAATTACCGGCTTAATGGGAATGGCAACATTCACGGATGATGAACAGCAGGTAAGAAATGAGTTTTTAATACTGAAGGGTCTTTTTGATGAATTAAATCAACTAAAAACATTAAATATCTTATCAATGGGAATGAGTGATGATTTCCCGGTAGCCATTGAGTGCGGGGCTAATTCTGTGAGGGTTGGATCTGCCATTTTTGGCAGACGAGACTACTCAAAATAGAATATTTAGGTATGGTTTTTGCTAATAATTGAAACAAAAAATTTAAATTTGCAACTATGCAAAAAATCCTTATAGTAGAAGACGAAAAAGCAATCTCAGGAGTACTTCATAGTATTCTTTCGGATGAACTAACCGATTATGAATTTGTTATCGCAGAAGACGGCCTTGAAGGTTACAAACAGCTAGAAAAAGAAGATTTCGCATTGGTGATTTCTGATATCAAAATGCCTAAACTTTCAGGAACTGAACTTTTGAAGCAAAGTCTCGCATTAAAACCAGAAACTACTTTTATCATGATCTCAGGCCACGCAGATATTGATTCTGCTGTTTCCTGTTTGAAAGAGGGCGCATACGATTTTATCTCCAAGCCAATTGATATCAACAGATTGATCACGAGTGTGAAAAATGCATTGGTTAAGGAAACTTTGAAGAAAGAAAACAAAAATCTTCAGACCGAAAATAAAACCTTAAAGAAGAAAGTCAACAAAAAATACCAGATGATCGGTAACTCTCCTGCTCTTCAAAAGATCCAGGATATGATCGAAAAGGTAGCGGTATCTGACGCCAGAGTTCTGATCACAGGACCCAATGGTGCCGGAAAAGAATTGGTTGCTCATGCTATCCACAATCAAAGTGAGCGTGCAAGAGGCCCGATGATAGAGGTAAACTGTGCTGCAATTCCGTCTGAGCTTATTGAATCTGAACTTTTCGGCCACGTAAAAGGATCTTTTACAGGTGCTATTAAAGATAAACAAGGAAAATTTGAGCAGGCTAATGGCGGTACCATCTTCCTTGACGAGATTGGAGATATGAGCCTTATTGCTCAGGCAAAGGTATTGAGAGCTCTTCAGGAAAGCAAAGTTTCTCCTGTGGGAAGTGATAAAGAAATCAAAGTTGATGTAAGAGTAATTGCAGCAACGAACAAGAATATGCAGAAGGAAATTGAAGAAGGAAAATTCAGAGAAGACCTTTACCACAGACTTTCTGTTATTGAAATCTATGTTCCACCATTGGATGAAAGAAAAGAAGATATCAAATTATTGGTTGACCATTTTTCAGGTATGATTGCTGATGAGCATGGTACTGCTATGAAAAAGTTTGATGATAAAGCTATTGATGCTTTAAAAGTGCTTTCATGGACTGGAAATATCAGAGAATTAAGAAATGTCGTTGAGAGGTTAATTATTCTTGGTGGAAACACTGTTTCTGAAAGTGACGTTGCAAGTTTTGTAAGGAAATAATAGCTTCTATTATTTACAATATTATAAAAATTTGCAGTGTCTCACTGCAAATTTTTTTTTGCCCCTATTTAATTTATAAACTATATGAATCTTAAAATATTATGAACTTTTTAAACAAAAACTATACGAAAGAATGCCTGACTTTGGCTCTGCCTGTAATGCTTACTCAGGTGGGGCAAGTTTCGGTAAACTTATTTGATAATATTATTGTCGGACAACTGTTGGGTGCTGATGCACTGGCATCCGTTTCATTGGGGAATGCTGTATTTTTCTCCATATTTGTATTAGCCCTGGGCTTTTCATTCGCGATTCCTCCATTGGTTTCAGAAGCACACTCAAAAGAAGATCACGCAACCATCAATTCTGTATTTAGCCACGGATTTATCATCAATATGTCTGTTGGGGTTATCCTGATGGTCATTTTACTGATGGGGATGCCACTCCTCAATCACTCCGGACAGCCTGCCAAGATCATTCCAGACACGGTAAGCTTCCTGAGTATAATGGTGGTCAGCATGATCCCAATTATGGCATTTCAGACCCTTCGTGAAGTTTCTGAAGGGCTATCTTATACTATTGGCGTTACCAAGGCAACTATTATTGCCAATATCATCAATATTGCCTTAAACTATGTTTTCATCAAAGGACTTTGGGGAATTCCGGCAATGGGGGTACAGGGATCCGCACTCGCAACCTTGATTTCCAGAATTTTCATGGTGGTTTTCCTTTATTTTGTTTTGGTAAAAGAAGAAAGAACAAGACGTTATATCAAAGATTTCTCTTTAAAAATTCAGGATTTTTCAAAACAGATGTTTGATAAAATGGTAAGACTTGGATTACCTACAGCTTTACAGATGTTTTTTGAAGTAACCGCGTTTGCAGGGGCAGCATTTATCTGTGGATTGATTTCTGCTCATGATATTGCGTCTCACCAGATCGCATTAAGTATGGCATCATTTACCTTCAACTTATGTGTAGGGTTCAGTGTTGCCTCAACCGTAATGATCGGTAGAAAACTGGGTGAGCAGAACTTTGTTGAACTGAGAAAAGTAGGAATCAACAACCTGAAAATTGCTTTTATCTTCATGTGTATCTGTGGATTGGTATTTATTTTGGGCAGAAATATACTCCCTACCTTCTTTACGAAAAAAGAAGAAGTGGAAGTGATTACCCTGGCTTCAAAACTGATGATTATCGCCGCTTTATTCCAGCTTTCTGACGGAGTACAGGTAACAGCCTTAGGAATGCTGAGAGGATTGCAGGATGTGAAAATCCCATCAATCTATACTTTCATTGCTTATTGGGTGATCACCATTCCTTTAGGATATTTCTTATGTGTAACCCTTAAAATGGGAGCATTTGGAATGTGGATCGCACTCGGACTAGGATTGACGGTATCAGCTGTTTTCCTGGTAAAACGATTCTTGAATATGTCTGCTAAAAGAATTAAGCAGAACTCATAAAATAAAAATATAAGTAAATATTGACGCAGAGTTTTTTAGCTCTGCGTTTTTTATTGAATTTTATTACTTTTAATTTAGTAACTATGAAAATAAAAAATAACTGATGGAATTAAGTACAGAACAACTTCGGAGCCATTCAATCAGTTTTGATATGGCTGTATCAAGGCTGCAGATTATTATCAAAGGGCTGAACGATGCCTTGGCATATCTGAGATGTGAAGAACAAGGTATTGATTGGTGGGGAACTATCAATGAAAAATATGAATATGAATCAATATACAATCTAGCCATTTTAGCTTTTGAACACTATTTAGAAACAATTTTAACGGATTTTAAAATTTTTGATGAAGAAGACAACTCTCAACTCTACTACTCAGAACCCAATATTTCACTAATTTTCATCCTGGCAAAGTATATAAAAAACGAACTGGAGTTCCCACAAAAAGCTTTAAACCATTACAATTTAAATATTCATGATTATCCTGTATACAATGGTATTATTGCATTAAATCCCCAAAAAGATCTTGAGGACATTATTAAACAAATGCAAAATTGGAGGAATAAAATTATTAATATATATTATCAGAAATCAGAACAAAATAGCTCTACAGAGTAAAAATTAAAGATGTTTCAAAGTTGAACCAGCCTCTTTTATATCCTCTCGCAGATCTTAAGGATGTCACCGATTTTCCTAAAATTTGCCCAATTAATCTATCCTCTTTCCTAAAATCTTCAGGCTTCTTTCCACACCATCCAGAACAGCTACGTTAGGAAGACTTCCCCAATCTTCAAAACCAAAGTTTCTGAAAAGTTTCAAGCTCGGCTCATTATGAAGAAAAATAAGTGCTACAAGGTTTTTCACTCCAAATTCCCCTGCATTATCAATACAATACTGAAGAATGGTTTTACCGTATCCTTTTCCTCTACAATTTTCATCCAGATAAATACTTACCTCTACCGTACCATTATATGCTGCTCTTTCATGGAATGAACTGAAGCTTACCCATCCAATGATTTGATCCTGGTCATCTTCAACCACCCAAAGTGGTCTTGTCTGAGGATTGTGCTCATCAAACCATTTTAATTTGCTTTCTACAGAGACTTCTTCCATATCTGCAGTCACCATTCTTGAGGCAATTGTTGAATTATAGATGGCTACGATTTTGTTTAAATCAGCCAATTCAGCATTTCTGAATTTTAATTTTTCCATGAATATTGGATTCAACTTATTTTAATGCAAAAATACTAAATTTTAAAAACACCCCTTTAAAATTTTACTATTTCATTCTAATTTTAATATTAAAAACAAATATACCCCTAAGATCAATCACACTTTAACTAAAAACAGGGTTAAAATAAAATTTTATTTGTTGAAAATCGCGAAGGCGCAATGATTTAACCTTTTTGGTATTTTTTAAGACGCAAAGATTTTATCTTCGATAAAATTGAATATTGTTAATTTTTACTGCTCGCTGATTATACAAATCAAGCAAATTATGATAAAAAGATCCGCAAAATCTCCTGAATCTGCGAGGAAAAATTAATCTCCTTTTATTTGCTGAAAATCTTCGATTTTATTGCGCCTTAAAAACAGTATAAAAAAACTCTTTGCGTCTTTGCTTTTTATGAAACACTTTATTTCAAATCCTTTAAGATTCTATTCAAGCTTCTTACTGTAATTCCCAGATAAGCAGCCATATCCTCTTTAGAAATCTGAATTCCTTGTTTGGACTGCATATTCAGTAATTGTGTTAAAGTATGTTCTACCGTATATAGCTGTTGATAGGATGCCCTGCTGGAAGTATTGATAATCCGTTCTGCGAATGAATCCAGTAATAAATGATTCAGGGCAAGATCATTTTTAATCAAAGATTTAAAATAAGAAATATTCGTTTCATATACGGTTACTTCAGATACTGCTTTCACCCCGCATAAACAGCTGATATTTTTAATCAACTCTACTTCTCCAAGGATTTCACCGTTTCCCAGAAATTCGACAATATATTCCTTTCCGTTTTCTTCGGTAAAATAACATTTGGCTATTCCTTCTTTGATCAACATAACCTTTGACAGCGGCTGATCCTGTATCAATATATTTTCATCCTGGGAAAAAGACTTTACGATGATCTCTTCTCCAACTTTCTTCTTATGATAAAGTTCTTCAAAATAGCTTGAAAATGCCTGATTTGTTCGTAACATATGGATTCGGGACAAATGTCCTTTGCTTATTTATTTTTTATCCTGAATTTTGAAGATAGAAAATTACAAAACAAAAATGAATAATCATATTACAACGATTGCCTTTGATGCAGATGATACTCTTTGGATCAATGAGCCTTATTTTCAGGAAGCAGAAAAAGAATTCTGTATATTGCTTGAAGACTATCTGCCACAGCATTCTGTATCACAGGAATTGTTTAAAACAGAAATGCAGAATCTTCATTTATACGGTTACGGAGTAAAAGGATTCATGCTTTGTATGGTTGAAACCATCGGCAGGGTTTCCAACAATACAGCTTCCCTAGAACTGGTAAACAAAGCGATCCAACTTGGTCAGGACCTTCTTCAAAAACCCATCGAATTGTTGGATGGGGTTACAGAAACTCTTGAAAGCTTAAAGGGAAAATACAGACTGGTTGTGGCCACAAAAGGAGATCTTCTGGATCAGGAACGTAAACTGAAAAATTCGGGGTTACAGGACTATTTCCACCATATTGAGATCATGAGTGATAAGAAAGAAAATGACTACAAAAAACTTCTGAAACATCTGGACTGCCAGCCTGATAACTTTTTGATGCTTGGAAATTCTATAAAGTCAGATATTTTACCGGTATTGGAAATCGGTGGATCTGCAGCTCATATTCCTTATCATGTCACATGGAGCCATGAACAGCATGATGTTACTCTGGAACATCCGAATTTTATGGAGCTTAAAAATATTGATGAGATCCTGAAGTTTCTTTAATATTTAAACCATTAAGAAGTATGAAGAGGGTAAGATCATTAAGATGAGCTTCGCTTTAGGTTTTAAGACTTAATTTCTTTAACTTCCTTATTCTATTTTTTCAATCAAAAAAAAGAGACTGTTTGTGATAAACAGTCTCTTTTCTATTTTATTTCTTCAGGCACTTTTCAAGGAACTGATCCTGTTCCCATAAAAGGTGTAAGATATTTTCTTTAGCCTGGTATCCGTGGGCTTCTTTTGGAAGAAGAACCATTTTTACCGGAGCTCCCAGATTTTTCAAAGCCTGGAAGTATCTTTCTGTCTGTAAAGTGAAAGTTCCGGGGTTGTTATCTGCATCCCCGTGAATCAGAAGAAGCGGAGTCTTCATTTTATCTGCATTCATGAAAGGAGACATCTTGTTATAGATCTCCGGAATATCCCAGTAGTTTCTCTGCTCGCTCTGGAACCCGAATGGAGTTAAAGTTCTGTTATAAGCCCCACTTCTGGCAATACCGCATGCAAAAAGATCAGAGTGCGTCAGAAGGTTTGCCGTCATAAAAGCTCCATAAGAGTGTCCTCCTACAGCAACTTTCTTTCTGTCGATATATCCCAGATGATCTACTGCATCAATTGCAGCTGCAGCATTCGCTACCAGTTGAGGAATGAAAGTATCATTAGGTTCTGTTTTTCCTTCTCCAATAATTGGGAAAGCGGCATCATCAAGAACTGCATATCCTTTTGTTGTCCAGTATACAAAAGATCCGTAGTATGGGAATGTAAAATCGTTCGGGTTTTGGGTGTTCTGTCCTGCTGTATTTTTATCTTTATATTCTGTAGGATAAGCCCAGATCAACAACGGAAGCTTCTCTTTTTTCGATTTTCTGTCGTAATTGGCAGGAAGATAAAGGGTTCCGGTTAAGGTAACTCCATCATTTCTCTTATACGTAATCACTTCTTTGTAAACGTCTTTGATGCTTTCAAAAGGATTGGCAAAGTTGGTTACAGCTTCTGCTTTATTGGATTTAATATTCTTTTTGAAGTAATTAGGATAAAGGCTCGGTGACTGTTGAGTCGTAAGAATCTCTCCCTTTGAAGCATTTAGGATATCAATGATTTCTTCCTTCCCGTTTTTTATATTAGAAGTGTAAAGTCTTTTCTTTTTCAGTGATTTCACATCCATTTCATCAATAAAAGGATGCTGTCCGTCTTTGGTAAATCCATTTCCAATCAGATAGGCTTTTCCACCTTTCATATCGATGACATATTTTCCGTACTGGTTTTTTGTTGTGTTAAAATTTCCCGGATCACTGTAAACATCCTGATAATTTCTGTCATCGAAAACTTTAGATTCTCCATTATTGGTATCTATCAGGTAAGATTTTGTATTTCTTGTGTCATACCATCCTTCAGAAACAATGGCATAATGATCATTCGTCCAAACGACATCATCATATCTCTGCTTTGTTTTGAAGAAAGATTTCGGAGCTCCTGTAAATGGAGCTTCCCAGGTAAATACCTCGTCTCTGTACTCTGCTGTTTTAGACTGATCTCCTCCATCCAAAGCTTCAGCAAAGGTAAGAGTAGCAGGAGCATCACTTCTCCATGCCATATCTCTTTTTCCGGTTCTTACCGATGAGAATCCTTTCGGCATGATTTCATTCAGAGGAACTTCATTCACTGTTTTTACAGCATTTCCTTTCGTATCATATACCACTGTTGTTGAAGGAAATCTGTTTAGAGGAACGATATATGAAAACGGCTTTTTGATCACTGTAGCCATCAGATAATTTCCGTCAGGAGAGAAACTTAAGCCGGCATACATATCCTGGTCTTTCAATTTCTTAAGATTTCCTGAAAAATCTACATTATAGATTTCCGAAGCGGTAAGCGTCTCAAAGTTTTTTTCGTCCTGAGGATTTTTCAAAAGATCCTGATACGTTCTGTTCTGGGAAACTTTACCGTCTGCTGTTGAAACAATCGGACCTGTCGGAAGATCTTTGCTTGCATCTATAAGAGCGGGTCTGTTTTGTGGAATTGCCCTGATCAGGAAGCTTTGAGAGTCATTATACCATACATAAGGCATTCCTAAATTGGCATTCAGATTATCAGCCGTAATTTTTTTAGCAGAAGCGGTTTCCATATCCACTACCCAGAGTTCTACTCCTTTAGCAGTTGTATTGGTAAAAGCCAGTTTCTTTTCATCCGGTGAAAACGAAACATAAGTAATTTTTGGATTGGAAGGCAGATTTTTTACCTGAATTTCATTTTTATCATTGATCTTTCTGATCTTCAGATTATTTGAATAGGTGGTACTGCTTGAAATATTGGTAACCGGATTAATCCTTAGCCCGCCAAGTTTCATTTCCTGCTGGCTAAGATCTTCCAGAGTTTTATATGTTGGACGATACGTAAACACCACCCAGTCTTTTTTACTGTTCATCAAAACACTTGGCGGTCTTTGATAATCTGCCAGTTTTAAAATTTCTGCAGAGGGTTTCTGGTAAGTGATATTCTCCTGTGCATCATAAAAATTGAGAAATGCCAGAAGGCAAATAGTCAGTTTTATCTTCATATAAATTCATTTTCTACGAATGTAGTGAATTTTGCAATATTTATAAAATTAAATAAATAAGACTCTTTTTAGTGTCATATTTATTTTTTTATTACATTTACTTTACAAATCAAAAACAATATGAAAAATTTAAGAAAATTATCAAAGAGCAATCTGAAAACGATCATTGGAGGAAGTGCTCCATTATGTGATGCAGGCTATATGGCTTGCAGAGTAAAAGACGAAAACGGAAAGCTGATTTGGGAGTGCTTACCTAACTGCAATTATTAAGAACAAACAAGGCACTTCATTTCCTGAAGTGCCTTTCTTTTATTTTGTATTGCTCTTATGGTAAAATTACCAGTCCGAAGCTCTTTTTCTTCTTTCTATCATATGGTCTACTGAAACTTTTCCGGCACCGATTACCATCAAGAGAAGATAAACGGAAAGATAGACAAGGGCCATTTCTCTTTTTTCAAAAGGATCTGCACCATGTACTGCAAAAGCTGCAATAATCATTGTAAAGACCAGAAATCCTAAAGAGATTCTTGTAAAAAGTCCTAATATAAGTAGTATTGAACAAACAAATTCAGCAAAAACCGTAAGAATAAGAGATATCTGAGGCCCTAATCCCATAAAATCGAAAAACTCAATTTTACCGCCCGCCAATAACATCTGAAGTTTTGGGAAGCCATGAGAAAGCATTGCAAAGCCAACAAAGACTCTTACCGCTAATAAAACAATATCTTTAGGTATTGAGCTCCAATTTGAATTATTATAGTTCATGTACTAAAAAATTTATACTAAGATAATAAAAATCTTTTAATACAACGGGATTCCGGCTGTTTTAGTTTATCTGTAACCGAAATTTTTAAGATCTCTGTCGTTCTTTCTCCAGTCTTTTTTCACTTTTACAAATAGATTTAAGTGAATTTTTTTGGTGAAAAACTTTTCCAGGTCCAATCTTGCTTCTGTTCCTACTTTTTTGATAGCTTCTCCTTTGTGCCCGATAATAATTCCCTTCTGAGTATCTCTTTCTACATAAATAATAGAGTCGATAAAAATAATTCCTTCTTTCTCTTTGAACTGTTCTGTAACTACTTCTACAGAGTATGGAATTTCTTTATCATAATTCAAAAGGATTTTCTCACGGATTGCCTCATTTACAAAGAATCTTTCAGGTTTATCCGTGTACTGATCTTTATCGTAATAAGGAGGGTTCTCAGGAAGTAAAGATTTTATTTTAGGTAAAATAATCTCTGTATTAAAGGCATTCAATGCCGAAATAGGCAGAATTTCAGCCTTCGGAATTCTGTTGTGCCATTCTTCTACTAGTTTTTCAAGGCCTGCCTGATCAGTCTGGTCTACTTTATTTAATAAAAGAAGTACTGGTACAGGGATTTTATTTAATTTATCAATTAAAAATTCTGATGGTTCCGCTTTATCGGTAACATCTACAATAAACAGGAAAACATCAGCATCCTGTAAAGAGTCCTTTACAAAATCCATCATTTTTTCCTGCAGTCCGTATTTTGGGTCCAATACTCCGGGAGTATCAGAAAATACAATCTGAAGGTCATCTTCATTATAAATACCAAAAATTCTGTGACGGGTTGTCTGCGCTTTCTGCGTTACAATCGCCAACTTCTCTCCCATTAATTGGTTTAGCAAGGTCGATTTTCCCGCATTGGGCTTTCCAACTATATTTACAAATCCAGCTTTGTGCATAAAAATAATATTACAAAGTGCAAAGTTAGTAAAACAAAATTGGTCTTTACCTTTAATCTCAATATTTAAAAGAAAAAAGAGAGTTATATGGTTTTAAATGGCTGTAATAAAAGAAATTTTAAAGTCACCAAGGAATGGATATTTTATCCAAAGTCTCAAAAAAATATCAGATTATTTTGTATTGCATTACCTAAAACTGATACTTTTGAATATTAGAATTCATCTTTATGAATATAGACCAGATTCTGGACAAGATTTACCTTCTTCCTGAAGCATCAAAAAACAGTTTAAAAGAACGTATCACAGAGGTTTCTCATCCTAAGGGTTTTTGCCTGATGGAAGCTGATAAAGTGGTTCCGTACCTCTATTTTATAAGAAAAGGAATTGCACGTGCTTACTCTTCAACTGCTGAGAATGATATTACGTTCTGGTTCGGAAGTGAGGGGCAGTGCATTCTTTCTATGAAAAGCTATGTAGAGGATAAACCCGGCTATGAAAGCATCGAATTGCTGGAAGACTGCGATCTGTACAGAATGGAAACAGAAAGTCTCAGAAAACTGTTTAATGAGGATATTCATATTGCCAACTGGGGAAGAAAGCTAGCGGAAGCAGAAATGATAAAATCTGAAGAACTGATTATTTCAAGACAGTTTAAAACTTCTTTGGAACGCTATAAAGACATTATCACCTATCAGCCTGAATTACTTAAAAGAGTTCAGCTTGGTTATATTGCTTCTTATCTTGGGATTACTCAGGTAAGTTTGAGCAGAATCCGGGCGGAGATAAAGTAAGTTTTACAATTGAAAAATTGAAGGATTGAAAAATTCTTATGTTTTGGCTAAAGCCAGAGGAATGGTTTTTTTTATTATTGAGAACGGACTAAAGTCCGCCCCTATTGATATGACTGCAGTTTTTCATCCTACTTCCTACTTCCTACTTCCTACTGCCAACTTCATTTCTGTAATCAGCTCCCAAGCTTCATTTTTTAACAATTGTAAAATTTTTTCTCCTGACAAATCCTGAACTTTGCCGTAGAAAAATTTTAAAAATGAATTGGATCATATTAGTTATCGCGGGATTATTTGAAGTTGCCTTTGCATCATGTCTGGGAAAGGCAAAAGAAACATCAGGAACTGAAATGTACCTGTGGTATACCGGTTTCCTGATAACAATGACTATCAGTATGCTTTTACTTATCAAAGCGACTCAAACACTGCCTATCGGTACGGCTTATGCGGTATGGACGGGAATTGGGGCTGTAGGAACGGCTTTAATGGGAATTATCTTCTTTAAGGATCCCGTTAGTTTTTGGAGAGTATTTTTTATTCTAACCCTTATTGCTTCTGTAGTAGGCTTGAAAGCTGTGTCTTCATCACATTAGAAAAGTGCATAAACCTCTATCTATATTTAAAAATGGAAACCGTCTTCGTTATGAAGGCGGTTTTTTATTTTATATGGTTGAATATATGTTTTTTCTTTTGTATAAACATCTCTTATAAGCATTCAAACTTCTACTGGTAATTCTTCATATAAAAACCCGTTTCATTAGTTGAAACGGGTTTTATTTTATTTTTTGTATACTAAAGGTAAGATCTCATTATGCCTTAACCCGTATTTTTTTATTTCATCTTCCGGAAACTTCTGTGAGTAGAAATTCGGTTCTGTTTCAAAGCCTGCCTTTCTTAAACGGTCAAAGTAATCCATTCCATACCAACGGACATGATCATATTGTCCAAAGTGTTTCTGGCGTTCTTTAGGATCTTTGATGGTAAAATCTTCGTAGGTCTTCTCCAAAGAATTTTTCATCGGAACCTGAAGAATTCCCCACCCTCCGGGCTTCATTACTCTGTACAGCTCGCTCATTGCCTTTGCATCATCTTCGATATGTTCCAGAACGTGGTTACAGAAAATAATATCGAATGTTTCATTCTCAAAAGGTAAATCCAGAATATCAGCCTTCACATCAACAATCGGAGAATATAAGTCTGCCGAAATATAGTTCAGATTGCTCATTCTCTTGAATTTCCTTAAAAATTCCTGTTCAGGAGCAATATGCAGAACTTTATAATTTTTAATAAAAAAATCAGTTTCGTTCTGAAGATACAGCCACATCTGGCGGTGTCTCTCCAGACTTAACGTTCCGGGAGAAAGAGCATTTTCTCTCTGTTTTCCGTATCCATACGGAAGGAATTTCCTGTAAGATCTTCCGTCAATAGGGTCAAAGAACTGATCTCCTTTGAAAAACTGATAGATAAGCGGTCTTGCCCAAATGCTCATCTTAATAAGCATCGGACGTGGTATTTTATTCAGTAAAAGCTTAGTTAACTTTTTCATTAAAAATCCAGTTGGAACTGCTTTTCTTCATCGCTTACAATCCCTAAAGCTTCATACACATATTCAAATGTTGAAAGCAATACCGGCTTACCATTGATCACCGCTACATCATGTTCAAAGTGAGCAGATGGCATATTATCTAAAGTCGTTACCGTCCAGCCATCACTATGGAATTTCACTTTCTCTGTTCCAAGATTGATCATGGGCTCAATAGCAATTGCTAAACCGTCTTTAATTATTTTTCCGCTTCCTTGTCTTCCATAGTTAGGAACCTGTGGATCTTCATGCATTTTTCT
This sequence comes from Chryseobacterium sp. KBW03, assembly GCF_003852415.1. Taxonomy (NCBI): domain Bacteria; kingdom Pseudomonadati; phylum Bacteroidota; class Flavobacteriia; order Flavobacteriales; family Weeksellaceae; genus Chryseobacterium; species Chryseobacterium sp. KBW03. Next base: position 208,605 of record NZ_QAJO01000003.1, on the reverse strand, counting down.
TCCCAAACCGTGTCCTACAAGCTCTCTTACCACTCCATATCCTTCTTTCTCACAATGAGCCTGAATTGCATGGGAGATATCTCCTATTCTTTTTCCTCTGACACATTGCTCAATACCTTTGTAAAGAGATTCTTTGGTAACCTGAAGCATCTTTTTTACCTCCGGCTTCACTTCTCCAATTTCAAAAGTATACGCATGATCTCCTACGAAACCGTTAAGAATAGCCCCACAGTCTACAGAAAGAACATCTCCTTCTTTTATTTCTTCCTTGTTTGGAAACCCATGAACTACCTGCTCATTTGGAGAGATACACAAAGAGTTTGGAAATCCTCCATATCCTAAAAATGCAGGTTCAGCGCCATGATCTTTAATAAAATCATGAGCTAATTTATCCAAATATAAGGTCGTAATCCCTGGTTTAATTTCTTTTGCCAACATTCCCAATGTTTTAGAAACCAAACGGGCGCTCTCCTTCATCAGACGTAATTCGTCTATCGTTTTTAATTGAATCATTGTATATAGATGTTAGATATTAGATGTTAGAAGCCAGATTACAGCGTTACGCTTATTTTTGCTTCCAATCATCTTATGAACTTTCTATCATAAATTATAAAAAATCAGAAGCATTTGATATTAAAAAACTAACATCTCAAATCTAGCTTCTATCTTCTATATCTTACCAGAAAAGTCCTTTTTTCTTTTCTTTTTTAAGTTTTGAATAGGCAAGAACTTCTTTTCCTTCTACACGGAATTCTATTCTTTCCTGAATAATATTGTAGATCTCACCCCAGCCTGGGAATCCGCCTAAATTTCTGTCGTCAATGAACCAATCTGCATCTAATTTTCTGGATTGAGTCTCAGAGTCAAAAACTTCTCCTTCAAAGCTTGAATTCACTGCATAAAATTCTATTCCGTTTTTTTTGCAAAATTCTACGGCTTCATCTAATGCTTTTCCGTGTCTGTAAGTCCAAAGAATAAGTCTAAAACCTTCGGCCTGGAGTCTTCTTAATGTTTCGAAAGCAAAAGTTTTCGCTTTTCCAATTGCCGGGTAAGCGTCATCTACAATCGTTCCGTCAAAGTCAACAGCAATCTTTTTATTATTTAACATTTTGTTTTTTTTAGCTTTTGCAAAGATAAGAAATAAAAAGAGTGCCCAAAAGAAAGGCACTCAATACTTTTATAATTTAAATAATATGTAAATCAATTATTTTTTTACCCAGCTGAACTGAAACTGAAGATCTGGAGTAGAAACCCTGTCTGTGATCTTCTGCAGTCTTGCAGGAAGTTTCATCAGATATTCCTGAGCTTTTTCTGCTTTTTCTGTAAGTCCTTTCACGTGCTCAATTTTCCATTCATCTAAAAGGTCTTTCATAATATTGATATAATCATGACCGGTGTATACCATACATCTTTGTGCTGCATCTGAGAAATGTCCCCAAAGTTCTCCTGCCTTCTGCCCTGACTGTCTCATCAGGTGAGCCGGCATTACAATCTTCTTACGCATCATATCTTCGAAGGCAAGAATCATTTCTGAAGGGTCTATTTCAAGAATTTTAGCAACGAAATGTTTGTATGCTTTAGCGTGTCTTGCTTCATCTGCAGCAATTACCCCACACATTTTTGCCAGTTTTCCGTTTCCGGATTGTTTTGCAAGCGTCCCTACTCTTCTGTGAGAAATATTGGTTGCTGTTTCCTGGAAACTTGTGTAAACGAAATTTCTATACGGATCCATACTTGTTCCCAAGTCGAAACCGTCATTGATCAGGTATTGAGTCGTAATTTCTACTTCTCTCATGTTTACTCTTCCACACAGATAAAGATATTTATTTAATAAATCTCCGTGTCTGTTTTCTTCTGCAGTCCATGCTCTTACCCAATTGGCCCAACCTAATTTTCCTTCCTGATTGATTCCGTCAACTCCCATCAACCAAGACTCATAAGAAGGAAGTGCTTCTTCTGTGATACAGTCTCCAATCAGTGTTACGAAAAGATCATAAGGCATTTCACGGGCAAAAGTCTGAATTTCTTCTAAATCGTGTTTGAATTCATCGCTTGAAGGATCTGGTAAATAATCGGAAGGCTGCCAGATTTTTTCAATTGGCGTTAAAAATTTATCAAGAAAAGAACCTACTTCCTTTTCCAATATTCCCATTACTTCTTTCCTTACAAGCTTTTGATACATTTTACTATTCAGTTTTAATTTACAAAGATATGATTTATTTATTATTTAGCGCATAATAAAGTATGCAAGTCATACTTTATCTGACATAAGTCATAAAAAAAATGCCGCTACAAAAGTATAACGGCATTCTTTTAACAATATTATTGAATTTTAGTTAACTAAAACTTCTCCTGTCATTGTATCTGGTATTTTAACCCCCATTACATTAAGGATTGTAGGGGCTACATCTCCTAATTTACCGGACTTTAGGTTCCAAGTATGTTCTTTATCCATCACAATAAAAGGAACCAGATTTGTAGAGTGCTGGGTATTAGGAGTTCCGTCTGCATTGATCATTACATCAGAATTTCCGTGGTCTGCAAGAATGAAAACAGCATATCCGTTTTCATATGCAGCGGTTGCCACTTTTTCAATGCACTGGTCTACTACTTCAGCAGCTTTTACAGCTGCTTCAAAAACACCTGTATGCCCTACCATATCCGTATTGGCAAAATTTAAGCAAACAAAATCAGCAGTTCCCTGCTCCAATTCCGGTACGATGGCATTGGTAATATCATAAGCAGACATTTCCGGCTTTAAATCATATGTAGGAACATCTTTTGGACTTGGGCACAGCAGTCTTCTTTCTCCTTCAAATTCTTCTTCTCTTCCTCCTGAGAAAAAGAAAGTAACGTGAGGATATTTTTCAGTTTCTGCAATTCTAATCTGGGTTTTTCCATTTTTTTCAAGAATTTCACCCATTGTTTCCGTCAATACATTTTCGTCAAAAACGACCTGTACATTCTGAAATGTCTTATCATAGTTTGTCAGTGTGACATAATAAAGATTCAGCTTTTTCATAGAGTACTCCGGAAAATCCTTCTGAGAAAGTACTTCTGTAATCTCTCTACCTCTGTCTGTACGGAAGTTGAAGCAGATCACCACGTCATTATCAATGATTTTTGCTACCGGAACTATATTTCCTGTCGCTGTTGTATTCATTAAAATAATAGGTTTCAGGAACTCATCGGTTACATTATTATCATAAGAAGCCTTAATCGCTGCCAAAGCATCCGTTGATGGCTCTCCTATTCCTTCTACAAGGGCATCATAAGCCAGTTTTACACGTTCCCATCTCTTGTCTCTATCCATCGCATAGTACCTTCCTACCACTGTTGCCAGCTTTCCTGTAGTCGCTTCCATATGCTTCTGAAGCTCATCAATAAATCCAAATCCTGAATGCGGATCACAGTCTCTTCCGTCGGTAAATGCATGAACAAAAACGTTCTCATTCAAACCAAAGTCTTTTGCTGCAGTCAGTAATCCTTTTAAGTGATTGATATGTGAGTGTACTCCTCCATTGGAAACCAATCCGATAAAGTGTATTTTTTTATTTTCTCTTTTGGCATATTCAAAAGCATCCTGAATCACTTTTTCCTGGCCCAGTGTTCCGTTTTCAACAGCCATGTTTAATTTAACAAGGTTCTGGTAAACGACTCTCCCGGCTCCCAGGTTCATGTGTCCTACTTCAGAATTTCCCATCTGTCCCGCTGGTAACCCCACAGCCAGACCACTTGCTTCAAGTGTAGTATGTGGAAATTTTTTGTAACAGCTGTCTATGAATGGTGTATTTGCTTTGTCTATTGCAGAAACGTTAGGGTTTGTTCCCAATCCCCATCCGTCAAGAATTGCCAGTATTGCTTTTTTTGACATTTTGTAAAACTTTTGTTATACAAATTTACCTAATTTCCTATGAATAGAAGAATTTGAAGTCTTGAATTTTATTGATGACTGATCTTATTATCATAAAAGATGCGAAAGTTTTTTAACACTTAAGATATTTTAATTGATATGATGGCTGCATAGAAGTTCACTTAAGTTTTGAAAAATCTGAGATTTTTCATGATATCACAATGGGGGTTGTCATCTGTAGTCTGCTCAGGGTTTTTACATTCCCGGAACCCTGTCAAGGTTTAAAACCTTGACAGGGTTGAAAAATTGAAATTTCGTTGGTTATTTCAGTCAATTAATCGGTAAATCTTTTTAATTTTGCGGTATGGATTTACGAGATCAATTGAAGAATCTTTTTCCTGATCATGATGAGCAGGATTTTGAGATGCCTGAAGAGCAATTCAAGCAGAAAGAGCCTTTGGTATGCAAGTTTGAGAAAAAAGGGAGAAATGGTAAGCCTGTGACCGTTGTTGAAGGTTGGGAAGGCAGTGAGGAAGAATTGAAAAAAATCTCAAAGAAAATAAAAACCACCCTGGGTATAGGCGGTTCTGAGAAGGATGGGACGATTATCATTCAGGGGGATAACCGTGATAAAATAATGAATATCCTTAAAGAAATGGGATATAAAACCAAACGTGTTGGCGGATAGATCTAGAAATAGATCTGGGTCTCCGGAAGTAAGGTTTTTAAATTTTCAATTGTAGATTTTTCTATAGGATTTCCTGTAAGAATCAAAGTTTTCAGGTTTTTCAGCTGTTTGATTTCTACAGGAATATCTTTCAGATTATTATTGGCCAGATTCATGCTGACAATATTCTTCAACCCTTTTACTTTGGGTGAAATTTCCGTGATATTATTTCCGCTTACATTCAGAAATTCAAGATACTGAGATTTGAACAGATTTTCCGGAAGCCTGGTGATCGAGTTCTGCTGCAGCTCAAGATATTTTAGATTTTTAGGAAAAGATAAATTCCCTAAATCATTGATCTGATTATCAGAAAGATTTAAAAACTTCAGATTTTTAATTCTGTCAAGCCTATCTGCTATAAAGCTGATCTGGTTTCCCTGAAGATTAATCTCTTCCAGCGTCGGAATTTCCATTAAGGCTTCGGGAAAGGTATTCAGGTTGTTGGCATCGAAATGCACTACCTTTAAGTTCTGAAGCTTTGCAAGATTGGGATTAATGCTTGTCAGACTGTTCAGATTCATTGAAAAAGTAGTCAGTTTCTTAAGGTTACTTACCTCATCCGGAATATATTTAATGCTGTTTTCATTCACATTTAAAATTTCCAGTTCTTTTAATGCAAAGAGTTCCTGATCCATCTTTTCAAGCTTATTGGCCATGATATTCAAGAAGAATAATGAATCAAGCTTTACGATCCGGGGAGGAAGATTAAAAAGACCTTTCTCTCTGAAACTCATACTGTAGACCGTTTTTTTACTGTTTAAGGCGTCTTCAATATTGGTAAAAGTGGGATACTTCACCGGATCAATCTGTGCTTTGATCTGAGAAAGTGAAAGTATGGAAATAAGTAAGAAAAGCTTTTTCATAAAGATAAAACGTCTGCCAGCAACCAAGGCTGCCGACAGACAAGAATTATAAATAATTTATTTCTTTAAAAGTTTAACTGTTTTCTGGAATCCTCCTTCAGCTTCAATATTTAAAACTAAAACACGAGATCCTTCCAACTGTTGAGTGAAATCAAGGTCTAATACTTTGTTGATTCCATTGAATTTTTTAGTATAAACGATTTTCCCGTCCATGCTGTAAGCTGTCACAGAAATATCTTTCAATCCTTTTGGTGAATTGATTTTCACGATTCCGGAAGTTGGGTTAGGAGCTACTGTCACTGTATTTTCTGCAGTATGGTTTTCAATAGTTCCTAAAGAACCTTCAATTCCTAAGTTATTTTTAAGTGCAATTACGATTGTTGCTGATTTTCCTTTATAATCAATGGTATTCCCTGTTGCATCAATATCTGTAGAGATGGTTGAATCCGGATGCTGAATAGAGAAGAAACCAAATTTGTGATCAGGGGTAAATGTCAATCCTGTAGGTTCTGAACCTGATGGCATAGAAGCAAACAATCTTACTTTAGGGTTAGCCTGTGTATGATCAGGAGCAATTACCCAGATATAGTTTTTACCTCCATCCTGAAGTACCCAAAGGTTTCCAAGTTCATCGAAAGTAAGGTTGTCATTTCCGTCTCCCCAAGCTTCAGATTTCGTTCCCTGAGCGGTATTGAAAGAATATACAGAAGAACCTCCTCCTACAAATGTTTCTACCTGAGAAGCTGTAGTTCCGTTATCCTGAAGACGGTATACTCTGTCTAGTCCTTTTGCTGTAAAATAGATTTTACCATCCAACGGGCTGATGTCAACATCTTCTACTCCGTTGAATTTTGTTCCTCCTACTGATAATGCATTATTATTGGTATTGTTCTGATCAGCTTTTTCTTTATTCGGAACCTGAACCCAAGTTGCTGTAGTTCCTACCGGATCTCCTGCAGCAGACAATCCCTGATCTAATTTTAGAACATAAAGATTTCCTGAAGAAAGATCATTGGGAGTATCCATTACATATTTGTACACCATATGAGTACCTCCATCTTCCCCATAATAAGCTACAGTTCCTGCATTATTGATCACCACATTTTCATGGTTCATGATCCCCATCTGCCAAAGCTTGCCTTTTGTCCCGTTAGGGTTTTTAGAGATAACCTGAGCAGTAGCCGGGTCTATTTCTACCAACCATCCATAATCTTTGTATCCGTCAGCATTCACATCATTGGAAGTAACAGATTCTTCTGCTGTCACTATTGTTCCCCAAGGGGTAACTCCTCCTGAACAGTTTCTGATGGTTTGTACCAGACTTGGATCTGAGAAGCTTACCGCTCTTGATTTTGTCAGCTGCCAAAGCTTTGAAGTAGCATTATAGTTGATCTCTGCCATGGTAACTCCTCCAGGATTTGTTTCATGGTTTACAGAAAGATATCCGTTGGTACTACTTCCTGCTTTTGCAACATACCCTGTAAAGTCATTCTGACCTCCTACGAATCCTCCTCCTTCAGTATAGCTATCCCCTTCTTTTAGAATAAGCTGGTATTTATGTTCAGCAGGGATAATCAGTTTGTTGGTCTGTGCTGTAGGTACAATTGAAGTAAAACAGCTGATATGGGTTCCGTTACAAGCTACAGGAATAGTTGTATTGGTTGTTGTTTTCAGATAAGCATCAATTCTTAAATCTGAACTGGTTACACTTCTGTTATGTAATTCAACAGAGATTCTGTTGACACCGTTTACAAATTTTGATTTTGGGATAGAAAAAAGATTATAAACACTCTCTGCTGCCCCGTCAATGGTAGTTGTTGAGAAAGTATTGAATGTAACAGTACCTGCAGGCATGTTATCTCTAACGACTTCTTCACCATTAAGGTATACTATGATACCATCATCTCTCATTACCCCAAGCTCCATATTATCGGAAAGCGTTGAAAAATCTACGGTAAAGTCTTTAGCAAAATAAGCTGTGGTAAGTCCGGAATTGATCGTTGTAGTTACAGGATCTCCATATCCTAGCGGGCCGTCTCCTACCGACCATGCTGAAATGTCATAGGTTTTAGCATTCCATCCGGCTGGCTGAGCCTGATTGTTATCTTTGTAGTTCCAGGATGCATTCTTATTGAATATAAAGGTCTGTGCCTGGATACCAGAACTGGCAAGTACAGCCAAAGCTCCTATTGCTAGTAGTTTTCTTTTCATTTCTTATTAGATTTATTAGACGTTGCAAAACTATTTTTTTAAAGCTTTCCTTCTGTTAATAGGACTTTAAATATAAATCAGTCAATATTAAATTATCAAAAACCTAATGTTAAGGGGATTAATTTTTTGTTAAATAATGCGGGGTTGCAGGGATTGAGAGTCCGAGCGTTTGAGAGTTTGAGGGTTTGGGATGCAGGAGATAATTATGTGATTGGGAGATTCAGATTGAAATGTGACATATAATTAAATGAAGATAAAACATAAGCCGTTTGCTTAAAATTTATCATTCCTATATTTTTTATAATAAGCATCAAAAGTACATCAAAACTTTATCTACCCTGTGAATTTCCATGCCCCTACTTCACATCCTGAATCCCGAAATCCCACAACTCACATCTCTACCCTCCAATTCGCAGCTCTAACCCTCCAACTCTAAAACTCTCAAACCCTCCAACATACCTACCTATTTCGCTTTACTCACATCGGTAAGAGCATTCAGAAAGGCTATAATTTGTTTTATTTCTGTTTCTGTGAGGTTTAGTTTATCCGGGGCCAGCGTTTGGTTTTTCATTTTCAATCCTAATCCTTCTCCACCTCCTTCATTATAGAAATCCAGAACTTCTTCCAGTGTATTGAAAGCTCCATTATGAAAATAAGGTTTGGTAAGGGCAATATTTCTCACCGTTACCGTTTTGAAAGAATAGTCGTAAATCCATGATTTTTCCTTTTTCACAGGGCTGTTTGCTCTTCCTAAATCCTGATCAAGTTCCACCGGAAGCTGTTTGATTGGTCTGGTGGTTATTCCCAGTACTTCAGATTCATTTTCATTAAAAAATGGGGGTACCAATCCTGAAAAGTGAGGCGCAAAGTGGCAGGTTGCACAATTGGCTTTTCCCATAAACAGATTGAATCCTTTTTTCACATCATCAGACACCTCTTTTTCATTCCTCATAAAACGGTCAAAATCGCTGTCAAACGAATACAATGAAGCGACATATGAACTCAATGCCTTTGAAAAATTTTCCTTGCTAATCTTTCCGTCTTTGAAAGCGGTACGGAATGCTTTTTTATATTCAGGTTTTGTTTTTAGCTTCTGAATAATGCTTTCGTAGCTTGTGTTGAATTCCTGATCATTATAAATAACATGCTCTGCCTGCTGCTCAAGATAAAAAGCACGAAGGTCATAGAAAAACCTCTTGGCAAAAACAGCATTATATAAAGAAGGTGAATTTCTCAAAACTGTTTTTCCTTCTACATTGCTTTGTGATTTTGCTTTAAGATCTGTAAAGGCGTTTTCCTGAAGATGGCAAGTCGCACAGCTCATCTTTCCGTTACCGCTCAGATTCTGGTCATAGAAAATAGATTTCCCAAGGTTTCGGAGGTCAGGATTATCTTCTGAAGATTTCAATAGGGTATAAAAATAAGGATCTAAAAAGTCACTGCTGAAAAAGTTTTTATTTCCAACATTCCAACCGGAAAATTCTTTCAAATCATCAGGTCTTCCATCCCACTTTCCTAATTCTTCATACAATGGCTGTATGTATTTTTTATAGAATTCAATTCTGTCAAAAGTTTCAAAATCGGTATTTTTTGAAAGATAGCTGATCGCTGCTGTTAAAGTCTGATTGGCTTTTTTAGTATTATAATTTTTAAAATAAGGATCATCATTAATGTATTTCTGCATCCCTGAAAGCGCATGGCTTGTCTCCTCAGAAATGTTCAAAGATCCGGGGGTATCAAAACCTGACACTCCAAGTGAGTATATTCTGATCAGTTCTATTCTTAAGGGTAATGTTTTGTTGTTTCCTTTACTCAAACCATTTTTTAAAGCACTTAAATAAAACCCGGAATAGCTTTTGTATAAAAAGGCTGTAATGGTTTTAATCTTTTCTTTCTCATTTTCTGCTTCATCTGAAAATATAAGTTCATCCAGCACCTGCAATCCTTCGGGAGGAAGTGTATATGCCGATGTTCCCGCAGCTTCAATATGAAACAAAGGGGCCGCATTAAGGTGGGTTTTGGAAAATTCAGGATAATGGTAGGCAATATAAAATTCTATTTCCTTAAATGAATTTCTTGTACTGCTCAGGGATTTCTGTAATTCTTCAAGGGAAATACGATCTTCGGAGAACTTATCAACATCTGATTTCAGCTGTTCCAGCTTGATTTTAAAGTCGGTTAATCCTTTATTGACAAATGTATTTTCACTTTCTACTCCTTTATAAACAGGATTAAAAGACATTACTGCAAATCCTATCAGAAGGACAATTACAAGCAGTGGGTAAGATCTCATTAATTTTTAGCGGCAAAAGTATTAATCTGATGTTATCTCAGTTTTAATAGCAGATTAAATAATGTTTATATTTCTGATACAATATTTTTTACTAATTTTAAACCCCGAAATCAAATTCATTATTCTAAAGGAAACGGTTTTTCAAAATACCGGTAAAAATAATGGCGGGAGATTATTGGGAGAGGATTTTTTACATTAAATTCAACACATCAAAAAAACTAAGATAGTATTATGAAAACAAAACTATGGTTTGCTGTTATAGCAAGTTTCCTTTCTATGACTGCATTTTCACAGAAGAAAAAACAACCGGAAAAACAATCCGGAAAGCAGCAGGAAATGGCTGTATATGCAGAGAAAAGAGGTTCTGATTATTATTTGGTCCGCCTTGAGAAGGATAAAGAGATTCCTAATGTTTATGTATATTCCAATGGGGTAACCAAACCTTATAAAACTTATACTGACCTTAACAATATCCTTATGGATTTTCCTGGAATGATGACATCCAACAACTCCACAAAAGAAGAATTGGTTTCTATTCTTAAAAAAGATGATCATTTCTACGAAATCACTTCACAACGAAAAGATCCTAAAAATATTGAAAAAACGGTCGTTACTGTATACGAGGTAATGAACGGTCAGAAAAGGATTGTAGAAGAATATAATGACATCTACGAGGTTATGGCATCTCCTTACAAAGACGCTATTATGATTAATTAAAAAAACAAAAAATATACATATTATGCTAAACAAACTTGCTGCCTCAGAACTTGTTCTGAATGAAGACGGAAGTGTATACCACCTGAATCTTCTCCCTGAAGATATTGCTGACAAAATCATCCTTGTAGGTGACCCGGACAGAGTGGCAAAAGTTTCAAAATACTTTGATACCGTAGAGATCAAAAAAAATAAAAGAGAATTCTATACGCATACAGGAACGCTTCGTGGAGAAAGAATTACCGTAATGTCAACCGGTATCGGAACTGAAAACATCGATATCGTTATGAACGAACTTGATGCTTTGGTGAATATCGATCTTAAAAACAAAGAGTTTAAAACCGAGCACAAAGCTCTTGAACTTTTCCGTATGGGAACTTGTGGAAGTGTAAACCCGGATGTACAGGTTGATAATATGCTGGTTACTCAGAATGTAGTAGGATTGGACGGATTGATGCATTTCTATCAGGATTATAACTTCGAAAATGAGTTTTCTAAAAGCTTCCTGGAGAAATTTCCTTATGAAAAAATAAAGCCGATGCTTTACTTCTCAGACTGGGCAGAAGAAATGGGCGACTACTACAAAGATGCCAAATACCACGGAAATACAGCAACATTCCCGGGATTCTATGCTCCACAGGGAAGACAGCTTCGTCTAAAAGCAGTGGATGACAAGTTTTTAGAAACATTGAATGATCTTGGAGTTACCAACTTTGAGATGGAAACCTCTGCGATCTACGCTCTTTCAAAATTATTAGGGCACAAAGCTATCACGGTAAACAACGTTATTGCCAATAGAAGACGCGGTGAGTTCTCAGCAGACCACCATGCTTCTGAGAAAAACCTTATTGACTGGGTATTGGAAAGAATTATTAAGTAATTAAATCTATTTACATATTAAAACTCCGGAAGCTATTTCCGGAGTTTTTTTATAGGTTTTGGCGAAAGCCAATGGTTTATTATTGTATTGACAAACGGGCCTAAGCCCATTCCTATTGAATTTTATTCTGTTGAAAATATTGATTCTTTTATGAATAACAAAAATTCCCATCCATTTTGTCATTCCTTAGGAAACCAGTTTTTGGGAAAAAATTTTCTTTCCTTTTGCTTCAAACTTTTCTTCATCAGGTATATTTTCTGTGCATTAATGCCACGGAAGATTAAAGCCACTTTATAGAGCCACACTCTATTTTTGTTTTGGATTCTATTTCAGGCTATGATTATTTTATTATTTTAGCTCAATCAAAAACTAACCATTGAACATGAAAAACACTAAGCAGCCGGAAACGAATAAGCTTTCAGAACTCTCCATTGAGGAACTTACAAAAGAAGAAAAAAAACGTTCCGCAGCCCATATTTCTTTTTGTATTATTCTGGGAATACTGTTAGCAGCCTGTATCTATGTCACCATAAAGAAAGGTTTTAATGGAATCAGCCCGCTTCCCTTAGCTTTTTTCCCTTTATATCTTATTATAAGAAAAAGCTGGCAAGATGCCCGGAAGGAGCTTCAGCCCCGTAAGCTTAATTAAAATTGATAACAATAAAAAAGACTTCCAGTCGGAAGCCCTTAACACCATATCAATTATAATAAAAAAACCTATTATTTAAAACTCATTGATCATCACATAAAAATGTCCGTAATATAAACCACTGGCATTTCCTGAGATATTAGTAAGATTAATGGTAATACTGGAAGTGGAAGTCATCCTTGGATTCGAGATAGAAAATGAAGCGTTTCCTGGAAAGTCTCCCGCTGGAGAAACCACGACAACAGCTCTTGTAGAACCAGGCTGATATCCTGCCGGAACCGGAATATCAATTGTTGTAGATTTTCCGGGAGGCAAATTATTAATAGATATTCCCGGCCATGCTTCAAAACTGATCTGGTTTTTCTGCACACTTCCTTTTTCCCCAAATTTGAACTGTCCGTTTACGTCCAGTTTCGCAGAAGTATTCGGAGCGCCAGTGCCAATCCCTACATTTGCATTATTGTCTCCCAGAACAATGGCATTGGCCTGTGAAGTAGTTGCCCCATATCCTACTGCTGTTGAATATTGTCCCAATGCATTAGCGCCAGAGCCTAAAGCCGTTGAGTTTTGACTATTTGTTACTGCATTATATCCTAAAGCAGTTTCGCTATTTGTATTCGTTTTCGCGTTATATCCTAATGCGATAGACTGAAATCCATCCGCAGAAGAGTTATTTCCAACGGCAACAGATTCGTTACTGCTGGTTTGGGCATGAAATCCAATTGCGGTAGATCTGAAACCTCCTGCAGTCGATTTATTTCCCACTGCCAAAGCTTCATTCCCGGAAACTGTTGTTGCACTCCCAATAGATATTCCCATAAATGCAGCGCTAGCACTCCCAATGGCAATACCATTCTGCCCTGCAGTGGATCCTATTCCAAGGCTTACAGAATTATCAACGCCTAATCTTCCGGCCGTTAATGCATTCACTTTGAAGATAAGATCGTCATATGTTTTTGTTCCTAATGCGAGTGTGGTATTTGCTCCCCCATAATTTCCAACATTTGTGCCTGTAAGATTCCAGTTGGTTCCATCCTCTATTTTGGTGGGAGTACCTCCGTTTGCCAAAATTTTATTCCATTTTGATTCAAACCAATAATAAAATCCAATTTCCAACAGTGTAGAAGTTCCGTTATTCCATACAATCAGCCCGTCTGCTGGTGAAGGCACGGTAACGTTGTCTGTTGTGCTTGCCAAAGCAATACTTGGAAGGAGTACCCCTTTATTGCTGGCATTAATATGCAGCATCGCTGAGGGTGCCGGACTAGGAGTCCCTATCCCAACCTGAGCATATATAAAATAATTAAAGAATAATAAAAGAAGAGTGTATCGTAGTTTATAGTTTTTTTGCATTATCTGCTTTTTTTTGAGGATGCAAATATACAAATTTTTAATAATATATCAATTTTATTGATAAAATCATAATTAAAAACACATTATAGTGATTAAAATAAACCTTAATCACTCTATAATGAAAAATGTTTAAATATCAAGCAGTTATCAAATGATGTATTCATAAGCCTTTACAGATATCTCTAATTTTCCGATTAGTTTTTTGAATTGCATTATTATTAATAAACTTCACTAAAAAATGAATAAAGTATAAGTATTATTTTCTCGTAAAACAGCTTTTTATATGGTCATTCATCATTCCGGTCGCTTGCATATGAGCATAAATTATCGTTGAACCGACAAATTTGAACCCTCTTTTTTTGAGATCTTTGGAAATAAGGTCGGAGATTTCTGTAGTGGCAGGAATATCGGATAGAGTTTCGGGTCTTTTATCAATTGGTTTTCCGCCTACGAAGTCCCAAATATAGCTGGAAAAGCTTCCGAATTCTTTCTGAACTTCCAAAAATTTCTGTGCATTGGTAACTGTAGCCATAATTTTAAGCCTGTTTCTGATGATTCCGGAATCATTCATCAGATCTTCGATCTTTTTATCAGAATAGACTGCTATTTTTTTATAATCAAAATGGTCAAAAGCTTTCCTGAAATTTTCTCTTTTAGCCAAAATAGTATACCAGCTCAGTCCTGCCTGAAAACTTTCAAGAATCAGAAATTCAAATATTGTTTCATCATCATAGATGGGTCTTCCCCACTCTTCATCATGATATTTTCTATAGAGATCATCTTTTTCACACCATCCACAACGTATTTTTTCCATAATAATCTATTTTGTTATCTAAAGGTAACCTTGATTTGGAAAACTATAACATAAGATTATGAAAAATTTAACAGAGACATCTGATTTTAGGAATGGTTCTTGTTTAATTACTGATACCAAACTAAAATTTATAGTATTATGAACAATTCAGAGTATAATAAAGCGGAAGATGCAGTAAACAATGTAGAAAATTCTATACAGAATGCAGCAGACAAAACGAAATGGAAAATCAATGAATTGGCAGACAAGGCCAAAGACTTTATCAATGAAAAGAGAAGTAATGATCAGGAGGCCAATCAGGAAGACTGGCTAGACAAGGTAAAAGCTAATGTATCCGATGCATGGGAAGATATTAAGGATAAAGCAGATGAGGCATGGGAAAAAACCAAAGATGCGGCAGAGGATGTAAAGGCAGAATGGAATAAGAAAACAAATTAGTATTTCAGTCATATAAATATTTTCAATAAAATGGAGTCTTAAATTGATAAGGCTCCATTTTTATTATGTCATAACCACAATTATTGCTACATTTGTATTATAATAAACATTAAAAAATTATGTCATACGGTTTACTTAAAGGCAAAAAGGGAATTATTTTTGGAGCCCTTAATGAACAATCTATCGCATGGAAAGTTGCTGAGAGATGCCATGAGGAGGGTGCTGAATTTATATTATCTAATGCTCCTATTGCTTTGAGAATGGGAGAGCTCAATGATTTAGCAGAAAAAACAGGTTCTGAAGTAATAGGTGCTGATGCTACTTCTGTAGAAGATCTTGAAAAACTTTTTGATGCCGCTGTTGCCAAATTTGGAAAAATCGACTTTATCCTTCATTCTATTGGTATGTCTATCAATGTAAGAAAAGGAAAACATTATACAGAAATGAACTACGATTGGTTGGAAAAAGGTTGGGATATTTCGGCTGTTTCTTTCCATAAAGTAATGCGTGTAGCATGGGAAAAAGACTGTATGAACGAATGGGGAAGTATTTTGGCACTTAGTTATATTGCTGCTCAAAGAACATTCCCGGATTACAATGATATGTCTGATAACAAAGCGTATCTGGAAAGTATTGCAAGAACTTTCGGAAACTATTGGGGTGAAAGAAAAGTACGTGTAAATACTGTTTCTCAGTCTCCTACAATGACTACAGCAGGTAGCGGTGTGAAAGGTTTCGGAGGATTCCTTGGATATGCAGAAGATATGTCTCCACTAGGAAACGCTACGGCTCTTGAATGTGCAGACTACTGTGTAACGCTATTCTCTGATCTTACTAAAAAAGTAACAATGCAGAATCTTTTCCATGATGGTGGGTTCAGCAGTTCAGGGGTTACTCAGAAAGTAATCAGCAAATATGATGTAGAATAATAATCAGAAAGATTATTTTTTCAATACAATAAAGGAGTAATCCTATTCAATACAAGCAATGCATTCACGATGCATTGCTTTTTTTATGATAACCATTACAATAAAAAAATATATTTCAGCAATTTAACTGGATTCAATCATTTACTCCAAAACGTCCATAATATTCATTCAAAATATTTATTAAATATTCAAAATATCCATAAATTAGTATTACCAAACCACTTATTTTATGGAAAAAAAAATTAAATCTTGTACTGCAATATTACTTATTGCTGCATCCTCGTTTTTCAATGCTTCCAATGCTCAGACCTGCCCAAGCTGGGGTCCTTATCTTGAAGGCTTTGATATGGCTAATTCCGGTGAACTCTGGTATTCTGAAGTAATGGCAGACAACACTTGCAAAAAGGTTAATACCTATTACTCTACTCTGAATTTTTCTTTGGGTCCGCGAGGCGGATATGCAGGAATTCAGTACAAACAGAACGAAATCTACAATAACATTTTTTCAATGTGGGATTTGCAGGATACCAACGTACCGCAATGCACTACAGAATATACTGCTCCCAATACTTTTGTAGATGGTTTCGGAGGAGAAGGAACAGGTCTTCACACAGACAATCCAATGCCATGGACTCCCGGAATCTGGTATGCCACTGTCGTGAGAAGATGGTCTACCGGTGACGGAAAAACCAGAATCGGATTTTTTATGTTTGATTATGGTACAGGAAAATGGAAACATTATGTCACCATTGTCACTCCTGAAAACGATGCGAAATTCACAGGAACCAAACTGGGAGGCTTTGTAGAAAACTGGAACTCAGCTGCCAGCAAAGCCACCCGATGCGGATATTTCAGAAACTTCTGGAGCATGAACGCGCAAGGGAATTGGTCCAAACCTTCACGATATACAGCTTCCGCCGGAACAGGATCGTGGGGAGCAGAAGCAGCTTTCAATAATACAGCGATCAAGGTAACTTCATGTGGTACAGCTCCGGCACCTGCTGGTGGTTCGGTAACATTCAACGGAATCACTCAGGATGGCACAAAACCTGCAACAGCGACCCCAGTTACCGTGACTACCGTTACTCCATCTTATAATACTTCTAATAATACAGTGAATGTAAATTGGGTTAACTCAGACACCACAAGCCCGCAGTTTTCCTATAAGGTTTCATTATATACAGAAGCCAGCTGGGCAAATTCTTATACTCCTATAGCTGTGGTTACGGGTATTCGCCCAGATCAGAGAAGTGCCCAGGTACCGCTTCCTGCGAATTCCCAACCGGGGAAATATTATGTGAGTGTTGTCTTGGAAGATATTTTTAAACAAACTTCCAATTTCGGATATAATAATCTAACAATCAATACTATTATAACCGCACCTACTATTGATCCTAATGCCTACTACCGAATAAAATGTGTAGGAAGCAGTCAATACATAAGCCCTGCTAATTACAGTGCTGCAGCCAATACCAAAATGGTTCAATATCCTTTTAACAGCAACCTGGCTCAACAATGGAAACTGGAAAAAACGGGAAATAATTATATCATTATCAATCGTGCTTCAGGCCTGGCGATTGATGTTCCCGCATCCAATATAACCAATGGTACTACGCTGGTACAATATCAGAAACATGGTGGTAATAATCAACAATGGGTATTAAGACCTTACCTATCAAACACCCTTGTCATAGGAACCGCATTATCTAATATGAAAGCCATGGATAATCCTGCCAACTCACAAACTTCAGGTACCAATATTAATATCTGGGATCAGGACATGAACGGTCCGGCAGGGGTAAATCATCAGTGGGTTCTTGAGCAGGTAACAGCTGCAACATCCACTATTTCTGCGAAACAGGAGATTGCTTCTACCGCTTATCCTAATCCAGTAAAACAAGGTGAAAACCTAACCATCAGTCTTCCTGAAAATGGAAGTACTTATGAGCTGACTCTAGTGAATGCAGAAGGATTAACGATAAAATCCCAACAGGTGAAAGCAGGTAAAACAATCATCTCCACTTCAGGCATGAGAACCGGAATTTATTTCTATAATGCTCAAAACAGCAATGGAACTATTTCCGGTAAGTTTTCTGTACAATAACTTATACAGATATATGATAAGCGAATCGGCGGCCTCTTCGAGGCCGCCGATTCTGTCAAAAATAATATTAATATGATATTATAAAATTACGGTCTGTATAGAGTGTGCCGGAGCATTCAACCTGGCAGCCTTTCCTTCAATCCATAGATTGGTATCGATATCATTGTCTGAATCATTCATAATAACAGTTACCAACTGTCCGTTTTCGTTCATAAACGCAGAAGATGTCAATGCAGCTCTGTTGGAAGAACTTCCTATTCTCTGAGCATTCGGCTTGATATATTTTGAAACATGTCCTATATAATAGTATTCATACGTGTAGAATACCTCTCCTGTTTTGGTATCCGCAATAATGGGAGCAAAGCAGAAATTACCTTTATGATTAGGGCCTCCGGTTTCATCCAAAAGAATATTCCAGTCGGTCCATAAAGCATTTCCTTTATTGAAATCATTCAGCATATTTTTGCTGTACAGCTCTCCCAGGCTTACATCATAGATTTTATCCATACTGAACTGTTCTTTACATCCTTCGGTGAAGGCCAGGAATTTATCTGGAAAAGCTCTGTGGGTTTCTGCTAAATTGTCAAAAAGCTGCGTTTTATTATTCCATGTTTCATACCAGTGATACCCAATTCCATGAGCGTATTTTGATGTTTCAGGATCACTTAATGTAGTGGTTGCTCTCTGATAGATCAGGTCTCTGTTGTGATCCCAGATCATGACTTTTTTATCTTTATATCCGTTTTTCCAAAGGGTTGGCCCTAGGTTCTTTTTCAGAAATTCACCTTCTTCTTCAGCGGTGTAGATACATGATTCCCAGCTTTGGGTAGCCATTGGTTCGTTCTGAACGGTCAGTCCCCAGATATTAATTCCTCTTTTTTCGTATTCTTTAATGAATTTGATATAATAATCTGCCCAGGTCTGATAATATTCGTTTTCTAATCTTCCTCCTTTGTATAAACTTTTGTTTGATTTCATCCAGGCCGGTGGGCTCCAGGGAGAGAAATAGAATGTGAAATTATTTCCAATGGCTTTCTGAGCTTCTTTGATCATCGGAATCTTATACTTCTCATCATGGGCAACGTTGAAACTCTTCAGCGAAGTATCATTATCCTCTACATAGGTATAAGAATCACTGGAGAAGTCACAGGAATTCATATTGGTGCGGACAACGGTATATCCCAATCCATTTTTCCCAAAATAAGCATCCAGAATTTCTTTCTGCTTATTCTTCGGCATTTTATAAAAAGTTTCTGCTGATGCATCTGTAATAGCGCCACCAATTCCTATCAGTTTCTGATATTTAAAATTGGGAGCTACAAAAATACAGGCGTCCGTTTCTTTGGGCTGTCCAAACTGCTCAAACTTAACGGCACCTTTATCCACCATCTTCTCATTTACTTTGGAGTTGGTAAGGATTACTTTAGCTGTTTTCCCTTCATTCTTTTTCCAATAATTCTGAGCATTGACATTGATGACAACGCCTACTACAAAACAACTTACAATTAGTTTTCTCATGATTTTTTTCTGTTTCCGGACCCATCTGGTCCTCATTTTCATTATTTATTTTGATAGACTCTTACGTAGTCTATGTAATACTTCTGTGGGAAAATAGTATCATCGATCCCTTCTTTTCCGCCCCACATTCCGCCTATGGCGAGATTTAAAATGATAAAATAAGGCTGGTCAAAAGGCCATGCTTCATAGTTCTTTTCCTTATTCTCGTAGGTGAAAAATTTCTGATCGTCAATATAAACGTCTATTTTTTCCGGTGTCCAGTCTGCTTTATAAACATGAAATTGTTCGCTTGCATCCTTTATAATCAGCGTATCCGTTTTCTGCGTTCCCTGAATATGATTGTATTTTTTAGTGTGAACAGAAGCATGTATATACCCCTGATTGAAACCCACATGTTCCATAATATCCAGCTCACCGTCATCCGGCCATTTCTTCATATTTTCGCTCATCATCCAGATTGCAGGCCATGTTCCACGACCTTTGGGAAGCTTTGCTCTCACTTCTATTGTACCATATTGAAAAGAGAATTTTCCTTTGGTTAAAAGTCTTGCAGAAGTATATTTATTGTTTTCCCAATTTTCTTTTCTAGCTTCAATGACCAAATTTCATTTTTCCATCCTCGCATTCTCAAGCCTCTTTTTTGTATAAAACTGAGCTTCTTCATTACCATAGCCTCCTCCACCTACATCGTAATTCCATTTTAATGAATCGGGAAGCCCTTTACCGTTGAACTCATCATTCCATATCAGGGTTCTGCCAGAATCTGGTTTGTTTGAGGCACAGTTGAGAACAGAAATGAAGAAAGTTCCTGCTGCACATATTTTGATAATACTTTTAGCTTTGAAATTCATGTGTATTAAGTTTTGGCTAAACCCTTTCCTATTGAATGGAGCTTATTTCACCCAATTAATTCTTTTGGTCTGTACATGCTGAGAATCGGTTCCGATCATAATATCGAATTCTCCGCTTTCCCAGTCAAAATTCAAATCATCATCAAAAAATTTCAGATCTTCCGGTGTCAGTTTAAACTCTACTTTTTTACTTTCTCCTTTTTTGATGAATATTTTCTGGAAACCTTTCAATTCCTTTACAGGTCGTACCACTTTTCCAAAAAGATCCCTGATATAAAGCTGTACCACTTCTTCACCATCATATTTCCCTGTGTTGGAAACAGTAACGCTGATATTCAAAGTCTGGTTTCCTGTAAGGCTTGCCGAATTTAAAACCATATCAGAATATTTAAAATCGGTGTAGCTTAAGCCATATCCAAACGGATATTTTGGATCATTATCAAGATCTATATAGGCTGAAACATAGTTTCTGTCTGTATTATTTTTTGCCGGTCTTCCTGTATTATAATGATTGTAGTACACAGGAATCTGCCCTTCTGTTCTCGGAAAACTCATCGGAAGTTTCCCTCCGGGATTCACCGTGCCGAATACAACATCTGCAATAGAGTTTCCGGCTTCTGTTCCCAGCCACCATGTATACGCAATTGCAGGAATATTGTCTGCTGCCCAATTGAAGATCAAAGGTCTTCCTGCATTGATCATAAGAATGATTGGCTTACCAGTCTTGGCAATTTCTTTCAATAATTCTTCCTGTACACCAGTAAAGCCGATATTGCTTCTGCTTTTCGCTTCACCACTCATCGCATGGCCTTCTCCTAATGTCATAATGACAACATCTGCTTTTTTTGCCGTTTCTATCGCTTCTGCAAATTGAGTTTTGTCCTGATCATCAACATTACAGCCTTTTGCATATAATAAA
The DNA here is from genome assembly GCF_003852415.1 of Chryseobacterium sp. KBW03. Classification (NCBI taxonomy): domain Bacteria; kingdom Pseudomonadati; phylum Bacteroidota; class Flavobacteriia; order Flavobacteriales; family Weeksellaceae; genus Chryseobacterium; species Chryseobacterium sp. KBW03. The sequence goes on along the minus strand of NZ_QAJO01000003.1, from coordinate 187,489 downwards.
GTGGAATTTTTATCCAGTTGATTTTTAATTCCGTCAAACTGCGAAACAATTCTTTGGTTATCATCCTTGAAAGCGATAGACCAGAAACCGTGATTTGCCACTGTTTCTTTCCCAAAAGGACCAATCAACGCAACAGTTTTTGTAGTTTTTGAAAGTGGAAGAATATTTCCCTGGTTTTTAAGAAGGACGATACTTTTTGATCCAAATTCTCTTCCGAATTTTCTATTCTCCTGATTATCGGTCTGTTCTTTCTGCCTTTTTTCACTGCTGAATCTGTAAGGATCGTCGAAAAGTCCCATTTCGAATTTTTTGGTTAAAATTCTTGCTGTTGCATCATCTACCAGTTTTGGATCTACTTTTCCTTCTTTCACTAGTTTTGGAAGTTCCGCCATGTAAACACGGCTTTCCATATCCATATCACTTCCGCCCTGGATTGCCTTCTCAGCGGCTTCACCGGCATCTTTAGCATAGCCATGAGGAATCATTTCTCCGATACTCCCCCAGTCTGAAACCACAAAACCTTTATAATTCCATTTTCCTTTTAAAAGATTTCTCTGAATGTATTGATTAGCGGTCGCCGGAATTCCGTTGATATCATTAAAGGAATTCATAAAAGTGGCTACTCCTGCTTCTGCAGCAGCTTTGAATGGTGGAAGATACGTTTCATTCAGTTGTCTGAGACTCATATCCACAGAATTGTAATCTCTCCCACCAACAGCTGCACCATATGCAGCAAAGTGTTTTGCACATGCCATCACAGCATCAAGACTTCCTAACCCTCTGCCCTGGAACCCTTTGATCCTCGCCAATCCTATTTTTGTTCCCAGATAGGTATCTTCTCCGGAACCTTCCATTACTCTTCCCCATCTCGGATCTCTGGCAATATCTACCATGGGAGCGAAAGTCCAGTGAATACCATAAGCCGAAGCTTCCGTTGCAGCAATTCTTTCAGATTTTTCGATCATTCCCAGATCCCAGCTTGCTGCCTGTCCCAGATTCACAGGAAATGTAGTACGGTATCCATGGATAACATCCTGTCCGAACAGTAAAGGAATTTTCATCCTTGATTGCATGGCCAGTTTCTGAAATGCTTTGGTTTCCTCAGAGCCCGCTACATTCAGCATAGAGCCTACTTTTCCTTTTTTAATTTCTTCCAAAACGGCTGCTGAATTAGACTGCTGGGGCCCAGTAGCATATTCAAACCCGCTGTACTGGACCATTTGCCCAACTTTTTCCTCCAAAGTCATTTTAGAAAGCAGCTCTGCCACCTTCTGATCAATGGTCTTCTGTCCGTAAACATTCATTCCTAATGTGGAAAGTGCCAGTAAAAAATATGCTTTTTTCATTGTATCGAATTAAAAAATATAGGTTGCCGCAGAACGTCCCGAAATTGCTACAGCAGCAGTTTTCCCGGCAAATTTAATATTAAAATTTTCATCTTCCTGATTATCGTTCTGCACAATTAAAACTATTTTCCCAGATTGAGTCATAAAAGCTGCTGTTGAAAGCTTATCCGTCTGCGTAGAAGCAATACGCTGAGAACCCGCAGGAACAAATTTTGAAGCGTGGGCAATAATATAATAGGCAACATTTCTGGTAAAGTTTTCACTGTCAGAAACCGTAATAGCTCCTTTACATTCTGTACATCCACCGTCTGTATGCGGGGCAAATTTCGGATCGTTTGCAAGGTTCCATTCCAAAGCAATTTTGCTCCAGTTTCTCATAGAACCGATGATTACATTTTTGGTATGCCAGTTTAGGTCTTCAGTAAACGTTCCTTTTGAGCCTGTCCACTGTTCGGTAAAGTATAAGTTTTTATCAGGAAAAGCATCATGCACAGTGCTTAATGCTGAGATATCTCCTTCATACAAATGAAAAGCGGATCCGTCTATATACTGATTAGCTTGGGAATCTTTTAAAATATCAATAGCATATTCAGGTTTGTTGCAATTGTGATCATAAACAACAATTTTGGTCGAGATTCCGTTAGCTTTAAAAACCGGACCTAAATGGTTCTTTATAAAATCCCCCTGCTGTTCGGACGGCATATAAAGACTTGGGTTATTTCCCGGATGCAAAGGTTCATTCTGCGGAGTTACGGCATCAATCGTAATGCCTTCTTTTTTCATCCCCTGGATGTATTTTACAAAATACTGAGCATATGTTCCATAGAATTCAGATTTCAGGCTTCCTCCTTTTGATTTTCCATTGTCTTTCATCCAGACAGGAGAAGACCATGGGGCTGCAATGATTTTTATTTTCGGATTGATTGCCAAAATTTCTTTCAACATCGCAATAAGTACTTTATCTTTTGCCAGACTGAATTTTGAAAGAGAAGCATCGGTTTGCCCTGCAGGCAGATCATCGTATGAAAATACTTCCCCATCAAGATCGGATGCTCCTATGCTTAACCTTAAGTAGCTAATGGAGATTGAATTTTTATCGTTTCCAAAAAGTTCGTTAAGCAATGCTTTTCTTTTGGAAGGGGACAATCGGTTGATTACCTCAACACTTCCTCCTGTCAATGTATATCCAAAACCATCAACATATTGAAACTTTTGAGAATCATCAATTTCAATATTCTGAAAGCTGTTGGAGTTATTTACAAATTTAACCGGAGTCTGCAGCTGTAATTTTACGGTTTCATCACCTTTTGTAAGCCAATACTGCACTTCGTTTCCTTTATTGTTAGCAAGTGATGTACACGATAAAGGAAAAAGGGCCACACCACTAAGTAGTGCGGCACCTCTAAAGAAACTATATAAGTTGTGAAACTTCATGTTTTAGTATCCAGGATTTTGTTTTAAAGCAGTATTTGCCAACTCATTAAAAGGGATAGGCAGAATTTCACTTTTTCCTGCTTTAAATCCTCTTGTTCCCAGTTTTGACGGTGCATCTCCCCAGCGAACCAGATCAAACCATCTGTGGCCCTCTCCTGCAAGCTCTCTTCTTCTTTCGTCTTTAATAGCCTGCAAAGAAACTGGAACTGATGCCAAACCGACTCTTGTTCTCACCGCATCTAATAATGCCTGAGCTCTTCCTCCTGAACCTCCTAAAGCTTCAGCTTCCATCAGGTAAGTATCTGCTAATCTTATCGCAATATAATTCTGACGGAAATTCAGTTCTGTAGGTCCTGGCAAAGTAGATTTATCTGCATTTCTCGGTAAATATTTATTCAGGAAATATCCTGTGTCTCTATATCCGGGTGAGTAGGTAATTTTCCCTTCGTCTTTGAATTTTTTTCCATTGAAAATAGTAGCATTCAAACGGGGGTCTCCCTGCATGAAATTAAACAGGTCGTCTGTAACAGGATTGAATCCCCAGCTTGCATAAAGATCCGGAGCGTCATTATTCGGAACATTAGCTACACGTCCGTAAGACTTGATACCTAGCATTACATTGATAGAGTTCCCTTCATCCTTTCCGGAACCCCAGAACGGCCAATCTGCATTACTTACGTTGGTGTGCATTACTTCAAGAACAGATTCTGTAGTAAACTTATTATCTACCTTCCACAAATCTGCATAATTCGCAACAAGTTTATATCCATATTGGCTGGTTCCCCCAGGAGTACCATTTACCTCCGCAAACTGAGCCGCTGCTTCAGTATTCTTTTTATCATATAAATAAATTTTACCCAAAATAGCACGGGCCGTACCTTGTGTGATTCTCCCTTTTTCACTTGCTCCGGATGGAACCATCATAAGGTCCGGTATTGCAGAAACAATATCAGATTCTATTTGAGCATATACTTTTGCAGGATCTTCCTGTGGAATATTATAATAATCATCTGTGGCCAAAACTGGTTTCAGAATAAGGGGAATATTTTTGAACATTCTTAAGAGTTCAAAATAGTATAATGATCTTAGTACTTTAGCTTCTGCAACAAATCTCTTTTTTGTCTGCTCATTCATGCTGGCCCCCGGAATTCTATCTAACAAAAGATTAGCCTTTGCAATCCCTTGGTAATAGTCTTTCCAATAGCTGGCAGGCATGATAATTGGATTGATTGAATAGTTGGAAAACCCTTGAATTCCTGCTCCATCTGAAGAATTTCCTCCTCCTGAGTAGAAATCATCAGAGGCTCCATTGAAGAATGTCACCATGTTTTCAAATCCACCAGAGTATTTTCTCAGCATATCATAGGTAGCTACCAAACCGGTGAATGACTGTTCTTCATTTTTAAAATAGTTGTTTGAATCAAAAGTACCTGTATTTTTTACATCTTCTAAATTTCCTCTGTCACAAGATACTGCTCCAAAACTAATACCTGTTAGAAATAAAACAGATAGACTTCTATAGATAAATCTTTTATTTTTCATTTTTTAATTATTAAAATTGAACATTAGCTCCGAAAAGGAAAGTTCTTGCCTGTGGATAGAAAGCCCTGTCTATCCCAAATGTATCTGCTCCTGCAATTTCAGGATCATAACCTGTATATTTGGTAAAAGTGGCAAGATTTTCTCCTGTCACATAGAATCTGATTTTTGAAGCTCCGATAGATTGTGCCGCATCTTTAGATAAAGTATAGCCTATCTGAACCAATTTAAGACGTAAGTAATCTCCTTTCTGAAGATAATAATCAGACATTCTGGTATAGTTTTGATTATCATCATTTCTTGTAACTCTCGCTATTGTATTGGAGGTTCCTTCACCCGTCCAACGGTCCAAAATGGCTGTTTGATAATTGGCTTCCTGAATATCAAGTCTTCTCAGACCCTGGAAAATTTTATTACCAGCCTGCCCCTGAGCGAAAATCATCAGGTCGAAATTCTTATAATTCATATTGATCGTAAGTCCAAACGTATATTTTGGTACCGAATTACCCAGATTGATATAATCTTTCTCATCAATCACTCCATCTCCGTTTGCATCCAGTCTTTTGAAATCCCCAGGTTTTGCATTAGGCTGAATTAATCCTCCATTCGTATTTTTATAGGCATCAATTTCCGCCTGATTTTGGAAAACGCCCAGATTTTTATACCCATAGAAAGAACCGTAGGACTCACCAACCTGTAATCTGGAAACAGCGCCCAGCGTTTGGAAAGAAGCAAAGTTGACATAAGTTCTGTTATCTTCAAGTCTTGTAATTTCATTTTTCAAATAAGCAAGATTACCGTTGACAGAAAAACCAAAGTCTGACCATTTCTTTTTGTAACCTAAGCTTACTTCAACTCCGTCGTTGTTCATATCCCCAATATTTCTATATGGATTATTAATTAATCCTAAATAGCCAGGAAGCTCAACTCTTCTTAAAATATCGGTACTTTTCTTTCTGTAAACATCAACACTTAGATCAAAATTTTTGAAAATCTTAAGATCTGTTGCAATATTGAACTGTGATGTTCTTTCCCATTTCAAGTTGGGATTTTCCAGGGTACTTGGTGCATATCCGACACGGATAATATTATCTCCGAAAGTATAATTACTTCCCGCTATTAAGAAATTGGCAAACTGGAAGTCATCAATCGCATCATTACCCAATACCCCATATCCTCCTCTCAGCTTAAAATTGGTGATCACTTTATTTTCAGGCCAAAAGCTTTCGTTAGACACATTCCAGCCTAAAGACATTGCCGGGAAGTTTCCCCAGTGATTATTGCTTCCGAATTTTGAAGATCCATCTCTACGGATTGTTCCTGTAAAAAGGTATCTGTTATCATAATCATAAACCACTCTGGCAAAATAAGAAGCTTTGTGTGTCTGTTTTCCATCCCAGGCATTCCCTGTTTTATTTTCCGGAGAGATATCAAAATTGAAAGATGCATCTTCCCAATTATTTACCGGAAGATTGGTAAATCTTGTATTTTGTCCTGAAGAGATATTATATTCATAGTAACCTTGTCCGAGTAATACATTTAAACTATGCAATCCAAACTTATTTTGATAGGTCAGTGTATTTTCAGTACTCCACTCAAACTTTTTATCAGTTTGTCTGAATAGGCTGTTGAAGTCATTTTTATTAGCTGTACTCAGGTAATTAGTTGGTGTAAAGACCTGCTCTCCCCAATAAGAAAGCTTCCCGTTCATGCTTGATTTAAAGGTGATATGTTTATTAAGCTTTAGTTCAGCAAATACATTGGCTATAATATCATCAGACCATTTGTATCTTCCTAACTGAGTTTGTCTGAAAGCCAGCGGATTGGTCATCTCTTTACTTACATACTGTGAGATTCCATATGCATTTCCATTAGGATCTCTTACATAATTTGGATTATTAACATAGTCACTAAAGTTAGGCTCATTATTAATCCCATTTTTTACAATGACAGGAGTCAATGGATCCAAGTTAATTGCTGAACTTAAAGGTCCTCCAAATTCACCATTATCAGTAACTCCCTGAGATCTTGTATGAGTATACGCAAAAGTTTGGCCTATTGTCAAAAAGTCGAATACTTTGTGAGTTGAATTTAATCTGGCATTCACTCTTTTATAGTTTGAGATATCTCTCAATACAATACCTTGCTGATCATAATACCCAAAAGATGAATAAAAAGTAGATTTATCATTTCCTCCACTAATACTAAATTCATGAGACTGACGCTGTGCACTGTTAAAGATCTGTTTTTGCCAATCTGTTCCCACTCCGTATGATGAAGGATCTCCCAACACAGGCTTCAGCCCATCATTGATGTAAGACTCGTTCATGATGGTTGCATATTGTGATCCATTTAACAGATCGAGCTTTTTAGAAGCATTTCCAACGCCAAAGAAGCCATTATAGGAAAGATTCATTTTCCCTTTTGCACCTTTCTTTGTTGTGATCAAAATAACTCCTTTTGCAGCGGATACTCCATAAATGGCCGCAGAAGCTCCATCTTTAAGAATTTCCATTCCTTCAATATCAGACTGATTCAACCAGCCAATATTATCCACCACAATTCCGTCTACTACCCACAAAGGATCATTACTTCCTGCTCCGAAACTGGTAATACCACGAACGCGGACAGTAGCAGCGGTTCCCGGCTGTCCTGAATTTGATATGACAGAAACACCGGCTGCCCTTCCTTGAAGTACCTGTTCGGGCCTTCCTGCTGTTGGAGCATTATCAATATCAGAAGCTTTAATACTTGATATTGCTCCAGTCACATTACTTTTTTTCTGACTGCCGTAACCAATCATTACGACCTCGTCTATTTTATTTTCTTTTGGGACAGTGTCCTTTACGGTAGTCTGCGCATTGAAGTTTGCCGTAAAATACAGCACAGCAATGACTCCAAGACTTCTTGATATTCTTACATTCATATACAGTTATTGTTTAATTCTCAAATTGAGACAATAAAAATATATTTTTTTTCAATTAATTAACATTCTATTCACAAATATTTTAATTTTTCTTTTATTTTTCAGGGTTAGAAGCCCTATCTTCGCATCAATATTTCATAAAATTTCAAAAAAAAACAATAAAGAAGTCTCCCAAAATGGTCATCAAGCTTTCTAAAATTTCTCTTCCTCTAAAACTTTCCTTTCTTATTTTTTCAATGGTTCTGAACTGTATGGGACTTATCATTTTGCAGTTGTCGGAAGAAAAAGTAACCTATGGAGAACTGGGACTTTTAGAATCTTTTAAAGACCTGCCCATTGCTTTTATTTCTCTTTTTGCAGTAAGCTTTATTAACAAAACAGGAACGAAGAAAGCATTGATTTCGGCTTTGGTGATTGTAGGTTTTTGCTCTTGCCTTCTTCCGTTTATAGAGGTTTTCTGGTTTTTTAAGCTGTGGTTTGCCATCATCGGAGCGTGTTTTGCTATTGGCAAGATCTGTGTATTCGGGATTATCAGAAACAATATTTCGGATGAAAAGTCACTGGCAAAAACGATGAATAATGTGGAAGCTTCTTTTATGATCGGAATTTTTGTCGTCAATACCTTTTTTGGATGGGTTATATCCAGTTCTTATTCTGAATATTGGAAATTTTGTTTTTTAATCATCGCTTTCTTATCAGCAATCACTATTTTTTTGCTTTCAAAGATTGACATATCAGAATCCAGACCTCTGGAAAATAAGAATATCTTCTCTGAACTATCAGGATTTATGACCCCTACCGTAATTTTATTTCTGGGAGTTGTTTTTTCTATTGTTTTTGTAGAGCAGGGATTCAATTCATGGCTTCCTTCTTTTTATAAAAACCACCTGAAAGTCAATTCATTCTTTGCCCTTCAGGCCACTTCTTTCCTTGCGGTATTTTCATATGCAGGAAGAACGATAACAGCGAATATCATCCGAAGATTTTCATTGCCTAGTTACTATATTTCCTGTATGGCTTTCATTATTGCATTGCTGTTAATTATTCTAGGAATACAATATTTTGAATCTGTAAATTCAAGATTGATTCTTTTCTTATTTCCGGTAATAGGTTTCTTTTTATCTCCCCTTTATCCTGTCATCAACTCGAAGATGATCGCACAGGTTGATAAAGAAAAGGTTAATCTTTTTACTTCACTTATTGTTATTTTCTCTTCTCTGGGCAGCTCTGTCAGCTCTATTATTATGGCAATACTATTTGAAAAAAAATTATTAAATTTCTATCCTTTGTATATTTTATCTTCTGTAATTCTTCTTTTTGGGATTAGTTTTGTATTTTTTAATGTTTCAAAAAGAAAATAGTTTTATTTTTACTGCCATGAAAATCAAAGACACAAAAAGTAAAGAAACACTTCGGGAGCTTATCGATACAAAAGATTTTGTAGCCCATATATCTGTTGACTGCACTATATTCGGCTTTCATAATAACATTTTGAAAGTTCTTCTTTTAAAGTACCATGATCTTGATTTATGGTCACTTCCGGGTGGTTTTGTTTTCAATGATGAAGATTTGAGGGAGGCTGCTGAAAGGGTTTTGTATGAGAGAACACATCTTAAAGGTTTATTTTTGAAGCAGTTTCATACTTTTGGAAGAATAGACCGTACAGAAAATAATGTCCACCAGATTCTTCTTAAAAATAAAGGAATAGAAGTTCCTGGAGACCATTGGATTTTTCAACGATTTGTTACCGTAGGATATTGCAGTCTTATCGACTTTTCATTGACGAATACTTTTCCTGATGCTTTCAATGAAAGCTGTGAATGGTTTGAGGTCAACAACCTACCCAAGATGGCTTTTGACCATGACCGAATCATAGAAACCGGGTTAGAATATCTTAGAATGAATATTAATACGGAAGTGGCAGCCAGTAATCTGCTTCCTGAGAAATTTACGATGAAAGATCTTCAGTCCCTTTATGAAACTATTTTGGGGCAAAAATTCAGAAGAAATAATTTCCAGCGTAAAATTTTAAGCTTAAATATCCTTGACAGGATGGAAAAATTGTATGACGGCTCAGCCAATAAAGCGCCTTATCTGTATAAATTTAAAACTGAAGTTCATAATTCTACCAATCAGTATCCTATCTCCAATGATGAGGAGGTTTAAAATGTAGAATTTATCCTGTAAACAAATAAAAAGGGCATTATCTGTCTGAAAACCAACTTCAAGATAAGTTTTCAAAAAAATTTCTCAGACACCACGAAAAATGCTATTTTTAACCAAATCAAAAAATCATGTCATATTATCCTCTTACAAGCATCCCTGATTATTATGGAATTGATGCTTTACTTACTGAAGAACACAAACTAATCCGCCAATCTGTAAGAGACTGGGTAGAGAGTTTTGTAATGCCGCAGATTGATCAGGCCGCTCAAAATCATACGGATATTCCTAATCTTATGAGAGAATTGGGGAAAATCGGGGCGTTGGGACCTTATATCCCGGTTGAGTATGGCGGTTCAGGATTAGACCAGATTTCTTATGGTCTGATTATGCAGGAATTGGAAAGAGGAGATTCCGCAGTACGTTCTGCAGCTTCGGTTCAGAGCTCTTTGGTGATGTTTCCTATCAATGAATTCGGTTCTGAGGAACAGAAAATGAAATATCTTCCTAAGCTTGCTGCGGGAGAAATGATCGGATCTTTTGGATTGACAGAACCTAACCACGGTTCAGACCCAAGTTCTATGGAAACTTATTTTAAAGATATGGGAGATCATTATCTTTTGAATGGGGCTAAAATGTGGATTACCAACTCTCCTCTATGCGATATCGCTGTGGTATGGGCAAAAAATGAGGAAGGGAAAGTACAGGGATTGATCGTGGAAAGAGGAATGGAAGGATTCACGACTCCTGAAACTCATAATAAATGGAGCTTAAGAGCTTCTAAAACCGGAGAACTGGTATTTAATAACGTAAAAGTTCCGAAAGAGAACCTTCTTCCTGGAGTAACAGGACTAAAAGGACCTCTATCTTGTCTGAACTCTGCAAGATATGGAATTTCATGGGGAGTAATCGGTGCTGCTATTGACTGCCACTGTACTGCTGTTCAGTATTCTAAGGAAAGAAATCAGTTTGGAAAACCAATCGCTTCTTACCAGCTTCAGCAGAAAAAACTGGCTGAATTCTTAACAGAGATTACAAAAGCTCAGTTATTATGTCTTCAGTTAGGAAATCTTAAAAATGCTCACAAAGCAACTCCCGCTCAGATCTCTATGGCTAAACGTAACAACGTAAATATGGCGATTGAAATTGCAAGAGAATCAAGACAGATCCTTGGTGGTATGGGAATCATGGGTGAATTCCCAATGATGAGACACGCTGCTAACCTGGAATCAGTGATCACTTATGAAGGAACACATGACGTTCACTTACTGATCACCGGATTGGATATTACAGGAATCAACGCTTTCTAAAGAAAGACAAAAAATATAAATAAAAGAGTCTGGCCTTCGGCCAGACTCTTTTATTTTACTCACTTTACAGAGAATTGATATTCAATGAATAATTATTGATGCTATAATATTTTTGTCTATTTGTTAAAGTTATTACCTTAATGAACACAAAAAATCATCAATATGAAAAAAATTACGACTTTTTTAATGGGGCTTACCGCTCCATTCTACTTTGCACAGCAAGCAGGAGATCTGGTAAGCGCTGAACAGAAACTGGATTTAACACCACAGGGAGTCATCAATTTTATCGCCAATAATCTGGGTGAGCAGGATGCTCCGGAATTTGCCAATTACCTCAACGGTTTTAATGTTGGTTTAAAAGGTTACAAGATTACTTATTACACCAAAAATGAAAACAATGTTCTTGTAAAAGCCACCGGACTGCTGATGTATCCTAATGTAGGATTTAAATTATCAACAGTTGTATCAGATCATGGAACAACAGACAGCAGAAACAATGTTCCGTCTAATTTCAAGGGAACTTTAACTGCAGGATTTGTTGTTGAACTGTCTTATGTACTTAATGGCTATGTTTTAATGGCACCTGACTATGTAGGAATGGGATCTGGAGACGGGGTTCATCCTTATGTAGACTATGCCACTGAAGCAGGAGCTACTATTGATTTTATTACTGCTGCCAATAAAGTGCTTGGACAATTGGGTGTGAAACGCTATGATGAATACTTCCTAGCCGGATATTCCCAGGGAGCGCATGCTGCCATGTCTACTTTAAAAAGATTAAGCATTTCCAATCCCAATAATATCAAATTCAAATATGCGTATATGGGCGACGGTCCGTATGATTTCTCCGGAGTAACCTTAAATAAAGGAGTTCTGGAAAAAGATTTTTATCCGTTTACCTCATTCCTTGCCAATGTTCTTCATACCTGCAATAACACAGGATATAAAACCTATAATAATAACATTTCGGAAGTTATTTCTGCAGAATATCTTGATAAATATAATTATCATGTTGTTCAGGATAATGGGGGTCTTTTATGGGGCCCTGTGATATGGCGAAAATTATTTACACCCAACTTTGTAAACGATGTCACCACCAATCCTAATAATAAACTCAGACAATGTATGAAACCAAAGGATGTCTACGATTGGTACAATAAAACACCTATGACATTGGGGCATTCTACTGTAGACCTGGCTATTCCGCCTGAAAACACTTCAAAAACCATCGATGTTCAGCGTGGATATTATGCATGGTGGGATCTGAATAAATATAAGCTGGATTCTTTTTACTGGGGACCTATCGGACATGTAGGAGGAATTCTGCCTTTCACCTTGGCTTCCAATGTCAAATTCAATACTTTGAGAAGTGGCGGACTTCTTAATGAATGGGCAATTGCGGGATCCATTTTCGGCAAGCAGTCAGCAGAGAAAACTAATGAAAAAACCACTCTGCTACCTTCTCAGATAAAACCTGATCTCGGTGCTATGGAGCTGGTTGAGATTACAGATTTCAATAAAGAAAAAATACAGAGCAGAACGGCAACTGACCGCAACTTATCTACTTTAAAAGATGGAGTTTATCTGTTGAAAGTATCAGAAAATAATGAAAATAAAATAATTCCATACATCAAAAACACTCCTAAGGAGGTTTCTGAAAACGAAATCGTACAATCTGCAACGCCATCCGTTCTACAATTAAAAGTTGATCAGGATGAACTTTCTGCTGTCTATGTTTTTGATGAAAGTAAAACGCTGGTCAAAAGCATTTCTCAGAAACAATACCGTGAAGCTGGAGGAATCAATTTGCAGGATCTGGAGAATAAAAACTACACTTTTGAAGTAGTCACTCCGTATTATAATCTTCAGTTCAATAAAGCAATTGGCGGAACACCATCTTCCGAAAGCAATACGGATATCTTTACCCAAAAACAGCAAATTATTGCCAAAGCCGGCAATGATATTAAAAATATCAGCATTTACAGTATTTCCGGTTCTCTGGTTGTTCAGCAGGAAGTTAACAAGCCCCTATTTGAATCCAGAAATTTAGAACCGGGGGTATATCTGGTACAAGTCACCCTTTCTAATGGAAAAGTCATTCATAAAAAAGTAAAACTATAACTTCAATCCTCTTCATAATATCATTTCAAGTTAATTTTGGCACTTCAGCAATGAAGTGCTTTTTTGTATACATTCTTATTGTTCCAATCTATCTTCCTGAATTAAGCGATAAAATAACTCCACAAAAAATAATTGGAAATAAAACTCAATGAAAGACAAGCAGAATTACGTAATTCATTATTATTAATCATTTTACATCCTAAAATTTTAATTTTCAATAAATATTATTTTAAAATCGCATAAATGATTCTTGTCATTTATTTTAAATTATTCTAAATAAAATTAGTAAACTTATACTGAGCCTGCTACTTTTGCCGAAAGAATAATGCCAGATGGTACATAATGACTCCCAATCCCCTTTGAGGCTCCGATTTTTCAGTTTTCTTATTTTTCTCACAACAATTACAGCAGTTAAGGCACAGAACCTACCGTTTACAATCACCTTTGAAATAAAGAACAAGGATCAAGCCTCAGTAAAAGGCTCTGAAATAAAGATTTTTTCTGAAGAAAATACCTATACAGCGTCTACCAATGACAATGGAATGGCAGTAGCGCACCTTATTCCGGGAAAATATACAATAGAAGCCTGGAAAAACGGAATTCTAGGGTATGTCGGCAAAATATCCGTAACAAAGTCTGAAATTTTCGTTTTTCCATTTTCAGAGAAACTCAATACTATTGAAGAAGTCGTTATCACCGCCAAGGAAGGAAAAGGGCTTACCTCCTCCTCTATGATCAGCCAGCGGGCGATGCAGCATTTACAGCCATCAAGCTTTTCCGATCTTTTGGAACTTCTTCCCGGAGGAAGATCCGGAGACCCGGTTCTGAATCAGGTTAACAAAATCAGTCTTCGTGAGACCGGCAGACCCGGCAGCGATTATAATACGTCTTCCATGGGGACTACTTTCCTGGTGGATGGAGCTCCTCTGAACTCTAATTCTAATCTGCAGTATACCTATGATTTTTTAGATAAAACGAATAACGGTCTCAAGCGAAGACTTAATATAACCAGTGGTGTAGATATGCGAAGTATTTCTACAGACCAGATTGAAAGTGTGGAGATTCTTCGCGGAATTCCTTCTGCAGTCTATGGAAATCTGACTTCCGGAATTGTAAAAATCACCAATAAATCCGGCTATACAAAATGGAAAGCAAGATTTAAAGCAGATGGCTACAGTAAGCTTTTTGCGGTGAGCAAAGGTTTTGAAAATAAGGAAAAAGATCTGAAAATAAACACAGGTATAGATTACCTGAATGCAAAATCCGACCCAAGAGACCGTCTGGAAAGTTATAAAAGAATTACCGCTCATCTTGCCATAATAAAAGAAAAAAAATATGATCGTGGAACGGCCAGATGGCAAAGCAACCTTAGCTATACCGGTTCATTGGACGGTTCAAAATCTGATCCCGACATCGATTTGTCTGAACTCAATTCTTATGAAGTGAACAATCATCTTTTGAGCCTTTCCAATCTGTTTACTTATACTAAAAATGAGCCTTCATTCTATCGATCAACCGAAATCCAGGCAACCGTTAACCAAAGATTTGATAAAATAAAGCAGACTAAATTTATCCAGCTGGAAAATGCAACGGCCTTTCCTTTATCAGCAACTGAAGGAGAATACGATGGCTACTATCCGGAACCCCGCTATATTTCAAACTATACCGTGGATGGAAAACCTCTCGATTTGTTTGTCAAAATGATCAATAACTTTCAGGTCAATTATAAATCGATAACGCATGAGTTTAATGCCGGATTTGACTGGCAAATGAGTAAAAACTGGGGCAAAGGACAAGTATTTGACATCTACAGACCTATTGATCCCAAGGCAACATTCAGACCGCGTGCTTACCGTGATGTTCCTGCTTATATGACTTCTGCATTGTTTCTGGAGTCTGTCAATTCATTACAAGCAGGTAAGCACAAACTTACACTGGCATTAGGACTAAGAGGCAATACGATGATGAATCTGCCTTCTCATTTCAAAATGAACGGAAAATTGTATGCAGACCCCAGAGCCAACTTTCAATGGGAACTTCCTTCTTTTGACTGGATGCATAAAAAAGCAACCATAGCTTTAACATTAGGATATGGTAAGCAGAGTCTGTTCCCGGATCTTAATCTCCTGTATCCGGAACTTATTTACAAAGACATCCAGCAGTTGAATTATTTTCATAATAATCCAAACTATAGAAGAGTCAATTATAAAACACTGGTTTACAATCCACAGAATCCGGACATAGAACCCGCTGTGAATGAAAAATTTGAAGCAAGAATAGATTTCAGCCTGGGAGCACATCAGCTATCGGTTACTATTTTTAAAGAAAATATGCGCAATGCATTCCGTTCTATGAATGAATATGCCTTATATCAGTACAAAAAATATGATACTTCAGGAATGAATCATGATGCCATCACTTCCCCGCCGGATGTGAGCACACTTCCCTATCAGACAGTGAATGAGAACTTTCTTTATACAACTCAGAAAAACGGCAGCAAAGTAGACAAAGAAGGGGTGGAATTTCAATATTCCTCCAATAGAATCCCTGTAATCAACACTAGGTTTACTGTAAATGGAGCATGGTTCCGAACGAAATATGGCAACAGCCTTCCGGTATACAGAGGAAGAGATTTGTTGATCGATGGAAGACCTTATCCTTATCTGGGATTATATGACGGAATGGAACCCAACTCTGTAAATGAAGTATTGAATACCAACCTGATGATGGACACTTATATTCCCCGTCTGGATCTTGTTTTTTCTTCATCATTCCAGTTTTCATGGTATTCTATGAGAAAACTTCTTCCCATGAGCGGAATCCCAAGTCATTATGTGGATCAGAATGGCACTGTGCTTCCTTATAATCCGGATTCCGTAAAAGGAACAATTCTGGAAAGCCTGATTATCGCTCAGAATGAAGATCTCTACAACACCTCCAGAAGACCTATGGAAATGAACGTCAATCTGAAAGTAACGAAAAGTTTCAGAAACAAGGCGGTTGTTGTCTCCATGTTTGCCAACCGGTTATTCAGCTATTACACACCTTACAACATCAACGGATTTACCATCAACAGAAAAGGAGCTTATGATCCTTACTTCGGAATGGAAATCAATTTCAATTTATAAACAATTTCAATTCAATAAAGTTATGTTAAAACATGTATTAAGAACACTGCTCGTATTGTGTGCAGCAATCGCTATTACAGCCTGTTCTTCAGACTCCAATGATGCTTCGGAAGCAAAGACCTCATTAAAACTGGAACTCAAGGTAGTTCCTGACAATATTCAGGTTAAAGAATATAAACATCTTACAATAAGTTTCAAAGAACTTAATTCTGGATTTACGATTACTCAGGAGCTTACAAATACCAATACTCTGCAGGTTGTTCTTCCTTCAGGGACCTATAACATCATTGCAGAAGGAAGCATCATGTATGCTGACAGTTCCGGGCCGACAGAAGCTAAAGTTGCCGGCGTACAAAACGGAATAGTCATTAGCGGAAGCGAAACAAGCAAGACGCTGGATTTGTCCTTAAAATCAGGAAGCAGCAATGATCTTATCCTGGAAGAGGTTTTCTTTACCGGAACCAAAACACCACAGGGAGCCATGTATTTCGGTGATCAGTATTTTAAAATCACCAATAATACGGACAAGACATTGTATGCCGATGGTATGTTATTGATACAATCCAGTTTTATGACCAATGAGAAACAGGACTACAGTCCCAACATCATGGGAACTACGCTGTCTGCCGGTGCTATTATCAGAATTCCAGGAAACGGAACAATGTATCCTGTAAAAGCTGGAGAATCCATTATTATTGCAGAAGATGCCATTAATCATAAAGATTTTAATCCTTCGTCCATTAATCTTTCCAATGCTAATTTCCAGATTTTCAAAGAAGATTCAGATGATATCGACAATCCTGCGGTTCCGAAAATGGTAAACGTTTTTGAAAAAATGGTGATTCATACACAGGGATATTATGCCTATGCTTTGGCGCGTATGCCACAAGGGATGACGAATCAGGCTCTGATTGGTCAAAACTCATATACTTATACCTACAACCTTACGATAGGCGGTGATGTATATCCTATGGATGGCACTGCTGTCAAAATTCCAAATGAATGGATCATAGATGCTGTGAATCTAAGTGTACAGGATTCATTCCAATGGCTGGTAACTTCTCCTTCTTTGGATATGGGATGGACTTCTGTAACCACTTTTGATGGAGATAAAAATCGTTTTGGTAAAGCTGTTCGCAGAAAAGTGACAGGAAAAACAATAGACGGCAAAAATATTCTTAAAGATACCAACAACTCTACAGCAGATTTTGAACATGGTGTAAAACCATCTTTATTTAATTAAAAAATGAAACATTTTCTTTCCATATCCATTCTGCTGATCGCCTTTTCAGGTATAAAAATCCAGGCTCAGATCAATGATACCATCATAGAAAAAGTACGTGAAGAGTACAGTTATGAAAGGCTTATTAAAAACAGTATTACCATCAACCCAGCCAGCCATGCGGGTGCGAGAAAATACAGTATTACGACTTTCAATGTATTTACTGAAAACAGCAAGACTCCCAATCAACTTCAACAGAAAGGAAAAGGTAAAAACTTATGGGGTGCAAAAGTTTACAGCTTACAAAAACTAGATGATCAAACATCAGTCTGGGGCAATGCTTCCTACACACAGGGGAAAAACAAGCAGGTGGTATGGAACGAAAATGCAGATTATGAGCGTATCTATCCTTACGTAGCCGCCGATAGTGTAGGTGGTGATATGAAGTTTGAAAATTATAGCTTTTCAGGAGGATATTCCAAAAAGATCAATACCTACACCCTGGGGATTACCGGAAGTTATCAGGCTACGTTAAGCTACAGAGATGTAGATCCACGCCCTAAAAATACGGCAGCCCAGTTTTCCTTAGCCATAGGGGCCAATAAACTGATGTTTCAGAAGTTCAGAATCGGAGCTTATCTGAATGCTGAAAAATATACTCAAAAGCATTATCTGAGCTTTGTGAGCAATCAGGGATATCCTATGATCTATAATATGAGCGGGCTGGGAAATTACAATGAACTGCTTTCCGGAAAACTCCGCCAGGCGTATTATGAAGGCTGGTCTTATGGAGGAGGTTTACAGATCTTTGAAGCAGACAACAGAAGCTGGTACCTGAATATGGGGCTAAAAAAGTTTAATCTTGATAAGCTATTGACAGAATATGCAGATCTCAACGCTTCCAAAATTGATGAACGCCAGTTTACCTTTTCAGCGGGAAAATTCTTTGATTCCGGAAAAATAATCTGGGGAGTTTCTGCCGAAGGAAACAGTACGGAACGCAAAGGTACCGAGAACCTGTTCCTGAATGAAAATTCAAGAAACTACATACAGATAGGAAGTGTGGAAAAATATAACCACATGATTAATAGTCTTGTTTTTAAAGGACTTGTGCAACTGGGGAATGAAAAAGCCACCTCATCTCTGTCTCCTTTCTTTGGATGGGCTCAGGAAAAGGAAAAATACAGCAGCCCGGCATCAAAAATAGAATTGAGCAAGATGATGTATGGGGCAGATTATCAGTGGCTGAAAACTTTCAGTCATCAGCAGGTATTATCTGTAATCGTAGGACTTTCTGCAACCAATGTCTATCAAAAGGATGCTCTTTTCAACAATTCCGGAAAGCCGTCCATCAATACTATGCTTCAGGAAAATTTTGCTTTTCAGTCTTCAGATTTCTGGCAGGCAAAGCTTGATATTAACTTTCATTTCAGCTTCCCTGTTATCAAGACTGCTTTTGTAGGGGGTAAGATGATGTACAGCAATTTTAAAAGTAATAGCAACACGCTATTTTCAGTCAGTATAGGAAGTATTTTTTAAACACATTATGATAAAATTTTCAGATCTTAAATTAGTCGCAGTCCTTGGAGGAGTTTCATTATTCTGTATGCAGCATACCCTTCAAAAATACAGGGTAGATTATGGAGAAGCTGTGGAACAATATAAAAAACCTTCACAATACTGGCCTAAACCGTCAGTGGATGCAGGTGTCAACTGGAAGGAATTTGAGGCTATAGAATGGGATTCCAATTATTATGACACGCAGGAAATTCCTGAAGTAATGTTGGGGAAAAAGCTGTTTTTTGATCCAAAGCTCTCCTCATCCAGTCAGATATCCTGCAGCAGCTGCCACAATCCGGAGCTAGGCTGGGGAGACGGTCAGGAAGTCGGATTGGGAACGGATCACTTACAGGGAAAAAGAAATACACCGTCTCTTTTTAATATTGCAGACCGTCTTTCTTATTTTTGGGACGGAAGAGCCAAAACACTGGAAGAGCAACTTGTAGGTCCTATCTCCGCGCACAATGAGATGAACATGAAACCGGAAAAACTCGCCGGAAAACTGTCTAAATTGAAAGAATACAGACAGCTTTTTAAAGAAGTCTACCAGAGCGACAAGATTACATTTGATAAAATCGCCAGAGCGTTATCAACTTTCCAAAGAACGATCAGAAGCCAGCCAAGCAAACTGGACAAGTTTATGAAAGGAGATTATAAAGCCATGAGTGATAAAGAAATCTACGGCATGCATTTATTCCGGACTAAGGCAAGGTGTATGAACTGTCATTATGGGAAATATCTGACAGACGAATCTTTTCACAATATAGGACTTACCTATTACAAAAGGGAGTATGAGGACCTTGGACTGTATCATATCACTAAAAATTCAGATGATACAGGAAAGTTCAAAACCCCTTCTCTGAGAGATCTCGACTATACGGCTCCATGGATGCATAATGGACTAATGGATGATATGCATGGGATTGTCAGCCTATACAACAGCGGTATGCAGATGATAAATCCTACTCCCGAAGAAAAGAAAGCTGATCCTAATTTTCCTGTTACCGACCATTTGATACAACCTTTACATCTGAATGAGCAGGAAATAGATGCTATAGTTTCATTTTTAAAAAGTATGTCCGGAAGTTATTATAAAATGCCAAGACCGGAAATCCCAAGAAAATAGATTAATTAATTGATACCATTAGCAGTAATCCTTTTATCTAAAGTAATTATTTAGATGAAAGGATTTTTTTATACCTTTTAAATTAATACAAATTATTCCTTAAAACTTAAAGCCCACACTGAAATAGATCCTTGAAAAATCAAGCTGGCTGTTTCTGGAAACATTCAAACTGATAGGTCCGATAAGAGATTCATACCCAAGATTCACTCCATACCCAAACATATCGAAACTATTATTAAAAGGTGAAAGCTCTTCACTCACTTTCCCATAGCTGAAAGAAGGCGTAAGATAGAGTTTTTTCATAATCCTGTACTGAAGGGATATTGCCGCCTTAGCCACCGAAGTCATAGGAAGCTCTTTCTGACGGAGACCATTGAATTCAGGGCTTAGCAGATCATAATTATACTCACTGCCTCCCAGGTTATATTTCTGATTCAGGAATAGATACGGAACCTGATCTTCCCTCATTGATCCAAAACTTGCCCCCAAGAATACGTTTGCTTTTACGGTCAGCCTTCTTGTGATTGGATGATAAAAATTTTCATTTAAAGTAAAAGAAATAAGATTCTTAGGTTCGTAATAATAAGCGTCTTTTGGATTCAATATTTCATACAGAAAGGGTTGTACTGTTTCCAGATCGTAAAGTTGATATCTGTCGCCGTAATAAAATCTTGTACTCACCTGAAGATGATTCCCTCTTGTTGTAAAGTATCTTTTATTGAGATTGTTCTGTTCAAACTTAAGGAATGTATTGAAATTGCTGTGATTATATAGTTTTTTACTGTAATTATCTACTTTTGACTGGTCTACTTTATCCAGTAAACTGTACATTCTTTCTGTACTGAACTCCGTTCCCAGTGACAGATAGGCATTTGGAGTAATATTATAATTCAGGGCAATCTTACCGGTTATATTACGGTACATATGGTTGGGAAAACGGTCGCCGCCATCTTCATTTACGTCATATAGTCTAAAGTTAAGATCATTACTTTTAAGATTAACCATTTTAGCCTCCAGATCCAGCCATAAACGCTCGCCGTTGTCTAAGAACTGCTGATAAGCAACTTTAGCCTTGAAACGTTCTGAAATATCTACCGTTGCCAAAAATCTTGATCTGTTCAAAAGGATATTCCTGTAAGTATAGTTGATGATAATCCCTACAGACTGTTCCGTATCATAGTGCAGAGCCAGTTTAAAAGCTCCTTTTTTCGCTCTTTTTACAAAAACATTCATCACCAGTCCATCGTTTTCATTGGTATACGTATAATACACCTTTACGTACTGGCGCATTCCAAATACTCTGTCTATTGCTTCATTGATGGTTTTAACATCGTAATACTTCCCTTCTGTAAGCCCCATTTGCCTTTTAAGCACTTCAATCTCTGCCGGGTCTTTAATAGGGGTACCATCTTCTTCATTGTACGTAAATTTCGTTGTTGGCAATTTTACTTCTTCAATCATTTCATGCTCATACTTGATGCCTAACTTTCGTTGGGCTTCTGCCAAAGCGACAAACTCAGGAAGGTGCTTTCTCGCTTCCACTTCCCCTATTTTAATGATTCTTCTGAATTGGGCAAAATCCTTCGTTGTAATATCTCCTAACGGGTCTACAAAGTCTACCAGGATATTAGACAGCTCCTTCTGATGTTTGAAATCCTCCACCGAACGAATGGCGTGAGTCTGATAAATCATCTTCATAGGATTCTCAATCTCTTTTTTGGTAAAAAGCCTGAAACCGGTATAGCCTCCGATCACAAAGTCAGCTCCCATTTCACGGACTTCATTGGCGGGATAATTACGATCTAATCCTCCATCTACCAAAAGTTTCCCATCGATATAAACCGGTGCAAAAGCTGCTGGGATTGCCAATGTAGCACGGATAGCCAAGGGCAAAGATCCTTCTTTCTGCATCACAAGACCCCCATTCACAATATCGGAAGATGTAAGCTGTACAGGGATTCTTAATTTGCTGAAATCGTTAATATGTTTTGCATTAAAAGTAAGATTATTAAGCACTTCCCCCATATATTGTCCTTCAATATAAGAACTTGGAAGAGTCGGAATTCCTTTTACTACCGGAAACTCCAGAATATACTTATCATATTCGTCTTTCTCACTGATATTGACTTTATTGTACGGCATTTTATTGCTCAGAATTCTGCCCCAATCCATTTTGTAGACCGTATGTTTCAACTGGTCAGCATTATACCCCATTGCATATAAGCCTCCCAGAATTCCTCCCATACTGGTTCCTGTAATGTAATCTACCTTGATTCCCAATGAGTCGATCATCTTTAGAATTCCGATATGAGCAAACCCTTTTGCTCCGCCACCACTGAGAGCAAGACCGAATTTAGTGTCTTTGGTCACATTCTGAAGGGCAATATTCAGAGAATCATTCTTCTGCTGAGACTTGATAATAAGAGAGAAAGCGATGGCAAAAAATATCAGGATTTTTTTCATTGGTCGTGCTTAATGTATCTGATTTAAACTTTAAAAGTTTTTAATAAGTAGTAAAGATACACAAAAAGTTACCTGCTTTATCAGAGCAATCCGTCAATAAAATAAATGTATTTACAGCATCATAAATAAACAAAACATTGATTTACAGGTAAATACATTCTTTATTTGTAATTAAATATTTTTAATACGTTTTTATAGTTTCCACAAAATTAACATCTGGATTCAGGATTTCAAGAATAAGGTTTTTGACAGATTTCATGGCATCATCAATGTTTCCTTTGTCAAACTGCAGAGAAACCATTCCTTTTTTAGCATCTGCAAAACTCCAGATTCCTGTTTCTATCGGAAAACCCCAAAACTCAGGAAGATGCTGTACTACATAATGATAAATACAAAGCTGAAGTGCCTGTTTTCTATCGCTGTTATGAAAATATTCAGCTACATTATCCTCATCAATTTTCACACTGAGATTTTTGATCTTGGCTGTTTTATAATCGATAATCCTCAGCGTTCCGTTCAGCTTATCAATTCTATCAATATATCCTAAGAAGGAAATTTTATCATTTCCATCAAGAGGAAAATCGATGTTTTCAAACTTTCTTTCGATGTCAATAATCTCCAGTTTATTGCCCTGTTTTATCAGTTCAAGATCATGATTAAGGACATTTTCAATCACCTTTTTAGCAATTGCTTTATGGATATAGTTCATCCCCTTTTCATAGAATTCCGGCTGGTGTTTCAGCTTTTCAATGGCAATATTAATATAGTGATCTATTGCTTTAACTGAATTCCTTAAATCACTTTCTTTTAAAACCTTACCCTTTAATACCTCATATACTTCTTGAAGTGAATAATGGACTAGATTTCCGTAATTTTTCACAGACAATTCCTCTTCAATTTCATCTGTTTCCGAGGTATTCAAAATCTTGGAAAGATAAAAATCGATCGGATTATAAAGGTAACTTGTAAGGTGGGATGCAGATACTTTTTTCTTCCAATTCTCAAGACGGTCCAGCACAATCTGTGTCTTGGAAATTTCTATCGGTTTGGTAGCGATAGGCTCCGAAGAATTTTCAATAATCACGTGTTCGATATCATGTGAGCTTTCCATTTCGATCTGCGTAATGAAACGGCTTTTCTCTCCTGTATTCACTCCGGAACTTAATGCATTGTACAGCAAATGTACATTCTGTGCATCCTGAATCAATCTGTAAAAGTGATAGGCATAAATACTGTCATTTTCCAGGAAAGTATGAAGATCAAAGAACCTTCGGATATCAAATGGAATATAGGTATTCTGAGAATTTCCCAAGGGTAGTTTCCCTTCGTTCACAGAAAGTAAAATGACATTCTCAAAGTTCAGGAGACGGGTTTCCAGCAGTCCCATGATCTGTAATCCTCTCAACGGCTCTCCCTGAAAATCTATACTTTCAGAGTTGATGTGCTGGTTGATCAGAATTTCCAGCGTTTCCATTTTGATCTCGATATTGTAAGGAGTCAGCTGATTTTTGATGATTCTGAATGCATTTTCAAAGTGCGAAACATTCTCGTACTGAATATCATCTATTTCGAGCCATTTTACCTTCTGGCAGAAGTCGATAAGCATATCCAGATATACATTGGTTCCTTCCGCTTTCTGAAGGAGTCCAAAGTAAGACAGCCCGCTGAGCAGCTCGTACAAAAGCTTTTTGGAGATATAAACAATATTCCTCTCTTCTACTTTGATTCTAAAATCATTGATAACCTGTTCATCTTCAACAGATTTAGGAAGTTCCTCCAGGATTGGAAAAACATCTCTGTAATAGTAAGAGGATTTATTTTTTTCCAGCTGTTTCTGCAGATAGAAAAGACGTTTTACAGCATTAGAAAAAGATAAGTTTTTCAATGGGAATCCCATCGTAATATTCAAATTATCAACACCATGCATCACATCAAGGCTTGCAGGAAGAAGGTTTTCATCCAGCAATACTACAGCGGTATTGGAATAGGTTTTATTATTGATCTCTTTAAAGATCTCAGGCAGCACTTTGGTCTGGGTTACATTCCCGGAGACTTCGTATACCTTAATTTTTTTAGGTTGATTAAAATCGTCTTCAATCCATTGGAAAGCCCTGTTATCATCAAATTCTTTCCATGTTTTATGATTTCTCAGAAATTTTCCGGCTTCCTGTCTCTCATCATCAAAATAATAACGGTCTCCCTGAAAGAAGCACTGTGCTTTGTTCCACTGCAAAAGACTTCTTACCAGCTTTTCCTCTACCGGAGTAAAGGCATTGAACCCGCAAAAAACAAACTGTTCTTTGGTACTTTTAGCAAAATCAACAATCTTAGCTTTCGCTGCCTCATGAATCATTCCGGAAGTAGCCCAGTTTTTTTCCTGCAGTCTTTCCTTTAGAGCAGGGAGAAAAACGCTCATATTCTGCCAGAAATTAAGAAACTTCTTCCTTGGGACATCATCGTCCTCACCAAGGTTTTGAGCCCATTCCTTGATCCTTTCCTCATCAAACATATACTGCAGAACCGCCAGATCACTGTCTGAAAACTTTAGAATATCATCCCAGTCTTTCTGCAAGGTAGGAAACCACTTCAGAAAGTCCGAAAAATCATCTCTTGGGATAAGATTCATACTTCTGTATACATCAAATGAAAAAAGCCATAACGGAATTCCCTGAATCGGCTGTTGATCAGCAATCGTATTGATGAGTTCCTCTATAGTAAAAAAGTTGGGCAGGAGTCCTGAATAATTATTTTCCTCCAGAATCTGCCTGATAAATACAATGGGACGCTTTCCGGGCAGAATGATATTAAACGCAGAAAGATCCGTGTTTTGCGTCAGCAGTTCGTGAATGATCTTATTGAGGAATTTCAAGGGCTTGGTAGCTTTTTAAGTTGTCTAGTTCTTTAGAAATCGCAGTATTATATTCTGCCTGTTTTTCTTTATCTATTCCATGGCGGGTATCTCTGTCATAGGCCATCTGGAAGTTTTTATAACCCATTGATATTTCATCATAAAGTGCTTTGAAATATTGGCTGTAATCACCTGATGTCTTTATTTTTTCAGCGACTACCTTTCTGAATTTTCTCACAAATAATTCTGCAATATCAAAATGTTTCTGCTCATGCAGTAGAATGTAATCATCCATTTTTTTGACATCCTTCCAGGATTTATCTTCGTTAAATATTGTCTTGATGGTAATCGTAACCGGCGATTTTGGATTAGAGGATTTTATGGCAGAATACTCCCAGCCACAGTGGGTATATGCTGCTACATCAGGATTATTTTTCTTATTGACCGGGCTTCTAAAATTATCCCACGTCAGTTTTTTACCTTCCTGCCAGGTAATTACCTGTCCGAATAAAGTCTGAGCGGCCAGCAAACACAATACAAAAGTCAATCTCATTATTCCACTACAATTGTTTTCGTAATCCAGTTATTTCCGCCGTTCCAGAATTTAAAAGTATAGGTTCCTTTTCTTTGCGGGCTGAAATTGATCTGGTTGGCCCCTACATAATTTCCCTGCGTACAAGGTCCGTTGGTAATATATTTATAGGAAGTAACCGTTCTCTCAAGATTATTGTTGTAAATATAATCGTATCCGTAAAAACCTTCGCAGTGAGACGGATAAGTGGAATAAGTTTTTATGCTCTGAATCGCAAAAACGTCCATCGTATCATTGACAATTTTTACGCTGTCTATTTTGATCTTATCGATAGATTCAACCGTATGGTAATCGTCATCATTACACGAAACCAGAAGCCCGCCAAACACTAATACCGAAAATCCAATGTTTAAAAGTTTTTTCATAACCTTCAATTTTCTGATTATTAATAAATATTTAGCAAAAATTATTCCCCAATTATGTAAAATCAGGAACTAAAATTACCTTTTGATACATAAACCACTTTTTTAGTATCAAAAAATTCTCCATCAAAATAGTGTTTAAGATCGAAGATTTCACATCGAAGTCCGGCTAGCTCTTCTGCAAGATCACCGCCTTTCAAATATAAAATCCCGTTATGTTTAGGGTTAAACTGTTCTTTTTCAAACTTTCCTTTCAGCCATCTTAAAAATTCAGGCATCTGGGTTACCGCTCTGCTCACTACAAAGTGGAATTTCTCTTTCAGTTTCTCTGCTCTCCCGTGAATAGCCGTAACATTCGTTAATCCTATTCCTTCTGATACCGCCTGTACCACACTGATTTTCTTACCGATAGAATCGATCAAGGTAAACTGTGTTTCAGGAAATAAGATGGCCAGAGGAATTCCTGGGAAACCACCTCCGGTTCCGATATCCAATACTTTGGTTCCTGGTGCAAATTCCATCACTTTTGCAATTCCCAAAGAGTGCAGGATGTGCTTTTCGTATAGCGACTCCATATCTTTTCTGGAAATTACGTTGATCTTTTCATTCCATTCATTATACAGTTTTTCCAATTGTGTAAACTGTTCTACCTGTTTTTCAGTAAGATCCGGGAAATATTTTAATAGTAACGATGCAGACATGTGAATTATTATAAACAGCAAAAATAAGTTTTATTTCTCTTGTATTCAAATCTACTTTTTCAGACCAAACTCTGAGACCCGTTTTCAACAAGGGCATTATTTTGCAACACCCGGAATTACAGGTATGTTCAGGTTCCCGGACTTGCTGACTGTTTGTACGGCAAAAATATAATTGTCTTTCGAAAGCGGGACTTTAATGGAAAGTCCTGTTGTAAATATTTTTTTCTGCCATACCGGACTGTCTGTTTCCCTTGCCAATACGTAATATCCTGCTGGTGTTCCCGATTTTGGCTTTTCCCAATGAAGGGTTGTAGAATTGGTCAATTCTTTAACATCCATTTCTACTTTCTCGGGTTTTGCGGTAGATTTTGCAAGACTTGCCAGCACGGCAACATTAGCGGCGACATTCCTTTTCAAATATTTAAAATCTATGAATTCCGGCAGATCACCATATTGCTTATTGTTCTCTATCCGGATGTCCTGATGCTGATGATCATAGTTTTCATAATATTCGGTAAGTCTTACCGATGGAAATCCATTATTGACAAAACTGGTATGATCTCCTCCTCGCAAGAACCTGTCATTTCTATAGATCAGTTTTACTTCAAGTCTTTTGACATATTGTTCTGCAATCTCTTTGATATATCGCGCTAACTGTCTGGATTCACTGTCATTTTCAAAACCCAGATTCCTGATAGCCATCGCCTTTTTGTCCAGATCTTTGTAAGGCAGCCCTTCACTGAATACACGAAGTATACGGGTATTAATCTCCCCAGTTTCTCCTGCTTTAGGATTCCCGATCATATCATTGTTCAGGACACCTTCAAGCTGTAAATTTTCTTTTTTTATTTTTTCGGCAAGGACTTTCGATCCCAGCAAGGATTGTTCTTCCCCTGAAAATGCGACAAAGATGATGGAAGCGGGAAATGAAGATCTGCTCAGTATCCGCGAGGCTTCTATAACAGCGCTTACTCCACTGCCGTCATCATTGGCTCCGGGCGCCGCGGAAGTTCTGTTCATCACATCTGTCACCCTAGAATCAAGATGTCCTCCAATCAGGAAGACTCTTTTATCATTAGGATCAGTGCCTTTCAGAAAAGCAACCGCATTTCCAAGATTGACGACTTTATCGATTCTTTTTCCATCAGGCTGGATATCTTCCTGCTGAAGGTACACCTCCATTCTGCCACCAGAATTTTTCGCGTAATCCTTGAATTTTTTAATAACCCAGTTTCTTGCTGCTCCTATTCCCCGTTTGGGGTCATCTATGGAGCTTAAAGTATGTCTGGTCTCAAAACTTACCAGGGTATTTATGTATGATTTTAATGAGTCTTCATTGACCTGCAAAACATATTTCTTCACTTCATCATCTTTATCTTTTGATCGTCCCTGAGAAAAAACAGTACAGGAAATCAGCAATAAAAAAACGGAATATTTCATAGGATAATTCTTAAATCGATTAAAGATACAAAACCCCGAGCTTCACAAATAATTTTTATTTTCCATACAATTTCCCGTTTAATCTCTTTATTGATTGTTATTTTACTGAAACAGGAATCAATTTGTTGATATCTATCAAATAATCAGAATGATTCCCTTCCAAAAAATGATAAAAACCTGACAAAAATCTTTAAAGCAATCCCACTTTTATTATCTCTGCAACACGTTTTTATTATATATTTGTTAAAATTCAAAAAAATTCATGGATAAACTTTCAGATAGAGTAAAAAGACTAGGATACTCACAGACATTTGTCATGTCAAACAAAGCCAGAGAAATGAAAGCCAGCGGAATAGATGTGATCAGCTTAACTCTTGGCGAGCCGGATTTCGATGTTCCGGACAACATCAAACAGGCAGCCTTCGATGCCATCAACCAAAACTACAGCCACTACTCTCCTGTTCCGGGATTTCTGGAACTGCGTGAGGCTATTGCATATAAATTAAAAAGAGATAATAACCTGGAATACAAACCTACCCAGATTTGTGTTTCCAATGGTGCCAAACAAGCTATTTTGAATGTATTGGCATCTGTTATCAATGATGGAGATGAAGTTCTTCTTCCTGCACCTTACTGGGTAAGTTATGATGAAATGGTAAAAATGATGGGAGGAAATTCTGTGATGCTTCCTACATCTTATGTTACAGATTTCAAAGTCACTGCAGAACAGCTTGAAGAAGCTATTACAGAAAAAACCAAAGCAGTCCTTTTCAGCTCACCATGTAACCCGTCAGGAGGATATTATACCTATGACGAGCTAAAATCTATCGCTAAAGTTATTGCTAAATATCCTCAGGTGACTATCATTTCTGATGAGATCTATGAATACATCAATTATGAAACAAGTACGACTTCTATTGCCCAGTTTCCTGAAGTATATGAGCAGACAGCCGTAATCAACGGAATGTCAAAAGCATTTGCCATGACAGGATGGAGAATAGGATATTCTGCATGTCCGGAATGGCTGGCAAAAGCTTGTGAAAAAGTACAGGGACAAATGACCAGCGGAGCCAATACTATGGCACAGAGAGCATCCATTACGGCATTGAAAACAGATCCTTCCGAATACAGATACATGATTGATGCCTTCAAAAAGAGAAGAGATCTTGTGTATGAACTGATTCAGGAAATCCCAGGGTTTAAAGTATTGCTTCCAAAAGCAGCATTTTATTTCTTCCCGGACATTTCGCACTATATCGGAAAAACGCTGAACGGAACTGAAATCAAAAACTCAGACGACTTTGCCATGTTCCTTCTGGAAAACGCTCATGTAGGATGTGTGGGAGGCTTTTCTTTCGGAAGCCCGGAATGTATCAGATTCTCTTACGCTGCTTCAGAGGAAGATTTGAGAGAAGCTATGAAACGAATCAAAACCTTATTGGAACCATTCAATTAATCAACTAACCATCAAAAATAAAACACAACAGCAATGAATCTGTTAAAAAAACTAACTATTGCAACAAGTATTGCCGCTGCAAGTTTCGCAGGGTATGCTTTTGGCCAGGATTTTCAATGGAAAGAAGGGACTTCCAGTGGATACAAGTATAAGTACGTAACCAACGACCCAACGTCAGCAAGGTACTACACCTTAAAAAACGGGTTAACAGTAATTTTGAGTCCAACAAATAAGGATCCGAGAATACAAACTTATATTGCAACAAAAGCAGGTAGTAAAACCGACCCTGCAGACCACACAGGTCTTGCACATTATCTTGAGCACATGCTTTTCAAAGGGACCAATCAGTTTGGTTCTAAGGACTGGACAAAAGAGAAACCTCTTTTAGACCAGATTGACGCTCTTTACGAGAAGTACAACCAGACGAAAGACGAAGCTAAGAGAAAAGAGATCTACAAAGAGATTGACAGGGTTTCCGGAGAAGCTGCCAAGTATGCAATTGCCAACGAATACGACAAAATGATGGCTGGTATGGGAGCTGACGGAACCAATGCCTTTACTTCATTTGAGCAAACAGTATACACAGAAGATGTACCTTCCAATGTTCTTGACAAATTCCTCGCTGTACAGGCTGAAAGATTCAGAGAGCCAGTTCTGAGATTGTTCCATACAGAGCTTGAAGCTGTATATGAAGAAAAAAACAGATCCCTGGATGATGATGGAGATAAAGTTTTCGACACCATGTTTGCCAACCTTTTCCCTAACAACAATTATGGAAAACAAACAACCATCGGAACGATTGAGCACTTGAAAAACCCATCTCTGCATGCTATCAGAGAATATTTCAATAACTATTACGTTCCCAACAATATGGGTATCATCATGTCCGGAGACTTTAATCCGGATGAAGTCATTGCAAAGATTGACAAGGCTTTCTCTTACATGAAACCTAAAGCAATTCCTGAATATAAAGTAGGACAGGAAAAAGCGATTACCGCTCCTGTTGTAAAAGAAGTCGTGGGACCCAATCCTGAGAATGTAATGCTTGGGTTCAGGTTTCCGGGAGCTTCTACGAAAGATGCAAGAATGCTGAACCTTGTTGGAAATATGCTTACCAACGGACAGGCAGGATTGATTGACCTTGATCTGGTAAAAAAACAAAAATTACTGGGGGCTTACGCCGGTTCTTATGCTTTAAAGGATTATTCAGTGTTACTTTTACAAGGGAAGCCTACTGAAGGACAATCTCTGGATGAAGTAAAAAATCTTCTTCTTCAGGAAATTGATAAGTTAAGAAAAGGAGAATTTTCTGATGATTTGATTCAGTCTATCGTGAACAACGAAAAGAAAAGCATTATTCAGAAGGATGAAAAATATTCGTCAAGAGCAAGCATCCTGATGGATGAATTCACTTCGGATATTGACCACAAAGCATCGTTAGAATATGTTGACGAAATTTCAAAGCTTACAAAGAAAGATATCATGGATTTCGTATCCAAATATCTTCAGAATAACAACTACGTTGCAGTTTATAAAAGAAAAGGAGAAGACAAGAGTATCGTAAAGGTTGACAAACCAACCATTACTCCGGTTTCCGTTAACAGAGAAGATCAGTCTCCTTTCCTTAAGAAGATTGATGAAATGCCTGAAAACCCTATCGCTCCGGTATGGTTAAACTACGATAAAGACATTGCTAAAAACAAATTAGCTGATGTAGATGTACTTTCTGTAAAAAATACCGACAATGCGCTGTTCAGAATGTATTATCATTTTGATTCAGGAAAATGGAACAACAAAGTTCTTCCATTGGCAGCAGAATACCTTCAATATTTAGGAACTAAAGATAAATCTTCTGAAGTGATCAGTAAGGAATTCTACAAACTTGCTTCAAGCTTCAATGTGAGTGCAGGAAATGAAGAAACTTATGTATCATTGGAAGGTTTGAATGAAAACTTCGATAAAACAATCGCTTTATTTGAAGATTTGATTAAAAACAGCCAGGCGGACCAGGGAGCTCTTGATGCTTACAAAACAAGATTGAAGAAAGCCAGAGCAAATGCAAAACAGAATAAAGGGACCATCATGGCCGGATTGAGAAGTTATGCACAATATGGCGCACAGAACCCATTCAACAATGTATTGAGTGATGCTGAACTTGACGCCTTAAAAGCAGAAGATCTGATTAATGTTCTTCATGACCTGTTTAATTTCAAACATAAGGTATTGTATTACGGTCCGAAATCAGGAAATGAAGTAGTGGCATCTTTAAAACCAATTCACAAACTTCCTGCAACCCTGAAAGACCTTCCTAAGTCTAAAACCTTCGCTCAGATCCCGACTGATAAAAACAAAGTATTATTCGCTCATTATGATATGGTACAGGCTGAGGTCTTCTGGGTAAGAAATTCTGACCAGTACAATGCTACCATCACTCCTACCGTAAATTTATTCAACAACTATTTCGGAGGCGGAATGGGATCTATCGTTTTCCAGACGATCAGAGAATCTAAGGCACTGGCCTACTCTACTTATTCATATTTTGCTCTTCCTAGCAAGAAAACAGACAAAGATATGATTATGGCGTATGTAGGAACGCAGGCAGATAAATTCAATGAGTCTACAACGGCAATGAATGAGCTTTTGACCACCCTTCCAAAATCTGAACAGTTATTCGAAACAGCGAAAAGCGGATTGAAAAAATCAATTGCTTCTGAAAGAATTACTCAGGACGGAATCATCTTCTCTTATCTGAAATCCCAAAAGCTTGGAAACAATTTCGATATGAGAAAGAACGTCTACGAACAGGCACCAAAACTGTCTTTTGCAGACATCAATGCATTCCATGATAAGGAAATGAAAAACAAAAACTACACCTACTGTCTTGTTGCTTCTCAAGACAAAGTAAATGAGGCCGATATGAAGAAATTAGGCGAGGTAAAAAAACTTAATTTAACTGAAATATTTGGTTATTAAAATCAACAAAAAGCCCTGAGAACAGGGCTTTTTTATTTAACAGCACCCTAAAACAATTATAGATTTTATTTATCGATATTTGTTTGTTCGATAGATAGATCTTTTATATATTTGCATTAGAAATTTAAATATAAAACAAAAAAATTATGTCTTTAGTAGGAAAAAAATTCCCAAATTTAACAATCGACGCAATGTCTGAGATGGGTGACGATCTTAAAATCAACATCCTTGATGAAGCAGTAAACAACCAGCAAAAAGTTCTTTTATTCTGGTACCCTAAAGATTTCACTTTTGTATGTCCTACAGAGCTTCACGCTTTTCAGGAGGCTTTAGGTGAATTCGAAAAAAGAAACACTAAAGTAATTGGTGCATCTTGTGATACTAACGAAGTACACTTCGCATGGTTGAACACACCTAAAGATAACGGAGGAATCGAAGGAGTAACTTACCCACTTTTAGCTGATACTCACAGACAATTGGCAAACACGTTGGGAATCGTTGATCAGGATTTCGAATATGATGAAGATGGAAACGAAGTTTTCACAGGTTCTAACGTAACTTACAGAGCAACTTACCTTATCGACGAAACTGGAAAAATCTTCCACGAAGCGGTAAACGATATGCCTCTAGGAAGAAATGTAAAAGAATTCTTAAGATTAATCGATGCTTACACGCACGTTCAAAAACATGGTGAAGTATGTCCTGCAAACTGGGAAGAAGGAAAAGATGCAATGAAAGCTGACAGAACTTCTACTGCAGAATACTTAGCTAAGAACTAATATAATGTGTTAATTTGAAAATGAGATAATTGGAGAATTATCAAAAATTATCTCATTTTCTTCTTTACAAAGCATTAGCGCATTTTCAATTAATAAATTTTCAAATTACGATCATGTATACAGAATTAACCGAAGATACATTACAAAATATAGTTAGCGACAACGAAAAAGTAGTTGTTCAATATGGCGCAACATGGTGCGGAAACTGCAGAATCATGAAGCCAAAATTCAAAAAATTAGCGTCTGAGAATGATTCTATTCCATTTTTATACGTAGATGCTGAAAAGCTTCCTGAAAGCAGAAAACTAGCAAAAGTAGACAACTTACCTACCTTCGCTATCTTTAAAAACGGAGAACTGGTGAACCAGGTTCAGTCTAACCAGGCAGAAAGTTTAATTAACCTTTTTAACGAATTAGCATAATGAAATTACCCGTAATCAGACAGTTTTATCAGAATCAGACTCCTGAAAACCTTGAAAAAACATTAGAAGTACTGGAAAGTTTCTGCGAATTCAGAGGAACAAGTGAAGAGGATTTAAATGTTGCAGGAGAATTGATCACGAATATCTGTGGAGCTTTAGAAGTTCACTCCAATGTACAGAACGGAATGAGCGAAAAAGATGCTTTAAACTCTTTTGCTCAGAAGGTTTTAGGATCAATTGACAAATAACATTTTTCGATTATTTTAATCAAAAGATTGTAAAAACACAAAATGCCTGAGGTTTTTCCTCATTCCTATATTTTTTTTCTTATTCTTTAAGAACACTTTTATTTTAACTGTAAAATTCACTTCAAAGCACTTTAACCGGTGATATGAAGCTGGCAGTTGTATGAAAATTTTTAAAGAATATCCAATAAAAATCCCGGTGATATTTTCATCAGGATTTTTTGGGCTTACGGTTTATAACACGAGTAGCACAAATATTTTTCACAAATTCCACAAATAAATACACCCAATCATCCGTGTCAATCCGTGAAATCCGTGGTTAAAAAATACTGCTTTAAAATCCTATTATAAGTTTCAGCTAAAGCCATTGGAAGATATCCGTAATGATAAAACAAGCTCCTTCGACCAGGCTCAGGATAATAACGCTCCTATTGATATTATTGAATTCGTGTTATTTGTGAAATCATTAGTGACGTTTGTGTTTAAGCATTATTTGTGTTAAAAAAAGAAATCCCGATGAAAATATCACCGGGACTATTATTTTAAAAGATAAAATCAACTTATCAATTAGTTTCTTCTGCTCATTAAAATACTCAAAATGTACCAGAACAAAAGCATGATAGAAGCAAAAAGCTGCAACGCCGCTCCTACATACTGGTTCGTTCCATATGAATCCTTTAGCTTACTTGTCTGATATAAAATAGTAGCTGAAGCTAAAATTACCATTCCAACTGAAAACCACAATCCAAGATTAAAACCAAAGATCATTCCCGCTACAATCAGTCCGATTGCAATAAACCCACCGATTACAATAATATTTCTTAAAAAAGAAAAATCTCTCTTAGAAGTAAATGCAACGGCAGAAATACCTGCAAACATCGCAATAGTCAAAGTAGCAGCCTGGAAGATTACATTCGCCCCCCCTGTCATATTGGTTGCAATGAAAAGCAACGGCATAAAGATAATCGCTTCCAACAGGATATAAAATCCTAATCCTAAATACTGGGTAGATTTACTTTGTGAAAGTGACCATTTGGAGGCTAAAAAAGAAGCCAACCAGAAAACTCCGATAATCAGCAACCAGATATATCTCTGACCAAACATCATGGCGATAAGTTCTGCCGGAACAGTTTTCAATAATATCGTTTCAACTCCAATAAATGCAAGAATAGATAATGCAACATGCAAATAGGTCTTCTTGTAAAAACTCGCTTTCTCCACGTCCGAAGAATGAGCGACTAAAACATCTGTCATCATAGTTAATATTTTTTTAATTAATCGAAAATAAATTTTTATCTATTTCGCAGGTAATACTCCCAATATTTTACCATCATCCTCAAATACAGCTGTAATGGCTTCTTTAGAAGATGATTCTCCTGCATATTTGTATTTAATACTCGGATGATTGGTACCATCCATTGTTTTATAATATCCTGCTTTTAAGATTTCAAGCTTTTTATTGGGTATAATACCATCCTTAACATTTTTAAGAACAGCATCTGTTACAATTTCTTTTACCTTCTCAGAAAGCAGTCCATCAATAGTGGCACGGTCAGAAGCCTGTAAAGCATCTACAAACTTAAGGAAGTTATCATTATACAAACTGACTTTCTCCTTACTTATAGCAGCCGGCTGTTCTTTTTTCTGGCCATTCTCAACCTTTACACCTGCCACCTTCTGCGCAAACACTAACTGTCCACCCACAAGTGCAAGTCCCAGCAATAATTTTTTCATAGTATTCATTTTTATCTGGTGAAATAAGTGATGGAAGATACGAAAATCAGACCAGTTCTAAAAATTTCATTGTATCTACATTATCGGCATAGGTATCAAGCCCCGGATTCTGTGCTTCCCCAAACGGAATTGCATTCAAACCTAGCTCCTCTCTACCCACTACACACTGTATATTTTCCTCATTTTCAGCAATAAAGCTTTTTACATCCTCCAAAGATTCATATCTGCTGAAGTTGATCACAGAAAGCGGACTGAACAGTTTATCATCTTCCTTCAGCATCACAAAATTATTATCCCAGAATTTGTCCTGGTTTAAAAGATAAACGGCTCTGTTATAATCATAATTGTTAGCATATTTATTATGGTTGATAATATCCTGATATGCCAGGAAGTTTTCAAACAACCTGTCAATAAGAAAATCCTGCGGAATAAAAACTCTCGTCACATTTCTGCATCCCAGCCCAAAATATTGGAAAATATCTTTTGCCAGCAATTGCAGCTCTTCTTCCGTTTCATCACCTTTCAGCAAAGCAACAGAAGTTCTGTTCTTACGGATAATACTTGAATGATTCTTGAAATAATATTCCAGATATCTTGCTGTATTGTTACTTCCTGTAGCGATAACCGCATCAAAATTCTCTAATTTCTCTACAAATTCAAAAGCTACGTTTCCATCAGAAAACTCATTCCATTTCTTTAATAAAAACGGAATCATGCGTTTATCTTTTGAAGACAGCTTAATAACAGGTATATGATTGCTCAAAACGACGGACATTACATCATGAAATC
This sequence comes from Chryseobacterium sp. KBW03, assembly GCF_003852415.1. Lineage (NCBI taxonomy): Bacteria > Pseudomonadati > Bacteroidota > Flavobacteriia > Flavobacteriales > Weeksellaceae > Chryseobacterium > Chryseobacterium sp. KBW03. The sequence continues at coordinate 150,810 of NZ_QAJO01000003.1, read as the reverse complement.
CTACCAAAGGAATATTTCCTGCCAAAATAAGCCCTACTCTTTTTGAAATTTTAGAGATGGAATAATTTCCAAGCCAGTTTTTGATATTCTCTTCAGTAAGAAGATCTGCCCATTGCTGTAAAGCAAATTTCTGATTATCAATGGTAAACCACGGATTCTCTATTTCAGACCTTTTTAATAATAATTCAATATCAGCATCATCTTCATTATGATGTTCTGGTTTCTTCGCTAGAAACGCTTTTATATAATCACTTAATTTAATAAGTCCTAAAACTTGATTTTCGGTATTCATAATTACTTTAAAATTGGGGAATATTTTGTAATTTTGTGCAAATTTAAAAAAAATTAGCGATGGCTATCAAAATAACTGATGAATGCATTAATTGTGGGGCTTGCGAACCGGAATGCCCAAACAATGCAATATATGAAGGAGCTGTAGATTGGAAAGCTTCTGAAGGTACGGCTCTTCAAGGTACCATTACAATGCCGTCGGGACTTACTGTAGATGCAGAAGCACCACAAGAGCCTGTAAGTGATGATGTCTATTTTATTGTAACAGATAAATGTACAGAATGTAAAGGATTCCACGAAGAACCTCAGTGTGCAGCGGTATGCCCTGTAGACTGCTGTGTTCCAGATGAGGATCACGTAGAATCTGAAGAAGCACTGCTTAATAAAAAAGCATTCTTACACGGTGAATAAAAATAATTCCGTCTCATCATGTATGGGGCGGCTTTTTTTGATCAAAAATCCAACTTAACCAAAAAATAAGCGACAGGAGTTTAAATTCCGGAAGCAACCAAAAAATAAAAATATGAACAAAAAGCACAACTTCAGCGCAGGGCCATGTATTTTACCACAAGAAGTATTTGAAAAATCAGCACAGGCTATCCTGGACTTTAACGGTATCGGATTGTCTCTTCTTGAAATTTCCCACAGAAGCAAGGATTTCGTTGCGGTAATGGACGAAGCGCGTGCAATTGTAAAAAGATTGATGAATCTTGGTGATGATTATGAAGTTCTTTATTTAGGAGGAGGCGCCAGCATGCAGTTTGCAATGGTACCTTACAACCTGATGAAAGTAGGTGGAAAAGCAGCTTACCTGGACACAGGAACATGGGCAGCCGGAGCCATCAAAGAAGCTAAAAAAGTAGGAACAGTAGACGTATTAGGTTCTTCAAAAGAAGAAAACTACACTTTTATTCCTAAAGATTATACGGTTGGTTCAGAATACGATTATTTCCACTGTACTTCCAACAACACTATTTATGGAACTCAAATGAAATCTTTTCCTGAAGTGGACACGCTGATGGTTTGTGATATGAGTTCTGATATTTTCTCAAGACAACTGGATTTTTCTAAATTTGATCTGATCTATGCCGGTGCTCAGAAAAACATGGGACCTGCAGGAGTTACTTTAGTGGTAATAAAAAAAGAAATCCTGGGTAAAACAGGAAGAGAAAACATGTTTTCTATATTGGATTACTCTCAACATATTGCTAAAGAATCCATGTACAATACCCCGCCGGTATTCCCTGTATATGCATCTTTACTTACCCTTCAGTATCTTGAAAGAAACGGAGGAATTGCTGCTGCAGAAAAAAGAAATGAAGCTAAAGCCAAGCTTTTATATGATGAAATCGACAGCAATCCGTTATTTGAAGCATTCTGCGTAAAAGAAGACCGTTCACTGATGAATGTTTCGTTCAACATCACAGACGAAAGTAAGAAAGAAGAATTTGACAATGCATGGAAAGCAGCAGGAATCAGCGGACTGAACGGACACAGAAGCTTAGGCGGATACAGAGCAAGTTTATACAACGCATTACCTATCGAAAGTGTACAGGTTTTGGTGGATGTAATGAAATCGATCAAATAATTTAATCATTAAAAAAATTCAAAGATTGAAAGACTGAAGAGCAGTTAATTTAAATTCATTAATTTGCACCCTAGTTTTAAAATTTTGAAATATGTATATCTTTCAATCTTTAAATCAAATAACTCATGAAAGTTTTAGCAAACGACGGAATTTCAAAAGCAGGAGAAAACGCTCTAAAAGAAGCCGGAATTGAAATTCTGGACAATAGAGTGGCTCAGGATCACGTTATTAATTTTATCAACGATAATAATGTGGACGTTCTTCTGGTAAGAAGTGCAACGAAAGTGAGGCAAGACCTTATCGATGCCTGTCCCGGCCTTAAAATAATTGGAAGAGGCGGTATCGGAATGGATAACATTGATGTTGAATATGCCAAAAGCAAAGGCATTAAAGTAATCAACACGCCTACAGCATCTTCAAAATCAGTGGCAGAATTGGTTTTCGGACATTTCATTTCTCTGGCAAGATTCCTTCACGAATCTAACAGACTAATGCCTCTGGAAGGAGATACTCATTTCAATGCTATGAAAAAGTCATTCGGTAATGCGTATGAACTTTCAGGAAAAACATTAGGAGTAATCGGCTTTGGAAGTATTGGACAGGAAGTCGTAAAAATAGGAATTGCTTTAGGAATGAAAGTAACCGTTCTGACGAAAAGCCCTAAAACAGAAGTTCTTACCCTGAATTTCTTTGACGGACAATCGGTAGACTTTGAAATCACTTCCACCAATGATATGGACGCATTTCTTAAAGATGCAGATTTCATCAGTATCAATACGCCGAAAACAAATGAGTATATTATAGATACCCCTCAGTTTGAAAAAATGAAAGACGGAGTCTATATTGTAAATACTGCAAGAGGCGGTGTCATCAATGAAGTGACACTGATTGATTTTATTGAGTCAGGAAAAATAGCCGGAGCGGCATTGGATGTTTTTGAAAATGAACCGAGCCCCGAACTGCCTTTACTGATGAACCCCGCATTGTCACTTTCTCCTCACGTAGGAGGAAATACAGTAGACGCGCAAGAGAAAATCGGTATCGAACTTGCAGAACAAATTATTAAGCTACAAAAAGAAACTATAAGATAAATATGCCTGTTTTTAAACCTTTCCGTGGAATTAGACCTCATAGAGACTTTGAGAGTACTTTCCCTACACATCCACTGGATAATTTCACCCAGGAAGAGATTGCAGAGAAAGCTCAAGTTGAAAATACTTACATCAATATGATTAAACCCTATGTTGTAAGTAAATCTAAAGATATTGACCGGAATCTTCGAAAGATCCGATCTACATTTGAAGAACTTCTGGACGAGAAGAAATTGGTCCAGGACAATTCAGCCTATTATCTTTATGAGCAGATCTACCCCAACAAGCAAGTGTTCAGGGGACTTCTCGGATTGGCTAGTATTGAAGATTTCTGGAGTGGAAAAATCAAAAGACACGAAAGCACCATTCCTCAGAAAAAGGAAAAACTGGCTCACTATCTTGAGAAAGTAAGTCTGCAGGCAGAACCTGTACTTCTTACCTACCCTGCCAACTCAAAAATTGAGCTGCTGATGAATCATGAGGAAAAAAATGTCCCTATCTTCAATCACATAGACTCTATTGGCATCAGACATAAAATCTGGAGAATAGACAACCGTCTGAAACTGCAGCAATTTAAAGAAGTAATTGATCAGATCGATTCATTTTACATTGCTGACGGACACCACAGAATCGGTTCTACAGCATTGAATGCAAAGTATCATAAAGAGAAAAACAAAAGACATAACGGCACAGAACTTTACAACTTTGTGTTCAGTTTTATTGTTTCCAATCAATCTATTAAAATTCATGACTACAACAGAATTTTACATGATCTGAACGGCATTTCTCCTGAGGATTTCCTAAAAGAGCTTGAGCATTATTTCCTTATTCATGAAAAAGGAGAAACATCATACTACCCTTCTCAGAAATTCCATATTTCAATGTATCTGGACGGGAAATTTTATTCTCTTCACGTAAAGCATGACCTTCGTTCTAAAGAAATGTCTCTGGACAATCTGGACCACCATCTTTTAGACAAATATATTTTCAAAAATATCCTGAAAATTGAAGATCCGGACAGCTCTGAGCTGATCTCTTATGTAAAAGGAACCTCTAACATCAACGGAATCAATATTTTAAAAGAAAAGATAGACAGTGGTGAAGGTAAGGTCGGTTTTGGAATCTATCCTGTAAGTTTTAATGATATGATTAAAATTTCAGATCTAAAACTAAGCATGCCTCCGAAATGTACATTTATTGAACCAAAACTGATTACAGCCCTGTTAATGTATGACATGAAACCTTAATAAATTCCTATTTTTTTCCTACTTTTATCAATGGAAAAAGAAAGGTAAATAAAAAATGAAAAAAATATTCATTATACTTCCACTCTTTTTGAGTGGATTTTTATTTTCTCAAAAAAAGCCACAAAAAAGTCCGGCAAAAAAAGGTACCGTTGCCAAATTCAATTATCATGATGAATTTAGAAAGATTTCAGATGAAATTATGACCAATGGTACTGCCTATAATAATCTCGGAGAACTCACCAAAGGTATCGGTCCTCGTTTCAGTGCCACTCCCGGCTATGCAAAAGCAGTAGAATGGGCAGAAAAAAAATTCAAGGAAATGGGTATTGAAATGATCTGGAGACAAGAGGCCAAAGCTCCTGTCTGGATCAGAGGAAAAGAATCTTTACAGATAAAAGCCGGAAACGGAGATTGGAAAAATATCAGAATGCTTTCTTTTGGAAACTCTGAAGGAACAGGCGGAAAAGATCTGGTAGGTGAAATTGTTTTAATCAATTCCACTTCAGAGCTCAATGCAATGTCGATAGGCCAGTTAAAAGATAAAATAGTTTTCGTGAATCTTCCAATGGATCCGAAAATTATTAATACAAGTGATTCCTATTTGCAGACTGCAAAGTCAAAATTAGTTTCCGCTTCCATCATTGCTAAAACAGGTGCAAAAGCATTAATTATAAGATCATTAACAACAGCTAATGATGATACTCCTCATGCCAAAATGATTTATTATGAGCCAGAGGATAAAATAAAAATTCCGGCTTTATCCATTGGAGTAAGATCCGCGGATGAGTTGGAAAAAATAGTAAAAAAACAAAAAGTTACTGCCAAAATCAACATGACTGCTGAATCAAAAGGGGACACGACGAATCCAAATATCATTGCTGAAATTCAGGGCAAAAAAGATTCTAAAGTGATTGTTTTAGGCGCTCAGCTTGATTCGTGGGATTTTGGTGAAGGTGCTATTGATGATGGAACAGGAGTTGTGCAGTGTATCGAAGTTTTAAGAACACTGAAGGCGCTTGGATATGAAAACAACCACACCATCCGGGTAGTCTTGTACGCAAATAGCGAAAACGGAGGACAAGGCCGGGAGATGTACGCTGCTTATGTAAAAAAGAGAGATGAAAAGCACATATTTGCCTTAGGAACAGACGCTGGAGGGTATTCTCCACGAGGATTTTCTTTGGATATGTCACCTCAAAGAAGAAGGCTGGTTTATCCATGGAAAGAATATTTTCTTCCTTATGGAGTGTATGATTTTGACCAAACAGAAGCAATTCAGGATATTTCTCCTTTAAAAAAACTGGATATTCCTTTAGCAGAGCTTGTTGTAGACACACAAAGATATTTTGATTATCACCATTCCGAACAAGATACTTTCGACAAAGTGAATAAAAGAGAACTTCTTCTCGGAGCAGTTGCGATAACACAGATGATTTTTATGGTTGATAAAAACTGGTAACAATGAAAAAGATAGTAGGAACTTCATTATTGCTTTTTGGAATGGCGGTTTTTGGCCAGACTAAAGAAGATTCCATCCAGTTCAAAAGGATTTCCACCGAAATCCTGAACAATGGCAAAGGATATACTGAGCTGAGAGAGCTTACCAAAAATATAGGACACCGTTTAAGCGGATCTGAAGCGTATGAAAAATCGGTACAATGGGCTGCACAGAAACTCCGTGATGCCGGAGCTGATAAAGTATGGCTTCAGGAAGTGATGATCCCGGTATGGGTAAGAGGAAAAGAATCCCTGCACATCCAAGCTTCCAACGGAAAATGGAAAAGTATTACAATGCTTTCTCTTGGAAACTCTGAAGGTACGAATGGAAAAGATGTTTCCGGAGAAATCATCATGGTAAAATCTATGGAAGAATATGACAAGCTTCCTGCTGAAAAGGTGAAGGATAAAATTGTTTTCTTCAACTACCCTTTTAATCAGGGAAATATACAGACTTTTATTTCTTACCGTGAAGCAGGAGCCTATAGACGCACTGCAGCTTCTTTAACGGCTAAAAAAGGAGGGAAATTTGCCATTATCCGGTCACTTTCTTCAGCTTTTGATGACGTTCCTCATACAGGAAACATGCGCTATGAAGAAAATATTCCCAAAGTACCAGCCGTAACGATCGGAAATACATCAGCTGATGACCTGGAAGCATTATTGAAAAATCAAAAAGTTACCGCTAAACTCAATTCCAACTGTGGCATGAAAGGTGAAAAGCTCTCCCACTCTGTGATTGGTGAAATTACAGGCAAGAAAGACCAAAGCGTAATTGTCGTAGGAGGTCATCTGGATTCCTGGGATGTGGGTGAAGGGGCACATGATGACGGAGCAGGAATTGTACAGAGTATTGAGGTACTGAGAACTTTTAAGAAATTAGGAATACAAAATAGCCATACCATCCGTGCCGTTTGTTTTGCCAACGAAGAAAACGGAACAAAAGGCGGAAAACAATATGGTAAAATTGCCAAAGAAAACAACGAAAAACATCTTTTCGCCATAGAAACAGATGCCGGAGGTTTTTCACCCAGAGGAATTTCTCTGGAGATGGATGAGCCTCAAAGAAACCAGATCAAAAGCTGGGTCAATCTGTTTTTACCATATGGCGTTTACAATTTTGACGGAAAATATTCAGGATCAGATATTGCTCCCCTTCACGAAATGGGAGTTCCCACCGCTGAGCTGGTTCCTGATCCGCAGCGTTATTTTGATATTCACCATACAGCAGAAGACACTTTTGAAAAAGTCAACCGTAGAGAACTGTTACTCGGTTCTGCGGTGATGACACAACTTATTTATATGATCGATAAAAATTGGTAACCATGAAAAAGATACTAGGAACTTCATTATTACTTTTTGGAATGGCTGCTTTTGGCCAGTCTAAAGATGATTCTATTCAGTTTAAAAAAATCTCTACGGAAATACTGAACAATGGAAAAGGATATACTGAGCTGAGAGAGCTTACAAAAAATATAGGACACCGTTTAAGCGGTTCGGAAGCCTATGAGAAATCAGTACAATGGGCTGCACAGAAACTCCGTGATGCCGGAGCTGATAAAGTATGGCTTCAGGAAGTGATGATCCCTGTCTGGGTAAGAGGAAAAGAATCCCTCTACATCCAAGCTTCCAACGGAAAATGGAAAAGCCTTAAAATGCTTTCCCTTGGAAATTCTGAGGGAACCGGAGGAAAAGATATTTCCGGAGAAATCATCATGGTAAAATCTATGGAAGAATATGACAAGCTTCCTGCTGAAAAAGTAAAAGATAAAATTGTTTTTTTCAACTACCCTTTCAGCCAGTCATTCATAGAGACATTCAAAGGATATGGAGATGCTGCAAAATACAGAACTACAGCCGCTTCTTTAACCGCTAAAAAAGGAGGTAAATTTGCAATCATCCGGTCTTTATCTTCAGCTTTTGATGATGTTCCCCATACCGGAGCAATGCGTTATGAAGATAAAGTAATCAAAATACCAGCTGTAGCCATCGGAAGCACTACAGCAGATGAACTGGAAGCCTTGTTGAAAAGCCAGAAAATCACTGCTAAACTTAACTCCAACTGTGGGATGAAAGGAGAAAAACTCTCCCATTCTGTTATTGGAGAAATTACAGGCAAGAAAGACCAAAGCGTAATCGTTGTAGGCGGACACCTTGATTCCTGGGATGTGGGCGAAGGCGCACATGATGACGGAGCCGGAATTGTTCAGAGCATTGAGGTCTTGAGAACCTTTAAAAAACTAGGAATGCAAAACAATCACACCATCAGAGTAGTCTGCTTTGCGAATGAAGAAAACGGAGTAAAAGGCGGAATTCAATATGGTAAAACGGTAAAAGAGAAGAATGAAAAACATCTTTTCGCGATAGAAACAGATGCCGGAGGTTTTGCACCAAGAGGTATTGCCCTGGATATGGATGATGCGAAAAGAAATCAGATCAAAAGCTGGTCAAACCTATTTCTTCCTTATGGAGTTTACAATTTCGAAGAGAGATTTTCAGGAACAGACCTTTATCCACTCCACGACCTGGGAATTCCAGCGGCTGAATTGATGCCGGATTCTCAGCGCTATTTCGATATCCACCATACGGAAGAAGATACCTTTGAAAAGGTGAACCGTAGAGAGCTCTTATTGGGCGCTACCACTTTGACACAGATTATTTATATGATAGATAAAAACTGGTAATACATATGAAACCGTCTTTAGAGACGGTTTTCTTTTTTTTAAACATTGATACTACGATTTAGTTCAATAGGAACTTTAGCCCGTTTATCTTTATGGATGTTTTCCAATGGCTTCAGCCGAAATTTATAATCATTTTAAAACCCTATTTGTAACTACAGATTGTTACAAATAATTGCGTCCTTTTAAGTATGAATTCCCCCTCCTTTATTGGTGAAATTCGTGCAACAACATTTGTGTTATCTGTGTTTTTTTCCTTTAATTTTACGCTTATACAAAAAGTTCCGCCACCAAAAAATTTTCCATGCATGATCCATCCCTCCACCTGATTCCCAATTGACATCAAACTTTCCTCCCTCCCATGCATATACCGGCATTGCAATTTTTGAATGAAACATTGGCGGATTATATTTTACTAAAGCAAAGTAATCAGCATCAAAATTGGATTTCCTGTAATATTGAATTTCTACAATAGTTTCATATTTATTTCCTTGAAAAATATACAGAGTGACATCGTAAAGGTCATAAAACTCTTTATGCAAAATTTCCAGTGCCCAATCTAAAGTCAATAGTGTTTTTGAATTATTTATTCTGGTCCTGGATTTCATCTTCTCAGATAAATTGGATCCTTCAAATTCATCAAAATCAGATAGAATAAAAAACAACTGAGGGGAAATTGTATTCCAGCAGTGAACCTTTGCCAAATTCAAGAGGTTAGCTATACAGAACTCAATATTATTTTTTAAACTTTCCTGATTCATTTTTAAAACTTTTCTACAAATATTTTAAATGGTATAAAAATATGATCAAACTGTAATATTTTCTTTGTTTCAAATTATTAAACCTTAAAAATAGAAAATTTTTCTTTGTTTAAGGAAATAACAGATGAAAATACGTTCTAACACGAGCCTTATCAACCTCTTAAAACAAAGTGTTAATCGAGAAAGTAATATTTTGGCATGATATTGGCATTTAGAATAATGAGAAAAAATTAAAAAAGCACTAAGGATGAGAAAAAAGGTTTTCTGTGGATTTTCAGTTTTTCCACTGATTCAAGTTCATATCTAGCATATGAATCCTTTTTTTTCTACGATGCCGTAAAAGATACGGGCTCGTGATTAACTAACCCCCGTTAGTTAATCACAGCAGTTTTGCACCCCGTATCTAACTGGTATCATCAATAACCAAGAATCTTTATTGATTCAAAAAAACAAAAATATCCCGGACTTTTAGCCCGGTATTACGATATAAATAAATGGCAAAGTCATCGTGAATCTTAGCCCAGTAAAGGAATTTATTCTTTTTACCGTGATGAGTGCGCCTTTATTCTTTAATTAATGTATAACCCTTAAAATGTTAGTAATGATGAGAGCCTTTTTTGAAATGATTTTTAAGAGAAATGAAGATGCTGCAAAATTGAATATATGGAGCCTATTGCTGGTGATGAGTTTTGCTGCGTTTTCTGTTTTGGTATACGCCTTAAAACCAAGCTTAAACAGCTTAATAATATATCTGACGGCATTTGCCGCTTATATCGGCTTTGGCCTTGTATTCATTAGTTCCCTGGCTGGAACGGGTATGAAGAAAAGATAACAGAACATATAACTTTCAATTAATTTTTACTGAAAAAACCGTCCTTTTGGGGGCGGTTTTTTTGTTTTACAATTTACTGTTCATTACTTATATTGATAGTAAGGTTAAAAATGGACAACAAAAAAAGCCACCCCATCAGGAGCAGCTCTGCGATAACAACAAAGTTATCTTAACATTGTAAAAACTTATTCTTTAAAAAGATCCTTCATCATTTTATCGAGAATCGTTTTTGTCTCTTCCTCGATCATTCTGCCGGATTTTTCGACCATTTTCTCCCTGAAAGGTTCACAACAGGCTTTTATTCCAAAACCTTCATCTGTTTTAACGAGTTCCGGATGCAGACCGTGTTCTTCACACATTTCTGACTCAATTTCTTTTTTTATCAGGTCGTAATTCAGATCAAACATATTTTCTATTTTGTTTCTTATAAGTGATGGATAAAGATAGAAGTATTAATCCCTTACTGAAATCCGTATTTCTACGGTATTTTACAGGAAACAAAAAAACCGCCCCTTTTGGGACGGCTTTATATCTTAAAAAGATTCAATTATTTTACTTTTACAAGCTCAACATCGAACACTAACCAAGAGTTTGGCGGGATCACTCCTCCTGCACCTCTTTCTCCGTAAGCCATTGCCGGCGGGATCAATAATGTAGCAGTTTCACCTTCTTTCAACAATAGGATACCTTCATCCCATCCTTTGATTACTCTTCCCATTCCAATTGGAATATCGATAGGCTCATTTCTTTTGAATGAAGAATCAAACTCAGTTCCGTCTACCAATTTACCTGCATAGTGTACAGATACATTATCACCAACTTTTGGAGCTTTACCATCAGCTGTTTTTGTGATTTTATAATAAAGACCTGATTCAGTTTTTTGCATACCAGCTTTTAGGTTTTCAACCAATTTTTCCTGATTAGCTTTGAATTCTTCTTCTTTTTTCTTTTTTTCAGCTTCTTCCTTAGCAGCAAAAGCTTTATTATTTTCTGCGATTTTAGCTTTTCCTTCGTTGAAAGTTTTAGCTGCATCGTAGTGCTTGTATTCGTCACCTTTACTGAAAACAGAAACTTTTTCTAAAACGATATCTGTTTTAGGCTTATCCTGAGCTCCTTTTTCAACGTTAGCAATTACATCAATTACATCAGTACCTTTTACTACTTTTCCGAAGATTGTGTGTCTTCCGTCTAGCCAAGGAGTTGCCACTTCAGTGATGAAGAACTGAGAACCGTTTGTATTTGGTCCAGAATTCGCCATAGAAAGAATACCTTTTCCTGTGTGTTTAAGGTCGTTTCTTTCGTCCTCGAATTTATATCCCGGATCACCTGCTCCAGTTCCTTTAGGGTCTCCCCCTTGGATCATGAAATCTTTGATCACTCTGTGGAAAATAGTTCCGTCATAATAAGGAACTCCCTTAGCCTTAGCTTTGTTGTCGATTTTCCCTTCTGCAAGACCGATAAAGTTGGCTACAGTTACTGGTGCTTTCTTGTCTTCAAGCTTCACAATCAAATTACCTTTTGTGGTTTGAAGATTGGCATAAAGCCCGTCATTAAGACCTTCGTAAGTTTCTTTGTCTACGTTCATTTTTTTATAAATTGGGGTACAACTCATCAGCGAAATACTTGCCGCTGCCAGAATTATATTCTTGTTAAACAATTTCATGTATTATTGGGCTTTTAATTTTATGATTAATGGAATGTCGTTATCTATTTTCTTTTCGTCTCCGAAAGTTCCGTAAGCCAAAGAAGACGGCACCAAAAGCGTTACTTCCTCTCCATCATGTATAAAACGCAAAGCGTTTTCCACTGCTCTCAGTTCATCAAAGTGCCCGAATCTGGCATCTCTTCTTTCAAAAGACTTCTCATAGATTTTAGTCTGGTCAAAATCGTACAGATCATAAGAGTAAGAAATCAAAGATTCATCTTTTCTTCTTTCTCTCTGATCATAGCCTTCTGCCGTCACCCAGTAATTAAGCTGCGTAGGATAATACTTCACAGACTGGCCATTGATCCAATCCTGAATCTGGCCTCTTTCTATGGTATTGAGATTTTTCATCCTGTTTTTAGAAACATCCAGATCTTTTTGGCTCAAAACACCACCTACAGGTGGATGGGCCGTCTGTGCATTTCTGTTGCAGCTCAACAGGCTTATGGCTGATATGAAGAGTAATTTTCTCATAAACTTTTGCGAAAATACACATTTCGCGAATCAATTACAAAACTTGATGAAGAAATATGTGAATGTAATAATGTATCTATCTGCTAATAGAACCAGACTGTTAAATTTAATCCTATAGTTAAAGGACGTTCATCCACGTTATATTTATATGAATGCATACATACAAAAAAACCGGGAAATTCCCGGTTTCTGTATATTATTTTGTTCAGTTAAGATTAAACTGTTTCCAGAGCATGATCTACGATAACTCTCCATCCGAATGGATCTTCAGTCAAGTTATTTTGTAGGTCTACCAAGTCTTTCTTAAGGAGAGCTGCATAGCTTTCATCATCAGATAATCTTGGAAGTTCCAATTTCTCACCCTGGTATCCTAAAGCCTGGAACTGAGTGGTAACCACTGCCGTACCTACTCCCCATACTTCTTTAAGAGCACCTTCCTTCAAAGCTTCAATAACTGTTTTCACAGGGATTGGCTCTACTTTCACTTCAATTCCTCTTTTCTTAGCCAATTGGATGAAGCTGTCTCTTGTTACCCCATCAAGAATTTTTTCAGAAGTCGGAGGTGTATAGATTGTATCGTTGATTCTTACAAATACATTCATCGTACCACTTTCTTCGAAATATTCATGAGTAGCATCATCGGTCCAGATAATCTGCTCATATCCTTCTTCGATAGCCAATTGTGTAGGATAGAAAGAAGCAGCATAGTTACCTGCAGCTTTTGCAGAACCTACTCCTCCGTTTGCAGCTCTTGAATAGTGATCAGAGATTTTTACTGATACCGGTTCTGAATAATAGCTCTTCGCTGGTGTTGCAACGATAGCAAACATATATTTATTAGATACTCTAGCTTTCAAAGCTTCTTCTGTAGCAAAAATCAACGGTCTGATATATAGTGACATTCCTTCCCCCTGTGGAATCCACTCTCTGTCGATATCTACTAATGCTTTTAATCCGTCTAAAAACATTTCTTCAGTCACCTCTGGCATAGCAAGACGTTTTGCTGACTTATTGATACGTTCAAAATTCTTTTCCGGCCTGAAAAGTAAAACCTGCCCGTCTTTGTCTTTATAGGCTTTCATACCTTCAAAACAAGCTTGTCCATAGTTTACTCCCATCATAGCAGGTGTAAAAGGTATCGGACCGTAAGGAACTAATTTCACATCACCCCATTTTCCATCTTCATACTCACAAATAATCATATGATCAATGAAAGTACCACCAAATGAAAAATTGTTAGGGTCAAATGTAGAAATTCTGGAGTTTTCAGTTTTTTGAATTATCATTTTTTAAAATTTTTACGATGTTCTACAAATTTAACATAATTTTCTAAATATAAAAATTTTAGAGTAAATTTGACAAAAAAATAGCTTGAAAAGAGAGATTAAGACCACAAACGACGGTAGTAAAACATTGTTTATCAATGAATTAAATGAAAACTACCATTCTCATCATGGAGCACTTCAAGAAGCAGAACATGTGTTTATCAAAAACGGATTAAATCTGATAAATGATTGCGAAATTAATATTCTAGAACTCGGTTTTGGAACAGGTTTGAATGTTTTAGTAACAATTAATGAATATTTAAAAACTGACAAAAATCATGTCATTAATTATTTTTCGCTCGAAAAATATCCAATAAATGAATCTGAAGTTAAGGATTTGGCTTACTTCGAGCTTTTTGACAACCCTGAGTTTAAAAATATTTATCAGAAAATTCATCTGGCAGATTGGGGAAAGTCAGTAGAAATCATTAATGGATTCAACTTAAACAAGATAGAATGTGATTTTTTTGACCTAAAGGACATTGATCTGCCCAAAATCAATCTTGTTTACTTCGATTGCTTTGGAGCCAGAGTACAGCCTGATCTATGGGAAAAACCATTATTTGAACTGGTTTCTGACAAAATGGCCATTAACGGATTATTAACGACCTACTCTTCCAAAGGCAGCGTAAGAAGAATCCTTCAGGAACTGAATTTTCAAGTAGAGAAAAAACAGGGTCCTCCAGGAAAGAGAGAGATGATTAATGCTGTGAAGCTGTAAAATAGTAAAAGGACGAAATTATTAACAAGGAAATTTGCTAGTATTTTGCCCTTTTACCTTTATATGACTCATAAAAATTCCTTACATTAGCTATACAAATATTATACATTATATATATATGATAGATAAGATCAACATTAGAGTGTATGGATGTGCAGTAAAAGATAAACAAGTTCTGACCTTATTTGAGGAATATGCCGGTGAAGCTTTAATGAAATTTCCAGGTGGCGGATTAGAATATGGTGAAGGTGTATTGGAGTGTCTGCATCGTGAGTTTGATGAAGAGCTTAATGTAAAGGTAAATGTTCTGGAACATTTTTATACTCAGGAAAACTTTCTGGTTTCCCGTTTCAAAGAAAATGAGCAGCTTCTTACCATATATTATATAGTAGACATTGCCAATGAAGAGGATTTCCTTATTATGGATCCCTGCATTGAAAAAACAGAATGGATTGATATCGACAGACCAGACAATCCTTTTCCTCTCCCAATAGATAAAATAGTCTTCGATAAACTAAAAGAAAAATTCCTGTAAGTGTTCTTACAGGAATTTATATTATTTTTTGACTTTAAAATCACTTGCCCCCGGATAAGGCTGCAGATAACCAGAATTCCAATTGGACTGAAGCAATGATTCTACAAATTCATCCGTTCTGTTGTTATGGGGATCATAGCGGTCTTTCAGATCAATATCAGCCATTTTTCCTTTTACATTCCACCAGAAAGCGCTCCATCCTCCTCTCAGCTCTTTGATAATCTCAAATACATTTTTTCCGGTAGCCCTGTTCATCAGTTTTGCAAAAACCTGCCCTTCGGTAGTGGTAAGATCTCTCAGTTGTTTTTCATACTGATCGGCAAGCATATTCTGTCTTTCTCTTACAAACTTTCTTTTGGCCTTGCTATCCATATCGTTCATATCCTTCTGAATATCTCTGTACTGCTGAAGTGCCGTTACAAATAAAGGATATACTCTGTACAGTTTTTTATTCAGAAAATAATAGTAATTTCTGTCAAGCTGATTATTAAATCTTGGTTTATTAACCAAAATCAATTCATCTAATACGACTACAGGCTCGCCATTGATTTCATAAATCTTGACCTTTTGCTGTTCATCATAATAATATTTATTTCCAAATTCATCTGTTTTCAATGATTCAGCCGGATATTGATTGAGTGGTTTTGCCACTACACCATCCTTTTGGCCAAAAACACTGACTCCAAAAAAGAAAATAAAAAGGCAGATAATCTTACTAAAATTCATTATTTTTACACTTATAAGAACAAAAATTAAACGCAAAAATCATTCCTTTTTATGAAATTTGAAAAGAAATCTTTGAAATTTTTAGAAAAATATTTAAACACATCATCACCAACAGGTTATGAACACAAAGGACAAGAAGTCTGGATGGACTATATCCGACCTTATGTAGACAAAATAGAAGTAGATCATTATGGAACCTGTTATGGGATCATCAATCCGGAAGCTGAATTTAAAGTAGTGATTGAAGCACATGCAGATGAGATTTCCTGGTATGTGAATTATATTACGGATGACGGATTGATCTATGTGATCAGAAATGGAGGCTCAGATCAAACAATTGCTCCATCAAAGGTTGTCCATATTCACGGAGAAAATGGAATCATAAAAGGCGTATTCGGGTGGCCAGCCATTCATACGAGAACAAATCAGAATGAGCCTACTCCTAAAATCGAAAACATTTTTATAGACTGTGGGGCTACTTCCAAAAAAGAAGTGGAAGAAATGGGAATTTTTGTGGGATGCATGATTACTTACCCTGACGAGTTCTTTGAAATGAACGACAGATATTTTGTCTGCAGAGCACTCGATAACAGAATCGGTGGTTTTATGATTGCTGAAGTAGCCAGACTTTTAAAAGAAAATAAAAAATCTATTCCATTCGGGCTGTATATTACGAATTCTGTACAGGAAGAAGTAGGTTTATATGGAGCAGATATGATTGCTGACACTATTAAGCCCAATATCGCTATCGTTACCGATGTTACCCATGATACCACCACTCCGATGATTGAAAAGAAAAAAGAAGGAGATCAGAAATGTGGTGAAGGACCTGTAGTGTTTTTTGCTCCGAGTGTTCATCATATAATCAGAGAATTAATCATTGACACGGCGAAAACTAAAAAAATTCCTTTCCAAAGAGCAGCAGCAAGCAGAGCTACAGGAACTGACACAGACGCCTTTGCCCATTCTAATGGCGGAGTACCAAGTGCATTAATTTCCTTACCTTTGCGTTATATGCATACTACAGTAGAAATGGTATCTAAAGAAGATGTAGGCAATGTGATTAAACTTATCTACGAAACCATTCTTAAGATCAAGCCGGAAATGAAACTGAAGTATCATTAATAAAAATGAAAAACGTCTTTTATCATCTATTTAAAAACCCGACTTTCATCTCTATTATAACCATTATAATAGTCACACTTGGAATTCCTTTGATTATTTATCAATCATTTACATTCCACCCAAGTGAGAGTTTGGGAATCACAGTAGAGGTAATTTTCCTTGTCATTTTATTTGTACTGCTTATAATTGACAGGTTTTTACTCTTAAGCATAAACAATAAAAAGTTATCTGTCATAGAAGTGATTTTAATAACAGGGTATCTAACCAATTATTATTTTACCCATGACCGCTCATTTTCAATAGGATAATAAAAGTATAAAAAGTAAAAATGAAAACGAAGCTTATTGCTCCATCCCTTTTATCTGCAGACTTTGGGAATCTGCAAAGAGACATTGAAATGTTGAATAACTCTCAGGCCGACTGGTTCCACATTGATGTAATGGACGGCAGATTTGTTCCTAATATTTCATTTGGTTTTCCGGTGATGAAAACCGTTCAGCAGCATGCTAAAAAATTTGTAGATGTTCACTTGATGATCGTAGAGCCGGATAAGTATGTTGACGAATTCATCAATCATGGTGCAGACCTTATTTCTGTACATTATGAAGCTTGTACACATCTTCACAGAACGATTCACCACATTCAGAGCAAAGGGGTAAAAGCAGGGGTTGTTTTAAATCCTTCCACGCCGGTATTAATGCTTGAGGATATTATTGCAGATGTAGATCTTGTATTATTAATGAGTGTAAATCCAGGTTTTGGAGGTCAGAAGTTCATTGAAAATACTTATAAAAAGATTGCAGAAACCAAAGACCTTATCTTAAGCAATAATTCTACCGCACTTATCGAGATAGACGGCGGTGTGAATCTTGACAATGCTTCTAAATTATTTGAAGCCGGAGCTGATGTTCTTGTTGCAGGAAATGCTGTTTTCTCAGCTGAAAGCCCTGAAAAAATGATCGAGCTATTGAAGATCTAACAGATCATATTTTATCATAAGCAAAAGGCAGCCGATGGCTGCCTTTTCCCTTGTTTGGAATTTAAGTCGTCTTGGTTATAAACTTTTTTTCAACATTTTGAAAATGTTAAATTATGTCTTGCTAACAACACAAAGATCTGAATAAAACCATACGTATGCATCCGTAGAAATACCGAATCTTTGGGCTCCGTATTTTCACTTAATTTCTCTTATCTTTTTCACACTTCCTTGTTCCAGATACAGGCACAGACAACAAAAGTTATGGAAACCACAGAAAATACAGTTCTTATATTATTCAGGAAATTCCATCTGTTTTCAAAATTTTCACGCATCTGTTTGATGGCATCTGCTGTAGAATTGGAAATATCAAACTTATCCAAAGCATCATTCATTGGAACATTCCCGGCAACCGTTACTCCAAAAACACCGATCAAATAAGCCAGTGTCGCCAGGAGAAGAAAGATAAAAACAGGCTGCTGCCCCCGGAACAAAAAGGCTGATACCGGAAGTAGAGCCGCAGTTCCCATAAAGCTCATAAAGAAAACAGGGTTCAGGATTTCCCGGTTGATGCTTTTCATAGCCTTTACATATTCCGTATCAGAGAGTTTTCCCAACCCCAGAACAACTGAACATGAATAGGCATAGAAAAGTCCTCCTATCAAAGCAGTGAGGACAGCTGAAATGATCAATACTAATGTTGTCATTTTCATATAATTTGATTTGGTTATCAGGATTGAGTTTTAATAAGGATTCCATTTTTTAATGATATTCTGGGCGGTCAAAATCATTTCGGGATCCCAGTTTTCTGTTTTAAAATAATGAAAGTCCTGATCTTTAATGACTGCCACTCCCACATTATCAAAAAGAAGCCTGGTAAGCCTCGATTGCTCTTCATACAAAACCAGATCTTCAACAGGTTTTTCTGTAGTAAGCTGTATCTCCTTTTTAGTCCAGCTATTCTCTCTTCTATTCTTCCAGTCTGAAGCTTCAATAATTGTTTTAACCTTATTAAAATCATATAAGAAATTACTTCTTTCCTCTTCCGTTTTGAGGGTATGCCCAAGCCTTTCAATAATAACATATTCGAGGTTCTGACATTGCGTCAGTACAGCAGGTAAAACAGAAAAAATATCTTCCGGAATAACATCATCATGAGTATCTCTCCTCACCGGCATTTTCCCATACACACTCTCCTGCCAGCTCCCTCCTGAAAGGTGAATTTCCTTTACTTTGTCCAAAGGATACAAATTGATTATTTCCTGCATTTCTACTCCGAAATTACAGGATTGGCAATATATATTATGAAGATCCAGAATCAAGAAACCATTGCTGTCTTCTGTCAGTTTATCAAGAAATACCCCCTGTTCTTTAACATCATCCACAGAGAATGAAAAGGCTAGATTTTCTATACCGACAGGAATATCAACAGCTTCCTGAAGTCTATACAATCGGTCTTTTCCTATCTGCAAGGTTTTAGGATGTAAAGATACCGGCAATGGGACTCCCTGATGAAAATTGTCAGTATTCATGAAACCAAAATGTTCCGTGATATGATTATACTTCCGCTGTTGGACTTCTTCTTTTAATTTTTCCAGCCATTTCTCCTGTCTTGCTGTCCATCTTGCGTCTAACAGAGAATAGTAAACACCATGTCCTATCAAACGGTCATTTTCGGCATAAAAGTTCAGCAGATTACAAAGCCAGTCCGGCTCATGAGTATAATAAAGGGTATCAAAAGACCATTCCAATATCTCAATGGAGTTATTCTGCAACAACGGCAAAATAGCAGAAACAAAGTCTGCTTCTGCCATCATGGATACTCCCAACAGTGGCTTTCTCATCTTTTATCCCATTCCACAAGCCGGGCATCCATGACCACGAGGAATTACACTGTCTTTTTTTACAATCACTGCAGATTTGCCTGGTTTAGGCTTTCCTGGTGTTTCAGTAATGGCTGTTTTCTTAATCTTTTTTGCAGGCTTTTTCTCTTTATTGGCGGGTTTTGTAGTTTGTGCAGAAACCCCTACAGCCAGTAAGCTTGCCATTAATAATGTTGGAATTTTCATAATTGTTTATTTTTTCAGATAGAATTTACAATAAACGTTCCAATATTATACATATTATATGTATTGAAACCCTTTATTCAGATCTAATATTTATTTCCCCTTTTCTTCGTATTGTTTACAGCCTTTTCTTTCAAAAATAGCTTGAAAGAAATATACAATAATAAAAGAAACGATCTCATAACATTTATTGGTAAATAATAAGAAAGTATTATATGCTGTAATATATTCTTTATTTATATTTAGTGTTAAAATAAATCTACCTATGAAAAGCAGTCTGATTAAAGCTATTTTCCTTGGATTGACACTGTCAGCATACAGTATCGATGCCCAGGTTCAAACAGCTGACAACAGCAAAAAAATGGAATGGTTTAAAAATGCCAAGCTGGGTATTTTTATTCACTGGGGAATCTATTCCGTCAACGGAATCTCCGAATCCTGGTCATTCTTCAACAATTATATCAATCACGAGAATTATTTGAAGCAGCTGAACGGTTTTTCAGCTTCAAAATATCAGCCTGAACAATGGGTAAATCTTATTAAAGAATCCGGAGCAAAATATGCTGTCATTACGACTAAACATCACGATGGGGTTTCATTATGGAACTCTAAAGCTGAAAAGGCGATCACCATTCCTCAAAATTCTCTGGCAAAAAAGGATGTTCTGAGTCCTTTTGTTGCCGCGCTGAAAAAATCAGGATTAAAAACCGGACTTTATTTTTCATTGCCGGATTGGAGCCATCCGTACTATGATATCAATACCCGGACAAAAAAGCGTTACGAAATAAAAAATGATCCTAAACGCTGGCAGGGTTTTATCAGCTATTACCAAAGCCAGCTTAATGAGCTGTCTTCTCAATATTCACCGGATCTTCTTTGGTTCGATGGGGATTGGGAACATACTTCTGAGGAATGGAAAGCTGCTCAGACCCTTGATCTTCTGAAGAAACACAATTCAGACATCATTATCAATTCCAGGCTTAATCATCATGGCGATTATGATACTCCTGAGCAGGGAGTTCCTGTCATTCCGCCACAAAATCCATACTGGGAACTTTGTTACACCATGAATGATTCGTGGGGATATCAGCCCTATGATAAAGCATACAAAACACCCAATATGATTGTCAGAACCCTGGCAGATGTGATCAGCATGGGAGGAAATCTGCTGCTTGACATCGGTCCGAAATCAGATGGCACGATTCCGGAAGAGCAAATTGAAATTCTAAAAAATCTCGGCCGCTGGACTTCTAAGAACCAACATGCCATTTATGAAACAACCCGTGGAATTCCCTTTGAAAACTATAAAGGAAAATCTGCCTTATCCACATCACAAAAGACTTTATTCCTCTATCTGGAAGAAGCCAAAAAGCTTACAAAGATCTATGGATTGGCAGCCCAACCTCTTTCAGCAAAAATTATAGGAGATCCTTCAGCCGTTATCAAAATGGATTACAGCGCTGAAAAAACGCTGACATTGAACTTCTCTAATGTAAAATTTGATCAGGATGTCACTGTGGCAGAACTCACTTTTGATACTCCCCCTGTTTTTCTTAAAGATTTTAAGAAAGAAGAGCTTTCCCTCACTGCAGTACTCCAAAATAAAAATACATTATTAGCGGCTTATGACCTGGCCAATTCATTGCATGATGGTATCAATCTATTGAATAACTCTGGATTGACCAGTGACGGACTTGATATGAAGCTCGGAAAAACACCCCCTGCCAACCCTGAAACCATCAATTGGATCGGTAAACATGCAGAAGCTTTTTTTGAAACTGAAAAAGGATTACCGGATGGACATTACTCCGGGATGAGTGCTTTATCAAAAGACAAACAGACTCTTTATCTTTTTGTGGAAGGAACACCTACAGGTCCTATTGCCCTAAAAGGAATAAAAAATGACATTTCCAGAATAAGGATTGTGGGTGAAGGCACTATGCTTCCCCATACGATTTACAATAAACTTTACTGGAGTGACAGACCGGGAATTATTTATATTGACATTCCCAAAGAAAGACTTGATAAGCAGATGACCGTTATTGCTGTTTTGCTGAATAAGCCTCTTGAACTTTACAGAGAAAATGTGGGAGCTATCGAAAACAATCTTTAATATCGTTTGACACCTACCCTTATTAAAAAACAAAATCCGGAGAAGTTTCTCCGGACTTTTTATTTTGTAAGATGATTTTCTTAGAAAATCTCTCTTCCTGAAAAATGGAATTGAGCTTCGATCAATGCATTCTCGTCAGAATCTGAACCGTGAACAGCATTTTCTCCGATGCTTCTTGCAAACATTTTTCTGATTGTACCTTCTGCTGCTTCTGCAGGATTAGTAGCACCAATTAATGTTCTGAAATCTTCAACTGCATTGTCTTTTTCTAAAACTGCAGCTACGATAGGTCCAGAACTCATGAATTCTACCAATTCACCATAAAATGGTCTTTCAGCGTGTACTTCATAGAATTTTTTCGCATCAGCAACTGTAAGCTGAGTTAATTTTAAAGCTTTGATCTTAAAACCTCCTTCAGCAATCTTACCCAATATAGCACCGATATGTCCGTCAGCAACTGCATCAGGCTTAATCATAGTGAATGTAATGTTAGACATAAATGTATATTTTTTTAATGGCGCAAAATTACAAAAAATATCTTTGATTTTTATTTTAATTTTTTTTTAACATAAAAATAACTTTTATTAAGAAATTGTGAACCAAACTTTGGCACAGTAATTGTTCATTCTATTCCGATTCTCATGTTTAATTTGAGTTTTCATGGTTATTAGTTTTTACCCAGCTTCGGCTGGGTTTTTTATTTCTCAAAAAACACCATTCTTTTTTATTAATTCCATAATTTTAAAAGCGAAATGGGGTTGTTTTTAACAACATTATTGTTTCTATAGCAATTAATCAAATAATTGAAATTTCCCAAATATCATTGTAAAGAAAATTTAAAATGTGACAAAAGTGGAGTTATCTGCCAAAATAGCTATGCCAAAAAGTAGAGTTATTTTAAAAAAGAATTTTTTTTCATTAAAAAATTAAAAAAATAAGCCATAAAAACAGATAACCAAACAGAAAAGTTAATATGATTCTTATAAAAATATATTATTGAAAATATTATTCTGGCATAAAAGCACTGAAATATGTACAGATTATCCGAATTAATCTGCATTAGGTATGATAAAATGCTGTTTCTGATTATTTTTGGGAAGCTTCTTCTGCTTCGTCCATCAATTTAATATAGGTAGAATATCGCGTATCTTGAATTTCGCCTGTTTCCAGCGCGTCAAGAACGGCACATTTGGGTTCGTTAATGTGAAGACAGTTGTGGAATTTGCACTCTTCTCTCTTTTTAAAAATTTCAGGAAAGTAATGCTGTACTTCTTCTTTTTCAATATCGATCATGGCAAATTCACGAACGCCGGGTGTATCAATAACATTCCCGCCAAAATCCCAGAAATGCATCTGAGCAAAAGTAGTGGTATGTTTTCCTTTCAGATGGGTGTCTGAAATTTCAGATGTTTTTAAATTTAATCCTGGCTGTAAAGCATTCACCAAAGTAGATTTTCCGCAACCGGAATGCCCGAAGAATACTGAAGTTTTATCTTTAAGGATGTCCTGAAGCTGATCCAGATTCAATCTGGAATATGATGAGATCTCCAATGTGTCATAGCCAATTTCCTGGTACACAAATTCGATGTCTTTTACGATTTCAATTTCTTCTTCGTGTAAAACGTCAATCTTATTAAAAAGAATCAGCGGTGTAATATTATAAGCTTCACAGCATGCCAGAAACCTGTCCAGGAAACCTAATGATGTTTCAGGATGCTTAAGGGTAAAGATAAAGCATGCCGTATCAATATTAGAAGCAATGATATGGGCTTCTTTCGAAAGGTTTACGGATTTTCTGATCAGATAATTGAAACGGGGTTCAATTTTTGTGATCCAGGCGATATCATCCTGTTCCAGTTGAAACTCAACAAAATCTCCTACAGCAAGTGGATTGGTAAGTCTGGTTTTTATTAATTTGAATTTTCCCCTGATTCTGGCCTCGAAAATTTTATTTGTTTCCAATTCCAAAACCTGGTACCAACTCCCTGTAGATTTAATGATTTTTCCTTTCATAGATAATGCTGGTGCAAATATAAGGAATTAGGGCTTAGAATTCAGGAAATAGGTTAAAAACACATGTTTCAATTCCCTAAGTCCTGATGTCTAAGCCCTAATCAATATTTTTTGCCGGAAATCTGGTAAAAGTTTTCAGTCTCTCTTACCTGTTATCTGCAATTTATCTCTTATCGATCATAATATTATTCTGAACTTCAATAGACTCCTCGTGAATCGCTTTGAAGACTTTTTCAATAAATTCCTGAGACATTCCGGTTTCTTTCGCTTTTTGTGTAGCGTATTCTGTAATTACTTTCCAACGTTCCGGCTGGAAGATCGCAATATCGTTTTCCTTTTTAAGCTTACCGATCTTTTCAGAAATTTTCATCCTTTGAGAAAGAAGTTCAATTAACTGGAAGTCAAGATCTGAAATCAAAGTTCTGTGTCTTCCCATTTCACCTTCAAAACCTGCAAGATTAGTACTTCTTACTTTCAGGTTACCAATAAGATCTGCAAGAACCTCCGGAGTAATCTGCTGTGAAGCATCACTCCAAGCTTCATCAGGATTGCAGTGCGACTCAATAATAGCACCCTGGTATCCTACGTTAAGCGCTTCCTGCGTAATGTCAGCAAGACCTGTTCTGTTTCCGCAGATGTGCGACGGGTCGATCAGCATTGGAATATTTGGAAACTGGCTCTTGAAGTCAAGGGCAATCTGCCAGTTTGGATTGTTTCTGTATTTTGTTTTCTGGTAAGTTGAAAATCCTCTGTGGATTACACCCAGGTTTTTAATATCCTGTCCTAAAAGTCTTTCCAGTGCTCCGATCCATAAAGCAAGATCCGGATTAACAGGGTTTTTCACGAATACCGGCTTATTAGTTCCTCTTAAAGCCATTGCGATTTCCTGTACTGTAAACGGATTCACTGTAGAACGCGCTCCGATCCAAAGAACATCCACATCTGCTTCTAAAGCTGCAAAAACGTGGTGTGCATTCGCAACTTCAGTTGCTGTTTTAAAACCGTACTCTTCTTTTACTTTTTTTAGCCAGTTCAAACCGATCACTCCTACTCCTTCGAAGCCATTTGGTTTGGTACGTGGTTTCCAGATTCCTGCACGGAAAACCGATACATTTGCATTGGATTCTTTAATTCTCCTCGCAGTTTCAAGCATTTGAGTTTCACTTTCCGCGCTACATGGTCCTGCAATCATTAAAGGCTGTGTAAGCCCATCGATCCACTCGTTTTTTAAATCATTTAAATTCATATTCTAAATTTTATTGTTTTTGTATAATTTTTTTAGTTGACAGCAATAGCCCTTTGGATTATAAAATTAATTTATAATTCTTTTCAAAAAATGCCGTTCAAAAATTGTTTAAAGGAATCAGGAAAATAATAGGGCTCTACTTCTCCTGTATTTTTTGGAAAGAAATTCAGTTAACAATACCAATAAAATCGGTAATAGGTTCTGAAATTTCTATAATAAGAAGCAGAAAAACTAAAATAACCGCTAAAAAAGTAATTAGCGGGTGCAAAAAAAGACTGATATGTGTTAGTCAATTTTTCCATTTTATTCTGGAAATGTCTTTGTTTTAGCGTTTCTGGTTGCAATTTGTTCTTGTTGAAAACGTATTTTCAACAGAAATATTCTACAAATATATAAAAATTATGTCAAATCAAACTTCATTAAATCATCAAGATCTTTCAAAAGTGGATTTTTTTCTATAAATTTTTCAAACATTTTTCTCTTGGTAACCACCTCAATCTTCAGGTTTTCAACGTCTCTGACGTATTCTACCTCGATAGCATGGTTCTGAATTTTTCTTTTAAAATGATTAAAAAATTCTCCGCTTATTTTATCAAATTCTACTTTAGCAGAATCTGAGGGGAATAAAACTCTGATTTTATTTTCTTCAGATTTTACCAGTTTGAAGGTTTTTACAGCATTGAATACAATGTTATTTTTTACCTGGAGATGTTTAAGCATAATTTTCCATTCCATCTGCAGATCTGTATCTGTAAAATGGTGCTGAGGAAGATTTTCAGTTTTCACAACAACATTTTCTGCTGTTTCCACTTTATCTTCTTTATTCAAAAAGGAATTGATGCTGAATCCGGAAGAGATTCCCGGTCTTGATAATGGCTTGGTTGTTTTCGTTACAGAAGTTTCCTCTATTTTTTCAGGAGCTGCAGACTGTTGTTCTGCTTTAACTTCTTTTTTCTCCGGAGCTTTTTCCGGCATCTTCACCTCCTGCTTCTCACTAAGAAACGGAGCTAGAATCAGGAACTTTTTTTTTTAGTATCACCTAAATTAGCTGTCAGTGAAGCCAGCTGCATTAATGCAATTTCAACCGTAAGTCTTGGGTTTTTGGAGTTCTTATAATTAATATCCGCATGATTGCAGATCTCAATACCATCAATCAGCTGCTGGGCGGCCCACTTCTGTCCCTGTTCTATAAATTTGGATTTTGTCTTCTCTCCTACTTCGATGAGATCAATAGTAGAAGTATTCTGTGCCATCATCAGGTCTCTGAAATGATTTCCTAGTCCGGCAATGAAAATATGAGAATCAAATCCTTTTTTTACAATCTCATTGAACGCAGAAAGCACTTCAGGAATTTTGTTTTCCTTGGCGAGGTCTACAATATTCAGATATTGGTCATAATCCAGAATATTTAAGACTTCGGCAGCTTTAGCCAGCGTAATATTTTTTTGGGAGAATGTAGAGAGCCTGTCGAAGATAGAAAGTGCATCTCTTAATGCGCCATCAGCTTTTTGAGCAATCAGGTACAATGCATCGTCTTCATACTGGATACTTTCTTTTTGGGCAATCGTTCTCAGATGGTTCTGGATATCTTCAATGACAATTCTCTTGAAGTCATAGATCTGACAGCGGGATAAAATTGTTGGAATAATTTTATGTTTCTCCGTGGTTGCCAAAATGAAAATAGCATGAGCAGGCGGCTCTTCAAGCGTTTTAAGGAAAGCGTTGAAAGCGGCAGAAGACAGCATATGAACCTCATCAATGATATATACTTTGTATTTACCAACCTGAGGGGCAAATCTTACCTGATCTATCAGTTCCCTGATATCATCTACAGAGTTATTGGATGCAGCATCCAGCTCATAGATATTATAGGCAAAGCCGTCTTCTGAAACCGAGCCATCTTTCTCATTGATCTTTCTTGCAAGAATTCTGGCACAAGTAGTTTTACCCACACCACGAGGACCACAAAAAAGTAATGCCTGAGCGAGCTGACTTTCTTCAATTGCATGTTCTAAAGTATCCGTAATATGGGATTGTCCCACAACAGTATCAAACTCCTGAGGACGATATTTTCTTGCAGATACTATAAAATTTTCCATTGGTCAAAAATAAGAAATATAGTTTTAATTTGAAAATTAAAAGTTTTCAAATATCAACAAAAATGTATTTCTGCTCAAATCGGAAAACTTTTAATGATTATTTCTTATCGTATGCAAATCCAATCAATTCAACAATAGCTTTTTCTATTTCTTTTCTTCCGTCCTCTGTTTTCAGATCTATACCGCAGAATTTACTTGCGTTATAAGCTGTATAAAGGTTGAGATAGTAAGCTCCTGAAACAATTAGGGCCATAATTGCTCTGTGTCTTGTTGCTCCTTCTCCGAAGAAAGGGTCTGATATATTTCCAAACAGCACTTCTCCTACTTCATCACGTTGGTCTACTAGTTTTCTAAGGATAGGTTTGCTTTCTGAAAGTTCCCAAAGAATAATCTTCTGAAGTTCTTTATTTTTCTTCAGATTCTCAAATTGGTTCAGAACAACCATTTTGGTAAGCTCTTGTCCTCCGTCAGAAAAATCAATATTTACATCCTGATTTACCTGACTCCAGTAATCCTGAGATTTGATATATTCGTCAATCAGCTTATCAGTACTTCCAAAGTACTCATAGATCAATTTTTTATCAAATCCTGCCACTGCGGCAATCTTACTTACTTTTAATCCGGAGTATCCTTTTACTCTTAAAATTTTACCAACTGCAGCAAGCAGTTTTTGTTTTGTTTTTTCTTTGTCCCTAATGGGGCCCTGCACTACTTTTCTAGGCATAATTTATTATTTTTTTGCAATATGCAATTTTTTATTAATATCGTCAAACGCGTTAAGCGTTTTGTCCAGATGTTCTTTTTCGTGTCTTGCCGTTACACTCATCCTTATACGCGCATCTTTTCTTGGTACAGCCGGGTAAAGAATCGGATTCGTATAGATTCCTTTTTCTATTAGTAGTTTTCCGGCTTCTCCTGTTACATAGGGATCTCCAATTTTTACGGGTATAATTGCGGAACAGGTAACTCCGGTATCCAATCCTAAATCATCAAGTCCTTTTTTGAAATAGTTGATATTGTTCCAGAGCTTTTCTCTCCAGATGGGTTCTTCATCTATTAAATCAATGGCTTTAACGATTCCTGCGGATGATGGTGGGGCTGTAGCTGAGAAGATCTGCTGGCGGGAATGGAATCTCATGAATGCTGCCAGTTTTTTGTCGGCTATAACATATCCCCCAAGGTTACCAAACGTTTTACTGAATGTTCCGGTGATGATATCCACTTTATCCAATAATCCAGCTTGTTCCAAAGTACCTCTTCCGGTTTCTCCAAGGATGCCGACACCGTGTACGTCGTCTACCATCAGAAAAGCATTGTACTTTTTCACAAGATTATAGATCTCATTAATATGAGAGGTATCACCATCCTGGGAATACACTCCATCCACAATAACGAGTTTCGTACGGTACAGATTTTCAGATACCTTCAAAATGTGTTCCAAAGATTCCAAATTATTGTGCGGAAATGTTTTTTTATTGGTAAAAGCACATCCTTCGTGTACACTGGCATGCACCGCCATGTCTAAAATAGCGAGATCTTCTTTCTGCATTAAGCATTGTAAGCTCGCACTATTAGCTGTATAACCGGTAGTAAATACTACGGCTTCGTCTTCTGTTCGTTTAAAAAAACTTGAAATTTTCTTTTCTAAAGCATTGTGATAATCAAAATAACCACCGATAAGAGGAGTAGCTCCTGTACCGGTACCATATTTCTCTATCCCTTCAATTGCAGCTTGTTTTACTTTTGGGTGCTGTGTAAATCCCAAATAATCACTTGATACAAAACTAACAAATTCTCTGTTTTGGTTTGCAATATTTACATTCAGTATTGCATTAGTTCCTGAAGTATTCTTCAGTCTGTAGTTCATATGACCATTAGACTTTACATAGTCTAAATATTCATAAAATATTTCAGCCCTTTGAGCCATATTATTATCTGGTATATTCTCAAAGTCTTTAATAGTTGCTGTTGTGAAATTGATGCTCATCCTTAATCTTGTTTGTTGTGGTTTAAAAAAACAAATATATAACTATTTAAAGGGCTTAAGCTCCCCAATTAAGATTAAATATTATTAAAGACACAATAATTTATTCTTACTCTCTGGAAACCAAACTAATTTTATACATCTGGATCTTTTAACATTTTCTTCTATTGAATTAATTAGTTTTTTCTTACCTAAATTTAATAAAAAAAGTAAACAATAAAGAAATATTAATAGATAAATAATAAAAAAAGACGGTTATTTTTTTACAACCACCTCATTTATAAAAGATTATTTTCCGGCAATTTTAACATTATAATTCACTAAACCCACTTCTGATGCTGAAATTCCAGTATAATTAAATCCCTACCCCGAGACAGAAATCATCATAAATACCCTGCTACAGCAATTTTAAAGAAATAAAACAGTCAGTTTAGAATGTATTGGATTTTCTGAATTCTCCAGGAGTAAGACCGGTCATTTTTCTGAAAAATTTTGAAAAGTTGGATGGATCGTAAGTGAAAATACGGGCAATTTCGGCTATGGATTTATCGGAAATAATAAGCATCTGTTTTGCGTGTTCAATAATTTTTTCGTCATAAAAAAAACAGGGATGCTTTCCTGCTTCTTTTTTAATTGTATCCGTAAGATGTGTGTGAGAAACAGCAAGTTCTCTGGCAATTTTATTCAGTTCCATAAATTCGGAAACCGACCCTGAAATAACATCCTGAATGTGTTTCTCCAAAAAGGCAAAATACTGACGGGTAATCTCTTCGCTTCTTTTCATCTTGTGTTGTTCTTGCTAATTTGTATTCAAGGTATAAATTTAATTATAAGATACAAAAAAAGATGGTGAACTTTTCGGATATTCAAGCTGAATGTCTAATAGAAACTATCTTTGAAGGCCTGGGTAGAGTTTTTCACTTTCAGTTTTTCCAGGATATTCTGACGGTGTCTGCTCACTGTATTGATACTTATGGAAAGCCGGTCTGCAATTTCTTTACTGGCATATCCCTCTCCTACAAATTTTAAAACTTCCAGCTCCCTTGGGCTCAGAATATTTTTATAATCAAGCTTATCTTTTACTACAACTTCTCCCTTTACTGTATTAATAATCATAAAATCAGGGACTGTGGACGTGGCCAGGGAAATATTATAAAGGCAGAGAGCCAGTCTCAGCCTGCTATTATAGGGTGAATACACATAAAACATTCGGTGTTTTACCCATCGGTACTCCTCATTTTTATCTTTCATCCTGATCTTTGACACCACACTATACTCTGCACGCTGTTCCATTTCCATAGCATCCAGTAATTTGAAAAAACGGAGTTCATGGATATATTTCTTCAGCTGGTCGTCGGGATGGATCTTTTTCAGCATTTCTTCTTCCCAGATTGTATCTATTTCTGTGGGATTTTCACCCATGCTTAAGCCAAGCTCTAATGCTGCTGCAGATTTATAGATATAACTTTTATTTGCCTGCACATCACTTAATACACATACAGCACCTTCCATTTCGGAATATGCATGAGCTCTCTGCTTATAGACGTCAATATCAAGCATGCATTTTTTGGAAGTGTTGTTCAATAATTTATGACTGAGTTGTTCCCGGATTTCCATAATGGTTATTTATCAGTATTGACACAATGTGGGTTTAATAATACTTTTGCTAAAATAATAATTTACCCTTAGAACTTATCCAAAAGAGAATGAAGAAATTGATTTTAGGCTTTTGTGCCTTGTTCCTGATTCAAAAGTTTTCTGCCCAGACTCTGGAGAAAATGACCTGGTTTAATGAACCTGAAAAATGGGAAATCAAAAACAATAGCCTGTCGATGTTTGTAACTCCACAGAGTGATTACTGGAGGATTTCACATTATGGATTTACCGTGGATGACGCCCCATTCTATTACACTACTTACGGAGGTGAATTTGAAGCAAAAGTAAAAATAACCGGCAGCTACAAAGCAAGATTTGATCAGATGGGTCTTATGCTGAGAACAGACAAAGAGCATTATATCAAAGCCGGAGTGGAGTTTGTAGACGGTAAATATAACCTCAGCACTGTTGTCACTCACAACAAAAGTGACTGGAGTGTCATTACATTAGAAAAAACGCCACCTGCAGTATGGATAAAAGCCGTAAGAAGACTGGATGCTGTGGAAATATTTTATTCTTTTGATGACAAGAGCTATATCCTAATGCGAAATGCACCTTTGCAGGACAACACCCCTGTAATGGTTGGATTAATGGCAGCCTGCCCCGACGGAAACGGATTTAATGCTGTTTTTGAGAACTTTACAGTAAAACATTTACCGGATCAACGCAGACTAGAGTGGCTCAAAACTCATCAATAACGATTGAATTACACTTCAATATACAATCAGTTTAATTTAACCTCCCATCATTTCCGGGAGGTTTTTTTATAGCTTAAAATGAAATTTTGAGAATAAAAAAACAAAAAAGAGACTGCTTTAGATGGAGACAGTCTCTTTTATTTTTTGAGATAAAACCGTTTGTGTTCTTAGAATCATTATTTAAACGATGAGTTTCTTTAATTGTTCCGAGAATATTTTTGCAAAAATATGAATATCCATAAGCTTTAGCAAAGATATCATGTAGAATTAACCTCAGATTTTTGTCAAACTTTTACTACAAAAAGCAATTAAATAAAACTTAAACCGTTAATCAATAAATTTTAAAAAAAATATAGAAGCATCAATATTTTCCATTTATAAAATCCTAAAAGAAATCACAATCACAGTACAGCATTGAGATTAATAGAAAATGTTTCAAAAGGAATCTCACATGAATTTATCACTTATTTTTGAAATATGTAAAATCTCATATGCTATACTATCGGTAAACCCGGATAAAACTTATATAAAACAGATCGTGGCATACTGATTTATCTCCATAATTTCACTATTTTTACACGATCAAAAAAAATAAAACACAAAAGACCAGAAAACTTCAATGATAAAAATTTATTTTCAATCGTTCCTACCCATTAAAAAAACTTCGACTTGTACAAATACTAATATTAACCGTCTCTTGCATTAGCAGCAGACATAGATCAGTTTTGCACATATATGAGAATTTGGGCATTTGTTTTTGCTTGCATATATTTAAACATTTATGGTCAGCACCATACTTCCACCTGGTACAATATAGACAATGGGCTTCCTCAAAGTAGTGCAAAGGCCATTGTTAAAGATAAGTATGGTTTTATCTGGATCTCTACAGAAAACGGACTTGTGCGGTATGACGGGAGCTCCTTTATTACTTTTAATAATTTCAGGGTAAATAATCTGCGTTTCGGAGAGTTTATTGGTGACCCGCTTCTGGACAGCATTACGGTTCTCAATAATTCTCAGGAAAATAAGATCATCATAAAAAAAAGGTTTCCGAAGCTTTCTAATCTTACCAGCAGTGATAAAATGGCATTTTCCAACGGTACCGGATTTGTACATAGAATTGCCAATAATATCATATCCTCAAACTTCTATAACGATGTCCAGTATTTTATTCAACTTAAAAATTCGGTTTATCATTTTACAGAAAAGAACACCATCATCTATAAGGAAGGGAAAAAGAAAATCAAAATAGTCATTCCTTTTACCAATAAGGATCTGAACTATGCTTTCGTATTGAATGATACTCTTTTTATCAATGATCTGAAAAGAAGAAAAACCTATTCCCTCTATAAAGGGCACCTTTCTGTTTCTGAAAAGCCTACTCTTTTTAATCATCCGGACACTAAAATCTATTGGCAGCAGATTACCAATCAGACTTTTATTATCAATCATGATAACATTTATATTGTAGAAGGCAGCGAAAATGAACTTCGTTTGAAATTTCTTGTAAAATTTGAAGAAATAGGAAATCATTCCTACTATTCTATGTTTTATGGTAAAGAATTCCACAAACTTTATTTGGGAACGCTCAATAACGGACTGAATGTGCTAAACCTTTCTCATTTTTATGTTTCGAAGAAAGAAGCCGATTTTTCCAATAACGTGTATTACGCTTCTCTTCCATTCAGCAAAAGCACAATCATCGCTGAAGACGGAACAGAGTTCGGAAAAAACGGCATTGTCAAAAAACACCTGTTTGGCAGTAATGAAAACTACCTTATGATGTATGACAATTCCGGAAATATTCTGATCAGAAAGAGGAACAGCATTATCAGGGTTTATAAAAATTCAGGGTATAAAAAGAAGGATTCTACTTTTATCAATAAAGGGCTTGAAAGTTTTATGAAAAGCGGGAATCTTTATGGGACCACATGTACTGGCCCTTCCGGTACCCAGCTTAATCTTTACAAAAAAGACCAGTTTACAAAATCGGACTTCACTTATCATTTTAAAAGTTCTGTCAATGTTTTTCATCAGTATAATGAAAATGAAATTCTGACAGGTAACAGTGATGGGCTGTATTCGGTACTGCTGGAAAGCAATACAATAACCCCTTTACTTAAAAATATCTATGTAAAAAGCATCATCAGGACAAAAGATAATCTAATCTGGATCACTACGAATAAAAACGGGTTCTATCTTTTCAAAAACCGCAAACTTACCAAGATGCCGAACGACAGGAACGATTACCTCCAGTCGGCACATTATATTCTTGAAGATCGAAAAGGATATTATTGGATTTCTTCGAACAACGGATTATTTAAAGTTCTTAAAAAACAGTTGCTTCAATATGCGGAAGACAGAAAAACTCCGGTTTTCTATTACCGCTTCACCAAGAAAGATGGTTTTCTGACCAATGAATTCAATGGCAGTTCGGAGCCCAATGCCCATGCTCTTGAGAGTGGAGATTTTGTATTCCCATCAATGGACGGTTTTGTATTTTTCAATCCGGACAGCATTCGGACGTATTATCCGGACAGGAAAAAAATCTATATTGAAAGAGTGAAAATCGGAAATTCTGAACCTCAGTATTTTCATCAAATTCTTGATTTAAAGAATGATTATAAAACCGCTGAAGTTTTTATTGACATTCCTTATTTTTCCAATCTGGAAAATCTTTATATCGAAGCCAGGATATCAGGAAAGGAAAACTCTGCCTGGGAAAAGATCGCAACCGGAAAGGAATTAAAATACACCATCAGTAATCTTTCTCCGGGTGAATATACGCTTAGTGTAAGAATATTGGTATCTCCTGATGGGAAGTATGAAGAAAGGTCAATCCATTTCAAAATTCAGCCTCTTTTTTATCAGACATTACTGTTCAGAGTGTCAGCTTCTATCATCATCCTGATCATTATCATCATCATTGTTCAGCTGACAACCAATTTTTTAAGAATAAAAAACAAAGCCTTAAAACAGATTGTTCATAATAAAAACTCTGAACTGAAAGAGACTTCTCTTCACCTTGAAGTAGTAAAAAGCAACCTGCAAAAAGAAACAGAATATCAGAAAAAGCTGGTGGAGACTATCAGCCACGACATTACCACTCCTATCAGGTTCATTGCGATGCTTTCCCAAAAGCTTCATGAGTCTGATGATGTGGAACTTCAGAAGAAGTATTTTGACAGTATCTATAAGTCTTCAGAGCAGCTGTATCAGTTTACGCTCAACTTAAAAGAATATACTGAGCTGTATAAGGCTGAAAATATTTTTGAAGAAAAGGAATATCCTATGAACAGAATCCTGGAGATCAAAAGCAGATTATTCTGTGAAATTGCAAAGGAAAAAGGAACTACCATCACCCATCTTGCTGATCATCAGATTTATTCTAAAGTGAATGAAAGTATTTTAACCGCCATTATACACAATATCCTTGATAATGCCGTGAAAAATACATTTGAGGGAACGATCACCCTGAATATGACAGAAAAACAACAACAATCCACAATAACCATTGCTGATACCGGAACAGGAATGTCTGAAGAGCAGATTGCTACTTATATGAACCTGTTCAGAAACCCTAAGCTGGAAACCCCAAGTTTCAAAGGAAAAGGGCTTGGTCTGCACATGGTTATCCATCTGGTGAAAAAGATCAATGCTGAGATCAATTTCGGGAAAAACCAACCCACAGGAACTATTGTGGAGATAACGCTCAATAAAAACTAATCTCTATGAATGAAAGTATTTTAATCGCTGATGATCACTATGTAGTAAGGGCAGGGACTTCTCTGGTTCTTGAAACTGCTTATCCGAGACTAAAAATAGATTTTGCAGAAAACTATGAACAGGTTAAAAAAAAGCTGGGCGACCAACGTTATGATCTTCTTATTTTAGATATTGATATGCCTGGAACACAGTATAAAAAAATGGTTCCTGAGCTTAAAAACATACAAAATGACCTCAAGATTCTCATATTTTCAGGGTATGACAAAGATGTTGCCATTCAATATATCAGAGAAGGGGCTGAAGGCTACCTGAACAAACAAAGCAGTGAAGAAGAAATTAAGAATGCCGTGAAAGCGGTCATCGAAAAAGGATATTTCTACCCTGCTGAACTCATCGGCCTTATTATTCAAAACAAAAGAAACAATCCTGTAGAAAAGTTATCTTCGAGAGAATATGAAATTTTTAAACTCCTTGCTGACGGAAACGGAAACCTGGAAATTGCCAACAGGCTGAATATCCAGATGTCTACAGTAAGCACTTACAAAAAAAGAATCTTTCAAAAGCTTGATGTCAACAATATTGCAGAACTGATCAAGGTATACGAAATGATGCATTAAAAAAACGGGGCAGGAATTTCATACTGTTCCTGCCCCAGAAAAAACACAAATCTCATTAGATTTTGAATAACCCATCTATTGATTTCGTTGATTTTTTTTATGTAGTCATTGTATTTTTAGAATCATCAAACAGCTTTACGAAAAAGCAACCCTTTAGTATAACCTTTGTACAGAAAGAAACAGCTCTCTTGTGTTATCAGAAGTATTGGAATCTGTTGTCGTGGCATCGCTGCTCCCTGCTGTAGATTTATTGTCTACACGGAATGCATAATACACTCTGTACCATCTTGGCTCCGGCTCCTGTATTGTAATATCAAATGTTACCGTCTCATTATTCGTTTGGGTAAGGTAAACACCATCATCAAACTGTCTGTAGGCTCCTGGTGATAACTTGATATTCCCGTTATCGGAATCACCGGTATGGGTAGACATTTCTGAAACCCAGATTTTCACATCTGAATTCCCCGCATTATAAAGCCTTGGATTAAAAGTTGTAGCAGCCCCTGTTCCTGCCGAGCTGTTGCTAAATTGCGCATCAAGCCTTAAGAACCCTCCCAAAACAGGAAGATCAGAAAGATAGGTACTGGCCAACGTATTAGCTCCTGAAGTACCCGCAGGTATGCTTCCATGATAGTAAATTAGATCTCCAATAGTAATGTCATCATCTTTTCCTCCAAATGCAAATTTCCAGGTCGTTCCATTGAACATATAATATCCGGATTTATCTACTTTTGCCGTTTTCACAGAAGGTGCAGTCACCGCCTGAGTTACATAGACCAATGCTCCGGTCTGTGCAGCTAAATAAACGTCATCTTTAGATTTCAGCTGATCTCCTGTCATTCTGGGAGCCATCACACCATCCGGCACGGTAGCCACATCCGGTTTTCCTTCTACATGTAATGTTACTTTAGGGGAATCCGTATTGATACCTACCTGGGAATATGCAGCTATTGAAAAACACATCATTATGCTGGCGAGAGTTAATTTTATTTTCTTCATTTTAGTATATTTGTTTAAAAAATTATTTGATTTATTTAAAAGGAGAATAAATCATGTGGGTCAATTGACAAATCATCAATCAGCCTTTATTGAGCTAGCTGGTGCAAAGTTATCCGCATTGATCAATCAACTTTATGAATAACCAATGAAAAACCGAAAACGGCTCAAAAAGACACAACCACCTAACAATCAATAATATAAAACAGTCATTTTCTGATATCTGACTGTTATTAAATAGATTGGAATGATTTAAAATTACCGATTACCACAAATGACTACCACCCAAGACAAACAAATTGAACAATATAAAAGACAGCTGGTCTATTATTACAACATTCTGATGTCTGTTATTCTTGCCATATTTGGTTTGATATTTACTTTTATCATCCCGGATAAAATAATGGCCTGGTATCTTTTTGGCGGACTTTTTTTACTGGTCTATACTTACATGATTGTGCGTAAAACGTATTCAGTCAATGTCATGGTACATTCCTACATTATTACGGCAACACTTTATAATTTTTACATCATGCTTGCTTTCTGGAATAATTCTATTGCAAGCTTTGTGTGGCTTATTCCGATTCCGCTGGCAGCCTATGTTTTCTTTCAGAGGAAATACGTTTTTATCTACAGTATGTTTGTATTACTGAATATTATTGCGGGATATTTTATTTCAAAAACATTCAGTTTTAAATTCCCAATACACAGACCTGAAGATGTGAGGGTTACCGATACCATCCTTATGATTTCCAATGTAGCTGTGATAGCCCTTCTGCTCTATTTTAAGGATAAAATAAAAAGAGTTGAAATCTACCGCGAAATTGAAAAGAAGACCCTGAGTATAGAACCCCAGCCAGCGCCTGTGATAGAAAAAGCACCTTTTGCAGACGAACTATTTGAGAAAATTGAACTTGTAATGAGGCAAAAACAACTGTATAAAGACGTTAATTTTAATATTTCAAAGCTTTCTACAGAAATGAATATCAACAGCAGCTATATTTCAAAATCAATCCGGGTAAAGGGATACCCCAATTTCAATAATTACCTGAATATGTACAGAATTGAGTGTGTAAAAAAACTGCTTAATGAAAATGATCTTGAGAAGGTAACCCTTATGTATATTTATACGGAAGCCGGATTTTCAAACCAGTCTACCTTCAACAGGGTATTCAAGCAGATGGAAAACATCACTCCTTCCGAATATATCAGCAGTTTACACATACACTGATTTGTTTCACCAATCAATATCATTGAGATAATGATTTTTTAATTCGGAAAATAATCAGGAAATTTACAGCACTTAATTTTCTGTTAAACTTCTGCATTTTAATTGCAAAAAATCATGAATTCATCTGAAAAAACCAATCAGGGAAGCCAACGTTTCCAATACATTAAACTTTGTATTTTCTTTTCAGGACTTTCTGTTTTTGCCCAGCTTTATCTTTTCCAGCCGATGCTGCCAATGGCTGCAGAACAATTTGGGGTGTCTGTAGGTGATACTTCCCTACTCGTGTCATCATCTACAATAGGAATGGCTTTAGGATTACTGTTTTTTGCTTTTAAAGCCGACAGTTATTCCAGAAAAAGCCTGATGGTCTTTTCGTTGATTTCGTCTGCCCTGCTTACCATTATTTCTACCTGGATCCCAAGCTTAAGCCTGTTAATTGCCATCGGAGTGTTGAAAGGCTTTGTTGTTTCTGGTGTTTCTGCAGTTGCTCTTGCCTATCTTACGGAAGAAGTGAATGCATTGGCGGTACCTGCGGCAATCAGCATGTATCTCAGCGGCAATACAATTGGTGGAATGAGCGGAAGAATACTCGCAACTCTTATAGCAGGAGAATTCGGATGGCGAAATGCTGTGCTTCTTATCGGGATAGAAAGCTTTATTCTGGGTATTGTATTCTGGAAACTATTTCCGGAATCGAGGTTTTTCAATCCACAGAAAACAGATTATCATCTTAAGGTAAAGCAGATGAAGTTTTTCCTGACAAATCCTTATATGCTTCGTCTATACTGCACAGCAGCTTTGCTGATGGGAGCTTTTGTGAGTGTATACAATTATCTTACATTCAGGCTGGAGGCAAAGCCTTTTTCATTAAGTCATTTTATCATTGCCTTTATCTTCCTGATGTATATTTTTGGAGTTTTCGGAACTATGATTGCAGGCCGCCTTTCCAAAAGATTTGCTATGAATGATATTCTGAAAGGTTCTATTTTGTTTATGCTTACCGGAGCTTCGTTATTATTATCAGAAAACATCTATATTCTTATTTTCGGACTTGGGCTTTTTACCCTTTCATTTTTTGCGGCTCACACAATGGCCAGTCAGATGACTGCATTATATGCCAAACGTGGAAAATCTTCAGCCACTTCTATTTACTGGCTGTTCTATTATTTTGGTTCAAGCATTCTGGGAAGTGGCACCGGGTATCTTCTTCATGCTTATTCCTGGAACATCTTCATAGGTATACTTATTATATCGGTGATTGCAGCACTTCTATTGACCACTGCGAACGCAGTTCCCAAAGAAAGAACAAAAAACTAGTACCACACACGTACCACATCTGTTTTTTCTCAAAATGCTATTATTCCCTTATGGGTGTGCTATTTTAACATATTATTAATTTTTTATAGCAAAAATTTAACCTAATCTTCACTAAAACAAGGCTTAACAATATGATGCAGGGCATACTATTTGATGTTTATCTGAGACTTTATCATCACCCTAAAAACTCAAAATATTATGAATGTAGCAGATTTAAAAATCAAGAACTTAGTTGAGTACAAAAACGAAATTTATACAATCACTGAGATCTTCCACAATGTTGAACAGGCTTATTTTGTTAAAATTGAAAATGACATTCAAAGTATTTCAGTCCCGGCAGCATCTATAAAGCCTATTAAAATAACCGAAGAATGGCTTGAAAAGTTAGGATTTTCAAGAACTTACAGTTCGGATCAGAGTATACGGTATGAAAGACCGGAAGCTTTTATAAAATATGATATAGACCTGAGTTCCAGAAAAATACTGGAAGGTCTGAAAATATACGGCAACGCCATAAAATGCAGATACATCCATGAGTTTCAGAATATTTTCTCAAGCTTATTCGGAAAAGAAACAGCTTTGCATTATGGCTATTTGAAAACAGAGTCGTAGTTAAATAATTCTTAGTGAAAGAAGACCACAATTTATTCCATAGATTGTGGTCT
This sequence comes from Chryseobacterium sp. KBW03, assembly GCF_003852415.1. NCBI lineage: Bacteria > Pseudomonadati > Bacteroidota > Flavobacteriia > Flavobacteriales > Weeksellaceae > Chryseobacterium > Chryseobacterium sp. KBW03. The sequence continues at coordinate 110,808 of NZ_QAJO01000003.1, read as the reverse complement.
TCTTTTCGAATACAACAAACAGAATGTATGATTTTGTCCTCATTCAACATTAATTTCCGAAAAATTCACCATTGATACCTCATTAATTTCGTTGATATTTGTATTAATAATATAAAAAACACATCAATGATTCTAAAGATTATCAATTCTGCCCTGATTCTATTTGCAGTCTTTATGGGCTTCAAACAAGGAATCGCTATGATTTCAGGTAAACCCGAGATGACAGAAATGTTCGGAAAATGGGGGTTTGACAAAACTGGGCTTATCATCAATGGAGCATTCACTGTGCTAGCTTCTGTCATGATTTTATTTCCGAAAACATTTGTCTGGGGAAACTTTCTGATGGCAGCCGGTATCCTATTGATCATCTGCTTCCAGCTTTTGAACAAAGATCTGAAAGGCGCCATGATAGAGCTTCCTTTTCTTTGTTTGAATCTTCTGATCGTCTATCTTCAACATCCTCTTAAAAGCTAAAACGGATGAGAGCCTATAAGCTGATAACCCTATTTCTAATAAGCTTCTCCTCCATAGCCTTTGGACAAAATACGAGCAAAGAGAAATACCAATCTTCAAAAAAAACAACCCATAATGGACTTATCAAAAATAACAGATCCTTCGGTAAAACAAGCGATCGAAGCATTACAGAATGGTGATAAAAGCTGGTACAGCTTCTTCACAGAAAACCCAACGATGACCGATGACAGCCAGCAGGTAGACTTTAAATCATTTTTCTCTAACGCTCTGGGCAATGAGAAATTTCTCAGCATAGACCGTGTAGAAAATGATGGAAAAGATATTTATGGCAACTTTCAGGCTGGAAAATGGGGAACCTTTCCTGTATTTTTCAGATTCCATAAAAACGCTGAAGGAAAATTTGAAAGGCTGGATATCGGACAGAACAAATAAATTTTATTGATACCGAAAAAGTGTCATTCTGGTTTTTCATGTAAGAACATCCGGATGACACTTTTAAGAAGACTATTTTATTCTTTTGAACTCAATATTAGAGAGATTTCCTCCGGATAATAGAAATCCGGATACTATTTTATTTTTGTCATATTTAATATCAAGCCGTCCGAAGAATGACTGAGAAGAATACAGCTCTGAATTGCTTAGAAAATACAACGGAATATCAGGATTCAAAGGATGTCTGGCAATCAGCTTATTATTTTCTATAACCAACTGATATATCGTGTTGAATTCTTCATTCCTGTAAAACCCTACAAACTTGGTAAGATCTATTTTATCTTCTTTCAAAGGCTTTAAGATTACTTTTTTACAGATAAATGTAAAATCTCCGATCCTGAAAGTTACCGATCCCGGATGAAATGTAAGGCTTCCTGTCGGAATAGAAGGTATATTAAACTGGTTATCTCCCACTGTTTCCAAAGGAGTTTTACTGCCTTTAGGATACATATTTCTGCCATCTGTTGTGATATCCAGATAATTTCCAGGATTGATTTCATAAGTCCCTTCAAATGATTTCAGCTCGGCAGCGGTATAGGTTACTTTTTGGGGAGGTGGCGGAAGAATCTGCTGATCTTTAAGAAATACATCTACTACTCTGTAGGCAATCAGCAGCCCATCAAACACACTTTTATTGCCTGTCAGTACAATAGACAGATGATAAGCAGGAACATGCAGGATATAAGACCTGTAGCTGGCTGTACCTCCGCCATGAAAAACAATATCCAGACCTTTATATTTTCCGGTTTGTAATCCCAAGCCGTACTCTATCTTTTCACCATTATTTAAAAAGGTATTTTGCTGCATTTTATTATAAATCTCGCGGCTTCCAATGGAGGGTTCCTGAAAATTAATTGCCCATGTACACAAATCGTTCAGCGTAGTGAAAATATTGGAAGAACCATTTTCCATCTGTCCGAGAGGAGTTTTGATAAAACCGGAACTGCTGCCCTGATAAGATTCTGCTTTGTTAGGAGTAATTTTTGCCGGATCATCCACTACCATCGTATGATTCATGTGCAGAGGTTTGAAAATATATTCTTTAAGTATTTGCGCAAATTCTTTTTTGTAAACCCTATGAAGAATTTCTGCCAACAGCATAAATCCGGTATTGTTGTATTTATATTCGTCGCCAGGTTTGAAGTTGATGCTTTTAATGGCCAAAACGGTCTTCACAGCTTCTGCATTTGTCACCCGAACTTCATTTCCAATTCCCTGTAAGCTTTTGATGCTTGTAAAATCCGGTAATCCATGGGTGTGATTTGCCAGCTGTCTGATGGTGATTTTATAGGGTAAATGTTTCAGCTCCGGCAGATAAGTTCTGATATCATCTTCAAAAGACAATCGGCCTTCTTTTTCGGCCATAAATGCAACAAATGCGGTAAACTGCTTGGAAATGGAAGCGATATCAAAAGCGGTAGAATCTGTCACAGGAATTCTGTTTTCAAGATTCGCGAGTCCGTATGTTTTTTTATAGATTACTTTTCCGTCTTTAATAATTCCTACAGCCATTCCGGGTGAATTTAATTGGGAATAACTGCTCACTACGGAATCTGCTTTGTGGATTTTATCCTGCTGGGTCAATTGACCGAAATAAAATCCGGTGTTCAGAATTATAAAAAGGACCCATGCCAATCTGATTTGTGGTTTCATCTGTTTTAAATTTTAATGATGAAGCAAATCTGAGATTTTGCAATGATTTAAATATCCGACTACCGGAAATCGGACTATTTTTATCTGAAAAATCAGTCCGATTTAAAGTCGGACACCATTTAAACAATTGATTTTCTGTAGTCTGTAGGAGTAACCCCTGTTTCTTTTTTGAATGCTGTATAAAATGAAGATTTGGAATTGAACCCCACTTCATACAGAACTTCAAGTACGGTAAGCTGAGGCTGATCCTTAAGAATCGCTTTCGCTTTATTAATTCTGAACTCATTAATAAAGTCAAAAAAATGTTTACCCGTATGCTGGTTGATTAATCCCGACAGTTGCTTTTCCGGAATATCGATCTGTTTCGCCAGTTTCTGCAAAGTAAGCTTATCGTCCAGATATGGTTTTTCAGTTTCCATAAATTTCAGGAGATTTTTCAACTGTTCCGGTTCCTCTTTTTGAGGCTCATCAACTTTTTGTATAGGAGTCAGATCCTTATTGATCCCAGCCAAAAGATTGGGACGGTATAAAGCATTTAATACAAACCAGCTGATGATAAATAAAACAAACAGTGATGAAAATGCGTATAAATACATAAAAGTAGAAGAATCCGTCTTGATAAAACCTCTCAGCAATACAAAAAAATTCCCGATCAAAAAGAGAATAGTGGTCTGCATCAGCCATTTATATGTAAGATGATGATTGCTTGAGTAATTTTCCTGATACAGCTTCCGGAATGTCCTGAGTACAAGAAATACAGCAACGATATAAAAGTAATACTGAACTGTAGAAACGATATCAAATATCTGATTATTTTTCTCAGAAATTCCTGTTATGCTAAACCACAACAAAAAGAACAAAAATGGCAATGCATGCAAAAGATGTTTTGTACGAAGGGTAAAATTATAATAACAGGCAGCATTGACGTACAGAAAATAGAGAGGCATCTGGAGCAGAACACTACCCAGTTTGAACCCTTTAATCATTGTATTATCAGACGGCGCCAGAAAGAACCCCGAAAGATCAATCACAGAAATCAACAGAAAGGCCGCAAATAGATAATTGGGTAATTTTCTTTCTGATTTTGCTGTAATAAGGAAGGCGCTTAACAGCAGAAACAGGAAAAAAATAATTTTACCTAAATCGTTGATGAATGACATATTCTCTATTTTCATGATATTCACAAAACTACAAATAATCAGGATTCTAAAAATCATATACAGAAATTCATCATCAGAATAATTCATTCTATCCTTTGTTTTCTTTAATTCGTCATTTAACATACTGACAAACAATTAATTAAGCAAATATTAAAGTTTCTTTGTGCTTTCAAAAAAGAAATATATGAGAAAGAAATGGATTATAATAGCTGCTCTCACACAGGCAGTTTATGCTTTTGCTCAGATAGAAATCAGATCAGAATATCTGCCACAGCAAAAATACATTGATGATAATCGGGAAAAAACCGACGGAAAAAGCTCTGCTTTTACCACCTCCTTTACAGTAACCGCTCCGGTAAGTGTAAAGCCGACTGCTTACCAACAACCTAAAATATGGGCAGCAACGCTGAATGCTTCATACACTTCGTTCAGCAATGAGGGCGCTGCCACAGAGGCATTGCCTAAAGAAATAGCATCCACAGACCTTGGAGTGCTTTATATGACTCCGATACATGAGAAACTGATGTTTGTAGGAGGAGTTTCAGCAGGGGTATATTCTACCCATACCGATCTTCAGAAACTGGAAATAGATCAGGTTGTAATAAATGCCTATTCTTCATTGATATGGCAGATCCGTCCTAAGATAAAACTTGGTGTTGCCCTCATCGCAAATAATGCTTTTGATAAGCCGATGCTTATTCCCATGCCTTATTTCCAATACCATAGCGAAAAAAAACGGGGAATGGAATACCATGCTGAGTTTAGTTATACTCCCAAATTCTCTGTGGGCTACAGATTTAATGAAGCCCTGGCTTTGCGCATTGTAAACCGTCCGAAATTTTTCTTTTCTCTTGCCAAAATTGACGGACAGAAGAAATATTTTGATCATCATTTTGTAAGTCTGGGCATAGAACCTGAGTATAAAATCAACAACTGGACGTTCAGTGGCATATTTGGAGCCAACTTCGGACGTACAGACCGATACAGAGACCGGGAACCTTCCCAATTTTTGAAATGGGGAAATGCTACTTTTGATCCTTCATTTTATATTTCTGCAGGGATTAAATATAACTTTGCAGGAAAACGAAAATAACTTATTCTTGTATCACAAAAATGAACAGAACGGTTTATTATACCTTTTATCACCAACACAATATTAAATATGGATTTTGCTGAAATTTTCAAAGATCAGGAGACAAAGAACAGGAAATATGTGATTGCTCTTTATTATTTCATTGTCACTTCCATCTACACCGTATACCAGATCTTTTTCTTCAATACCATTATGCAGAGCAGTATTCTGTCTAAAATCAGCCTGTGGGATAATTTTCCGCTGCAGTTTGTGCTTATATACCCTATTGTATTGGTAATGACTTTTCTGGATTATCTGTTGATCAAATTAATCAATGGAATTACTCCCATGCATACCAGTATGTATAGACATGCTTCTTCATTATTTGTAAGTAATATTCTGCTGTGTATTTTGCTGTATTTTGCATTCAATTTTATTGTTACAGAGATCTTTGATGTAGGAATAAAGCAGTCTCTTTCTTATAAAACAGGTCTTATTCTTAATATAACTGCCAATCTGCCCATTCTGCTGGTACTCGATTTATTATTTTACTTTCAGGCAGAGCGCAAAGCCATTAAAGCTTCTGAAAAAGCAAAACACAATATGCTGATGTATCAGTATAATGCATTGCGGGCACAGGTAAATCCACATTTTCTGTTCAATTCTCTGAATGTACTGTCTTCTCTGATATATGAAAATCAGGAACAGGCCAACAAATACACCAAAGCTCTGTCACAGGTGTACAGACAGGTACTTTCTGTAAGTAAAAAACCACTGAATACTCTACAGGAAGAGATGCATTTCTTCCGCCAATACCAGTTTTTAATGGAAATAAGATTTGAGAAAGGCTTTATCATTGATATCGAAACAATGGATCAATGGCAACACCAGAAAATTGTGGCTTTCAGCTTTCAGCTCCTGTTGGAAAATGCCTTCAAGCACAATATAAGTTCAGCTGCAACTCCATTGATGATCCATATTTCTGCTGATAAGAACGCCATATCTTTCCGAAACAAAATATCTTTGCGAAATGATGCCATCAAAGGAGAAGGAATAGGTCTGTCTTTTCTGATTGCACAATACGACCGCTATCACAAAAAACTGGAAATAATAGAAGAAAAGGATGAGTTCATTGTTAAAATACCTTTCGTAGAATGAAAAAATACCTGATCATTGAAGATGAGCGTCTGGCTTTTTCTGAACTGAAAAGAATGATGGATAAACTCCGTCCGAATGATATATTGTTGGAAAGAACTCAAAGTGTGCTGGAGTCTGTAGAATTTCTCCAGGAAAATAACCCTGATTTTATTCTGATGGATATTAGCCTTTCGGACGGAAGCTGCTTCGAAATCTTCAATCATATCAAGGTGGAAGTTCCTATTATTTTTACGACAGCTTATGATGAATATGCAATTCAGGCTTTTAAAGTCAATAGTATAGATTATTTACTGAAACCTATCTCTGAAGAGGATCTGGAACGGGCACTTATAAAGCTGGAAGACCTGCATTTTGACAGAGAACAGAAAGAAACAGGCATTCGTATGGTGGAATCATCATTGATGAAAAAAGTAAAAAACAGATATTTGGTACATTCCCGTGAAGGATATCTGTATGTGGAATCTAAAAACATCGCCTATTTCTATAGTGAAGAAAAAGTAGTGATGCTGCATACTTTTGACAATAAGAGGTATATTATCAATTATACTCTGGACCAATTGGAGGATCAGCTCACTGAAGATCTTTTTTTCAGGGTTTCCCGCAACTGCATTGCTAATATTAAAGCGATCAAAGGAATTAAAAAGGTGGAAAATAGCAGACTGAATATCGAATTTGAACCAGAATGCCCCCACGAAATTATTGTAAGCAGAGTACGGGTTCAGAATTTCCTGGAATGGCTGAATGATGATTAAATAATATGCTTAATCTCCGTGTTCATTTCTTATTTTTACAGTAAACTTAATCATCCGTCATGAAAGAAGTAATCGTCTATCAAATAGATTCTTTTACCAAAGAAAAATTCAAAGGAAATCCCGCAGGAGTTGTATTAAATGCTGAAAATCTTACCTCTGAAGAAATGCAGCTGATTGCCCGGGAACTTAACAATTCTGAAACAGCATTTGTTTTCAAACCTGATGCCCGGGAAGAAAATTTTGACTATCATGTTCGTTACTTCACTCCTACCACAGAAGTTCCTTCCTGCGGTCATGCTACTATTGCCGCACTCTATGCAAAAGCTCAGGAAGACCAGCTGGATTCCTGCACCATTAAAATAAATACCCAAATCGGGGTATTACCGATTTATATTGACAGAAAAAGCAATGATTATCTTATCACAATGACACAGGGAAACTTTGAGCTGAGCCCTGTTTTTGATGCTTCAACCATTCAGAAAGTTGTGCTGGCTCTGGGACTAACAATGGATGATCTTGATGAAAAATGTCCGGTACAGATTGCTTCAACAGGGCATTCAAAAGTCATGATCGGCATTAAAAGCAGTACGACTTTAAATCAACTTACTCCTGACCTTACCGCTTTGGAAAAGCTTAGTAAAGAAATCGGCTGTAATGGATATTTCGTATTTACTTTTGATACGGATGAAAAAGATATTTTAACCAATGGAAGAATGTTTGCTCCAGCCATCGGCATTTCTGAAGATCCGGTTACCGGAAACGCTAACGGACCTTTGGGAGGTTATCTTATTCAGAACAAAATCAGAGAGGCTGCTGATGGGATTTTTGAATTCACAGGAAAACAGGGTGAAGCCCTCAACAGAATTGGTAAAGTAAAGGTACGGGTAACCGTCAAAGACAATCAACCCGACATCATAAGTATTACCGGAAATGCAGTAGGTGTTTTCAGAACAACTATGGTTCTGAAATAATTCCACCCATTATATTTACAAAAGTTGTCCCCGTTAGAGAGAGCCAATCGTCATTGACATGAATCAAAAAAATTGGGAAGTGAAGGAGATCCCATTTTCATTGCGCTTCTGCGTATCCAAAGCAAATATAATTACATTTGATAGAGCCTTTTTGATAAACCATGGTCAATCCGAATGAAATAACACCGCACTTATTCAGAACCGAATACAGCAAAATCGTTGCGGTACTTTGTAAAAGTTTTGATATTAAACATATCGAAATTGCAGAAGATATTGCCAGTGAAACCTTTCTGAAAGCTTCAGAATACTGGGCAATGAATGGGCTCCCGGATAATCCAGCAGCTTGGCTTTACACCGTGGCTAAGAATAAAGCAAAAGATTATTTCAAGCATCTTTCCGTTATTGAAAAAAACAAACAGGAAGAGGTGAAAATATTTGAAAATGAAAATCATACAATAGATTTTGACACCAAAAATATATCCGACAGCCAGCTGGAAATGATTTTTATGATCTGCAATCCTGTCAATTCCCAGGAAACCCAAATAGGTCTGGCTCTTCAGATTCTCTGTGGTTTTAGTGTTGAAGAAATTGCCAATGCCTTTCTTTCCAGAACGGAAACCATCAAAAAACGTCTGCAACGGGGGCGGGAAAAGCTCAGAACCCATCATTTTACAATAGAATCTTTAAGTGAACAGGATATTCACCAACGTTTGGAAATGGTATTGACTGCTTTATATTTACTGTTTAATGAAGGCTATTTCTCCAGAACAAATAATCTTTTCATCCGTAAAGATCTCTGCCTGGAAGCAATAAGACTCACCCTGATTCTTACTGATCATCCATTTACGAATACTCCTAAAACTAATGCATTACTGGCATTGATGTGTTTTCAGAGTTCAAGGCTGGATGCCAGAACGAATGATAAAGGGGAAGCGGTTCTCTTTGACGAGCAGGACGAAACTTTATGGGATAAAGCTTTGATTGAAAAAGGCAATTACTACCTGATAGAAGCCTGTCAGACCGACAGCACTTCCATTTCTAAATATCATCTGGAAGCAGGTATCGCTTATTGGCATACTTCTCCGGCTGGTCAAGATAAATGGCCGCATATTTTAAACCTGTACAATCAGCTTATCATTTTTGAATATTCTCCCATTACTGCTTTAAACAGAGCTTTTGCTTTTTCCAAAGTCTATGGAAATAAGAAAGCAATCACTGAGGCAGAAAAACTTAGTCTCACAGACAATGAATATTATCATGGATTATTGGGATATTTATATACTGAGCTCGATACAGATGAAGCCATTCATCATTTTGAAGAAGCCATCCGTCTGACCCAATCAAAATCAGAAAAACAGACTTTGCAGAAACAGATCAATGTTTTAAAGCAATCAAGGTAAGATGTAAATAAAAAGCCCCCAGAGCATTGATTTGGAGGCTTTATTTTAATTATTTGTCATTGATAGTATTGACAATTTATTTCCCAATAAGATAAATATTGATCAGTTTTTGTCTGTTGATCTTAACAATGTCACCGTTTTTAATCTTATATTTCTTTTGTAAAGGTTTTTCATTACAATACACCGCACCCATGTCAAGCAGCAGATTCAATGTAGATGATGAAAGACCTAAGCATGTTCGGATAACTGTTGAAGCTCTTATGTTAAAATCAAAAGGACATTGTATTTGAAACGAAATCATTTCATTGTCCATATTGATAACACCCTCTACTTTAAGGGTTTGATACAAAATTTCATATTCTACACTTTCCAAATCTGCTTCCACACTATTTTTCCGTCTTATTTCCTGTGAGAAGGCATATTTCCAGGCGATTTCCGTATTGTTTTCTGAAAATTTGTTGAATATCTCTTTACTGATGGATTCTGTTCTGATTCTTGAAAATACCGTCATGTTATAGGTGTTGCTGCATTTTACACATCTGTAAATTAACCATATATCAATATTCTTTTTTTGAGCATTCAATCTGAATTTATCGCTGCAATAAAACCTTTCGCTGTTACAATGACTGCATTTCTTTTTGAGTAAGGGAGTGTTTTTCGCTTGTACCTCCCATATATAGTGTGTACTCATTACTTATAATTGTGCTTAGTATTCTTTGTTGGATTTTTTCCATACTATTCAGGCATTACAAGAAAGTGGGTACGCATCTGGCACTTACCCCAAAGAGTATTTCTTAAGGTATAGTTTGCCATCTATTTCAGTCTTTGATCAATAGCAATTGTGAAAACCGAAATAGCAGATACGGCTGCCCTTTACAGGCAATGCAATACATAATATGATGAAATGAAAACCTGTTCGGGTAGAATTACCCAAACGAAAGAACGATCAGCCTGTGGTTACTGAGACTGATACTAAGCGATAATAAGTTTAAGAGTTGTTCTCAAAACGAGTTATTTACTTGGTTATGATAAAAATAGTCAATTTTATCGAAGAATAGGGTGTTTTTAAATTTTTATTAAAAAAACGAAATTATCAGACTGTATTTTTCAAATAAATTAATACTCTAAAATGAACCATACAACAAATAAAATTTGAGCCATACAGCAAACCTGTCTTTTCTGTTTCTGACGAACTTTGTGGTATTAAAATCATCAAAATGAAACAGATTAATACAATGTACATCAACGGTGAATTTGTTACACCGAATGGAACAGAAACATTTGACCTTATAAATCCTACAACCAATCAAAAAACCGGAGAAGTAGTTCTGGGAAATGAAGAAGATACCCGAATGGCCATCGCCGCAGCGAAGAAAGCGTTCAAAACATTTTCAAAAACAACAAAAGAAGAACGCATTAATATTCTTAAAAAGCTTCATGAAGCTGTGAGCAAACGGGAGGATGAACTGGTTTCTGCGATGGTGAATGAATATGGAGGAACATTGCAATTCTGCAGAATGAGTGTTCAAAATGCGATTTCAGCCTTCACAACAACCATTACTACACTGGAATCTTATGACTTTGAAAAAACAGTCGGACATTCTAAAGTCCGTTTTGAATCTCTGGGAGTAGTGGGAATCATTACTCCATGGAATGCCAGCAACAGTTTCATCTGCAGCAAGCTTGCCACTGCTATTGCTGCAGGATGTACCACCGTTATCAAACCAAGTGAAATGAGTGCGGCACAAACCCAGCTGATTACAGAATGTTTTCATGAAGCAGATTTACCGGAAGGCGTATTCAATATTATAAACGGATTAGGAAATGTAGTAGGAGCTGAAATTACCCAGCATCCGGACATTGCTAAAATCTCTTTCACCGGATCTACATTAACAGGAAAAGCGATTGCTAAAGGTGCTGTAGATACAATGAAAAGAGTAACATTAGAACTTGGTGGAAAATCTCCTAACATCATCCTGGAAGATGCCGATCTTGATAAAGCTATTCCTATGGCTGTTTTCGGAGCTTATATGAACAACGGGCAGGCATGTATCGCCCCTACCCGTCTGCTCGTTCCTCAAAACAGACTGAATGAAGTGAATGAACTGGCTAAAAAAGCTGCAGGACAGGTAAAAGTAGGAAATCCTAATGAAGAAGACACTCTTGTCGGGCCTATGGTAAGTACCAAGCAATTTGAAAGAGTACAAAGTTATATCCGTCTGGGACAGGAAGAAGGGGCTACGCTGCTTGCGGGAGGAGAAGGCAAACCGGAAGGCCTTGAAAGTGGAAATTTTGTAAAGGCTACCATTTTTACTAATGTCCGTAATGATATGCGTATTGCACAGGAGGAGATTTTCGGACCTGTATTGTCTATTATTCCTTATGCCAATGAAGAGGAAGCGATTGCAATTGCCAATGATACCACTTATGGTCTGGCAGCTTACATCAGCTCTGCGGATAAGGAACACGCGGAACGTGTTGCCGCACAGATTGATGCCGGAAGAATCTGTATAAATGGTTTTTCACATGATCCTTTTGCCCCTTTTGGTGGTTTTAAACAAAGCGGTATTGGCCGCGAGTTTGGGGTGTTCGGACTGGAAGCCTATCTGGAACCAAAAGCTATTCTGGTGTAATATGAAATTCTTCACAGCACAATGTTCTCAGGATCATTCTGCTGTGAAGATTCTATGATCCTAAAAAAGTTTTGTAAGTTTGAAAAAGAATCGATCAAAAAACAACCCTCTGAGCCATGAGCGAAAATAACATTCCCTTTCCTATCAATTACTCCTGCCACTTTTCAGAATTCAGAGAAGGAGAACAGTTTGCACAGATTCACAGTCTTGGGCTGGTTATTTCCGGAGAAATGGAGTTGAATGACGGTATTAACAAAACCATATTCAAGGAAGGTGAACTCTATTCTGCAAGGAAAAACAGCTTATTGAAATTTGCAAAATATCCGCCTAAAAATGGTGAAATCAAAACCGTTTCGATCTATTTTGATGATGCTATGCTGCATGACTTCAGCCGTGAATATGGATATCAGGCAGAGAAGAAAGACAATATTCCCGCCTTTATAAAACCGGATCAAAAGGCATTAACTTCTTTTATGTATTCATTACTGGCATACGAAGATCTTACTGCTTCCGAAGAAATTCTGCGTCTCAAACAGAAAGAAGCTTTACTGCTTCTGCTGAACTATGATTCAGGTCTTAAGGATATTTTATTTGATTTTTCGAAACCTTATAAAATTGACATTGAAGCGTTTATGAACAAGAATTTTCATTTCAATGTTAATGTAGAACGTTTTGCTTACTTAACAGGGAGAAGTTTGTCTTCCTTTAAAAGAGATTTTCAAAAAATATTTGGGATCCCTCCAAGGCAGTGGCTGCAGCTCAGAAGATTACGGGAGGCCCATTTTCTGCTTACCCAAAAAGGAAAATCGGTTTCTGATATCTATCTTGATCTTGGATTTGAAAATTTATCTCACTTTTCTTTTGCCTTTAAAAAACAGTTTGGATTTTCGCCAAGCTCATTACAGGCAAAATAACTTAGACTTCATCTAGAAAAATATACCTGAAAGCGAGGATGACCAGGATCATAACTGCTATTGTAATGATTTTCAATTTCATATCGCTTTTAAGATTTTCAGGAGCATAACGCAATGTTTTTTTGTCAAGATAAAAATCCGTGTAAATCTCTGCATCAATTTTCAGATCAGGGCGGAAAGTCTGTATGCCTTTCAGAAAATGCCCGATAAGATCATATCGGTTTTTAAGGGTAACTACATCCAGATTGATAAGCTTCTTTCTGGATTTTCTGTTTTCATCTTTTTCATGAACATACAGATTCTTTCTGAAGCTGCCGTATTTTCCATTGGAAGCAGCTTCAGAATAGATATCTTTTGTATAAGGATTCTGGCTTTTGACCAAATCCTGATATCTAATTTCTGAAAGAACTTTGTCATTCCTGTTAAGAAACAGAATTCCCTGATGGTTGATCAGCATACCACTGATTTTCTTGTCTTTATTTCTGGTGATTTCATAAGCCAGCCAACCTGATAGCGCCCCTGTAATAAGAAAGAGAAAAAGAAAAATCATTGTAGCAGAAGTGTCTGAAGAAGATGCTGAAACGGCCTCAATAAAAAATATGAGTAAAATAACAGCGATTACTGCAAAAAGAATGACGATGCTCCACCTCAGTCTGGCCATATATTCAGGGCTGTAGGTTTCCGATCTCATTTCAGGAAATGATTCTTTCATGGGTTTATTTATAGTTAACTGGTTATCAATTGTCAACAATTTTTAAATAAAAAATATTATTTTAAAAATGTCGAAGTGCAAAAATATACTATATAAATGAATAACCAATACCAGAGTTCATCAATGTTTTAAGGGGGGTAAAAAGACAAATCGTGCTATGAAAATCATAACACGATCTGAATTGTTGAATCTAATTATTTGAAAGTTTTTTAAAGTGCATATTCCACTGATGCTTCTTTAGCGGCTGCTACCATTGCTATTAAAGCTTTTTCTGTTTCTTCCCAATGTCTGGTCTTCAGTCCGCAGTCCGGATTTACCCAAAGCTGATTGGCAGGAATTACATTCTGGGCTTTTCTCAATAGCTCAATCATTTCTTCTTTTGAAGGAACTCTTGGTGAGTGAATATCATAAACACCAGGACCAATTTCGTTTGGATATTTGAAATCTGCAAAGGCATTCAACAGTTCCATCTGAGAACGGGAACATTCTATGGTAATCACATCAGCATCCATATCGGCAATGTTTTCAATAATATCATTGAATTCAGAATAACACATATGGGTATGGATCTGTGTGGCATCTTCTACTCCGCTTGCTGAAATTCTGAAAGCTTCCACTGCCCATTTCAGATAGTTTTGCCAGTCGGTTTTTCTTAATGGCAGCCCTTCTCTTATCGCAGGTTCATCAATCTGGATAATTCTGATTCCTGCTTTTTCAAGATCTACCACCTCATCACGGATCGCCAAGGCAATCTGCTTACATGTTTCCGAACGAGGCTGATCATCCCGTACAAATGACCATTGTAAAATCGTAACAGGACCGGTAAGCATTCCTTTCACCCATTTTTCAGTCTGAGATTGCGCATATTGAGACCAATATACCGTCATAGGAGTCGGGCGGGAAACATCTCCAAAAATTACAGGAGGCTTTACACAACGGCTTCCGTAGCTCTGTGCCCATCCGTTTTTAGTAAATACAAATCCTTCCAGCTGTTCTCCGAAATATTCAACCATGTCATTGCGCTCAAATTCTCCGTGTACCAGCACATCAATTCCGATTTCTTCCTGCCAGCGAATCGTTCTTTGGGTTTCTTCTTTCAGTAGAGCATCATATTGTTCTGCTGTCAGCTCTCCTTTCTTGAACTTTGCTCTCCAGCTTCTTACTTCTGTTGTCTGAGGAAATGATCCGATTGTTGTCGTTGGGAATAAAGGAAGCTGTAATTCTTTTTGCTGTTCTTCTTTACGGATTTTGAATGTATTTATTCTTTGAGCATCCTTTTCAGTGACAGCATGGGCCCTTTGCTTCACTTTATCATTATGAATAAGAGACGACGTTCTTCTGCTTGCAATTGCTTTTTTATTGTCTTCAAATGTTGCAAGAATCTGTTCATTTTCTGTTCCGGAAGCCAGCTCTTTAAGCGTTACTACTTCTTCTACTTTCTGTTTGGCGAAAGCCAGCCAGTTTTTAATCTCAGCATTCAGATGGGTTTCAAAATCCAGATCACAAGGTGAGTGAAGCAATGAACAAGATGGAGCAATTAAAATCCTTTCAGATCCTAATTTTTCAACAGCTTTTTTGATGAAGGACAATGACTTTTCATAATCATTTTTCCAGATATTTCTTCCATCCACCACTCCTAATGAAAGACTTAAGCTTTCCGGAATACCATTCAGAATATCATCCAACTGCTCAGGATTTCTTACAAGATCGATATGCAGTACATCCACAGGAAGTGAAGCAGCAAGCGATACATTATCTTTCAATCCGTCAAAATATGCAGCAACAATAAATTTCAGTTTCGGGAAACGTTTTCTTATTTCAGAATAAACAAAATGATAAGTTTCTTTCGCTTTCTCCGTTAAATCCAACGCCAGAAAAGGTTCGTCAAACTGAATCCATTCTGCGCCCTGCTCCTGAAGCTTGGTTAAGATCTCTGTGTATACGGGAAGAAGATTTCCAGCCAGATCCAGTTTATCAAATCCTTCTTCTTTTTCTTTTCCTAAAAGAAGATAAGAAACAAGTCCGATAATAACTGGTTTTGCGTTGATTCCCGCCTGTTTTGCTCCTGCAAATTCATTGAAAATTTTATCCGAGCTTAGCTTAAACTGTTGGTTTTTATAAAATTCGGGAACGATATAGTGATAATTGGTGTCAAACCACTTGGTCATTTCCATTGCTGTGATATCCAATCCTTCTTTCTGATATCCTCTTGCCATGGCAAAATAAAGATCCAGTTCAGAATTATTCTTTTTCAGCACCACTTCATGATAACGTGCCGGGATTGCTCCTACTACAAGGCTCATGTCCAATACCTGATCATAATATGAGAAATCATTACACGGAATAAGATCAATTCCTGCTTCTTTCTGAATATTCCAGTTTTGGTTACAGATAGTTCTGCCTGTATTCAGAAGTTCTTCCAGAAGAATTTTACCTGACCAATATTGCTCGCAGGCTTTTTTGAGTTCTCTTTTGCTACCAATACGCGGATAGCCCAGAATGTGAGTTTGCATTTTTTAAACTTTTTAATTAAACTTAATGATAAAGCCCTTTAAAATGTTTCATAATGCTTTGGGTAAAGAGTTTTTGGAAAATAGTAATATAGCGAACGGTACAATTTCTCTCACACGAAAAAATGCATTATCCGATATATCATCTGTATGACCCAAAAGCTTCAGACCGCGAAAGCATTGTCAATTCAGTAAAGGCAGGTCTCCTGACTTGTAACAGCTTCTGTCATCCTTCCCGCTTTGGCAGTGGATATGCAAGGACAGAAACCTTTGGTGTGTTACTTACAGTTGCGCGACAGCTCGTGATTCTCACACGATTCCCTATTAATTTACCTTACGTAAAACCTTTCCTGTTTGATGAAGTATCTTTAAAGAACTGTACTTTTATTGATAACAATCGCCATCAGTAAAAGTTTTTAATTTTGTGTAAAATTAATAATACAGAATAAAAACACAATCAAAGTAAATTAATTAAGCAAATTAATCTTTTGAAAAATAAAATTAAAGCATATAATTCTGTAAATTTGACTGTTTTAATACTATAAAAGAATAATATTCTGTGGAACAACTCGATGATAAGGATGTACAGCTGCTCAGGCTGCTCCAGAAAAATGCAAAACTGACCGTAAAAGAACTGGCAAAAGAAGTAAACCTTTCTACTTCGCCGGTTTTTGAAAGGGTAAAAAGACTGGAACAGGACGGATTTGTAAAAAGATATGCTGCTGTTCTTGATGCTGAAAAGCTCAACCGTGGGTTTACCGTTTTCTGTCAGATCAAACTAAAAATTCACGACAGGTCTGTAGGCTATGATTTTGTAAAAGAAATTTTAGAAATTGAGGAAGTTGCTGAGTGCTATAATATTTCCGGAGATTTTGACTTTCTTCTGAAAGTACAGGTCAGAGATATGAAGCATTATCAGGATTTTGTATTTAACAAGTTAGGCTCTGTAGATTCCATCGGAAGTACTCACAGCACTTTTGTCATGGCTGAGGTGAAAAACAATCACGGACTGACCATATGATTTGATGGGGAGTTAAAAATTATTGATTCTAAAAAGATTCCATCCCTTATTCTTCTATCCACTTTCTGAAGGAAGAGGTATTGCTTTGGCTGGTAATAAGATGGTCTTTGTATCCTTTTATTTTGATGGAGAGGGTGTTTTTGTTATAACGTTCTATTCTTTCAATATGCTTTTTTTGAACAAGTTCACTTCTGTTGATCCTGAAAAAGGCTAAAGGATCCAGCTGTTTTTCAATTTCTTTTAATGTTGATTCATTCAGCAGGTTTTTCTTTCCAGCAGTGTCAACGGCAAAAACAATTCCTTCTTCTGCTTCAAAGAAAGCAATATCTTCAGTATTTATAAAATAAATTCCCTGATGTGAGCTGATTGTAAATCTCTTTTTATAGTTTTTCCCGGGATGGTTATTATTAAGCATTTGCTGAAGTTTTACGAACACATCCTGCTGCTCAGATGCAGTACTTTTCAGTAACAGAAATTTATTCCAGGCTTTTTGGAAACGATCCTGTGAAAATGGTTTTAAAAGATATTCTATTCCATTACTCTCAAAGGCATTCATCAAGAACTGATCATAGGCCGTAGTAAAGATAATCGGGCTGGAAATATCCACCTGATTATAGATTTCAAAGGCATTTCCATCCAATAATTCAATATCAGAAAAGATCAGATCAACATTTGAATTTTTAAAAAAAGCGATGGCTTCTTCTACTTTGTCAATTTCTGCAACAATTTCAACGGATTCATCGAGCTCACTGATGAAACGTTTCAATTTGTTTCTGGCCGGGATTTCGTCTTCGATGATTACAACTTTTATCATACTTGTTATACTGGAATTATAGGAATGATTACTGAAAATTCATTTTCTGTTTTTAAAATCTCTACCTGCTGATCTGTTAGCAGCGCATATTGTTCGATAAGATTATTCAATGCTCTTCCGGAAGTTTTCTTACTGTTTCGCTTGGGAAGCCTGTTATTAGAAACTGTTATTTTATGATTCAGATCTATTACAATCAAAACAGGATTGGCAAAGGTCCCAATATTATGCTGAACTGCATTTTCCAGCAGCAACTGCAGTGAAAGCGGAATAATATTTCCTGACGCTCCACTATGATTCACTTTCAAAGAATAAACATTTCCATATTTGTACTGTATCAGTTTAAAATATTTTTCTGCAAAAGCCAGTTCTTCTTCCACTGAAATTATTTTTTTATCAGAAACATCCAGAACATAGCGGTATATTTCAGCAAATTCGTTCAAAAAATCAGAAGCTTTTTGTTTATCTTCTTCAATGAGCTGGTCCAGAATATTAAGATTATTAAACAAAAAATGGGGATTAAGCTGTGCTTTCAGCTGATTAATTTTACTGTCAGACAATGCCTGATGATAAAGAGCCAGCTGTTTCTGATAGGCTGTATTCTTTTTGTAATAGCGGTAAGCCAGGAAAAAACTCCCGTATATAAAACCACCAATGAGGTCCGAAAAAGTAGAGAGGGTGACTACTTCCTTGTTGAAATTTTTCTCAATGGTCCCAAAGGCCAATGAAATCATAAAACCTATTATTTTTATAACCAACAGATAGGTCAAAAGTGAAGAGCTGAATATTTTAAGAATATCCTCAATACTGAATGTTGATGATTTTTTCCAATTCTTAATGAAAAAATCCATTACAAAAAAAAGAATACATGCACTGATAAAAGTGGCAACAGCAGCTTCCGGAGTAAAGACATATGCATCTAATGTCCTTCTTATAATTATACGGATATGAATAGATTGCAGATAGGCAAACAAAAGTACAAACAGAAGGAAATATCTGTTCTGATTAACCTGTTTTAAAATAGTTTTCATCAGCTTTATGAGTGGTCATTTTTTCACAAAAATAGCCCTATATTTTTACAGAGCTATTTCTTTGTATTATTATTTTTTCTTTTCGGGAAATGAGGCAGTAACATTCCCTTTATCATCTAAGAAATCCAGCTTGGCTTCATTATTTTTATCCACACAAAATCTGGCTCTTGGCTGTCCTTTGCTGTCAAATAAAAACAGTCCGTTATTTTCATCTTTAGTTTTCCCAAGCAGCATGCGCGGGGCCCCTCCAATCAGTCCCTGCTGTTCATACTCTTTATATTTTTTCTGTATCGCTTCCTGGTCTTTCAGCAGATCCAGCTCTGCCATGATCTCTCCGGTTTTGGTTTGTGATTCTTTTGAGGGACGATCATTGAAATAAAGCCCGCTGGATACTATTCTTTTATCTCCTTTTCTGTAATCCTGAGTCAGCAGCTGCATCACCTGATCTCCATCATACTGATCATAGGTAAGCGATAGTCCGGAACTGTGCCCGTTCTTATTTTTCTGCCCGTCATAGATAAAACCACCACATTCAATTCCATCTTCATTGAAGAAAAGCATCCCTGACCGTTTC
The DNA here is from genome assembly GCF_003852415.1 of Chryseobacterium sp. KBW03. Lineage (NCBI taxonomy): Bacteria > Pseudomonadati > Bacteroidota > Flavobacteriia > Flavobacteriales > Weeksellaceae > Chryseobacterium > Chryseobacterium sp. KBW03. The sequence goes on along the minus strand of NZ_QAJO01000003.1, from coordinate 91,470 downwards.
TTTCTTGTTTTATTGGTAGGACTTCCATTGATCCTGTCTTCTCCGTTAGGGAATTTCCCGACATTGGTAATAATCATTTTTACAGTACCGTCTTTTTCAACAATATTGATTCTTTCGACATCTATTTCAGTAAATTTCTGATGCCCGTCTGTTTTGAATGCAGAAGCTGTTAAAAAGACAATTCCAATGACTGCTGCAAAAGCAAATGTTCTTAAAAAAATTAATTCCCTGTTCATCTATTATAGTATTAACTGTTTCTATTTTGATAGGTCAAAACTATTAGAACCATGGCTCTTATTCAAACCGAAAACAATGGACTAAGGAAATAAAGAAATAAACGGAAGATTTTTACAGATGAATATACTGTGACTTTCTTTCTGTCACCAGGATCAGTTCACCCAATAAAAAAATCCGCCACTTTATATGACGGATTTTCTATTATTTTTTAAGCTTTTTTAGACTCATTAATTCGCAGCCGGATCAATAAGCTCTGTTGTAAGCCCTAATGATTTTAAGAGATTTTTACTGTCGAACAGTAAAGTCGCATAATGTTTTCCTTTCTTAAAAATCAGTTTTGAACCGCCGGGAAATTCACTGCCGGCATCAAGCTTCTGAGTCTTTGGATTGTATTTACTCAATTTAACTTTACTATCCTGCAATGTACTTTTGTTCATGGTAAGACCAAAAGGCAGTCCTTCTACGATCAAATGCTTATTGTCTGAAATCGTGAAAAACATTTCATTCACCGTATTATCTTTTCCAAGACTGCAATAAAGCTCCAATCCTGTTTTTGTGGGCCATTTCGCATACTTTTCTTCATTGGCATCTTCATAAAACACCGTTTTTACATTCAATGCTTTTGAAATTTTATCGGTGGTCTGCGGGAAAATAAATTCAGAATTTTTGTCTAATAATGAGTTTAGAGCCGCTGATTTCTGTGAAAAAGCAGTTATACTTATTAGTTGAAAAAAGATTGCCAGAATTAAAGTGAATGGTTTGGTCTGCATAGGACTATTTTAATAATTGTAATGATTGGATGGCTAAAGGTATTAAAATTACATTATTTGCCTCTATAAAATTTTTATTAATCTTTTTCATTTTTGCAGAACCAGAATAAAATCTCAGCTTCCTACTATGCTTTTTGTTGTTTCAAAAAATATAATTCAATGCATAAATTCCTTCAATTGAAGATCTGATTCTTATTCCCTTTCCTGTACATTGAATACCGTACCTGCCGGATCTGTAATCCAATGCATATTTTCAGGAAGTTTTTCAATTTCATCACAGGTTTCTATGCCATTTGACTGCAAATATTGTGTTGCTTCTTCTATATCAGGAACTGTAAGCTGTAACCAGGTTTCGGAATGGGTGTAATTGTCGACGCAATCTAACCAAAGGATATTATTCCCGAATTTCACTTCATGTGTTCTGGAAATCGTGGGATTATTAATCGGTTTTTCCTCAACTTCAAACTTTAAAATATCTCTGTAAAAAGCAACTGTTTTTTCATATTTATTTTTAGGAATTTTTATAGCGATATTCATTCCCGCTTCAAATTTTGCATTCATAATACTATTTATTTATGAGGCTATTTTAAAAATCCATTCAGATAATTCAGAATCGTTGTGGTCTGCATCATCAGGCTGACATGGCTTTGACCAGGAACAACGGCCAACTGAGATTTAGGCATAGCGCCCATATCAGCAGCAATGCCTCCGCCTAATAATTTATAGGTTTTTGTAAGCTCTATTTTATCCAGTCCGTCATTGTCTCCGGATATAATTAAAACAGGGGCTGAAATTTTAGAAATATTAGAATCTCCCAGATCAAAAGGCTGTCCGGCAGCAGCGATCATCTGCTCTAAGAATTTTGTCCATTTTGTCTTATCAGGGGCTACTGCCTCATATCCGGTTTGCAGAGGGCTGTTCATAAAAAAGGCAGGTTTCATTGCTTTAAAAGCATTGCTTACTTCAGGTATCCAGCCACTGCTTTTATAGGTTGCTGAAATAATCACCAGCTTATTTAGCCTTTTGGCATTCTGTATAGCAAACTGGTAGGCAATGGCTCCACCAAAACTATATCCTACGACATCTGCTTTGTCAACTTTCAGATAATCCATCACCCCTGCTACATCACTTGCTAACGTGGCGTGTGATAATTTTCGTTCTGAAAATGGGGTGTGTCCATGTCCCTGCAGTTCAATAGCGATTACTTTCCGGTTTTTTGAGAGCTCAGGAATCAATTCTCCCCAATTCATATCGATTGTCATAAAAGCACCATGCAACAATACAATGGGTGCTCCTTGTCCATACACTTCATAATACACTTTAATACCATTAACAGGGGCATAGCCACTCTCAGAAGGTTTTATTTTCTGCCCATACAACTGTGATGTTGTACACATAATGATTGCAATGATCAGTATTGTTTTCAACAGATTGTAAAATTTGAATACATTTTTCATACTATTATTGAGATTTGAGGTTAGTTAAAAACTTTTCATCAAAATTACCAAGTCATGATAAAAATTCACTTGTCACAGGACAAGATTTTATCTGGATGAGATCAATTCTTTGTGGATTCTGTTTGGACAAGTATTCCGTGCTTTACACAGATTATATTTTTACCTGATTTCAGAAGAATTACAATAAAATATCACACAAATAATTTAATTAAAGATAAATATTTTCAATATATTTTTATTTTGGTTGCTAAAAATTGATTAATTTCGAACATCACTAAACCTAAATATTATGAAAAATTTAAAAAAAATCGAAAGACAGGAATTGAAAACAATTAAGGGTGGTATTGATTGCAGAGGTGGTCAGCTATGTTTAATCAGCGGAAAATGGCAATGCATGCCATATGACGGATGCGGCGGTGGAAATCAACCTTAAATCTTAAGTCTAACCTAATTACTTCAGTATGAAAAATTCTAAAAAAATTTCAAGAGATCAGTTAAAAAGTATCAACGGCGGAGCGGTAAGCTGCTCGGAAGCCTGCTGTCCTCCTCCGGGAATAAAAAGATGTCCGTGGGTGATTTGTATAGCACCCTGTGAGATATTAAGCTAGAACGTTGTATTTTACAAAAACACAAACCTGTAATTCGTATGAGTTGCGGGTTTCTTTGTTTTTAAATTCCTCCATTTATTCTTGAGTCAGCTTTTTTATCCCTAAAAATTCACTAAATGGGGTTCAATCACCATTTCTGCTTTATAAAAAATAAGGGGAAAAATGTGGGAAAGAAAACTTCAATAAAAAACAAAACCTACTGATGATCAGTAGGTTTATATTTTATACTCGCGGAGAGAGAGGGATTTTGTACCCATTTCTCATCGCTTTATGGATAAGATTTTCGCTGTAGCATCTCTGTGAATGGCCTCAAATAGGACATTTGCAAAAAAGTGGTAAAATCCTAATTTAAATTTTACGAAGTAAAACTATAAATTTCTGCTCAAATCTGCAAGTAAAAAGATTAAAAAATTGAACAGATTTTTTGAATTCAAATCAAGAATTAATCCTTCTCTTTTCCGCTTAAATTTTCAGTTGAAATATTTCTAAAAGAAAACGAAGAAAAAACCGGAAAAAAAGAAAAAAAGAAAGCCTTTTGAAAATGAGCGTGGCTTTCTGTCAAGGTTTTTTGGAAAAAGTTTTTGCGTAGATTTTTTATACGGAAAAAGTTTTTCTGAAAATCCTGGGACTTGACCTTGAGAGAATTTAGCAGATAGACTAGGGAGCGAAGTATCTTTGGCTTGCTTATTAATTTTTTGTTTAGTTATAACCAATGTCAATAAATATATTAATATAAAATACTTTTTATAAATCAAAATTTTTTTCATTCTCAATAGTCTTAAAAATACTATCAGCAGTAAGACACTCTTTATTTGTAAGTTGTTTATTCGTTTCAATCTTTCGAATGATTTTCCATATAGCGTTTGATTCCAGTAAATTAAATCGTCCGGTTGCCTTTCCCCACTGATCAATTTTAATCCATCTATCCACACCCATTTCTTTTACCTTATTTTCAATAAGATTCTTTTGTATTGAATCCATAGAAGATCCCTCATATCTATCCTTTATTTCTGAATCGTTATATAATTCCGTATTTATGGAAGTAACATCTAAATCAATATCGTAATCCTTAAGTATTTTCCAGCAATCTTCTTTTTTTGCCCACTCTCCAATCAAGCCTCCCGGAGCAGTATCTCTCATGAATTTATCTATTTTAAAAAGTACATCAGAAATCAAACTTTCCAGTTCTGATGATAGACCCTGATTTTTCCAAATTTTGTAAAGATTGATTTTATTATCAGTTATAAGCCTTAGGAATGATATTGTATATGGAACAACTATATATCTTAAATCTCCTATTGCTTTTGCACCTGTCCCATACAAACGCTCTGCACTTCTGAAAATAATAGACTTCGCAATGAGATCTTCATAAAAAATCTGATTGGTATCAATAGAGTCTACATTCTCCATAAATTCACTGAAATTTTTCTGTCTGCCACGTACTACCCACCAAGGTGTCATTTCCCAACTTACAAAAAATCTTGAAAGATCTTCTTTTGCAAATTTCTGGTCTTTAGGATTTCTATCAACCCATTTCTTTTGCTGAGCAGCAGAATCAATCTGGGACAATTCATCGTTATATTGTCCTCTGGCTCTTTCATAAAACCACCTCGTCTGATTCTTTCCTGTACTTGCAGGAGTCCATATTTTTCTGGATAAATGCTCTACTTCAATGTGAAAAGAATGATTAGAAGAAAGATCTGCATCGGATACTTTGTTTTGAGTATTAGCATACTTCGATATCAGAGATACTATTTCTCCTTTTTTAAGGGGATCGTTAATTACTGTAAGCTTTATTTGTACACATACTGCACTGATATCTGCTGTTTTATATTTTCTCCTTGTCTGGAATATAGAAGCTGTGGTCTGTCCTCCGTTAACTATCTGAAAATCTTTTACAGTAATAATTTTTTTGCCATCAGGAGTAAGTGTTATGGACTCGGCTGTTGCAGAAATACCATTATTATATGCCAGAAACATATGTGGCTCTTTAAGAATAGTATCTCTTATTTTTTTATTAATATTACCTCTGAACTGTAAAAATGTACGAACATTTTGCTCTAACAATCTGGCTCCATGGTCTTTGTATATGTCGGCCAACATACAGGCAGGCATTATGGAAAGATAAGATTCATAATCAGCATTTTTTTCAGGCATTGCCAAACAAGGAAGTGATGTGCCAAACGACTTGTCAAAATCAATCAGTATAGATTGTTTTCCTGAGCCAGAGGTATGTATACGATACAGATACTCAATATCTCTTATATGGTAAAGCAGGGGTATTTCTCCAATTTCTGTCTGATCCGGTGGTTCAATCGGGACAAGCATATCTGTCAGGATATACACATTTATCCTGACGATTTCATTAATGATATTATGGATTGTATTTACAAAATCAAAAACCGGTGCTGTTTCTTCTATTCCTTCTATTTTTCCGGTCAGGAGATTCTGTAAAAAACGTGTAGAAAGACTTACTGCTGTTTTGACATCATCTGCATAAAGACGACCAATATCAGTACTCCCTTTGAATACAGTGATAAAAATATCTATAGTCTCATAACCTTCACTAATAGCATAAGCATTGATTTTGTGTATGCGATTGCCTATACTGTTTTCTCTGATTTCTCGACAGGGTACAGCTCCTTCAGTATCTCCAGCTTCTTCCAGATATTCTAAAACAAATTCTGTAAATTTCTCCTCTCTTATACCACCTGTATTATCTTTGTCTATAACATCTGTAATATCCTGCAGTAATTGTGTCCGGAAATGAAATAGTTCATTTTGTTCCATAATTAAGTGAATAATTGATTCATTGGAGTTCCGTTTTTTAATTCAAAATCGCTAAATGGATTTTCAGATTTTTCGATAGCTAAAGAATAACATAATCTTTCATAAACTTCTTCAAATCTTCCTCCAAAGCTTATTTTTTCTTTTTTCTGATCACCTTCTTTTTGGGTTATGGGTAAAATATTGAACTTCGTAAATCGTATCTCATGACCATGCTCAATCCTACGGACCGGTGTGGTTAATTGACAGACATATTCTCTTATCAATCCAGTCTTAGGGTTTACTTTTTTCATTATTATTTCTTTTCCTGAATCCAGAAGTATTGTATTCTTTAACTTTCTAAGTTCATCAATGATTTCAAAAACCAACAGAAGCTCTCTTCTATAAACCGGACTATCAAAATCATCGTGGGACAAAGGGTTCATAACAACTTTTAAGCAGTTTTTCAACTTAATAAAAGGAGTAAAGCTTAAATCATTTTCCTTTAGATAAACCCGTAATTTTGTTATGAATGTATCTAACTTATTTATAGGAACAATATCTCCATTAGGTAAAGCATCATACTTTTTATTATCTGGTAAGAATTGTTTTATAAGGGTTTCACAAATTTTTCTCTGATAATTGGCACAGGCAGGATATTGTTTCATCCTAAAATAATACAGAGCTTTTTCAAAATCATCTTCTCCCGGCAATATGGCAGGGTGATCAAACCCTTTTGAATGCCGGTCTATATACATCTCCTGAAAACTCCATTTACTATTACCCAGATGATTTTTTGCCAGTTCATACCATTGTCTGTCATAAGTAGTAAGAAATATCTGATGATCAGTAAATGTTTTTGATTTTGTTCCATGAATAATGTGATCCGTTAATATATCCAGTAAAGGAATTCTGTTGGAATTATCAAGTCCTGTAAAGATATCATCCAGAAAAAGAACCTTGTATTCGGGTGAGGGTACGGAAAGGTGTGCAGCCAGAAATATACATACCGCCAAAGCAGACAGACGTGCTTCATTCAGAAAATGGTGGTATTGTTCTCTTTGCTGATTTAGGTCTATCCCAAAATATAATACATTTATTTTTATCTCTGGCTGTCCTCCAGTCAAAGACTCTTCTGTAAGTTGAGAAAAAGAGACCGTCATCGAATGATCAAAGTAGCGAAGCAGGTGATTCAATGTTTCATTCAGATCGCTTAGTATCTGATTGGCACCTTGCGTAAAATCCCTGAGATTGATTTCATCTGGATTTGTCCGGACGATTTCAAGCAGGGTATTCATTTTCAGATTCGTTTCAGGTCTGGAATAAACTGGAGTAGTAAGATCTGCCAAAATCCCATCCGGTCCAAATAAAAAATCGAATAGATTTACTTGAGGATCCTGAATAAAATGAACACGTAATAATTCCCGGTAAGTCATAAAGCTTCTGCCCCGGGCTACAGACCGAAGTAGTTCATCATTTACACTTGTACGATGTAAATCCTTAGAAAAGGAAAACGTTTTTTCTTCTTTATTTCTCTTAAAATCAACTTCTATAAATGGTTGTTCATCCAATTCAAGTTCTCTTGAAAATACATTTTCAGTGAAATGATAACCTACTTCAACTGAAGATCTGAACAGATCATTTAATGCTTTGTAAAAGGAACTTTTCCCACTTCCGTTTTCACCATAAATCAGTAGATTCTTTCCCTCTTTAAGGTTGATGGCGTATTTAGAACGGGATTCTTCCCTTTCATTGTAGAAAGCTCTGTAATTATTAATAGTGATTCTGCTAATTTTCATAATGGTACTACTGAATAAAGATGGCCTTTATCTTTTTCACTTTTTCGTGACTATCAAGGTAATATACAGTTTTACGTACAGGGTGATCTCTGTCATAAAGCACTTTAAACAATTCTTCAGCCAGAGCTGCTCTCTTTTCTTTTACTGGTAAGTCTTTCGGAATAACAGATTCAAGCGAATCATATAACAGTTTCTTTTCCTGTTGCATGGATTCAGGAAAATATGTACAGAAAATCAAAGCATCAAGTATAGAAGCAAAATAAGATCGGATTGTGCCCGTACCAAGAGCCTGTTCATCACGTCCTGCTGAAACCAGTAATTCATACAGGTTATCATATACCCATAACTGATTTTCTTCAGGATAAACAAGTGGAAACTTATAAAGAACTTCATTTTTAATGAAATAAATATCTTTCTTCTGCTCTCCATTCACTCTTACCCAAGCTCCGAAAAGAGTTGAATTGAACAGTGTTGACAGAAATCGTGCTTTTACCGGTTCTGAGCGTATTACCCAGCAACTATCAGGAAAAGCAGCAGGTTGCTCATGGTAGCAGAATGTAACATATTTTGAACGCTTCAGACCGACAATATAGTGCTCATTTTCTGTAAATTCCTGCTCTGTTTTAACAGCAACCATAGTAGGTTGATTCAAATAAAACTGCTGAATTTCTTTCTCTGCATAAAATGGTACAGAAGTTAATCCTGATGCTTTTTCAGCAGTTAATATCACATTTGTATGCGACTTAAGCACCTCACTCAATTCATCTGTTCCAGGATAGTATGGAACTAAACCGCTTTGAAAATCAGTTTCTTTCAAAACATTCTGATAACTATTTTCAATTAAACTTCTGAATGTTTTTTCATTCAGTAAACTTTTCCTGTTTGAGTTATTCTTTTCCGAATCGTCTTCATCAGGATCAATATCGTCCATATCCAGCTCTTCAGGATAGCCGTATAATTGTTCCTGAAAAACTTCATTTACGGCATAAAGAACCTTTTCTTCGTTTTCCATATATGGAAAGCTGATCGCAAGACCAATAATCGGAACATTGCTGTATGCAGGCTCTTCTGTGCGAGGTTTAGGGTTTAAAGGATAAATCAATAACAAAGCATTAGTTTCGTTCCTGTTTTTCCGGATACGTAAAGGACTAGGATGTTCGGTGGGCGTTTCTTTTCCACTTTCAACTTTATCACTTATAGTTTCCTCCAATGCCTTACTAAGCTGGTCGTCATTGAGATCAATGTATTCGTGAAAGTTACCAATGATATGCGCCTTCGTCAGTTCATAGTAAGAAGATGTTTCTTCAGCATCATCTTTCCGGAAAGAAAAACCGACCTTTAGGTCACCATATAAGACCTCATTCTCGTCATTGGCACTGCTATTTGTAATCAAAGCAATTGTCCAGTTAATAAGTTTATTGTTCTTAGTCTGTTTTTCTATATATTCCCGGAGTAATCCGGTATGGAAAGACGGTTGTGATGATTGATATACAGTAAGATACTCGATCACGTCTTTGAAATTATTTTGACCCTTCCAGACAAAAGATTGCTTTCTGAGATGTTTACTTTCATTCGCAGCACCATCCGGAGTTCCAAGTTTTTCTATAAATTGTTGAGTGATCAGATGATTCTTTTCGAAAAAGTCCTTTCGGGTTTTATCAAACTGCCAGGTTTCTTCCAGATCGCCGGAGAAACCAAAGTACATCATCTTCTTATAACGGAATTTGTTAGATGCAGTGATCGTTAAGATCCCTGTATGAGCCCTTACTTTCAAACCATAATCGCGAGGCTTCTTTTTTAAGAGCCACATACGATCAAATTCTGCACGCATTTCTTCTGTCGCTGCTGTAATGTGCTTATAGTGACTTACCAGATCGCCTGTTGTGAATAAGCGACATAAGTCCAGGTAGCCTGGTCGATATCCAAACCAACGGCCCATCTGCATCAGCGTATCATACATTTTGGAAGCCCGCAGGTAGTAACTTACAGTCAATCCTTCTAATGTGAGTCCACGTGATAGTTTGTTTCCTCCCACAGCAATTACCGAAAGCCCCTTTTTCTGATTTTCATAATAATCAAGTGGTTGTATATTCTCCTGCTCCAAACCTCCAAGCAATTTCGATCCGTGGACAGCCCTTACTCTGATCTTTGTTACGGCAGGAAGTAACTCCTGTTCCAGTTCATCCCAATTGATTAATGTCATTCCTAAATCAGTAAACCCAGAAAGTGATTTCATTATTGTTTCTGTTTTATCAATAAATTCATCCTCCCACAATGCTTTTAGTTCAGCAAGAAAGCCAGGGTTTCTGAACTCAATTCTGTTCTTAAAACGAAAAAGTTCTTCTTCAACTTTTAAAGCAATGTGATTCTGCCAATCGACAAAACGCGTAACGTGTACCAGCATGGAATTATGCACATTAACTTGTCCTCTTACACGGCGGGCTGCACACGCCAGGATAAAATACTGAATAGCTTTTTTTAAAGATTCAGGCAATTCCTTTGGTTTGGCATCGTCTTTTTTATGTCCGTCCGGAATATAATTGAAATTGGTTTTCCGGATACTTTCTCTGGTTATTTCACTATCGTAGTAATCTTTTGGCTGATGATCGTTAATTGGTTCGTATAGATGAACCGGGAGTGGATTTTGAATAATTTCATCTTCTTCATCTGTTGCATTTTCATATTTCTGATCTTCGCTAACGATACCGAAAAATTTCTCCGGACCTATATAGTTGGAAGGTGGAGGAATATTAACAATAAAATCCCGTGGGAACAAATCTTCTCCGACCGGATAATCTTTATTTTTGACAACAATTTTCAATCCTTTTCCAGGTTCTTTATCATCCTCAGGAAGTGGAATAAATACATTGGCATAAGGTGTTGCCGTATATCCCACATAAGCACTTTTCCGGAATAAACACAACAATGCACGGATAGAACCATTAATTGAAGAAACACTACTTTTACTGATATTGATTGAGGCATTGTCCGCCTCATCATCAATGAGTAACATCGGAAGATCATTGATTATTTTCTGATCCGTTCCATGAATATTTTCTCCAACCTTAGCAGATAACCACTCGATAAGATTCTTTAATACAGAATTATTTTTCTTGATTACCACAATAACCGGATCAGTTCCTTTAAGATACAAATTAGTTGTATCAGCCACATTTTTCCGGAAGTCTCCATTTAATGCGCTACTTGTGAGTGAATGAGCAGGAACCCCAGGATCCAACCGACCTACACCTATGCGGTTATTGGATTGTATAAAGCTTCTGCTTGTTTCAGTGTCATAACCCAGAAATCCTTCGTCGATCCGCAATTGTGTCTGGCTTCTCAGTGAACTGTGAATACCAGCAAGTACTATAATCAACTTATAACCAGCATCTGCTGCTTTTGTAATCAATCCGACATAATTGGATGTTTTTCCGGATTGAACGTGCCCCACTACCAATCCTCGTTTATCAAATTCATCATGGGCATCCGGATCCGCCAGACGATCCAGAATATTATCTGTTAATTCATCTAAACGCGAGATAACTTTAGGAGCAATCTTTTTCTCATCTTCCAGATAAGTCTGGTAGCGTCTCCAGAATCTTCTTGACGAAACATTTTGTGACCATTTTTCTTTAACCCATGGTTCAATCCTTTCATTATCAAGAATTCGGGGAGCATCCTGAGATATTCCTGTAACTTCGACCAATCTCAAAAAAAGTAATTCTTTGTCACTATCACCTAATAAAAGTAACTGACTGACTTTTTCTATAGCTTCATTAATTTTTTCAATGGTTTCTGGTGGATCAAGATCCAGAAGATTTCTACAGATTTTCTGTGCCTGTTCCAATAATTTCTGATCACTCATAGTGCAATGTTTCTATTAGTTGCTGATAGTCACTAAATGGTTCTGTCATAAGTAGTCTGTGTTTAATTAGTTTCTCACTCATTCCCTGTTGTTTCCATCCGGACCGAAGGTCTTTCATCATCGAAAGGATTTCTGTTTCTGCTGTTTTTTCAAATGGCTTAAGCATATTATCTGGCAATTCATTTTCTTTAGCAATGATGACAGGACCAGGAACTGTTTCTTCAATAATCCTGAGTAGTTTCAAAATTTCTTTTTTCTTATCAGGGAACTTTGCTATCTGTGCTGAGATAAAAGGGTGCTCCTGGTTGATTCTGAAAAAATACCGACCATCTTTTACCATTTCTTTCCAGACAAATGAGAAATCACCAGTCAAGGATCGTTGAACTTGTCTGCCCCTATGTCTAAATATCTGTTCTGCCTGGGATATTGCAGCCACAGCAATTGATTTCAGATTCTGTCTCAATGATAATGGAGGGCGAGCTCTCGATTTTTTTATATCAATCTGCCAGTCCTGATCAAGATGATTAGGAAGATCAATCATTATCCTGGCTAATTTATAGTTTGATTTTTTACGGGTTATACCAAACCAATCAGCAGCAAGAAGCAACCTCTCATTTCTGTAAATATAAAAACCCTGTAATGCATCCCAGCCACCTCTTTTTTCATTCTCAATCCAGATATCTTCTTCAAGCTTTGACCTGTGAGGAAGTATATAAGCTTTTACTTTTACAGCGCCGTTTTCCAACAATTCTTCAGGAAATGGTTGGGTAGCAATTTCACCTTTTAAAAATGGATCCCATCCTTGAACCTGTATTCCATTAAATTGTATTTTTAATTTTCCTGTTTCTAGATATCTATGAAAAATCATTTCTATGTGTCTCTTGACTTTTTCGGCAATAATATAAAACTCATCTTCACCTATTTCCAGTTTATGAGTTTCAATAATTCTGTCTAGATTCTGCCATATAACAATTGATCCCTGTTCCATATTTTGGGAAAGCTGAATATCCTCTTCATCTGCAATATTAAGAATAGTCCATCCTTCAGTGTCAGGAGCTGTAGCATAATCAAGATCCCATCGCCAATAGGTAACCGGAGTATTTTTCTTCCTGGAAAGTACCGTAAACACTCTGCACTGTGAAAATGAGGCAGTTTTAAGACCCAAACCGAAACGCCCCAGATCATTAACTTCCCTCTGAACGGAGGGACTTTGACTCCCCGGACGCATTGCCTGAATTAGTTCATCTTCATTCATACCTGTACCATCATCACGGAAACTTATTTTTGAAAGTTTTCCATTCCATATAAAATCAATCCAGATGTTTCTGGCTTTTGCAAAGATAGCATTGTCAATTATGTCCGCTACAGCTGTTTCCGGTGAATAACCAAGATCCCGCAAACTCTCCATCATAGAACCTGCAGGGGGAATTGCTTCATGCGTTTTTATATTTTCATACTTATGTGGGATCATACTGTGATACAGTTTTTATTTTTAGCTTCAGTTCTTCAACTGTAAGAGTAATTCCTTTTTTTCTGTGTACCATTCTGTGACAATTTGCACAAAGGACAACAAGATCTTTTTCAGGATTTGTAATCCTTTCATTAATTATATTGCCTGCTAACGGAATCAAGTGATGTACCTCGATGAATCCCTCTCCCCAGATTCCGTAACTTTTACCAAAGTTAAAACCACATGCCATACATGTTGTTCCATGTAGTTTAATTGCCCTTTTGCGTAGGCTTAAATTTCGTTCTGCCTTACGTGATATATATACTTTTTGTCCTCCTTCAGTCTCACTTTCTTCATCTTTATCTGTCAGATTCTCATCTGATAAATAATCTGGCTGAACAAAGCTTAAATAACTCTGATAAACATTTCTTAAATCTTGCTTTCTCTTACTATCCCCTTCTCGATGCAATAGTTTTTCTATTCTTAATAATTCGTCATGATTATTAATTTCAAATAAACCCAAACCATTCAGATCAATGGAAAATTCTTTAAGAATACTTTTTTCAATATGTGTAGCGTAAGCGATAGTTGTACTTGGACTATTATATGATGAATTATCGGGCTTTCCCCTTCTTTCGAGCCAATCAATAAAAGAATTTTTCCTGTCATTGATAATGTTTTTTTTTAGTTTAGCAGCAGTTTTCTGTAAAAGACTTTTATTGTTGTAAAATTCTTTCCAAATTACTTCTTCAAGTTGCCCGCCACCAGTCATTCCTTTTCCTTCAAAATCCGGATCTATTCTTTTGAAATTTGCCAGTTTCAAAGATACGCTTCCCTCGCTTCTCTGAAATCCCTTATCCTCATTAAACATAGATAATAGATTACTAAGCTCTCTAACTCTAGGATTTGTACCATGCATTTGTCCGTATTCAATTTTAAAATACAGGTCAAGTGCCAGTATCAGCTCTTCTCTGGTCCAATGAGGATTTTTCATTTAAAAGTTCTGAATTTTACACTTTACAAAAAGATAATGCAGTAATGCATATCCCGTGTTAACACTCAGTGCATTTCCGGCCTGTTTATAAAGCTGGTGTTCACTTACTTTAAAATTTATTGCGTTGTCATAAAACTCTTTATCAAAGCCTTGTAATTTCAATGCCTCCCACGGAGTAAGTTTTCTGACGGGTTTTTTATAAAGAATTTCTTTTGAAGTATCTTTATGCGAAAGATTCTTTAAGATGAAATCATCAGAATAATAGTTATCCTGACAGGCTCTATGCATTTTTACCATTGTAGCTGTGAGTGTTCTGGCAATAGTCAAGTCTATCTGAGAATTGCTTTTAAAGTTTTTAGAACCATCTGCCAGAATTGTATGCTTAATCTTTTCCGACAGGTAATACTTTTTGTCTACCTTTTTGTCAAGTATTTCCAGGACATCTTTATATGTATTTAAAGAGTGTTTTTTAATCGAATTAAAATTTTTGATAATGGCCTCTTCACTCAAATTAATATCCAGATGCTTTTTACTACACACAAAAAATACTCTTGTTCTTTTTTGTGGTAATCCAAAATTCTGCGTATCAAGAAGAACATGGTTAACATATTTATACCCATGGCTTTTGAAGAAGTCAAGTATTTTATTCAGTGTTTCTCCCTTGTCATGTGTAAGAATGTTTCTTACATTTTCCAATACGATGAAATCAGGATTTTTACCTGCAAGTAGTTCATGGATACTAAATAATATTTTCCCTCTTTCATCCTCCAGACCTAGCTGTTTTCCCAACAGACTGAATGCCTGACAAGGGAATCCTCCCAGAAGCAATCTGAAATCATCCAGTTGTTCAATCTTATCCTTTTCAGAAGCAAATTCAACAATATTATTCATACGTGTCTCTCCGTTCAAATGATAGTTACTTTCATAAGTTTTCAAAGCATAATTGTCTATTTCAGAAAAAGCAATACAGTCAAGGCTAACATCTGTATCTTCTGATATTAATTCTGCAGCTCTTCTAAAACCTCCGATTCCGGAAAACAATTCTATATATTTCATTCTATGTAATATTTTATTTCACTGGCTATAATCTCAGCCAACTTTACAGGTACTGCATTACCAATCTGTTTATACCAGCTATTTAAACTTCCTCTAAAAACATAATCATCCGGAAATGTCTGTATTCTCGCTGCTTCTCTAGGGCTTAATCCACGTGGCTGATCAGGATGAATATACATATGACAATCATACTTCATGTGTGAGGTAATCGTCTTTGACACCTCGCTTTTTTTTAATTTATAATATTTATCTTTAAATATATGCTTTCTATTTTTATATACAAGAATATCCTGAATACTTTCATGTAGGGAATTTTCGCCTTCTGGAAGGCGACTAAAAATCTCCAGATCATTTTCATTGTTATAACGAGATCTGTGATTCCATAAATAATTTATTGTGCGGCGGTTATTTATCGTATGTAAAAAATCATTCTGCTGAAGCAACTTTTTGCTTAAATTATATCCATTCTGTTCACTTTCGTAGCTTGTATTTAGTTTTATCGGATTGGTACCTATAGGAGGAAGTCCAAATAGTGCATCTTCAAGCTTATACCTATTCTCTTTATCCTGCTTTGCTATAAGTCTGACCCGGATCTGTTCAATATTTAAAAAATTTTTTCCTCCTATAAGAATATACCTTATACGACTCTGAGGAATGCCAAAATACTGCGCATCTAAAATCAAAGGATTAAAAAAATATTCTTCGGCTGTTACATTATTAATATCTTCTTCAATCTGGCGCTCAACCTTTTTCATTCCTCTGACATTTTCCATTATGAAGAAATCAGGCTTAATTATTCCCAGCAGACTAACGAAATGCTTATATAATATATTTCTATCATCTTCAATAAATCGTTTTTCTTTACTTTCTTTATCAATTTCAAAGTTTTGCCGGTTAGCGGTTGAGAAACCCTGGCACGGTGGCCCCCCGGCTATAAGCTTTATGCCTTTAAAAAAATGTCTATAATCATCAATATTATTAATCAGATCAGCTATATCTCCATGATAAAATCTATTTAATGTGAGATCATGATTAAAATAATATGTTTCAAGAGCGTCTATATAATTATCATTAACAAAAGCCGGTGTAAAACCTGCATTAATTAAACCCTGGCTTAGCCCCCCTGCGCCACTGAAAAAATCTGCAAAAAGCATCCCTGCAGCAGGTTCCTTTTTTAATTCAGGGAGATACTTCTTGAGTAACGGATGATTTTGTGCCTTATTTTTACGAAGAGTATAGTATACATTGTTAAGATTTTCAAATAAATCCGGTTCTAAAAGTTCCTTGTATTCTTCCGATATTGAAACATTTTCAGACTCTGTTATGGGAATTTTTTCTTCTTTAAGTATTTTATGAAGTTCATCAAAAAGATTCTGAGATTTCTTCCTGAAATTTTTCTGATGATATTTATAGTAGAACTCTAACATTATAGTTTAATTTGTTTAATAATATTGTCAAGATGAATGTCTCTAACAGAAGCTTTCAATTCGCACTCCCAGATCTCTATGACTTTCCAACCTGTATTTGTTAATATTATTTTATTTTCTTTATCTTTTTCGATATTTCGGTTAATCTTATCAAGCCACCATTCTGTTCTTGTTTTAGGAACAACAAAATATTTACATCCCTCATGTCCGTGCCAGAAGCATCCATTTACAAATATTACTGTTTTATATTTTGGTAAAATGATGTCTGGTTTGCCTGGTAACTTTTTATCATGAAGACGATAACGAAATCCTTGTGAAAAAAGAAATTTTCTAACGAGCAGTTCAGGTTTTGTGTTTTTACCTTTAATCTTACTCATATTAAAACTTCTAATTTCTTTAGAATGCACATCTGCCATTTTCTAAATTTTTTCAAAAGTTAGTTTATATATTTGCAATATATTCAAATAGTTAAAGATTAAATAACCAAAGTATAGTTCGCTTATTTTTTTTGGATATTTTATTAAATTACAATATATATAGGTTTTATTTAAACCAATAAAAGTACATTTTTTTATGACAAAGAAAAAATGTCTGGAGTAGATATTTTCTTGTAATCTATATTATTCATAGTATAAACTAAACCAAATAGAATAATATGATAAAGAAACTATGGGGTGTCATTTATTTATTGGCAATGTAGTGATAAAATTCTCAAGAATATATATCTTAAACTTCAGCCCTTTTAGTCAAGATTTCTTTAAAACTGGTTTTTGAAAATTTGATTATTTTACTTGCACCTTTTTAACACCAATCTTCAACTCCCCACCAAAATCCACCATCACCACCTGGCTTCCCTGAAACGGATTATATGACGGCTGATAATCAATATAGCCCGAAGAATGCAGATTCTTCAAGCATTTATGATAGGTGGCTTTTGAGCGGATTTTACTGATGCGCATCACCTCATCACGAGAAATACTAACTGGATTTCGGAAACGGCTGAAATTCCAGAACTGGAATAAGGCTAAATAGAGGCTGATGTGTGATGGATTAAGTGTTTTATCCTGAGCCACCTTTTCATAGAAAACTGTAAGATGTTTGATATAATTCATTGGTTTCGGTATTGTGAAATATCATTACTTCTTCTTCAACATTTCTTCGATGTCTCTGTAATTGTAATATAATGTCCCACCGACACGGGTGTAAGATAAAGTTCCATTGATGCGTAGCTTCTGCAATGTTCCAGAGGAGATTTTCAGAAGTGCTTTGACCTCTGACGAACGCAGCCATAATTTCTGCTGGGAAATCTTGATCTGAAATAGGTTTTGTAGGTCTTCCAGCAATTCGGTTCTAAATTCCTGAAGGTCTTCTTTGGTGATTAGGTTTACGATCATAGCTTATCGTTTTTGACTAAATTTTCTTCTGCAAATTTGAAACATTAAAACCTTGAAAACAATAGTGTTAATGGTAGCTGGGCTAAATAAGACAAATTTAGATGATTCTGGAATCTTGGAAGATTAAAAAAGAATAAATTGGATAAGTTTGGAATCTTAAACCTGATTTCAAGGAAAACAAAAAACAAGTTCCGCAGTTTTTTCCCCTTTTTGCAAAAAAGGCAAGAGAGTTTTTGGATGTACAACTTGAAAAGTTTGTATATACAAAGACACATCTTGCCGTTAAAAATGGATGTTATTTTTCAGAGTTCTAAAAATCGGAAAAAGAAATTACAGTAAAAGCGTAATTGATTGAAAATCAATATTTATTTTTTGTAAGCTTATTTTTCAGAGCTCTAAAATGAGAAAAAGTAAAGCTGTCATTTTTACCCGGTTGTCAATATGTATCTTTTTTACGCAGGTTTTGGATTTACCTGTATCCTTTTTACGCAGGTCGGCGTATAACCTGTATCTATTTTACGCATCTACCCGTGAAATGTGCGTAAAACAAGCACAGGTCAGAAGAAAACGTGTGTTATTTTACTCAACGTTGTTGGATGTTTTACATATTTTGAATTAAGGCTTGAATCAGAATGCTTATTTTTTGAACATACATTTAAATATCCGGCTCAATTTTTACGCAGGATTGGTGTTGAGTTGCTTGATTTTTGAGCCGGTTTTAAGCTGACCTGTGCACATTTTACGCAGGTTTCCAGTTAACCTATATTTAATGATTATATTTGAATTACTTTGAAGTTTTTAAATGAATAATTTTTGTAAAGAAGCCCGATGAATTACCAAACATTTGAACCGAGTCACGACTTGACAGCATTTATCAAATGTTATTGGACATTGGAAAGCCCCAAAGAAGAAACGCCTAAAAAACAAACCATCGTCCCTGACGGATGTATGGAGATGATCTTTCATTATGGCGATCTGTACAAACAATACCTGGATAATGGGAACAGCATTATCCAGCCCAGATGTTTTGTCATAGGACAACTGACACGGCCGCTGGAAATCGAGCCAACCGGCAAGACAGGAATTTTCTCCGTTCGCTTTCAGCCGGAAGGATTCTTGCCTTTTATCACTACTCCAATAAAAGAGATGGAAAATACCGCCGTTTCATTGGAAAGGCTGTTCGGAAATAACGGACAGGAAATTGGGCAACAGGTTTTAAATGCCAATTCTACTTCTGAGAGGATAAAACTTATTGAAATATTTTTACTTAATCGGCTGACCGACATCGAAACCATTGACCGCATTGTAAAATCAATTGTCGAAACTATTATAACAGCCAATGGGCAACTGTCAATTGATGAACTGTCCAGACAAACTAATCTTAACCGAAGACAATTGTTACGCAAATTTTCTTCAGCCATTGGCCTAAGTCCCAAACAACTATCCAGAATCATTCGATTGCAGGCTGCGCTTAAAATGTTGCTGAACAATCAGTTTTCCAACCTCGCAGATCTAGCTTATGAAAACGAGTATTACGATCAGGCGCACTTTATCAAAGAGTTTAAAGAATTTACCGGATCTACGCCCAAAGAATTTTACGGTGGTCACCTTACGATGTCCTCTCTTTTTTACGGCACGGATTAGACTTGTCCCATTTTTACAATTTTAGGTTTAAAAAACATTGCAACTTTGCCGTCTAAATTTTCGACAAAGAAGCCATTACGTCTTTGGAAATTAAATAAAATGACAATTATTCAATCAGCTAAAATTATGAAAACAGGAGCAAAATTTTTTATCACAGTCGTTGGTTTGGTCATTCTCTATGCCTGGACAATAAAACAGGCAAACTACATTCAAAAAGCGGAATGGCTGATCGGTACCTGGGAAAACAAAACCCAGAAAGGCAGCATCTATGAAACTTGGACAAAATTAGGAGACAACGAATTTTCAGGGAAAAGTTATAGTGTCAAAGACAAAGACACGATCGTTTTTGGAAATATCCGGCTCGTGCAGGAAAATAAAAAGTTGTTTTACATTCCGACTGTTAACAACCAAAATGATGGTCAGCCTGTTCGTTTTGCCGCCAAAACCATTTCA
Source organism: Chryseobacterium sp. KBW03 (assembly GCF_003852415.1). Taxonomy (NCBI): domain Bacteria; kingdom Pseudomonadati; phylum Bacteroidota; class Flavobacteriia; order Flavobacteriales; family Weeksellaceae; genus Chryseobacterium; species Chryseobacterium sp. KBW03. The sequence continues at coordinate 71,550 of NZ_QAJO01000003.1, read as the reverse complement.
GAGAATCAATTGGTCTTTGAAAATCCACAACACGACTTTCCGCAGATCATCGCTTACACAAAAATCACTTCCGATTCATTGATAGCCGAAATTTCAGGAACAAAAAACGGACAGAAACGCAAACAGACCTTTCCAATGAAAAGAGTGAAAAGGTAATAATGTAGATAAACTTTGGTTAATTCAATAAATTCAAGTATATAATTGCAAAAATCCTACAGATCACCCCCTCCCTGACTGTCAGGGATATCAAGATCCTCTAAAGAACTTTTGCCGCCTATAGTATCCGATTTTTTGATGACACTGATCTCTCCATTAAGCTCGATGACAACTGCCAAAACATCATCTAACCTTTCAATTCCTTCCTGACGAACTACAGCGTTGATCTCATCAACCGTTATGGCCTCGGTGCTCATATTGTCTTTGAGGTATTTGCCTTTATAGAACAGTAAGCGTGGAGAGGAATTGATTAGGTGTTCCATCTTATCGGATGTACTGGCCAATTTCGCGAACAGATATTGTAAAGCTATTATCAGAAATAACACCATTACACCTTCTGCTAATGGAACCATCGCAAGCATCATATAGGCCAATGTGGAACCCAGAGCGACCGTCACCACAAAATCAAAGGCGTTGAACTTAGCCAAGGTTCTTTTTCCCGAGATCCTGATGAAAAGGAATAGAATGACAAAAGAGGCAATGGTCATCAATGCGACCTGTCCAAGTTTTTCCCAATTTTCAAACAACAAATCTTTCATTTACTATTTTTACCATTAGTGTTGATAAAATAATGCCAGAAATGACCTGGAATGAAAATGATCTTTACACAATTTTTACGGTGCAATCTCTTCCGTCAAAGTTGTTTTTCCGGCTCTATATGAAACCTGTAAAAGCTATTCGCATAATTATATTGTAGAACTTTTATTTAATGTTTTTCCAAAAGTTATTAAATTATTATCGGGGTTATTTGTCATTTGCAGCAAACTTCTCTCTGCACTGATGTTGATACTCTTGCAGCGACATTCCATAGATTTCTGAAAACAGTTTTAGAAAGTTGGAGCGCGAGGCAATTCCGCATAACTTGGCAAGAACTTCTGTTTTCTGATGAGCTGATATAGGATCTTCTGCAATCAATTCGGCAATATACTGGATGCGCAACTCACTTAGGTAACGGTTAAAATGCATTCCTTTCTCTGTGTTAATGTAGGCAGATAGATAATTAGGGTTCGTCCCTACTCTTATGGCAATTTTTTTCAAACTCAGGTTCGGTTTCAAAAACTCTTTTTCATCTTCAAATTTCTGTAGATTCTTCCTAATTCTGTTGCGAATCTCTGCACTCAATGTCCATTTTGATGGTGAGACATCGGGTTCCAGTTCATTAATATCCACACCTGCTAAGACCATACCGTACTTTTTCTCAGGCTTCTTTTCCAGATAAGTGTTGACCGTGAACACAAATAAGAGCATAGAGACAGCTACAACGCCAGCGAGGATGTTCCTGTAACGTTGTGCGATACTGGAATATTCAATAGTTATCTCTTCCAATTCAAACCTCGTAGAAAGGTAATGTCTGTCTTCTATGTTTATTTTTTCAATTTCGTGGAGGGTATCAGCAAAAGATAAAGTCTCATCTATATTTGATTTTTTACGGGCATTCTCCAGTAAAATCTTATAGTTTTCCGTAAGCTCAGGAAAGAAAAAATGGTGTTTCTGATAAATAGAATCTACTTTTTTAAAAAAACTAAAGGATTCTTGTTGCTGGTGCTGAGCCAATTTATTCTTTCCTATATAAAAGTAGATCATCGATATCCAGGCAAAGTCATTTACACTGACCAGTTCCGGAAGTGCACGATTGAGATCAGCAATACTTTGCTCGTAATTTCCTTTACGGAATTCAGAAATGCCTTTAGATTTAAAAAAATAGCTCCTTAACTGGACGAAATCTAAATCTTTGGGTATTTCCCTCATTCCTACGTCAATTAAGCGGTCGGCACTATCATCATCTCCCATTTGTTGGTAGCAATAGATAAGCTGATGTAAACTTTCATAATAGCCTTTGCGCATATTGTACAGGATATCTGGGGAATTATTTTTCAAAATCTCCTGTCTAAAGAAAGCAGAACAATCCTCAAATTGACTGACCGCCTCATCATAATATCCCAGATAACTCTGCATTACACCCAGATGATATAATATATTATACTTTACATATTGGCTAGTGCTATATCTGGCGTAGGATAACGCTTTTATATAATCATCCAATGCAGGTTGGTAGTCTTTAAAATTAAAGTAAGACACAATTCCCCTTCCTAGATAAGCAGAGGCAATAAGATCGTTATTACAACTATGCTGAGCGGAAGTTATTGCACTGTCTGCATACATCATTTTGCAGTATCCTGATGGCTCAAAATTCAGGGCATCTTGGTATGCATATGTTAATTCAGAATAATTTTTTTCTTTTTTCGTGAGGGCGATTAAAAGGTCAACGTAAGAAAGTGCTGTACTATCATTAACCTTGTGGTGATCATACTTTTTTCTGATCTGATGATAGGCCACATTGTCTTTGCTCTGCGCAACCCATAATTCCGCAGTGGAAACCAAAAGCAATATAAATAACCTGAACATCTGCACGTTACCTTCATTTTATTAAAACGTTTTATAAAATTACGTTATTTTTTATGGAATATCCAAGTGTTTTGTAAACTACATAACCAAAATGCTATCGATCACGGTTCTTATTCACACAAAATAACATTTGATGTGATGAATAAGCATCATTTGTCTTTTTGAACACAATATCTAAATCCAACTTATAATCACTTTTATGAAAAAAACTACAGTCTACATCTTTGCCGCTCTGGGATTTTGATACAGAGAATCAGTTTATAAACTGGCATCAGACATAGTAAACAAGGCATTGTAAATCATTTTATTTGTTGAATTTCTGTTTTACATTTGATCAGTAATTGTTTGAAAAACAGATATATACTTTACACGGAAATACTATCAACAATAAACTAATGTCATGAAATATTTAAAAAAAATAATACCATTTGCGGTAAGCATTTACTTTGTTATTCTCTTCTGCTATGCAGCTATCAGTAAGGTATTTGATTTTGAAAATTTTCAGCATCAGATTTCAGCATCACCTTTGTTAAATGGCTTCTCGCAATTCCTGCCTTACACGATAATCATTGTTGAATTTTTTATTGCAGGATTATTATGTTACCGCAAAACCAGAACTACAGGACTGATAGGAAGCTTGGTTTTGATGCTCATCTTCACCGGATATATTGCTTTACTATTAATTACTAGCGATAATTTACCTTGTTCCTGTGGCGGAATTTTGGAGAAGATGAGCTGGCATCAGCATCTCTATTTCAATATGGGCTGTGTCATTCTTTCCATAATGGCTTTAGGTTTAAATCTAAGATACAGCAGGCCTGCTGAATGAGTATGTTACCGTAATATTTACGGACAATTATGACTGAATTTGCTATTAATGTTCAACCTTAAAATTAGGCAGCCGAAAGCTGTTTAACAACCCGAAACTCTAAAATGATTTATTAACAACAATTTGTCAGGAAATACGAAAATGCAGTGTGTGGTACGGCAAGTTTTTAAAACTATGGGTACAATGAGTAATTTTTACCGGTTCATTCGTAATTCCCAGACAGGTTTCTAAAGTTTTTATGGTAATCTTTTTTGATATACAAAAAGACCGTAATTATGAAAATTAATCAAATTTTAAAAGTCAATGCAGTAGCCATTGCTGCTGTGATATTCTCAGGGGCTGTGATGTCCTTCAAAGTAATGGAGAAAAAAGCGGTCGACCAAACATTTTACTACATTAGTGAAGATATGAACGAAGGCGCTTTCCATAACACCGCCAACTGGACCAATTCGGCAAGTGGAAGCGTAGGATGCGTGACATCAGGTGACAGACCTTGTAAGGTAATTGTACCTGAAGGAAGTTCACTGAGTTCGGTATTGGGATCCAAGACCAATTCGCAGGTTTTAGGAATTGCCGTTCAAAGAAAACTGGCGCCTTAAATCTTTTGATTTTATAAGTGAGGGCTGTCCGTTTGGACAGCCCTTATTTTATCTTGGATTTTGTGGCATTCCGGTCTGTTTTATAATATCCTCGGGTATAGCTATGGCATACCGCAGGTCATTGGGAGCTAGAGTGTAAGTCTGTCCTGCAATCGTTCTGCTAAGACTGATATTGGCACCGTCGCGATTATAGCGTTTCAGGTCTGCCCATCGTAGCCCTCGTAAAAGCAATTCCTTTCTTCTTTCTTTTCGTATCAGCTCAAGAGCTGTTGATTTATCATACACTGTAAAATTAGTAAATGTTCCGCTTTCCCACCTTTTCACCAATAGTCCGTTGAGTCTTTCCATCGCTTTGTCAAGCTCATTCAGCTGTGCGGCACTTTCCGCAGCAATCAGATATAATTCATCCTTCGCCAATACCGATGAACGCTGGGAAGTTCCGGAATAATTGCCTTTAAAAAGAATGAAGCCATCTGAATTAGTTCTGAAGAAAATAGTCTTTCTTAAATCATTATTATCATAGGAATCATAAAAGGCTTGTTCGATTTTGGCATTATTTCCGGACAATATGGGCGAGTAGGCAATTGTTGTGGGAAGAAGAACTTCCACGTTCATTTCTTTGATCGGATAAGAGTCGCTGCTATTCAGAGAATTAAAATCCAACAGCTCACCGTCAATTGCCAACGCCTGATCGGTATATTGTAATGCATTGGCGTAGTCGCCCATATACAGATAGGTCCTGGCAAGCAGGCCTAAAGCCGTAGCCTTTGAAGCCCTGGTAACCGATACCTGCTTATCGGGAAGAAGGGAGACCGCCATATGAAGGTCTGTCAATATCTGGTCATAGGTCTGCAATAATGAAGACCGTACCGAAGGCTGGTTGACATCGGGGTCCAGCCGAAGAGGCAGTCCAAGGTTGTTGCTGGCACTACTCTTACTGTATGCCAAACACCAGATCTGTGAAGCTTCCAGATAGATGGACGCACGAATCGCCAAGGCTTGTCCTTCTACATTTCCTGAATTACCTATGTGATACTGTTGAAGATTATTCAGAACTGTATTGCAGATGTTGATTCTGTAAAAGCAGCTTTCCCAATCGTTACCGCTTGACCTTGATACCAAATTAGGCTGCCAGGTGTATAACCGTTTATCAGGCTCGTAGCTGATGCCACTATAATCACTGTCTGTAATATATAGGTCATCAGACGAGATTTCTGCACTGATACTGTTACCGCCCAGCAGATTTGAGATACGGTCTAAAAGTGCCTGATTGTCCTCCAGGGTTTCAGGCGTAACCAGTCTACTGTCCGATTTCTCTTCCAGAAAATCTGAGCATCCGATGGCGGATGATAAGCATAAGATCGAAAGAACGATTATAATTGTCTTGTTTTTCATAATATTTAATTTGTTTTTGCTAATGCTTGCTTAATGCTGTTTTAAAATTGGACCCGCAATCCCAGTGAATATGTTGTGACAGGCTTCAATGAATAGGTTCCCCAGTTATAGTCGGGGTCAATTCCTGCCTTATTCGCCTTCCAGAGAATCCCAAGATTGCTCACCGAACAATAAAGGTTCAGGCTTTTTAAAGGAAATCCCCTCAGCTCGGATGCATTGAACTGATATCCGAAATTGACATATTGCAAGCGTATGTGGTCTCCTTTCTCTACCAAAACGGATGAGCCGCTGTAAAAGGTATCTCTGGCAGAATTAGCGGTATAGGTATTGGAAGGGATATCAGTGAAAAGTTCATCACCGGGTTTTTGCCATCTTTGGGAATAATCACTATGCCCGTCCCGGCTGCTCATCAGACTGGTATAGTTGATGGAACTCCGTCTGAACCAATACCCGAGCTTATAGGTGATCCCAACATCTAGGCTGAATTGTTTATAACCGAATGAATTAATGAATGAACCGAAGCTTGTCGGAATGGCGGAACCAAAATACTGAAGATCCTCGATGCCTTTGTCCGAAGCGATGATCTCGGCATAGTCTTTACTGACCTCACCGTTCAGATAACCTCTGGGGTCTCCTGTCTGCGGGTCGAGTCCTGCCCATTTGTAAGCAAAGACCGAATAGACCGGCAGACCAAAGACTCCTGAAACCGGAGCTGTAGAACCCGCTTGGGTCACAAAGTCACCGGCAAAAGTTGTCGGAAGGTAATAGTCGGTCACTTTATTCTTGTAAGTGCTGAAATTGATGGTGTTGTTCCATTTAAATTGCCTGTCCACAATTTTTGTATGGAGCACCACATCCATTCCGTTTCCTTTCATTCCCGCCACATTCCAAAGCATAGTCGTGATGCCGGTGGTATAATCGATAGGTGCCTGTCCGAACAGATTACTTCCTTTTTTGGTATAAAACTCTACCGAGCCGGAGATCTGGTCATTCTTTGTGGAAAAATCCAGACCTAGATTGATCATCCTCATCATTTCCCATCGTAGCTTAGGATTGAAGTACTGGTCGATTCTTGCTGTCGGTTCTCCTGTATATACGGAAACTTCGGGATCGTAGGCGATCGTGGTCACTGCTACCATAGCAGAATCGATATTGCCGTTGAATCCGTAAGAACCTCTTAGTTTGATGTTGGGAAGCCAGTTCACCCTGTAAAATTTTTCGTTTGATACATTCCAGGCTAAGCCTGCTGACCAGAACGGATTCCATTGTTCATTGGTCTTGAGACCAAACAGGTTGCTAGCATCCCTGCGGATACTCCCGGAGACCACATAGCGTTTATCAAAAGTATAGGCAGCGTTGGCATAAAGGGACAGAAAATTGAGCGTGGTTCTCCTCAAAGACCTGTTATTTTCAATGAAGTTATTTTCTCCCGTGATAAAATGCGGATATTGGTGGGTAAGGTCGACCACCCCGAAAGACATATCATTTGGGTTGTAGCCATAATAACGGTTCGTTTCATAATTGGTAATGGTCTCCCGTACCTCGCCGCCGGCTATCGCTGAGATATTATGCCTGCCGAATGTCCTGTCATAATTGAGCTGTCCACGGAGATTATTGATCGCCGCCTGGGTGTTACCCTTGTTCAGGATACCGCCTTTGGGAATAATGAACTTGATGCTCCCGTCAGGATCTTTCTGCGCAAAGCTGTTGATCAGGTATCTTGCTTCGTAGCTGTCTTTATCCCAAAGGTTTGAGCTTTGCCCGTTCACGCGCTGGTATTGATATTTGACATCCGCATCAAGCCCCTTGATGATCTTGTAGTTGATCCCGGCGTTGATGATGATCTCATTGGTGTCATTTCGTGTGACATTATGCTGCCAGTCGGTGAGCGGATAGTAATTCCAGTCCAGTAGACCTCTCCCTTGAAGGCTATTCTTATAGTTCTGGTCAAAGATGGAATTGACCACCAAAGGATTCCCCTGGGCATCTGCGAATTCCATATAAGGAATCTTCCAGTTTCCTTTCATCGTAATGGTATTATAGGCACTTCGCCCGCTTGTAAATCGGGTGTCGGTATAATATACGCCCGTGGTCAGCGTCAGTTTGTCTGTGGGTTTCCATACATTCTGAAATTTTGTGTTAAGCCTTTGATACTTCTCACCCAGATTTCCGGAATTGTCATCATAGCCTATAAAAGATGTCCAGGATAATCTTTGGGCACTTCCTGAAAGATTCAGGGCATATTGCCTGTTTTCCATCGGCTGATACATATATTTACGGTATTGGTCACGCACATCGATATTACGCAGCCTGTCTATCTGTTTCATTGCCTCATCGTGGAGGAGCAATCCCTGCTGTTCCTTATTGAGGATATCCACAACAGGGGTAAGCACCGGGTGACCGGGTGAACTGATATAGTTGTTATAATAACCATTTTTGAAAAGCTGCATTTCGACATCAATAAAATCTGAGCTTGACATCTGCCTGCTATAGCTAAGATCCGGTTTGGAACTTAGGGTGGTATTGGTTGTAAATTCAACAGAGAGGGGCTGATTGAATTTTGATCCCTTCGTGGTGATCACGATAACACCGTTGGCGGCCCTTGCTCCCCAGATGCTTGATGCAGCAGCATCTTTCAGTACAGTAATGCTTTCGACCATATTCGGGTTGATGCGGCCAAGGTCTCCCTCGTAGGGAAAATTGTCGAGAATGATTAAAGGATTTTTTGGTCCCTGAAAGGTGCTAAGCCCACGAACCATCAACTGACCACTTTCAGATAAGCCTGTGCTAACACTCAGACCACTCAGTATGGCTGGCAAACGGTCTATGATATTGGTGGTGATCTGCTGTTGTAGGAGTTTGTTATCCGCTGAGGAGAAGGAGCCTGTACTTCTCTCTTTAGGGATCTTCTGATAGCCGGTTGAAATGACCACCTGCTGTATGTCGGTCACTTTGGTTGAAAGCTCGATGGTCAGCGATTTCTGCAAAGGGAGGGCGAGTTTCAGTTCCCGGCTCTGGAAACCTTTTCCGGAAAATGTTATGGTCACCGTATGTGAAGCCCCATTTTCCACCATCAGCTTGAATTGTCCTTCTTTATCTGTGACCGTTGTTGTTTTTGCATCAGCAATACTTACCTTGATACCTGGAATCGGTTTTAAGGTTGTAGTGTCGGTCACGACGCCCTGAATCTGCTGCTGCGCCATCGCACAAATACTGAAGCACAACAGGGGAAAGATTAAAGTTTTCTTCATAACATTTTATATTTAAGGTTGTTTGTCTTTGATGATAAACATCAGGAGGGAACGTTCCGATTCTTCCAGTGTCAGACCATATCCGGCCAGTTCTTTTTGAAAGCCTGGGAAGTCACTTTTCTTGGAAAACCGCAGGTCCACTTTTCCCTTGTAGCCGGTCTCATCGATTACGGGAAGCAGAGTTAAATCGCTATTGGCATTAAGTGCGGAGATCAGATATTCCAAAGGGGAATTGTTCAGCTCTGAAGGCTGTCCGAAAAAGTTATCCCGGAAAACTCCGCCTTTACTGCCCATCTTGTCGGTGTCGGAAATACGTTTGAGTACAAGGCATCTGGTCATTCTCGTTTCAAGGGATGCGCTGTAAGCGGTATTATCATTGATGAAACTGAGCATTCTGTCATACAGGGAATCGGCCTGTGTCTTAGGGACTATAAAATCGATACTATATAATTTGGAATCGCTTTCTGCTCCGGGAACTGTGGTCTTGAAATCGATCTCTTCAGGTTTTCGAATCCTGTTGACGATCCTTTTGGTACTGAAATGTTCTCCCCGAAGTTCAAACAGTTCATCGCCTAATGCACTGTAAATTTCCATCAGAGAAAGATTGGTAAACTGCCTGCCGAAGGTTTTACCTTTGTTCCTGTGAAAGTAGGTACCATAATCCAGAGACCGAATTCTGCCTTTTGATAAAAAAGAATAGGCTGATAATTCCGTGTTCTTTTCTGCATCATAGCTTTCAGAAAGCATCAGTGGACGGGTCTTATCGATCTGGACGACCGTCTGAAGAGATGATTGTTGATTTCCTAAAATTTCGCTGATCGTCTTTTCCGTCACCTGCTCGGCATCGGTGGTGTTGAGTACCTTGCCATCTTTGATCCATACAATATAAGGCACACCTTTGTGTGGGAAAAGCTGGTGGAGGAATTGATCACCTGTTACAGAAGGCATCCCGGCGTACCGCTTTCCATTGGTGGAGGAAAAGAACTTTTCCAGCACAGCACGGTTCTGGTCGGTAACGGCCACAATGGAGATCCGGTCGGCGAACTGCTGTTGCAGGGCTTCCATTTTCGGGAAATTGGCCAGGCAGCTGCTGCACCAGGTCGCCCAGAAGTCGATGAGGATGAGTTTATTTCTTTCTTTTGAAAAGCTGAGGGAGTTCTGTGGTATGTTAACAGCCTCGAATGGTTTTGTATAGAAACTTTCCGGAACGACGCTGCCTTTTTTCAGGGGTTTATTCTGTGCAAAGGTATATCCATATACCACTATAACAAGGCATAAGATTCCCCTGCAAAAGATATTTTTCATACTTTTGAATAGGTTTTTAATAATTATTAATAACTGATATGCTCTTTCCTGTGGTCTGCAAACTGAGGGAAAGGGCTTTCTTATTTTAGTGGGGTAATTCTAGGTACTGTTTTCCATTCTCTGAATTTTACTTTTAATGATTATTGATTCTTTTGGATTCTTCTTTCGAGGATAAGGTGTGCTGCATCCAGCATTTTAATAAGATGGATGTAGGGTGCAAAAATTTTGCTCTCGGCTGCATGAGCATAAATGCCCATTGAAAAATAGACCGCAACTGCAATGTAGTAGTCGAAATCCTTGATGTTGTATTCTGCAAAAGCATTTTGAAATACCAGGGTTGGAGTAAGATATTCCTCATCTGAAAGAGAGGCTTGTATCAATGGAGAATGATTTTCAGGACTACCATTCATTTCCCAAGTCGTTTTCTTCAACCTGATTGCATAGCACGCCCGCACGAAGGATCGCAAGGCCTGATGAAAATGGAAAATCGCCGAAGAATCCTTATTGATCGCAGCTTTCTTTTTCCCGGCATAGATCATAATGTTGTTGAGCATCTGTTTGGCGGTAACCAAGTCATTGAACTGGAAAAAGGTCTCAATAAGCCTTAATTTGGAATGTTTCCTGTTGCCGGACCAAAATCGGGCGTCAAAGTCTATCCTTTTATTTTTCAATCGTTTTGTTTTGTTTAATGACCGCATAGGAGGAAGCCTTGGAGTCTTTCTTACAAAGCTCCCCGCCCCATACAAGCCAAAAATTAATATGAATGAAATTGTGTCCCATGAAAGCTATAAAGCCGCAATGGTTGCGCTGCCATTGTATCTGTCCTAATACTGTATTTTGTAAAAGCAGCTTAGAGAATTGTAGAGATAGCGGACTGCATAGGAAATAAAACGGCGTGGAACTCTACAATATCCGTACTAGAGGTACTGGTATACCTTACACACAGATAAGAGAGAAACACACGCCTAGGTCGTGGGCTTCCTGCTTATCGTCTTGTGTGTTTAAAAATTACCAGTTTTCTAGTACAAGATTCTAAGCAATAGCTTCTAATATTCGTTGAAGTATCGCAAAATTACATCTTAGGTGTAATTTTCACAAATATATCGATTATTATTATTCGATACAAATTTGTATCGAATAATTTATTGATTTTTTCCAAATTTTACTAAATGCAAAGTTATGATGACAAGGAAATAGATATTCTCGCATTGCAAATCGGGTGCTTGATTAAATTTAAAAGATTAGAGAAAAATCTTTCGCAGGAGGATATTGGTTTGTTCATTGGTTCTAATGCGACTATGATTGGACGAGTAGAACGAGCAGAAACTTCACCCAGTTGGCAAAACTTACTGAAAATTTTTCAAGCTGTTGGATTAGATGATGAATCGATGTTTCAATTAAAATCTTTAGAAGAAAACCTGTCAATTGTGGAAAAATGTCTTAGCCTAGAAAAGAAACTTACTAAGGAAAAGCAAGACTATTATGAAGCTGTTAAGAAGCTTTTGAAAAATAAATATAAGAATCTAAACAAGAGAAAATCCTGACGAGAGTTGGGATTTGTTTATTTATGGAAAACACTGAATTTGTAATCACTATAAATCAGTGAAAATACTGAATGATGATTTCATTATTGTTTCTATTTTTGTTATTTACGGAAATCCGTAATTATATAAGATGGAAGCTACTTATCTTTACTTTTATCTACCAACCAATTATTTATTATGAATGATGATTTAAGTAAAAGAAGACCACAAGATGCAAGTAAAGTAAATGTAAACGAAACTTGGGAATTAGAATACTGGTCAAAAAAGTTTGGTGTTACCAAAGAAAAGTTAAAAGAAGCAGTTAAGGCTGTTGGAACTTCTTCTGTTACAGTACAGAAATATCTTGGAAAATAACGAGCTTTCAATTTAATTAATGAATCCTGACGAAAGTTAGGATTCATTATTGCAAAGTATACAAACCTTTTAAAAACTAAAAAAATTAATAAAAATACTGAGTGGAAACTTTGTAACGTTTTTTATTTTTGTTTTTTACGGAAAACCGTAATTATCCAATATTAAAAATATTTATTATTAATAACCAAAATTATTCACTCTCTTTTTAGATATAAAATATTTATTCAGAATTACATTTGTTTGATAAGGAATGAGAAATGTTGTAGACCAATTAAGAAAATGAAACCAAAAGGAATAATGTAAAAATATGCTAACATAGTAGTTTTGTAAAACTGTTTGAAAAGGACAAAATATGCCTAATAAAATAATATACTGTTTTGAAAAACATTATAAAATTATATTTTTATTGAAGGAAAGAAACTTTTATATATACTGAACTTGTTTAAAGTAAATTTTTGCGAGGCTAAAAAAGGATAATCTGAGGAGGTTTTTTAATTCTGAAGGGCTTTTTCCTAAAAAGTCGAGATAAAACGATCACAAATTGAATAAAATAATTAATTTCTCATCATTGAATTTTTGCTTTAAACAAGTTCATTGCATTAATAGACATTTTAAATACAACACGCCAATACAATGAAATATATAATAGACTCATTTTCTAAGTTTAAAAAAGATGTTCTTTCAAGAGTTTTCTACGATGTACTAAAATATCTCTTTGTTACATTCATTCTGGTGATAATTCTAAAATATATACCACATATAAAAGAAAAACTTGAATTAGAAATTTCAATCACTTTTTGGTCAGTTATAATTCTGTCATTGGTAATAGCACTAGCTTGTTTTACATTTTCATTTATACTTTTTAATAATAGGTTCAAATCAATACAAGCAAAAAACCAAATCGATGAATTAACTGGTCTAAAAAATTATAAAGCATTAGAAAAAGACTTAGAAAATTTAGAAAAAGGTAGAGAAAGTAAAGAAGAACCAATTTCTATTATTCTGTTTGATATAGATGATTTTAAAAAATTTAATGATAAGAACAGCTATGAGGTAGCTGACAAAATTCTAACAAAACTTGGAGATCTTTTAGCAAAGGATAGTCGAATAACAGATGAAACGTATAGATACTTTATGCGGGGCGATGAATTTTTAATTATTGCAAGACAAACATCATTATATAATGCTCAAGTTGCAGCAGATAGAAAGAGAAAACTTATTGCTAATTCTTCATTTGATATAGATGAAAATCATTTTAAGCTTACTGTTTCTTGTGGCGTAACTGAATTTAATAAGGGGGAATTGAAAGTTGATGTATTAAATAGAGTTAATAAAGCTTTGCAAAATGCTAAGAAAAAACAAAATAAAAATTGCACAGAAATAATAGTTTAAGATATGGCAAAATATTCCGAAGATACATTAACTAGTTGGACTAAACCACCAAGTGAAACAGAACAGACAAAGCTTGAGAACTCAGAAAGAATGGTTCGAGAAGCTATTAATGATGACCCAAAACTTAAAACAAAATCTACTGAAACTTTCGGCCAGGGTTCTTATGCGAATGATACTAATGTAAAGCTTAATAGTGACATTGATATTAATGTTAGATATACTGGTGGGTTTTACTTCGAATTACCAGAAAACACAACAGAAACAGACATTGGTTTAGATAAACTTGGTTCTGCTGCATATACTTTCAAAGAGTTTAAGGATGATGTTGAAAATGCCTTAGTAAGAAAATTTGGAAGAAGCGAAGTGGTCAGAAATGACAAATGCATAACAATTAAAGAAAATACTTACAGAATACAGACTGATGTTGTTCCAACATGGAATTATAGACGCTATAATAAAAATGGAACCTTTGTTCTCGGAGCTAAATTTTTTCCTGACAATTCAGCTTGGGGAATTGTTAATTTTCCAAAGCAACATATTCAAAATGCGATAAATAAAAATTCAAATACTTCTAGAAGATTTAAACTATTGACTAGACTCCATCGAAAAGTTCGATACAAAATGATTGATGATGGAATAAAAGTAAGTGACAACATCACCTCCTTTTTGCTTGAATGCTTAGTATGGAACACACCAAACCGAATTATGAATGAATATGACAGTTGGACAGAAAGATTAAAGCAATCAATAATTTATATTTACCAACAAACTACGGAAGATAGCACTTGCAAAGAATGGGGTGAAGTTTCTGAATTACTTTATCTATTTTACAGTGGTAGAAAGTGGTCAAGGTCAGACGTAAATGAATATATGGTTCAGCTTTGGAATTATTTAGAATTTTAGATTATGGTTAAACACAATATAAGAATTTTTGCATTTGCGATTTTATGGCTTGCATTTATTGTGTATGCTATAATTTTTGTATCAACACAAAATTTAGATAGTATTGATTTTCAAAAGGCTATAACACATATATCTACGACAATTTCTATAAATATAGTTATATGGATGATATTTATAACCTGGGCTTGGAAATGGAAAATATTTTATCCTTGGCTTGTCCCTTTTCCTAATTTATCCGGAAATTGGGTAGGAACAGTTAAATCAAACTGGAAAGAAAAGCAACTTGAACCAATCCCAATTGAAATTTCAATAATTCAAAATTTCTTTAATATTCAAGTAAAAATTAAAACTAATGAAAGCCGTAGCTACAGTATAGGAGCATCATTTGATATTGATACTGAGCGCGGATTTCAACAACTATTTTATTCCTATTTAAACACTCCTAAATCTGGAGTAAGAGAAAGAAGCGAAATGTATTATGGCTCTACAATTTTGAACTTTGACGGTTTTAAAGTTGAAAAAATGGACGGTGAATATTGGACCGATAGAGAAACAACCGGTGAAATAACTTTAGAAAAAAAGAACAACTTATAAAATTGAAACTGTCTTATGAATATAAATGAATTATTAAATTCACTTAGTAAAGTTAATAATAAAGTTAATTCTTCGTTATTTAGTTCCTCATTATCTTTACAACTTCAGGAATTATCTCAAAAAACTACTTTAAGTTTAAGTGCGCAAACTATGGCAGCATTTATGCCAATGTCTGAAGTATTAAAGAGTTATCAATTTAACGGACTTTTAGAGAGTCAAAAAAAAATGATGAATAGTCTTTCAGCGTTCAGTTCAATATCTTCAATATTACAACAAATTGCAGCTCCAAAAATTCCAGATTCGACAGTTATCGCATTGCAAGGAATTACTAGTTTACAAAGCATTCAATATTTTGAAACTTTAAAATCAATACAAAATGCAACATCAGTTTCTAAGCTTATCAATTCAACTTTGGAAATACAAAAAATTGGAAATATAAATATAGCTTTTAATTCTCTTACTGCACGACTAACACAAATAGCCTCAAATAATAATGAATGGGAAATATTAGAAGATTACCAAAGTTTTGTAAGTGATGCGCTCGAATTTTCAGATAATATAATTGAAAATAATGAAAGGCAATTAGAAATATCATTTAACTTATTGTTCGAGAAATTCACATTTTACTACGAAAAACATAAGCAATCTGGTGCAATTATCCTTAAATTTTTTGAAATATTAATGATGTTTACAGCGATGCATCAATATTACGATTTTATACAAACTAAGCCTGAACTGGCTACAAAAAAAGATGTTATCGAATTAAAACAAGTGCAACAAAAAACTTTAGGATATGTAAAAAAAATAGAAAGTCATAGAGAGAAAAATATTGAAGAACAAAGGTTAATTCATAAATCTAAAGTACTTTTGAAGCCCAACAAAAGATCGAGCATAATTAATGAACTTCCTAAAAATTATTTCGTTGAGGTTTGGAAAAAGCAACCAACTTGGGTTTTAATAAAATATATAGATCCAAAAGATGGAGTTCCGCAAATGGGATGGATTTTAAGAGATAATATAGAGTTTTAAAAATGACTACAAAAATATGGCATTGAGTTAATAATTGAGTTAATAATAGAACGATTTTCAATAATATCTGCTTCAATTTGCTATTAAATTTTATAAATTCATTTCAGAGAGAAATGTCAAATATTTTGTCGAAATTAAACTACATTTTCGCTAATACTTTTCTTGTTATCTACAATTTTAATAAAATCAATTTCAAATGAATGAAAAAATACATATTGAACAAAGAGCAAATATTAATGTTAAGCGTACTCCAAACGGAGATGTAATTATCTATGAAGATCACAGAACAATTCTAAATGTTTTATTTGCTAAAAAGCTAAACAAAGAAATTGATTTTCCCGTTAATATTATTTTGTTTGATAATCATGATGACTTTTGTAAACCGAATGAATCAGCATTGGAAACCATAAAAATCTTTAATGAGAATGAACCATCAATAAGAGAGTTTTGGACATTTACGGAATTTGACCTTAGAGCTTTAGATGATGATTGGATAAAAACTGGAATGGAATTGGGTTTAATCGAAAATGTATTTCTATTTAATTCAACCGAAAGTTCTTTAGGATTTCTCACTGCTTATGAAACCATTAAATTTGGAACAAAAAAGCTATATAATTTAGGCTACATTTGGGATGCAATTTCCAATAAAGGATGCTTAAATGACATAATAAAAGAGGATGATTTTGGAGAATTTTGGGATGATTTTGGCTGGATTAATGAAGATGGACAATTTTACTTTGAACCAAAAAATAAATTTATAATTGATTTTGACTTAGATTGCTTTTCAACTGAGATATTGGATAAAAGAGTAGCGATTCCTGCAGAAATTCTTGACGAAAAATTAATAAAGGAATACCGCAGAGATAATCATTCATTTTACAGCAGCCAAGAACTTATAATAGAAATGATTCAGAAATCGGAATTAACAACAATGTGTTTTGAAAATCAATTTTGTGGTGGTTTTGCGGAATCTTTAAAAATTTTCAATTACATAAATAATACATTTTTTGAAAATAAAATAATTTAAAAAATTGATTGTCAGTTTATTTGTCTAACAGTTGTTTTTCTATAAAATTGAGAGTTATAATAATTTTAAAGATCTCTATAAACCAAGAAGTATCTTAATCTTTAGCACAACTTCTTTTATATTATAGCATACTTCGCACACATTTGTAGATTCTTCGACTATAGTAATTCTATTATTGGAAGGTTCAAGTTTGATAATGTAATTATTTATTCTTAAAGAAGGATTATTATCCCATCCAATCTCAAAATTATACTCAATTTCCTTCACATTTTTAAAATATAACTTTTTTATGTAAAACGTAATTAGTTCATTAAAATAACCAATAGTCGATGTAGAATTTAGCTGATAAGCATAATGATTATTAAATAGCTGTATAAGATTTTCTCGTCCATAATTGAAAATTTCAGGACATCTAATATATAACTCTTTGTAATGTAAATTTTCAAAGCTAATACCGTCAATTGAAATAGAGCCTATACATTTTTGAATAATAGTTTTTAATGATATTTCTAATTTGTTTTCATCGTAATCAGTATCAAGTATTAGAGATTTCAAGATTTTGTTTTTATTATCATCATTAAAAATCTGTCTCCAATTTTCATTACGTTCTCTGACGGTACCAAAAGTATTTTTAAGAAACGATTTTTTATTATCAGATTTTGAAATAAAATAATCACTTTTTGTAAGAAGACTTCTTTGTAATAAAAAAGATTCGTGATTCAAAATTTCTTTTCGAAATAAAGGATTAATCTTATTGAAAATATTCTGAAATTCATCTAAATCTCTTCCTGAAAAATCAATAATAAATTTAATTTGTCCATAAAAATAAGGATGCTTTTCCGCAAGCACTATAGGAGTTCTCCAATCTTCATTTACAAGCAGTTCACATTTTGCAATCTCATCATCTTTCTGAATTTTAGGAAAAGACATTGTGGATATTAAATCTTTTTGTTTTATTAATGACTTTGAAAAATCTAGTGATTCAAGAAGTACCTCTATTGAATGTAGATTGTTTTTAAAATCATCTGGGGAATCTACGTAAGAATTAAAGATTAAATTTGAAATGATGCGGTTGTAATCTCTTAAATGGTTTAATTCTTCCTGAGAATATTGCTTGAGATATTTATCTACTTTTAAAATATAACGCTGAATAGCAAAAAAATAAAGTTTTTGCCACCAATTTGTTGATATAATATTTGCTGAAAAGTAGAACTGGCTAAAAGTCTTAAAAGAATCATTTTCAAGATAGAAACTAAAAAACTCTTCCAATGTCGAATCTAAAATCATCATATTAGATTCTCCAGTCGTTTCAACTTTACATAATTCTAAAAATCGAAAATAGGTTTGCAGATTATTTTTGAAAACATCATTATCAAAAAATTTTTCGAAATCAAAGTCAGGCGATTTTTTGACCAATACATCTACTATTTCTGAATTAATATAATATCCGTTTGCATTTTTAATTATAATAGAATTTTCTTTTGCTGAGTATTCTTTTATAAAATGACTTAGAAAACTAAGCTTGAAATATTCAAAATAACTACTATCAATCTCATATATGTTTTTACTTTTTGCATTCCAAAAAATATCATTCCAAGAAACATCAAAATTTTGGTTGTAATCTGTCCTCGAATTATCTTTTATTAAATTTTCTTGCTCGATTTTGTTGAATAACCAAGCTTTGAAATTTTCAAAATCAGATAACTGCTTTCCTCTAGCGTTCATTTTCACATAAAGGTCATCAGAAAGATTAAAATCCTTTAAATCTAAAAAATCAAAGTAAATTAAATCTTCAGTAGTAAGACCTTCGTATAACAATATTAATTCCTGTTCGGAATAGTTATGATCAACTAATTTGTGTATTTCCTCTATTACATTCAGCATAGAATTGACGGTCGGATCATTCTGCCAAGTATTTGAAAAGCCTTCTTGATTAATAATTTCTTCTTTTAGATTAAGTCTGAAATCCAACTTAACATCAGTACATAGTAAATGAATAAAATTTTCTGTACTTTTCCTGGTTCTATATTTGAAATTTTTCAATGTCGATAAATCTTCAAAATTTCCTAGCCTCTTGGCTAAATACCAATGTATAAGAAATAAAGTCGTTAATCTTTGTTGTCCATCTAAGGGAATCAAATAGATTAACTTTTGATCTTCAAAATCTTTCTCTTCAACGGAAGTTTCTCCAATAGTGAGGTCAATAGAATTAGCATAAGTTTTTATACTAAGCAACAATGCTTCGAGTGCTTTTTTATTTCTCTTATATTCTTCTTCATTTCTGAGTCCAAAAATTTTCCCATATACAAAGTCAAGTCCTAATTTTTCTCTGTAAACAAGAGCATGGATGATCGCTTCAAGAAATTTTTTCCTAATTACGGGGATTTTACCGTAATCTCTACCTTGCGCATAATCTCTTTGGATAGATGGTATCTCAACTCCCTGATCATTGAGGAGTTTCCAAAATGTATAATTTGATATTGACATTTACTAGTTTTTAGTTTGGTAAAAATTCGTTTAATCTTTCTTCAATTCCTTTTTTATACGCTTCTCCATCTTCATTTGTCCAATGCGTGTAAGAAAATTTTTCATTTAATGTTTTATTAAAAGCATTTAATGTTTCGACTGGTATAAAAACAGGCACCCCTGAATCGGTTTGTCCATTTCTATCAAATCTCAATATTTTTTTTCTTTTTTCTTCAAATAGATCATTTTGCAATGCACTGTTGGTATATCTATCCAAAAGTAACAGATTATTAATTTGGTGCGTTCTATTTGCGAACAATTTTACTAATTCATCTATTCGTCCAACTAGCAGCTCATCGGTTTTCAGATCTTCAAAGGATTTCTTACTTTTTAATTGATCTAGTATATCTACGTTTTCAAGTTCTTTGCCTTCATACTGAAACTTTACCTGCTCCCCAAACCAATTTTTGTACAATTCAAAGTCCGTAATTTCTTTAGGATTCTGGGGAATAATATGCTCTATGCTCCATTTCATATTTACATAGAGTTCAAAAGGAAATTTGTTTTCAGAAATGTTATTGATATAATATAAAACATTGTGGAGTAAGAGAACTTTTTGGGTTTCTGCTTTATGTTTTTCAAAATGCAGATTTTCCAAGTTGTAAATCTTGTAAACTTTTTTATTATCATCTGTTGCCTCTTTTTTAAAAGCTTCGATAATCATGGTTTTGAGTTCCGTCTTGGAATCCTTTTTACCTTTACCTTTAAGTTTTTCTATTATTTGACCAAGATTTTTGATATGGGCATTCGTCAAGTAACCTATATAATGATAAAGTTCTGGATCTTTGAACCAGTCAACAATTTTGTTATGAAGCTGTACTATTTTTTCCCATTCATCTGCAAATGAAGGCAATTTTCCTGTACTCTGGTTATAGTTTTTCTCATAAAATCTGTACGCAAATAGGTCATCCTCTGCTTTTTTATTAAGATGCAAATCAAACAGGTAATCAATTCTTGTTCCCTCTGTGTACAAATCTTCGTTTGGTTGTATAAAATACCAAAAGGAATCTTCCTGTAATGATTTTTCTATTGCATCCCATTCCAAAGCAAACTGACTAACTTTGAAATCTGCCAATTCCTGAACTTCCTTTCTTTTAATGTCCAAGATGAATAGTGCTTTTATCAATTCTGAGCTTGTTAGCTTTATTTTACCTTTATTGTTATTTAGGAAAACGTCTATCACTCTATCATTGTTCATTGCCGAATCCAGCGAATACCAAATCACTTTTACATCGTTCAGCAGTTTCTTTACAAAATCCTCCGCAGAACCTTTATTAATGAGCATTATTTCACACCACTTGCGGATAAAAAGGCAGACGACAAAAAAGTGATATACATCTACCGTATCATAATCTTTATGTTTCATTATAAAAGCTGACCAAAGCCCATTGACAGTTTTCAAATTGCTATAATCTCGCTCTGTAACATCAGAATCTTGAAGTGCATCTATATTGAAAGTAAAAAGCTCATGAAGTTTTGTTTTGAGGAAAACACCGCTACGGGTTCTGGTTGAGAAATCAATATCGTACTTCCAAGAAGAATCTATAGCATTAATAAACTCTAAGTATGACAACAATAGAAATAATGTTGTTGTTCTCTGCTGACCATCTATTACTTCATTCTTTGCGAAGATTTCTATAGTTTCGGCATCTATCTGTATTTTTTGTCTTTCGGTAGCTGTCGGCTTCAAAATAATAGGCTGAAGACAGTATAGTCCGGAATCTGCTTTATATTCATTAATATCGTTAAGTAGCTCTAAAGTTTCTTTTTTCCCCCACTTGTATCCTCTTTGATAATTACCAATTTCGAAAGTTATATCTCGTAGTTTTTTGATAGGAAATAATAAGATTGTGTTTTTCTTCACGGTTGTTTTTTAGTTTTATTAATTAAATTATACTGTTAATCACTCTTATTTATGAGCAATCCCTTATCCTGTATTTTATTCAAAATTCCTCAGCCCCTTATATTGCCATTTTTTATAAGTTTTTCCAACTAACTTTTCTTACTAACAAATTTGTTAATCCACAAAATAAATGTTCAAATATATATCAAAAAAGTATAGAAAAATTACGGGATAACTCTCGTGCTAAAGTTTCCCCCT
Organism: Chryseobacterium sp. KBW03; assembly: GCF_003852415.1. Classification (NCBI taxonomy): domain Bacteria; kingdom Pseudomonadati; phylum Bacteroidota; class Flavobacteriia; order Flavobacteriales; family Weeksellaceae; genus Chryseobacterium; species Chryseobacterium sp. KBW03. The sequence continues at coordinate 50,079 of NZ_QAJO01000003.1, read as the reverse complement.
TAAAACCGCCATATCATCACTCACTTTCTTATCAAGAATCTTCGCGTAATGCTGAGTCGTTTTGATATTAGTATGCCCAAGCATCTTACTCACACTTTCAATAGGGACACCATTGGACAAAGTAATAGTAGTAGCAAACGTATGCCTTGCGATATGGAACGTCAAATCTTTATTGATTCCACAGACGCTCGCAATTTCTTTGAGGTAGGAATTCATTTTCTGATTGCTGAGAACAGGAAAAAGAATATCTGAATTGACACATTGCGGATGATTCTCATATTTTAAAATCAGCTCCTGAGCCACTGGTAATAGCGGAACTCTCGTTGAGGTATCGGTCTTTTGACGATGGGTAAAAATCCATTGGTCACCATCAACGCCGATATTGATGTTAGATTTTGACAATTGCTTGACATCCACGTAGGCCAATCCGGTATAGCAGCTGAATAGAAAAATATCCCGAACTTGGTTCAATCGATCTGATGCAAATTTCTTTTCGTAGATCATCTGTATTTCTTCTTTGATAAGATAAGGACGTTCCACTTCTTTAATTTTTGCTTTGTAGCCTAGAAAAGGATCTTTTGATAGCCAGCCGTTCGCCATACATAATCGCATGATCTTTTTGAAATTCTTGATGTATTTTACAGCAGTATTGTTAGCGCATTTTCGGACACTACGAAGCCAGAAATCATAATCCATTATGAAAGCGTGATCAATCTTTGTAATATCAATGTCAGAAATTTTATATTTCCAATTTAGAAATTCTTGTGTGTGTTTTAAAGAGGTTTTGTACCGTTCCAATGTACCGGGCGCAAAATCCTGACCTATTAATGCTTCTACTTTATCATTGTGATCCTGAAAAATAGGAATGAGCATTCTTGTGGTAACATCAGTCCCAAGCAGTTTAGATTTTAAACTTTCTGCTGTTATAAAATCTTCTTCTTTTAGCATCAGGTAGTGGAAATCGTAAACTTGCTGTTCCAAAGTTTTAAGGTAAGAGTTCAGTGTTTTGGCTTCTTGAGTATTACCTACGGCTTTCTGTGATTTATTATCCCATTTCTTTGGATCGATATACCTTTTAGCTGCAATCTCTGCAGCCTTGCCGTCTATCGTAATTCTTAAGTAGATAGGAGCAGTTCCATTTGTTCTAATTTTATTCTTTTTTATAAAGAATAGTAGGTTGAATGTTTTGTTCATCGTGTGATAACTTTAATTGTTTAATAATTTACTTTTTGTTACCACTTTTTGCAAGATGTTCAATCGTTAGACTGCCTATTGGTCGGGTTTTTCAGAGATTTCAGTGACCTATTTTGATATTTTCACGATAGGTCACTAAATAGGTCACTTTTAATATGGCCTTTTTTGATTTTCTTTGATACTAGCGCAAAACAAAAAACGCTGTAAACATTGATGTTTACAGCGTTTTAGCTTATTTTGGTTTCCCAACTGGCGGAGAGTGAGGGATTGCCACCTAACATTCTATCAACATGTAAACCAATTAGTTACAAATTGAAAATAGAAAGATGCCACATATGGGCCACACACCCGTCTATCTTGTTAATTCTCTTAAAATCTTAATTAAATTAAACTAAGTTCATTTAAGCAAATATAAGAATTTTAAGGAAAAAATCTTCAATAATTGGACGTTTAAATTTATAAATGCCACCAGTGGGAAACCGAGCGCTCCGATCGTAAGCCTTACTCATAATTATCCTTTTTTACTCCATTGAGAAATGAAGTAAGTCTATTTGTTTCTTATATGTATTAGTTAATGTACCATCATTCATATTTCCGAGGTTATGATGTTAAAATGACCTTTTCAGTTTTTCACTGGATCTGGTCAATACACGCACATCCCACATAATTTGGAAAAATAAAGGATTATAGTAATATTTCTTTTTACAACATATTTACTGTTTCCCGCACTGTTTTACGATAATTTAGTACTAAATTTAGAGAATGAATAGGAGCCAAAGTATAGCCAGTATTGCACAATCACTAAGCAGGTTTAAAAGTGAAGTAGAAATCTTAAACTCTGCCAATCTTTATGATATAAATCTACATTCAGAAAATGTATTAATTCCCCTGCTGAATGAACTTTTCCAACTACGTTTGGAGAATGCGAACAAAACTAAAAAGAACTATCCTGGCATTGACCTGATCGATACTGAAAATCGAGTAGCATTCCAGATTACTTCTTCAAATGATAATACCAAGGTCAAACACACATTAAAAAAAGTCATTGACCATAATATCTACAATGATGTAGATTTCGTCTATGTATACATCCTGACAGAGAAGAAGAAATCATATAACAACGAATCTTATGATGAAATTTTAGATGGTAAAATAGATTTTGATCCAACTAAGCACGTTATTGATTATAGCAACGTAATGAATATGCTTGACTCGATAATTCAGGCGACCCGCATCAATAATATAGTCAATCTTTTAGCTGAAGAGTTTACGGATGAAAAAATTGAAACTCGAAAAAAATTAGCAGAAAATGTCGAAGAAATCTTTCAAGAAGATATCTATCCGAATCTTATAAAAATTTGTACTCCTCAAAAGATTTTTATTGCGGAGCTTAATATTGAAAGGCAACAAATTATAAATAAATCTTGGGAAACCGAATATAAACTGAAGAAAAGTGCCTCCCAACGAAAAGTTATTATGCGAGCTTTAGATTTTGCAGGTGTAAAATTTGTTGGAGACTGGTATTTTGTGGAAAATAAACTTATAAGTTTTAGTGATCTCACAAGTTCCAAAAATCCTTTACAAAAGATAATAGATACAGGTACGGTTGAAAGCATTGATATTGATGAGTTTATTACCGTCAATGATAATTACAAAAACTCCTTCATTGGATTGCTAAAATCATGTATCAACCAGAAACTATATAACAAATACATCAGATGGATTGAAAAAGAAGGATACTTCAGATTCACATTTACGAGTAAAACACCAATGGTTCGGAAGATTACATGGAAACTAAAAAAACAGGCGACAAGAGCCGCCGTGGATGAAATCTGGAATAAGGATCACACACAGATACTATGCTTTAAACATGTGGCATTTTCCACTTTTATACATAATTTTGACGATGTATTCTATCTTTCAATAAATCCAACTTGGAGTTACACCTGGAATGGTTATGAAAAAAGTAATTTAGAAAAAGATCTTTTGTCAGGAATTAAACGGCTTGAAACTAACAAAAGTATTTACTATGTATTTAGATTTATTTGTTACTGTCTCATAAATAACCTGGAAAACGAGATTGCATATGATACCATTCAGTTTGAACTGCCTTCACCGATGGAATTAACCTATACTATTTAAGATGAAGATAAAACTATTAGAAGAGCCTATTTTAGAATTTGGTTTGGGGGAATCAATTTGCCCTAAAAGAGGAATAGCTGGCATGTCGCCATACGATTTAGAGAGTGTACGTCCGGAAAAAATAACCCTGGGACTTATCGGTAAAAGCGAAAGTATTGATAGTATTACAAATTGGTTGCAGTCAGCAAAAAAAACTATCCGTAATAATAAGCCTAACCTTAAAAATCTTTTTGCCGATTTTCCCGGTTTTAATAAAGAAATGGCATTTCAGTCTGAAATCGTGTATGATCAAAGCTATTTAAGAAAACTAAACAATTCTGATGTTGATCAGCTTATTAAAAAAGCTGATGATCTTGATGCCGTAATTGAACATATGGTTCAGATTTATATGACCGAAATAAAATTCTTAACAAAAAACAAGAAGCCTGATGTAATCTTATGCATCTTGGATGAGAAGCTTACCTCTTTGTTTTTTACTTCAGGAACAAAAAAGAAGAACTCAAACAACAACATTTTGGATGAAGCAGATCTAAACGATGAAGATCTTGCTGAACATGCGGATGAGGAATTTTATTCTGATATTGAAATAAACAAAAAGGAATACAATTTCCGCCGGTTACTTAAAGCTAAGGCGATGAGATATGGCGTTCCAATCCAAATTATGCGTGACAAAATTGCATCGCCCTCCCGAGACATGCAAGATGCAGCGACTATTGCATGGAATTTTTTTACAGCAATATACTACAAAGCTTCGGGAACACCTTGGTCATTAAAAAAAGAAAGCTCTGATATTATTTGCTACGCTGGTATTAGTTTTTACAGAAGTCGTGATAAGCAGACTATTCAGACCAGTGTTACCCAAATTTTTAACGAGCATGGCAAAGGAGTTATACTGAGAGGAGCCGAAGTTGAATTGAAAAAAGGAGATCGCGAACCACACCTATCGGAAGAACAAGCTTTTGAGCTCATGGACACGGCTTTGGGTGAATACTACGAAGCTTTAAAAATCTTCCCTCAACGTCTTGTTATCCATAAATCCTCAAATTTTAGCGAAAGTGAAATTGAAGGATTTAGAAGGGCAACATCAAAACATAAAATCAATTCCATTGATCTTGTAACGATCATGTCCTCCTCTCTTAGACTCTTTAGAGATAATATGTACCCACCGCTAAGGGGTACCATGTGTACAATTGATAGTAAGAATTTCATTTTATATACTAGAGGGTTTGTGAATTACTTTGAAACCTATCCAGGTGCTTATATACCAGATCCTCTTCTTATAAGGCTTTTTTCACATGATGAATCTCCGGAAGTAATATGTAAAGAAATTCTGGGACTTACGAAGATGAATTGGAACAATACGCAGTTTGATCGAAAATATCCCATTACCATAGAATGTAGCAGAAAGGTTGGAGATATTTTAAAATATCTCGACCCCGACGATCAACCGCAATTAAAATACAGCTTTTACATGTAAACTGCAGAAAACGCTTTCTTAAAAGGTTACATACATACTTATCAGTTCATTCCCACAGGCAACTAAAAATTTAAAAGTAATTTTTATTGAAGCACAAAAGGACTTCTTTGAGTCTTGCGTTACATAAATAACATCTCAAAAGCTCTCCATTTTATATCTTCAAAGGTGAATAAACTCGGCTTAAACTGAGTAAATTCGCCTTTGACTTCTTTTGGCTTTAAGATTGCATACCTTTCCGGAATAAAGCACACGCAAGTTAGTTTTATAGATAAAAACAGGTCTGAAACAGGTTTCAAAAGGTCCATTGATACCTTGTTCCCGGACGAAAACAGTTTTGCCACCGGATGACCCTTATATGATAACTTCTACAAATTTCCGGACCTGATATGGGTGTCTTCAACGTATTGTTCATCATTACGGCCGTTTAATAAACTGACATTTTTACACAAAGGGCTTTTTTTGTAATTTGGTAAAAAATAAACCATATGGAAGAGACCAACAAAACTTTTGAGTTTCATTATGAAATAGATAAACTTCCTTATACCGTTTTTCAGCAGGCTGACGGATCCACACGAAGAAAATTCGGGGGAACCGGCTTGGGCCTTTCCATTAGCCGCGAGCTCGCCCGGTTATTGGGCGGCGAAATTCAGCTTACAAGCATTTTAAAACAGGGAAGTACGTTCAGCCTTAGTATTCCGCTCAAAAAAATCACAAAAAAGCCAATCCCATTAGCAGCGGAAATTAACAATTTAATTGAAGAAAACATTACTGATGTCATTGAATTACAGCCTGCCCCTAACTATGTTCTTTCTTCGGTGCCCGATGAAATTGAGGACGACCGGAATAACATTCAACCGCAAGACCGTATAATTCTGATTGTTGAGGATGATACCAATTTTGCCCGCGCACTCTTGCAGTATGCCAGGCAGCACCATTACAAGGGAATTGTGATAGTCCGTGGAGATATGGCCGCAAAAGTTGCTGCTGAATGTCTACCTACTGCGATTTTGCTCGATATCCAACTACCGATTATGGATGGTTGGCAGGTAATGGATGAGATCAAAAAAAATCCAAAAATCAGACATATTCCGGTTCACATTATGTCGTCATTTCAGGTAAAGAAGGAGAGCTTGTTAAATGGTGCAATTGATTTTATCAATAAGCCGCTGGCTCTCGAAGAAATGGATCAGATTTTCAGAAAAATAGAAGAAGCGCTGGCGCGCGGTCCCCGCAAAGTTTTGATTGTGGAGGAGAACTCGAAACATGCCCAAGCACTCTCCTTCTTTCTCAGCAGCTTTGACATCCAGTCCGAGATAAAAACTGATGTGCAAAGCAGTATCGAAGCATTGTGCTCCGATCGAGCGGATTGTATTATTCTGGATATGGGATTACCTGACAAAATGGGTTATGAAACGCTGGAAGCGATTAAAACAAATACAGGTTTGGAAAATCTACCGATCATAATTTTTACAGGAAAAAGCCTGTCCCCTGCCGAGGAATTTAAAGTGAAGCAATATGCTGACGCTATCGTTGTCAAGACGGCTAATTCCTACCAAAGGATACTGGATGAGGTAGGGCTTTTTCTCCACCTTGTAGAAACTGGAAAAGATGATAAAACAGCAAGGAAAAATAAACTGGGCGGCCTGACCGATGTCCTGCAAAATAAAAAAGTTCTTATAGCCGATGATGATATCAGAAACATCTACTCCCTTACCCAGGCGCTTGAGAAACATCAGATGATAGTCGTTTCCGCAACAGATGGAAAAGAGGCAATATTGCGTATGGAGGAGCATACGGATATAGCAATCGTATTGATGGACATGATGATGCCAGAAATGGATGGATACCAGTCTATTCAGATCATCCGCCAAAATGAACATTACAAAGCTGTTCCCATAATTGCCGTTACCGCGAAAACTATGCTCGGTGACCGCGAGAAGTGCATCGGAGCGGGAGCTTCAGATTACATTTCTAAGCCTGTTGACACAGACCAGTTGCTGTCGCTCCTTCGGGTATGGTTGTACTAAAATTAATTGCAAAATAAAAGAACATGGAACAAAATAGACTAATTCTTCTCATCGATGATGAACCTAAAAATATTTTCGCACTTAACCTTGTTTTTAAATCAAAAGGTTATTCGATTCTGACGTGCAACTCTGCAGAGCGTGGATTAAAGCTTTTAAAACGGGAAAATAAAATAGCGCTCGTTTTGATGGATATGATGATGCCTGACATGGACGGATATGAAGCGATCAGGACCATCCGGTCATCTTCCGAGGCTTATAAAGATGTAGGCATAATAGCGGTGACAGCTCAGGCAATGAATGGTGACAAGGAAAAATGTTTACAGGCGGGCGCCGACGGTTATATTGCAAAGCCAATCGATATTGACCTTCTTATCAATGAGATTACTTCTTTTATAAAATCAAAATGACAAAGCTTTCAAACGTTTGTTTATGTTGGATAATATAGAATTCCCAAACTAGCTCATCAGCTGAAAGCCACAAACTACACAAGCAGTCTGTTTTGAAATGCAAAACGTACTAAATCTGCTGTATTTTTTGTTTTTGTTTTATCGATCAACTGCTGGCGATGGCCTTCAATGGTTCGTTTGCTCAGAAAAATTTTGTCGGCAATTTCCGCATTGGTGAATCCATGAGCAATCAGTTCCAAAACACTTAGCTCCCGTTCAGAAATATCATAGCGCTGGCAGATCATTTCCTTTTCGATATGCGCGGGCTCGATAACATGGAAATTATCCAGAAGCCCTAATCCGATTGAGTTTGAAAGATATCTTCCTCCGCCGGCAACCTGCAGCACTCCGCCCAAAAGTTCATTATAGTCTGCATTTTTTGATAGGTATCCCGCTGCTCCAGCCCTGAAAGCTTCCAGAACTGTGGTGTTTTCGTCGATCATGGACAACACGGCTATCCTAACTTCGGGAAACTGAAACTTTACTTTGCTGATCAAGGAAATTCCGTCCATCTCCGGCATATTGATATCAGTTACTATAAGATCGGGAAGCTCGCAATTAGTCAGAAATTCGAGCGCCTGAACTCCATTGTCCGACTCCCCTATAACGGTGATCTCATCATGCGAATCAAGGATAAGCCTCAGGCCGTTACGGACCAGTTTGTGATCTTCGACAAGTAATATCTTAAACATTCAAAAAAAAATTATAAAAGAAACTATATATTACCCTCAATTAGCCTGCCATTTATCCTTGTTTTTTAAATCTTTCGGCTAATAAAAAATATAATGAAACTTTAGGACTTTTTACATGTTAGACCACGTATTTTTACCTGGTTTATTAAGCGTTTAATTCTATATTTTTACCTCAAAAAACATTTACCTTTTATACTGCTCTATGAGTCTCGAGGAAACAATAGAACGACTAAAAAAAGAAAATAAAGACTTAAAACAACGGGTTTCCGACCTGTCAGAATTTATTGACAAGGCTTCCATCTCGTTGCACTGGGTGAACAGTGATGGCATTATTATTTGGGCCAACCAAGCCGAACTGGATCTGCTTGGTTACACCGCCGCAGAGTATATTGGCCAGCCGATCAAAAATTTTCATGCCGACCAGCAAACAATAAAAGATATCCTTCAGAAACTGGGCAGCAATGAGCGTATCGATGATTATCCAGCAATTCTAAAATGCAAAAGTGGCGATATCAGACACGTGGTTATAAATTCAAGCGCTTTGATAAAGGATAACGAATTTATGCATTCGATGTGCTTTACAAAAGATGTTACAGCAGCCGTGTTAGCGCAACAAAGAAAAGACCAGCTCACAGAGATATTAAAAGAAAAAGAGGAAAGACTCAGGCTCGCGCTCGCTTCCACGGGTCTGGGAACCTGGGATTGGAATTCTGATAATGGAATGGTGCATGTTTCCGAAAAGGCACAGCAGATATTGGGTCTCCCTTCAAATAGTGAATTTACCCAAACGGTGGTTGATATTTTGCACCCTGAGGACAGAAATGCTGTCATAGAGCAGATCAGAACTTTAAGTCAAAAGAGCATTGATTCCCGGTTTGAGTTTACATGTAGAATAGCAAGAAAGACGACGGGCTTAATTTCCTATATTAAAGTTCAGGGGTCAGCTTATTTCAGCGCTGGCAGGAAGTCCAGAAGGATTATTGGAGCAATCATGGACATCACCGACCAGAAAAAAGCCATCCAAAAAAGTGCGGAATTGGCCGCTATCGTAAAATCGTCTTATGATGCGATCATCGGAAAAACGCTTGAAGGTATAATCACAAGCTGGAATAATGCAGCTTTCTCGCTTTTCGGATATACTGCCGAGGAAATGATCGGCCAGTCTATTTTAAAATTGATCCCACTTGAAAGGCATAGCGAGGAAGATTATATTCTTGGCCGGATGCGGCTTGGACACTCGATCAAGCATTTTGAAACTGTCCGCCTGACGAAGTCCGGGAAACCAGTTGATCTGTCTTTGACAATATCACCAATTAAAAATGAACTCGGTGAAATTATCGGTGTATCCAAAATCGCCCGGGATATCACAGAGAAGAAGCAAGAAGAAAAGAGGAAGAATGTATTTATCTCTATGGCAAGCCATGAGCTCAAAACCCCACTTACAAGTGTGCTGATGAGCGCCCAGATCATGCAGCAGCACAAAGATACATATGGCGAAAAAAGCGCCCTGATGGGAGATAGAATTGAAGCGCAGGTTAAAAAGATGATGCTGATGATTCAGGATTTTCTTAGCGTGGCACAAGTTGATGAAGGTAAATTACAACTCAACAAATCCTGCTTCGCGCTTGAAAAATTAATGAAAGATTGCCTCGACGAAATGCGATCTGACAACCGCAAGCATGACTTCAGATTATCCTGTGATCCTTCGATTCGCATATTTGCAGATCGGCAGAAAATCGATCAAGTACTTGGAAACCTTTTAAGCAACGCGGTTAAATATTCCCCATTGGGCGGCGTGATCGACCTTGGGGCGGAAAATTGTGATGAAAAGATACGCATATACGTTCGTGATCAGGGGATAGGAATAGATGAAAAACATGCTAGAAGTATATTTAAGGCATTTTACCGTGTTGACAATTTAAATTCATCAAATATATCTGGATTTGGAATTGGCCTATATGTGGCCTCAGAGATATTGCGAAGCCATGGCACGCGTATCGAGGTTAAAAGTAAAAAAGGCGCAGGATCAACTTTTTATTTCGAGATTCCGGCAAGTATACCGAACAACCCCTAAGTTCTTCATGTAAGTACATGCTCTATGCAAACCTAATAGCATGTGGTGCTGTTCTGCAAAGAAAAGACAAATATGGTATTCACAGTATACGCAGAACATCACTATCGAGGGCGGAAAATTCCTCTATTAGCGGTCTTCATTCTTGTAAATTTTGAAAAAAAAGCAATAGGTCGAAAACTTTCCAGACAAATAGTTGAAAAATATGTAATCGTCAACAATAGGGGCAATTGATAGAAAGGTCAGTGTCGTGCATTAGATCCCGGCGACGAGCACTTTTATTTTTTCCCAAAAAAAGTACTTTGGAAATTTTTAAAAAATTTCCAAACAATATGCATTTTATATGTGTCCATTTTGAAAAAAACTAGAATTATGGCAACATCAAATCAAAATGCACAGCAAATGCCCAATGCGCATTTACATGAACTATTCGTAGATGAACTAAAAGATATTTTAGGAGCCGAAAAACAGCTTCTTAAGGGCTTAAAAAAGTTAAGTAAGGCAGCAGAAAACGATCAGCTTAAAAAGGCATTTGATGAACATTATAATCAGACCGAAGGACAGATCGAACGTCTGAAAGAAGTGTTTGCCTCATTAGGAATTCCTGCGCGTGGCAAGAAATGTAAAGCTATGGAAGGTCTTCTGGAAGAAGCAGACGAAATAATCGAAAGCTTTGAAGGTGACCCAGCGCTTGATGCGGCATTAATTTCTGCCGCACAGAAAGTGGAACATTATGAAATTGCCAGCTATGGGTGTCTGGTGACTTTCGCAAAATTGATGGAACATAGGGAGGCTGAGCAGTTATTACAGGAAACACTCGATCAGGAGAAACAGACAGATACCTTGCTGACCGAAATAGCAATCAATGGAGTTAACGAGTCCGCATCATAGATAATGGTTTTCCCCAGAAATCATGCCGATAATTATATCGGCATGATTTCGTTAAAATCGTATATCAACACTATTCACTGCCACTTTCTGATACTTCCTCAAACGATCCCAGATAGCTTTTCACAATTCCCTTTGAATCGACCCGAATTAATGCTGAAAAGTCTGAATTAAGATTTTCATAAAAATATTGATATTTTGTTTTTCGGGTATAGCGCTGTTTTATCGGTTCAAAAAGATGGAGAAGTATGGCTCACCGAGAAAGTCAGCAGCAAACAGATCATGGATCTGATCATCCAACAAGGAACCAGTTTCCAGCCTGGTGAAATGATTGCCTATTCAAATTCCGCATATTATCCGCTGACAAAAATTCTCGAAGAAAAATACCGGATGCCTTTTCAAAAGATCGTTAGTGAAGAAGTTATAAAACCGCGCAGACTTAAAAATCTGACTTCCTTCAAACCCGATAAAAAAAACGTGTTTCTACCTTATCGTTATAACGATAATCCTTGGAGTCCATTGGAAAAAGACCTTGATTTCCTAAATGTCATAGGCGTCGGTGACATTGCTGCCACCTCCTATGATCTGAACATTTTCGTAAACAGTTTGTTCCACAAAAACATCCTTAAAAAGGAAACACTACCGTTGATGGAGACAGTAATAGGAAAAGAAGTTTTGGGAAGAGGAATCGCAGTCTGGGATTTTGATGGGACCATATTCTATGGGCATGGTGGGGACACTCTAGGATCGCATGCTGTTCTAATTTATAATAAAGAAGCCGATATTTCTATTGCTTATAATACCAACGGTGAAAGGATCAAAAAGGAAGATTTTATAAAAAATATCGTTAATCTTCTTTATCACAAGGAGGTTAGGCTTCCAGAACTTAAATAACGAAAATAGCTCTGCTTATGCACTAGCAAATCATAATTCCAAGCAAAAAAATGTAAACGATATAGGTCCTCACATTATTCAGGTTGGATAATTACGTAGTGGACAAACTTAAACTCGTCTTTAATTTCAGTCCTGATCCGCCGTATTGCTTCAGTAATCTCCTCTGTATCTAAATGATCCTGGAAATCTATGATCAGCATCAGGACGACTTCCTCCGGTGATTGATAAGTAGATAGTATATTTTTCGTTTTTAAAACTGTTGCGTCTTTTTCGATAAGCTGGGCAATCTTCTGTCTTGTTTCCGGGGCTATCCCCTCACCCATCAGCAGGCTTCTGCTTTCCCTGGCAAGAATGAAAGAAACAAAGACCAGCAATAGTCCAACCAAAACCGAGGCAAGTCCATCCAGCTCAGGAATCTGCAAGCTGTGGCTCAGACCCATCAACACCATAACTATAACAAGTCCTGCCACAGCAGCACCGTCTTCAAATACAACGAGAAAGCTCGATGGGTCCTTGCTTTTTATGATAGCATCCCACCATCGCATCCCATTCCGGGTTTTATTAAACCCTTTTAAAGCAATAATAAATGAAGTCCCTTCGAAAATCAAGGAGAGAATCAATACAATATAATTCAATAAAGGATCTTTCATGATTTCCGGCTCTCTCATATGGGAGATTCCCTGAAATATCGATAATGCACCCCCAAGTCCAAAGATCAATATGGAGACTACAAAAGACCAGAAGTATAGCTCTTTTCCATAACCGAAGGGATGCGTTTGATCCGCAGTCTTCCTGCTTCTTTTTAAACCGTAGAGTATCAACAATTGATTAGCAGTATCTACGGTCGAGTGAATACCCTCAGAAATCATGGATGAACTGTTGGTGAATGCTCCTGCAATAAATTTAGTTAGCGCAATTAGTAAATTCGCAGCAAGAGCACTATATATCGATTTTTTATTGTCATTCATTAATTAGTCGAAAGCATCTTAATTTATTTAGAGTTATGGTTACTTGCCATATTGATCAATAACCTTTTTCAGGTCAATACCCTTTCCAAGAACAGGCTTGAAAATATCTCCCATTTCATTCATTCTGTCAATAGCATTTCGAATATCAAAATCGCTGATCTTAAGTCCCTTTTTTACCTCGTCCCAGTGCAGCGGCATCGAAACAGTTGCTCCAGGTTTTGGTCTTACGGAATAAGGGGCGGCGATTGTCGCATGCGGCCTGTTCTGCAAGAAGTCAAGATACATCTTACCATGACGGTCCTTTACAGTACGTTCAAGGCTTGTATAGTCAGGAAGTTCATTGTGGAGCAATGTAACAACAACCCTGGCAAATTCTTTGGATTGATCGTACGTGTATTTATTACCAAAAGGAATATATATATGCAGCCCTGTTGAACCGCTGGTTTTACAATAGCTTTCAATACCCATATCGTCCAGAATGGTCTTGGTAACCTGCGCAGCTTCGATTACCTGATCGAACGAATTTTTATCAGGGTCAAGGTCGATAATGCAGAAACTTGGGTGATCAGGTTTCTTTATTGTGCTGTTCCATGGATTCATTTCGATGCAGCCGAGATTAGCCATATAGAGCAATGTCGCTTCGTCCTTTCCAACCAAATAATGCTTGTCCTCTTTATCGGTGTCACTGTGATACAAATAGGTTTCTGCCCAGTAAGGCGCAGTATCGGTCACGTCCTTAAAGTAGAAGCCCTTTCCTTCTATACCATTGGGAAAACGGTTCATACTCTGCGGTCTGTCTTTCAGATAAGGCAAAATAAAAGGAGCGGCCTGATAATAATAGTTGAGCAGGTCTCTCTTGGTATAGCCTTCTTTTGGCCAGAAAACCTTATCAAGGTTGGTGAATTTTAACTCATGTCGGTTTATTTTTTTGACCTGGGTTTTATCGGTCGGATTTAACAGCGTTTTTCGCTCGCCCTGTACTCTGGGTGTCACAAGTTTATCAGCCATATCATCGACTATTTTTTCGGTTTCTGCTTCTTGTTCCAAGATGACTTTCTTAGCACTTTTATCCTCCCGCATACCATCGAACGAAGGATGCCGCATAACACCATCACTGGTAATCTCAGTAAAACTGACCTCGCAGACAAGCTCGGGTCTGAGCCACGTGACAGTCGCATGTGGTGGATTCGGACGAAATCTTGAAGGTTTATTGACATCAGGTTCTTCGGCAAAAGGAGCTTTGTTTATAATTAGGGGTTTAAAAAGCTCCATCATTTCGTGCTGAGACTTTTCATTAAACCCAGTACCTACCTTTCCCGTGTAAATTAATTTCTTTCCTTGGAAAACGCCAACAAGAATACTGCTAAACAGCTTACTTGAATCATCGTTCAAAGTATAACCGCCGATGACAACCTCCTGCCTCTTGTTAGCTTTAATCTTTAGCCAATCCTTAGACCGAACTTTCGAATAATAAAGACTGTCCGCCCGCTTAGCCATAATACCTTCTAGACCGAGCTTTCGGGGTTCTGCAAGGAAAGCAATGCCCGAGGTATGGAAATGCTCACTGACTAAAATACTGTCACTCTGTGGCAGTATTTCCTTCAAAATGCCCTTCCTATCGAGTAATGGCAAGTCTCGCAGATCTTTCCCATCGTACCACAGTATATCAAAGACATAATATACTAGATCACCATCGGCCTCGCTGCGCCAGTTCTGTAGTGAACCAAAATTTGCGGTTCCCCCTTTGCCGAGCACAACAACCTCTCCATCCAGTACGGCATCAATGCCCAGCGATTTCAGCTCGTCATGAATTGGATAGAACTTATCGTTGAAACTTTTGTCGTTACGGGATTTAAGTTCTACTTCTCCTTTATTCATAAAAGCAACAGCCCGGTATCCGTCCCACTTTACTTCATAAATCCATTCATCATCGTCGAAAGGTTTGTCAACAAGTGTAGCAAGCATCGGTTCTATCGAGGTATAAAATTTCTGTTTGGGTGCTTTTTTCAGTAGAGCAGAAACATTGGTTTTAACGGTGGATTTATCAGGTTCAGCGTCCAGCTGATCTTCAATAATTTGCGACGCCTCTTTGGATGCAGTCTTCCTATCTTTAACGGTAGTATCCTTTTTAATGATATTTTTTCCGTAGACCTTATCAGGATTTTTTTCCATCTGGGCAATGGTCTTACCTGAAATAACAGATTTGTCCTTTAGCGTGATATCTTTTTCAGCAGCATACCTATCATCGAGTTTCATCAGGAGCCAGCCATTTTCTCCCCGTCCGTGGGCTTTGATAAGGGCAAATTCTCCTTTGAGCTTTTTGCCATGGAGCTTAAATTTGAGCTTGCCAGAATATAACTGATGTAAAAGGCTTTTCTCCTGTTTGGAAATATCCGTAAAGTCACCTTCTGCCGGCTCATAGGTTCCCTCATCCCAGACGATAACTGTGCCGCCACCATACTGTCCTTTAGGTATCACACCCTCGAAATCACGATAGTCATAGGGATGGTCCTCCACCATCATGGCAAGCCGTTTCACGTCAGGGTCAAGGGATGGACCTTTGGGGACAGCCCAACTTTTGAGTACTCCATCCATTTCTAGACGGAAGTCGTAATGGAGATGGGATGCATCATGTTTCTGGACAACAAACCTTAATTCCTTTCCCGAAGGTTTTCCTCCGAAAGGTTCAGGCGTTTTATCTGCGGACCGTTTTTCACGATATTTTTCTAAAGCCATAATAGATCAATTTGAAGTTAATTGGTTCTCTCAATAAAAGCTGCGGTTGATGCAGAAGTAGAATCTACCACGCTAAGCAATACTATTTATTGTGCCGCTTTTTTAAGTACTCCTCCAAGGTCTTACGGTCATTTGATCCTGTTTTTTTTTATCGCACCTACAACGGCCTGCGAACTAACGCCCATCTTATCCTTGAAATACTGTATCTCATAATTTTCTGAGCTGCTGACTTTTGATCTGTCCTGTTTTCCCTTTTTTGCTTTGTTATCTGCCATGAGTTAATATTTATTAAATTAATACCTTGAAAATTTTTATTAATTATTTGCCTTAGTGACTAAAATTGTATGAAGAACAATGCTCACCGTAAAAAAGATTGCTCCGTTTCAGTAATAGATCTGACGCTCCTTTAAGTGGATGATTTCCTGCTGTGCCATCTTTTTAATCGCTCTAATCACTGTTTCAACCCGTAGGCCTGTAAGGTTGGCTATTTGCTGCCTTGTCAGGGGCATATGATAGCGAAAAGGCTCCTCCTCTCTGGCGCATCCTTTATAATAATCCAATAAGGAAACAATCTTTTCAGTCGGATTCAAAGAAGAATTATTGAACAGCATGGTATATTTATAGTACAGCCTATCAGAAAGGTGCCGCAGGAACTGCGATGTAATCTCTTTATTATCTTCCACTAATTTCAGGAAATTCGCTTTAGGAAGTTTCAGTACGATGCAGTCTGTTTTCGTTATTGCGTTCATCGGATAACTATTTGCACCAAAAAGCAGTGATTCACCAATACTGTCTCCCTTAGAAAGTATATTCAACGTAAATTCCCTGCCGTCCTGATGGTAATTGTTCAGCTCTACAGTCCCGCTGCAAATCTGCATATAGAAATGAGGTGTATCGCCCTTTTTGAATATAATTTCTTTTGTAGGGTACCGCTCCTCATATGCTCCATGTTTAAGTAAAACATTTTCATCGGTTATCATACTAATAATATTTATGGTTTTTAAATAAACATCTTAGGTAAATTGGTTTCCTTGGGAATACAAATAACGCACCATTTCAAACCAAGCCCGGCGGTCAAAAATTACCAGATTAATAAATGGTATATTTTTTTAGGACAAACAGCCTCGCCTTGGTTCCGCTATTTTTGTAAACCTGGCGAATTTACACCCGGTCATTCCTAGGATAGCCCTGGTCAGTGTCCAGGCAATAAAATAGAAGTTGAATCGATGCAGAAAACGATATGTGGTTGATTGTTAAAAAGTTGCATACAAATGTTCAGCCGAAAAATTACCTTATACTAAAATTACGCGATAAATGATCCTCGAAATTTAAAACGGTAAAGGCTTAGTTTTTGTTAGTACCTATAAACTATCAGGCTGGCTAACAATTAAAAACTAAACATATGTCAAAAGGTAAAAAAGATTCCAGGATTCTTGCGTTTTTTAAAAAACTCGGTCCTGGATTAATTACAGGGGCCAGTGATGATGATCCCTCTGGTATTGCAACCTATTCACAGGCGGGAGCGCAATTTGGGCTATCCACATTATGGACTGCGCTGCTCACATTTCCGCTAATGGCCGCAATCCAGGGCATGTGCGCAAGAATAGGGCTGGTAACCGCGCAGGGTTTAACAGTGACTTTAAAGAAACATTATTCCAAACCCATACTTTATGGCATGCTTCTATTTAGCTTTCCTGCAATAACCTTAAATATAGGGGCTGATATACAGGGAATGGGTGCCGTGGCCCATATGATTTTTCCTAGGGTTCCTGTCTCCCTGTTTTCCATTCTTGTCA
Organism: Chryseobacterium sp. KBW03; assembly: GCF_003852415.1. Classification (NCBI taxonomy): domain Bacteria; kingdom Pseudomonadati; phylum Bacteroidota; class Flavobacteriia; order Flavobacteriales; family Weeksellaceae; genus Chryseobacterium; species Chryseobacterium sp. KBW03. The sequence goes on along the minus strand of NZ_QAJO01000003.1, from coordinate 32,748 downwards.
CAGCAATTCTTCTGTTCATTATTATCCGCTATCCCTATCAAAAAATTGCCATGATCTTGAAATGGCTGTGTCTAAGTTTACTACTATATATTATTGTTCCCTTTATGGTTGGCCAGGATTGGATAATGGTCGCAAAAAAAACATTTATTCCAACAATCAGGTTCGACAAAGAATTTCTATCGATCATAGTGGCAATTCTAGGAACGACCATTTCGCCCTATCTATTTTTCTGGCAAACAACCATGGAAGCAGAAGATCAGGCACACAAAGGCGTTGTGATGGTAAATAAACGGATCTTGAGCGAGATGAAGACAGATGTAAACATGGGAATGCTCCTTTCCAATATGGTAATGTTCTTCATGATACTGACAACAGGAACCGTACTTTTTACAGGCGGGATCCATAAAATTGATACAGTGGATCAGGCCGCAAAGGCTCTTGAACCCCTTGCCGGCAAACTTACCTATTTTATCTTTGCTTCCGGAGTACTCGGAACAGGAATGCTCGCAATACCTGTTTTAGCAGGTTCTCAATCTTATATGCTTGCAGAGACATTCGGTTGGAAGGCGGGACTTGACAAGAAATTTTCGCAGGCAAAGCCTTTTTATGGCTCAATCATCGTGTCACTGCTGGTAGGGCTGTCACTGGACTTTTTTGGTGTCAGTCCTATCAAGGCGCTGCTGTACACGGCAATTGTATACGGGCTGACAGCACCGGTAATGATTGCCGTGATCATGCATATCGCGAACAATGAACAGATTATGGGCGAACATACAAATTCGAGGTTCTCCAATATACTAGGCTTATTGACGCTGGTCCTGATGACGGCGGCAGCAGCAGCACTTATTTATTTCTTGTTTTAATTTAATAAATCCACCATTAAAAGAACTGCAGAACGCTAATTTTTATAGGTTATGTTGTTACGCAACAATTCATGCATCATAGTCTGAATTCCAAATTATTGTTTATTAGAAAGATCCTGTTATTCTTTTTTGTACATATCGTCGATCATTTCAGACAAAAGTCTGGAGCTCTCTAATATATTATGCAGAGATTTATCGACAAATTTTTCCGGTATATTTTTATTTTGCATGAGCATCTGGGCCGCAAGCGTAATTGTTGTAAGAGGATTTTTTAGATCATGCTTCAAAAAATAAGCGCGGTCATGTTGAACGACATTTAATTGATCAGCATTCGGCTTTAATACTGTATGTTCGAGACGGTCCTTAGCAAGGTATTTCCCAAGTGTTTTAAGAAGTTTTTTTAGAAATCTTAGCTCCCATCGGGCCCATTTTTGCTGCTTGTCATCAATGGTACTTTCTTTTGGCTGCAAGAAAGATGCATTCTTGGGAACACTTGAGTCGACTGAGGAATCTTTACTTGACACTTGTGTCTCCATGTTATTACGTATTTCCGGGCAACAGTTTAACGCCTTAAAAACATACATGGAGCAGTCTTCCCGTGTACTGATCATTACGGCTTCCAGCCCTCCAAATTGATCGGTTCGGTAAAGGTCGGCATCAGCGTTATTTGTGCTTTCTTTGTATTTTTGAAACTTGCTGAACAGTTGGTCAGGGTTTGTTACAACATTTTCACTGGTGAAATTTCCGAAATGGATAAGCTTTTCCTTTTGTTTATAAATAATACCCTGGGCATGCAAAGCTTGCAAAATCTTTGATCCATAACGGTGTAAAGCCTTTTGTGGCTCCAGCCCCAATTGCAACTTATTCTTTAACTTCTTATGCAGCTTTGATAATTTCTTACAAACCGCTTTGCGCTTTAAATTTAATCCTGCTATTTCAACATATACTTTGCCTTGGACTTCATAAATGATCAGTTCATAGGTCACGTTTTTAATACATACCTTTTTGATCAATATGCTTTTGACATCTTCCTGCCGGCCTACCCTTTTCGCTTTTGAGACCAATTTAGGTGCAATTCTGTTAAGCATTTGCTCAAAGCGAATACCCAGAACTTGCTTGAATTCCAAATCCAGCAGGAACGACCAATTTTTACTTGCAGCAACACAGATATCCTTTTCAAAAATCATCAAGGACCTGAGCATATTGCTCCGCCTCCCCTGACGGGTCTTTCCCACTGGGCAAAAATTATCAAGCATAAAACCTTTAGTTGAAAGTCGAACCGAATTTATTGTTGTATTATTTACATGGTGCGATATACAGCCTGTAGCGAATCTAACAATTTTTAATGGTTTTTTCAGTAGAACAAAAGAAAAGATCTTTGTACCTCTAAACAAAAATTTATTTTTTTAAAACTCCCATGGCGCAAAAGTTGTATTTAATCTGTTAACATCAAAAATATTAACAGTATGGAAACAAAAACAACAAAAAAAAGTGATGATACAAAAAATGCTGCATCCAAAACAGCTAAAACTCCGGCTAAAAAGGATGCAGCTAAAGATCTCGCAAGTTTATTCGAGGACTCTTTAAAGGATATTTATTGGGCTGAGAAAGCTTTGGTAAAAGCACTCCCACAAATGCACAAAAATGCCACGGATGAGAATTTAAAAAATGCATTACAGAAACACCTCGAAGAGACGAACACACATGTTGACAGGTTGGAACAATGCTTTGGTGCTCTTGGAAAGAAGCCTCAGGCTAAAAAATGCGATGCAATGCAGGGATTACTAGATGAAGGAAAAAGTATTATCGAGGAAACAGAAGCGGGAGCTGTTCGCGATGCTGGTATTATAGCGGCCGCACAAAAAGTTGAGCACTATGAAATTGCAACGTATGGGACGCTTGCAGCTTTTGCAAAAGTACTGAACGAAAAGGAATGCCTTGAAAATCTCACTGCAACCCTCAAAGAAGAGAAAGCATGTGATACGCTGTTGAGCAGCATTGCCGATACAAATTTGAATAACGCTGCAAAGTAACAAGCCTTTATTAAAATTATATTTAGTGCCTTTTAAAGCAAACTTGCTTTCAGAGGCACTTTTAATTTTGGATTTAGTCGTTCACAGCATTGTATAAATACAGCTATTCCAGCTTTCGTTCGAAGCTTAACACATTTATCACTATAGTTTAGTCCCAACAACGTGAACATTATGATTTACGAATTTCATTTTGTAAATTAATGTAGGATGGAAAACCATCAGAATTAAAGGGAAAATAGTTCATTTGGGGTCAATCAATACTTATTATGAATACTCAGCACTTTGAAATTGCGAAAAGTTATTTTCCGGATTCCACTTCGGCAAAGTTAATCTCGCAGCAACTGAACGCTATTATTAAACAGACACAAAAAAATTGTAGCAAACAAATTGTACTTGTAACGAGCCTGTGTCCGGGCACTTTAGATCTATTAAAAGAAATGGAGCTAGATGATATGGTTAAAGCGTTTCATTTGGGTGGAATTGATGGATATCCATTTTTGGACCTGGACGGACTGGAAAGTTTAATGCAGGCTTCTGATGTTATGATCCTCCTTATCTTTGGTCCGCATGTGGTGATTTCACCGAAAGAGGGCAAAGCTCCAAAAAGCAAGGCCGATACCTACTTGCGTGCATGTTGTAATGCAACAGAATTCAGAGATGCTCCACTTGCAAACACAATAACTTCTGGTAGAAATTTTCCGGACCGAAGCGCCCAGGTCGAAGAAGTCATAAAGCTATTCTCGATGCATACTGAGCGACTGACAAATGCTAAGGATCAAACTTTGGAAATTACTGACATCTTTTATGAAGCGATCGAGGAAAGAATTAGGACGATCATCAGAACAAAAAACGCCAGTGTCAGTATCCTATTATTTGGTGGAGTTTATATAAACTTTGTTGATGACCCCGAATCCATGTGCCTGCCAAGAAATTTGGCCTATTTGCCTTCGTATTCGGATGAATACCAAACCATCGATATCTTTTAGAAACAGCTAATTGCACAGCAAGTGCTACGGGAACTTTTGCGCAGCTTCAGCCTAATCATAATTGGCGACCAAAAGTAAAGGCATACCATTAAAGCATGCCTTTACCAAAATCAATTTAAACAAAACGTTTTGAGATGGAGCGCATTTCTAAACGGTTGAGAATTTCGATCAACTTCTTACGTTCTGGATATAAAATCCCAGACCTATATAAACTGCTCTAAGAGATATTCAAAAGTGAACTTCGGGTTGTATCCCAAAATCTTGCTTGCTTTGTCACTATTGTAAACCCGATCAATTGTTTCTGGAAAGTTCCAGCCTTTTTCACGGTAAAGATCAATGGCTTGCGGAACGCGTTTGGCAATGACCTCAAGGGGTCGTCGTTTAAGTGTCTCCACATCCTCCATTTTAAATGGAGACCGGCTTGAAACATTGAAGATCTCAAATGACTCAAAGGTAAAGGAGACAGCAACCTTAAGAAGTTCGGCAGCATCCCTAACATCAAGTCCACGATACAGCCGGTGATTCAGGCTGATATTATCCGCCTCAGGTAAAAACCGTGCCACCCTATAAACGCTTGTCATGATCTGCTCTTTTTCAAAAAAGTCCCTGCATAATTCTTCACAGGCCTGTTTAGTGATGTCATAAATATCCCGTGGCTGCACTTGTAGCTCCTCGGTAACCCAAACCGCTTCGCGCTGATTGACCATCGCCTTTCCATATAATGAGGTAGAAGAAATAAATAAAAAGCGCTTGATGTCATTTTGCACGCAAGCATTTAACAGGTTTAATGTTCCGGAAATATTGGTATCTACAAAACTTTGCCGATCATAGCCCTCATCCATCTGCTTGCCGTGCAGAGCAGCAGTGTGAATAATCGCATCAAAACCGTCAGTTAAGTCTATTAAAGCCTTTAAATCTCGAATGTCAATGACATAATCAGTGGTGATGCTTGCAGTAAGATCAATTCCCGTAACTTGATGTCCGGCCTGCCTTAAACTTTCGACTGCTGTACTGCCCAGCTTACCGGCTGCCCCGGTTATCAGTATCCGCATGCTTTCTTCCTTCATAATACTATAAAAACCAAAAATAATAAGATAAAAAGATATTTCTAAGCCAAAGTAAGGTTTATCATCCTACAGAATCTGAGAATACTAACAGTGATATGTTTTGGAAAAATTGATTCACTGTTGTAAAGCTTGCTAAATTCTTTGAATCGGACACGCGCTAGATTAATTTAGGCACCGATTTAAAAATTAAGCTCTGAAAGCCCGGGTTCAATGCAAGATTAAAATTATATTGTCTTATTTTTAAAAATTGCTTAAATTTAATTACATATAAATCACTAATTTACAAGAACCCTCATCATAGCACTTCTTATTTAAAGTTGAGTGCAAAAAGAGTAAAGGATATACAGAATGGGTACACGTTTTGACAACAATAAATTTGACATCCAACTTGATGACTTAAAAGTTGCTGTGACTGAACATACCGTAAACGGCCAGCAGGTTTTTCGTCTTGTTTTTGGAGACAACAGAAGCCCTCTAATTATTTCGCGAGCAAAAACATGGAATGGGGAAATCTGGACAAGTATTCCCCGTGGTAGACAAAAAGAAGCCGAAGAATTCGGTAAACAAATCAGTAAACACTTAAAAGATTAAAATTATGTGTTATTATAACGGACAGCGCGTATCGCGGGAAGAGTTTATCAGGCTCATGGATCTTGAAAAAGCCGTCATGAACTATGACTTTTTGGATCAGGAAATTCATGAAGGATTTAATTATGGAAATATTGCAGTACTACGCCCGACAGAAGACAGGTGCAATTTCGACATTGTTCAAATGGAGTGGGGTTTTATACCCTCATACGTAAAAAATCGAGACGATGTAAAAAAGATGCGATTTGGCTATAAGGACGGCGCCGGTAAATGGCATCAGCCCTATACTACCCTGAACGCCAAAGGAGAAGAGCTGCTTCTGATAGATGAAAAGACCGACCGTGAAAAGATGTTCCGCAAAGCAGCGCTCGAAAGAAGATGCCTGATTCTATCCAGTGAATTTTACGAGTGGAGACATCTTTACCGCCTCAATAAGCGTACCAACCAGCCTCTAAAAACAGCAGATAAATATCCGTACCATATCGGACTGAAAGGCAAAGAATACTTTTTTATCGCAGCCATCTGGCAGAACTGGACGGATAAGGATACTGGTGAGACCGTGGATACAGTGGCGCTTGTTACAACTGAAGCAAACGCACTGATGAGACAGATCCATAACTCCAAGAACCGTATGCCGACCATGCTTCCTGATGAACAGGCCTGGCAGTGGATGATGTCCGATCTTGATGAAGACCAGATCACTAAGCTTGCCACCTATCAGATAAATGCGGCGGATATGGAAGCGTATACCATTGAGAAAGATTTTAAAACAACAGGTACACCTACCAAAGCCTTTGTATATGCTGATGTTCCGGAACTTACCTATGAAGTTTAAATAAGAATGTAAAACAGTCGATACTTTTATATCTTAGATAGAAACCTTGGTTGATACGCAGTTTGCTCAGAATTCTACTGGTGGGCAGTTCTTATTAAGGTATAAAATCAGCAAATTTTAGGTCGTTAAAATAGTAATCTTGTCACCAGCCACATAAAGGCTCCACGAATGTGGTGCCTTTAGTAATTGTACTTTTTTCCAAAGCCTTGGTATTACATGGATGCGGTAGGTAATCTGAACTAAGATGACTTCAACGCTTTACAATAGCTATTCTCGAGAGCATTCAAGCGCCCGCGACGTATAGCAATTTTCGCCACCAGATTTAAAAACGGCTCCGCTACCTTCATAACCCCAGTCATCCTCGAATTATTTAGATATATAAACAGTGCCAGATCTGAAAACCTCCTAGGAATTCCGCTGCTATTAGTAAGGCCGTCATTAGCTAGTCCTAAAAGAATTAGTGAGGCCTTCTCAAATGGCAAATTTCCAGGATCTATGGTGGTCCGAATTCTGCAGACAATCTTTGATCGGTTGTTAAAAAGATGCTTCTCGTATGGTAAAATACTTATTGCGTCCCCGGCCTTGAGCTGGTAACGTTTACCCCCCTTCCCCACTTCAAGTTCGCCTTCCAATACCTCAAATTTTTCTGAAAATAAGGTATGGTAATGCCAAGGAGTCTTTGCGCCCGGAAGAAGATCACACTCGCTTATGGTGGTACCGCCATCAGCTGCGGACTGAATTAGAATGAAGGACATTTTATGATCTGGAGCCTTTTTCGTTGACTTTTGCATTGAAAGTATGGGGCCAATTATGAGACAGATGGCTATAGCGATTAAGTGAGCGATCGAATGTTGCAATTCGGTTCCGCCGGTACCTATGACGATCAAAAAGTCTCCCAAAGGCACAATTGTGGCACAGAGTAGCGCTAAACCTAGCGCCTTTCTTTGCTTTGAAATGGCAAGAGTCAGTAATAGAATGCCGGAGAATATATCCCTTATTCCTTTGATATAATGAAAGGAATAATCTGCATGGGTATCGGTAAAGATCCCGAAATCAAATTCGGCCTGAACAGGTGAAACCAAAAACCTAAGCCCGATAAATAGTAATCCTACCGCGGTCAAAATTGAAATGATGTAACAAATTTTCGTTGCCATAATGTTTGCTTTTTAAGTTGACAACAAATTTATCTGTAACCACTTCGCCTTTCATGCACCTGAGTTAACAAATCATTTTTTATGCAGACTCCTGCTCCGGATGCGACTCAGTGATTGCGGTTTAACACCGACATAGGAAGCAATGTAATACTGCGGGATACGTTGAAGCAGATCAGGATATTCTTTTGTAAATTTTTCATAGCGAAGTTCCGGTGAATCGGTATAGAATGAATTCAGTCCCTGCAGGGTCTTGACAAATACATGCTCGATAACCAGCCTCCCGAAACGTTCACCGTTCTTTAGTACACCATAAAATTTTTGAAGGTCGTCATATCCGATGACCAATACCGTACAGTCTTCCAGAGCCTGGATAATTTGCCGGGATGGCTGCTGTGGCAGAAAACTTTCATTGTTGCATATAAAATCATGTTCTTCGGCAAATCCGTAAGTTTTCTCCTCTCCATCATCATTAATATAATAACGCATTACACCGCTGACCATAAAGCCTACCTTGCGGCAGACCTCACCCTCATTCAGAAAAAAATCACCCTTGCCATATTTTTTTTCATGGAAAAGGCTGGCAATAAACTCCTTTTCATCGCCGCTTACTTCAACCGAATTTGCGATCACCGTTAGCAATTTTTCTATCATAATTTTGATATTGTTTCACTAAAGTTCGTGAAAAATTTTAAGCAGCGCTCAGTTATTTCACCAAGCTTGTAATTTATCAGCGTTTAAAGGGAAGTCGGATACACTGACTGATTAGTACTGCTTATTCAGCAACTAGTAACCAATAAAGTGTTCAGGTCTAAATAGAAGTGGTTCTTATACGCTAAAAATAAAAGCTACAATTCAATTAAAAAAAGTAGTTGTCCGCAAATTGTAAGTAGAAAGACCAGAACGCTAAATGCTTTTCTAATGTCTATTCCAATATGTTTAAAAACGTGTTTATGAAAAATGTTATCCAGGATAAGCAAGCAACCATTTCTATTTTAAAGGCTTTAATGACTGACATTAAAAATGGTATTTTATGCACTTCTACAGGAAAAAACGACTTTCCAAATGTTCAGACGGTGCATACAAAAGAAATGGATCGAAACGGGAATCTATTCTTCATCTTTTCCTCGGAAATCAGGCCCTACCAGAATCTGCAGACAAACGAAGAAATCAGATTAATTTACACCATACCTCATAAGTCTGAGTTCTTACTGGTAACCGGCACTGCTGAAACCAGTAATAATATCAGCAGTATAGAAAAATATTGGTCGGTTTATAATGCGAAAGATTTTGCCAAAGGCAAAAGAGATCCCACAATCCGCGTATTGAAAATAGCTGTTGAATATTCCAAAGTGTTCAAATCTGCCTCCACTGGTATGGTCGATTATCTTAAATTGCTTGGAAGAATTATTGCCAATACGCATGAGTAAAGTTGAAAACTTTTTAATCGCGATAACACGCGCTTGAACTGATCCTTAGGAAAGCTTTCTTGCTACTATCTCCATGTTATTCTTTCTCGTCCTCAGTGGATCAATAGTTAAATAACCCAAATACCCCCTTATAGATAAGGATTAATGTGATGGAATCAAATAACGCGTGGGAAAATATGGGAATCCAGAGGTTGTGAAATTTCCTACATAGAATCGCCCAGTACAGTCCTCCCAAAAATGCTGAGAAAATAGCAAAGACATCCTGCTGTATATGGTAAAGACCAAATAGTAGACTGGTCGTAAACATACTGATTAAAGGACTATATTTTTTAAGAATTTTCTGCTCTAGCACATTTTGGATGTAGCCGCGAATTGCTACCTCCTCATAAAAACCACCAATCAGCACAGCTGCCACCAAAGTCATTAACAGTCTCGTCAAACTGCTTCTGATAAAATTGTATTCCGAGTAATCCGGAACTTGGAAAATGAATTTTATGCCGGGAATATAAAATAATTGCATAAAAGCAACCCAGGCCACCGCAGTAATAAATCCCAGCAAGATAGCTCTGAAGGTTATTTTTTCCTTTTTTAAATCTATATCGCTAAAACTCCTGCCATCCCACCGCAGCATAAGATAAATTGCTACGAAACAGACATCAGCATAAGAATAAAATGGTAAAGGAACTAAATGGGGAAATATCAAAAGAAATACAATAAATCCCATATTTCCAATTGGTGAAACTATTTTTTTCCATACACTGGTTTACTAATGATGAGGCAAACTTTTAAGTTTTTCAGCGATCCATTCCTACCATAAAGTTATTGAAATAATAATCAAATGGTATTTTTGGTTGCAGGCTCCTGCTCATTTTAATTTTGTTAAATTAGGATTCCTAAACAGACTTTCAACTATAAAGATACCACTAGCATAATTCCTTTGAAAACCGCACTCGACCATAAGTCCCACGGGCTTAAATTGAGCATAACTTTTACTCAATTCTTCGCAGCATAAATTAGCTGTTTTCCCTGTTGATCGTGCCGGCTTTTTTCCTATATTTAACCCATAAATTTCAGAAGAAATGACAAAAAAGAAGGCTGTGCTTATTCAGGATAATGAAGATATCTTGAGTATAATGGATGAAGTCTTAGTTGACGAAGGTTTTGAGGTGATTCCTTCGCTTACAACAGAACCGATTGAAGAACTTACCGATATTGACCCGGACATCCTTATCGTCGATGACCACATCAGAGGCGACAAAAAAGGATCAGAAGTGATCAAGGAAATTAAATCAGACCCTGAAACCGAAGATGTTTCATCTGTTCTGACATCAACGGCCAACAATATTGAAAAAATTGCAGCGGAATGTAAAGCTGACGATTTTATCCAGAAGCCTTTTGATCTGGATCATATGATCGAAGTGGTTAAAAAAAATAGTGACTGATCAGATCAGAAAAGAATTCACTTGCTCGCTCCTCCACGTGTATAGTTATTTGGTAGGGCAAAGCAACATAATCTTTTGTTCGTTACTTTGAATATAAAGGTGATTGATCTTGCGTGGAAAATTATCTAAACGTGAAAAAAGCAGGGCTATTTCGCTCAGCATCAACCATTGTAAGCCATAACAGTGAATTAGAATAATATATCTTACCTTTGCAGTGGTCCTAAAAGAAAGAGGTATGATTGCTAATAAGTCAAGCAGAAATAAAATCCGAAGAGTCAGCTATGCTAAATTAATTGGAAGTTCAATATTAATAAGTATAGTCTGCTGCCTGATAGCATTCAGTTTAAAGCACATCACAGCATTCATTCAGGAAAGATTATTTGAAAGAGTAATGTCAGCGGGAAGTTTCTTAATTATCTTCCTACCAAGTATCGGCATAACAGCAATCTATTTCCTGCGCAAGTACTTTTTTCATAACAGAAAGAATAAAGGTATCAAAGAGATCTATACCACCCTTGAAACAAGAAAGGACCACCTACCTGCATTTAAAATACCCTCACATTATATCAACGGATTTCTTACAGTTATTTTTGGTGGTTCTACAGGCGTGGAAGTATCAACTGTCGTTGCTACTGCAACCGTTGGAAATCAGGCCTATAAATATCTGCATGCAGCCTGGGCATATAAAACAGAAATGATATGTGCCGGCATTATAGCGGGTGTAACCGTATTATTTGGAAGCGCCTTGGGAGGATTTTTATTTGCTATCGAAGTTATTGCACGTAAATATAATAAATCCATTTTGATCAGCGGGGTCAGTTCGATGCTTGTTGCCTATTTATTTGTTCACTATTTTGATTCGGAACCTCTGTTTTCAGCACACGTGCAGCAATGGCACTGGCAGGCCATACCCTTTGTTATCATTTTGGGTCTGATCGGGGGAATCTTCGCACTTTATTTTACCAAGATTGTGATCTATGCAAAAACATTTTTCGGGAGTATAAAGAATAATTTTATCCGTGTAAACTTAGGTGCAATAACGGTTGGCATATTTATCCTGTTTCTTCCTTCCTTATATGGAGACAGTTATCACGGGCTTGGTAAAATCCTGGAGAGCAGTGCATCAGACTGCGTAAATATGATGTACTTCATTCCCCTTTTACTTCTTATTTTCATTAAACCACTTGCCGCTTCACTTACCTTAGGTGCCGGAGGTGATGGTGGAGTATTTGCGCCCAGTATCGTAACAGGTGCATTTTTAGGTATTTTCTTTGCACAATTTTGCAATTATTATCTTGGCACACATCTGATCGTGATAAACTTCGCATTATTCGGTGCCGCTGCCATGCTCTCGGCAGCCATACATGCTCCTTTCACAGCCATGTTTATTATTTCCAGCATCGTTCCATCTGGTTATGTGCTCCTGTTACCACTGTTGATCGCAGGTTTTGTTTCCAAAACGCTGGCAAAGAAAATCTATCCGTATAATGTTTACACTTACAAAGAAGCGACCAGTTACTGATAATAATTTGAACCAGATGTTCTAAGTTTTTACTGTGTTCCGGCCGGATATATATAACTTAACACGTTTACCATTTAATGTAAAGAGCTTGTTAGAAAACAGACTCTTTACATCGTGCAGCAAATCGAAATACATTTTCAGTATAAATTCTAGCGACTGCATAAATAAGGATATTAGCTAAAATATGCTTATATCTACACTAATTTTGACACCCCGACTTTCGTTTATTTCGTTCGATTGGCTGCTGAGAACGATTTTCGTATCGGTTCATCGATCCACTTGAGAATAAAATGGGACAAGATTATTAGAAACAACATTCCGGCGCTGACAGTAACCGTCAGTTCCATCTTGTTCGGTTTAACTTTTTCAACATAGCTCGTAAAGATCCAGATAAAAGGGTAATGAACAACATATAAAGGATATGAAATATCCCCCAGCCACTTGCATGCCTTTATTGTCTTTTGCTTTAAATGGTCTGCTGCAGCGCTTAAGGCGATCAAGAAAGGAAAATAGAAGATTGCCAGAAGCGGATCAACTATTGGACTTAGCCACTCGGAATAAGGGATAAAAAATACAGCTGAAAGTGCGATCGTGAGCAGAAAAAAGGGCACCTTTTTATGAAAAAGCCAGTTTTGGCGGAAAACCAGGATCCCTGCCGTAAATGAGAAAGACAGCCTTACGCCACCACCCCAAAAATTATCGCCGCCGAATCCCACGGCGAGGTACCCGGACTTATAGGATTCATAGCACAGCAGAAGAGCAGAAATGATTAGGATTGTCCACAGTACCCGTTTTGAAGCTTTAACAAGGAAAAAAGCATAAATGATGTTTCCGATATATTCCCAAAAAAGTGACCAGGTCGGTGGATTTAAGTGGAAAAGGTTAAAATAGCGCTGCGGAACAGCTGGATAAGGAATTAAAAAGCAGGCGCTCAGAAACATAAGCAAAAGCTGTAAGGTGCTGAATGAATCTTTGAGGTCGCTGAAAGGATCAAACACAAACGCCAAAAGCCCGATTATTGCCCCAACCACAACCATGGGATGTAGACGTATCAGCCGTCTTTTAAAAAAATCTTTCTTTCCTATTTTGTCCAGTCTGTCATCATAGGCATAAGCAATGACAAATCCCGAAAGGCAAAAGAAAAAGTCGACTGCCAGGTAACTATGCGGAATAAAACTGTCATGATAATCCGGTGCCACGATCTCCATAAAATGAAACAGTACAACCCCGATCGCCGCAACGCCCCTTAAACCATCCAATGCACTGAAATGTTTTTTTGTAACACTTCCTTTTCGATAATCACTCATTATACAAAATCTTTAAATCAGCATCAAAGATATAGCAACCGGGACCGTCGGAATGGTCACAATCGTTTCATTTATTTGACAAATTTTCTCAAATTTTCACCTATCTCCTATTTATACTTTCATAAGCCATTTACAAGTTCAATTTTCTAGATCTTGGTAGTGTTACTTTAGGTGCAGGTAAGATACCTTAATGCAAATTGATGAATGGTATCCCGTCTCACGATAGTAAAATGCGACCGGAGAATTCCGGGATTTTTTTTTTGAATGTGAATTTAGTCAAACTTTCAGTCACAAAGTATGCGCTATAATCGACGAGACTTTTTTGACAGAAGTGAGGAGGTGATTCATTGAAAACAATAAAACAAAGAAGCAAGAAGAGTATTCACTCTTGCTTGCTTCCAAAAATTCTTCCGTTTAAAGATAGATGAGCAGTAATTCTGCTTCTATACCTGCCCCTAAAGTCCCAGATACATTTTGAAATCAAAATGCTTTCTTGTTTTTGGCTCTAACAGGCGGTAATAACTTTGCGGTTTGCCGTCCCGGCCTGTATACTGAGGAACGAGAAATGGATTGAAAGTATGAATGACTTCAAAACTCCAATTGGGAAAGCCAAACTTTCTTTTGGTCACTTCCATCATATAAAAGTTTAAAAGGAAACGGTTTTCTTTATCCCAAACAGTCTTTTTAGCCTTTTCATTTATTGCAGCAAATTCGCTCTCTTTTGGATTGTAGTCCACAGCCAATTTAAATTTTTCATTAAAACGGGCCAGGATCTCGTCGGCTTTTTCTTCCACATTTTCAGGCGTGATCTTCTCCACTTCCTCCTGAAAATCTGTTTCGAGCAGTCCGTAGTCGTGGCTTTCCATAGAATCTAAAAATGCTACTGCATCGTCCTCATTGTCAAAACTCAAAAAGAATTTCTTATTGTCACTGGCCATTACCCGAAATTCTGCTTTCTCCTTATGCTTGGTACAAGTCTTACGCGTATTTGGATTTTGCCTAAAAAATCCAAAATTCTGTAAATCTTTCCTGATTGCTTCAAAATCATTAAGATCACATTTTGTTTCGACGATTTTAAAATTCTGTTGTGCCATTAAGTTCATATGTATTATTGGTTGCGCGCAATTTATGGGGTAAATTGCTTTAAGATAGTTTTCCATTTGGTTATGTTGTTTTGGTCTGTTAAGGTAAAAATTATTGTAATTCAGTAAATAGGTGATTATACTTTTTGTGGGATTTTTACGGATTGCGTAATATCAAAAATTTGCTTTACCAATTTATATAGGAGGATCACCTTTAAATGTTAACACACAAACTTAAACTAATACTGCTTTGGAAATTGTAAATCCTACTCAAAACCGTAATTGAGCTAGACTTCAGCGGTTAGAGATTCATTGATTAATGCGTCAGCGATTTCTAAATCCAATTCCTGATCGAAATTGGAATATATAGTGCCCTTTACGATAATTTAAAAAGATACGGTACTCTGATTTCAACTTTCATCGGTATAAATTTGCTGTATCAAAACATAAAATGTATTGCGAAATTTGGCTGTCATCTTGATCAAAAAATTCCATTTCCAATAAAAGCTCGTCCGAATGTCTATATGTTAAGAAAGTACCTGATCCATTTGAGAATGGAGCGTGATGGTTTTTCTAAATTTACAATTCGATGGGATTCAGTAATATTACGGAGCTTTAGATAATTTTCAAAACTAAAGTAGGTATCTTCATCGCCGTATTTTTGAAGACAAATCGCATAATAATTGCTCTGAAAATCTTCGATCGCGTTTTCTTCCCTGTCTATAATATCTGCCCACTGATAAATTTTTTCAAGCAGTCCTTGTTTGAGCAGGTTTTCCAGCGGCTCATTCAGATCCTGATCTTCCAACGCCCTCACGCAGCAATCAATTGTTTCTAAATTCAGCATTAAATCAAATTCTCTCTTTTGCTGGAAATCCTTAAACGAATAGGCAAAGTGCCCCTCCGTAATGCAGCGTTTTTCGAGTGGGTGCATCTTTAAATACTTGTATAACAATCCAG
Organism: Chryseobacterium sp. KBW03; assembly: GCF_003852415.1. Classification (NCBI taxonomy): domain Bacteria; kingdom Pseudomonadati; phylum Bacteroidota; class Flavobacteriia; order Flavobacteriales; family Weeksellaceae; genus Chryseobacterium; species Chryseobacterium sp. KBW03. Next base: position 17,482 of record NZ_QAJO01000003.1, on the reverse strand, counting down.
CCTCAATACTATTGATGCTAACTCTAACGCGAATATCATACAAAACTTCCATTATAAATTTTTATACATAAAACCTGTTGCGGTCAGTACGTCAGATACCGAGCATCTGACCGGCGGAGTTAAAAATTCTTATTGATACCCAAGACGATATGGAAAGGTATCAGCTTCTGGGTGTACAGGCTTTCACTGATATTATCGATAGAATACTTGGTGATGCTGTTGGAATTCAGCAAATTGTTCCCCTGCAGATAAATTTCGCTATTGTATCTTTTCGAGGTATAATTAAGCTTGATATCCCAAAAATGAGTTGGACTTTGACCGGTATTCCCAAATTTATAATATTCCATCGACGACTCGATCCTGAACATTGGACTTACCCTAAAATATACATTCGCGAAGGCTTTCTGATCCTGATAATTGCTTGAGTTTACATCCGAGACAATCTTATTGAAGGCGATCTCATAACCGAGTTCATAATTGAAAAATCCCATAAAACCTGATTTCATCTCAAAACCTGTTTTGAGGTTAGAAAACCGTGATCTGATCAGTGGCCCGCTATTGATGCTGTTTTCATATTCCGAATCCGAATAAGAACCTAAAAGACTTATTCTGGTCTTGATAAAATTCAGGTATTTGCGAAGTTCTAGGTTAGCGGAAAACGTGCTGTTATTCTTTACCAGGATCGCCTGACTGAACGTAAAAGTTGGATTCACGATCATATTATTTGAGAGGTAGCTGTCATTTTTTGAAAAATTAGCGTTAAAGGACAGATATTGCGAGCTGATCTGCCCAACGTTATAGCTTAAGTTAAAGCTGTAGCTGGGCAGCACTGTAAATCCGACCTCACTCTTGTTAAAATTCCTGTTTCCCTGATAAATGTATCCGGTATAGACATCATTGATGCTTACTGTTGAAAATCTTCTGGATGCGCTTAAACTGATATTTCCGGTCCTGCTGTTTTCATACCCAATATTGACGGTCGGAAACAGATGAAATCCTGCTGTATTCTCGTCTCGGAGATCGGAATAAATAAACTGACCCAGCATCGTAACACCATAACGCCATTTTTTGCTTTTCCGCAGATATTTTCCCTGGGCAAACAGGTTATTCTGCTCAAGCGACACATCATTGCTAAAACCCCGGTCATCGTAATTAACCTTATTGTCGTCCGCATCAAAAAGTGAAAGATCTGAAGATAACCGGTTACTCCGGTATTCATTTGCGGCCTGAATCTCAACCGATTCCTTTTCCGAATATTTTTTAAGGTAGGAAACCTTAACTCCACCAAAATTCATTTTTGAGCTGATGGTCTGCCGTGATTTCCTGACGTCCGGATTACCGGTGACTTTTTGGAATACATCATTATCATCAGTGAAATCATAGGGCCTTTCCTGAAAAATATATCTTGCAACGGCAACTACAGCTTTGGAAGAGTCAATTTTCTTGGTATAGACAAATTTATTCTCAGTAGACAACAGCCTGTTGGTTCCTATCTGGCTATTTAGCTGTTCATTGAAGACAAAAATATTATCGTTGTTTTCTCTCAGGGATGATGTTTTACTGTAAAACTGAAAATTCGAATTATTTCTGAATTCCTTTGAAATTTCCAGTTTTCCAACCAGATTCGTGTTGTTCTGTTTCCAGGTCTTATCCTCCACGTTTGCGAAATTTTGTCCCGCATAGTTGAACCGGTAAAAACTGGAGATGTAATTTCTGTTCTCGATGTCATTGAATACAGTGATGAATTTAATTTTCCAGTCATTCTTGAAGTTGTAGATATAGTTCAGTGAACCCAGTTTATCATTGTTGAAGTTGGTACGCTTATCCTGAAAGATGCTGTTTTTTTGATGAAGATTCACAACCGACAGTATACCCACGTTCGTCCCCACATTCTCAACCTCATTCTCCGAAGCCGGATCTATCAGGTATTCAACACCTTTCATTTCGTTCAGCCCGAGATTGTTCGCATTAAGAAGAAAATAGACCTTTCGTCTCTTGGTGAAATTCATCACGTTGACCTTCCCCTGTCTCATATCCTCTTTGTAACTTGTCGAAGCAAGCAATAAATTCCCGAACCATTTCCCTTCGCATCTTCCTTTAATGTTAGATTAAGGGCAATGCGGTTTGTATTTTCTATATTCTTTAGCAGTTTATTCTTGGAGTAGTTCTCCAGCACCTGAACTTTTTCAAGGGGTTTGGAAGGCATGTTCTGTGTAAGGGTCTGATAACCTTTTTCAAAGAGGTCATCATTTTCTATCATGACCCGCTCAACCTCCCTGTTCCTGAATTTTATTTTCCCGTCACTTTCAACCGTGATGCCGGGAAGTTTTTTTAGCAGTTCCTCCACATTGCGTTCTGTTCCGTTGGAGAAACTCTGCACATTATATTCTGTCGTATCTTTTTTTTGCCTGATCGGTGTGTTTCTGGTAATGACAACTTCTTTGATTTCCTTGACTTTATCACTGCTAAGTTCGATAGCGTTAAGATCAATAACCGAATTCTTTTTGATGAACGAGATAGGAATATTTTTCTTTTCATGCCCCGCCGCGGTAACCTGCAGGTTAAAGCTGCCATACTGATCCGTATTTAGCGAAAAGCTTCCGTCCTTATTGCTAAAGACGAAAGCTATGATATTATCATGTGTATCCGTAAGAATGATACTGGCTCTAAGAAGCGGCTGCTTACTATCTGAAAGTACAGTTCCTGCAATCTTCGTTTGCGCGGAGATCTTAAAAATTAGTATAAAGAATAATAAACATAAATATTTCATTAAGGCTTCTTGGTGTCAGGTTCCCATTCAAAGTGGGTTTCCATTGACATCTCTCTGATGTTGGGCACTTCGTACTCGGTTCCTGCTGGCAATGCAGCGATAGATTTATTCATATCGTCCTGCAAGATAACATTTTCCAATTCTATCATTTTTTTGAACGACATGATGGGGTCAGTCGTTTTTTTCTCAAAAATTGCTAGAATTTTAGGTGGAAACTGATCCTGCGAATTTAATGAAATTGTTTTTGCAGTACCTCTTATAAAACCATCTTTATCCTGAAATTCCAGGATAACACCAGGTAGTCCCTTAAGTTTCCAAGGAAACACTTCGACATTTAGATCCTTGGTGAACCATACCGTATATTCCCTTCCCCTAAAATTAGCGGTGGCCATAAAAGCTTTATAACCGAGAATATCCTTTGATTCCTTCGTGATCTTCCAGTCAAGGTTTTTCAGCTTTTCGGAAGCTAATCTCGGGAGCGGCTGCTTATCATTTTTTGGAACCATGTACACCCGCTGGTAGAGATTTTCGCTGGAAAGATCATAGTCATAGACATGATACGGATTAATTGATGTAAAGTCAGTTTCTATTAATTTTTTATAACTAACAGACGGATCACTGGCAAAGAAAAAATAGGAGTTTTTTTGATCACTTATGACAAATGATTTTAAATTACTCATATGGGCAAAAGTATAATCGTATTCCACGATGATCTTATCCTGAGCGCCAGCATATCCAAAAATTGTCAGCAATAAAAAAATTAATACGTTTTTTAAGGCCATAAGTCAATATATGGATCTAGTGTATGTACATAAGTCGTTGTAGTTGACCCTTCCAGCTGTCCCGAAGCACAGGGTGCCGCAACACGAGGACCCGCTACAGATCTGACATAATTACCTTGCTTATCCTCATATTGAGTGATGGTCTGCGTAAAACAGCCAGCAAGCTTCTTTTTGTTAATTTTTTTCACTCCGGGAGCGGCATAGGTTAGGCCGCTTAGACCTAGAACGGTCGCTGTTAAAATGATTCTTTTCATATTTTTTTATTTTAGATTATGGACAGCTAGTTGCTTGGTTAGGATCTGAACCTGGGTTCCATCCACCCTCTGTTCTGACTTCGTAATAAGTAGATGTTGAGCCTTCTGCCTGCCCCTCTCGGCAATTGACGGTATATTTTGGACTAGCCGAAGAATACAGATACTGTCCGCAGGTATTTTCAACGTTTACAATAACTTGCGCGTAGCAGTTTCCTTTAAAACACTGATCCTGATCAAGATCCTTTTCGATCTCAATAGTGTTAGCAAGAGCAAACTATGATGATCCTGCAATTAGGAATAAACCTAAAATGAGTTTTTTCATAAGATAAGATTTTTGTTGTTTATTGGTAATTACACATATTCTTACTCAGGTGAGTAATGGATTTTATTTTTTAATCTGCTTCTCTTACAGATCAATAACTGACCTATATGGCTGTTAAGGAAAACCTAGCCAATACACAGCAAGCGGAGAGATCTGATGGACATAAGTTGTCTGGGTGGAGCCTTCAAGCTGTCCCTGCGCGCATTCAACCGACACTCTCGGTCCAACAGAAGAACTTACGTAGTTGCCCTGAAGATCTTCATATTGGGTTACTGTCTGCGTAAAGCATCCGGCAAGCCTCTTTTCAGCGGCCACTTTTTTTACAATAGGTGAAGAAGCATAAGATAAACCAGCAAACCCTAAAACGGTCACTGTCAAAATGAATTTTTTCATAGATTTTAATTTAATTATGGTTGGATTAGTTACAGCTTGATGGTGTTGCTGGATCGGAACTTGGATTCCATCCGGCCTCTGTTCGTACTTCACAATAAGTGTCCGTAGTACCTTCCGCTTGTCCCTGTCGGCAATTAACGTTGTACATCGGACTTGCTGCGGAATATAGACACACGCCGTACTCTGTCTCATGATTGACGATCACCTGCATAAAGCATTGCTCTTTAAAAATTTCTGTTTGGTCAAGATCATTTTTTCGATCTCAATGGAGTTTGCAAGCACGTAAGAAGATGTGCCTGTCACCAGAGATAATCCCAAGAAGAGTTTTTTCATAAGTTTTTAGTTATTTAATGGTAGTCAAATATAGAAATTTTTATCACACAAAAATGATATTTTTAACTTTTATTTAATATTTTATGTATCATTTCCCCCTAAAGACCGCCTATACGGCATTTGATAAAATACCTACTTCACCAGTCTTAGATAAAATACAAGCTATTATTGCTCCCAATAAAACAATTTTCAATAAAACATTGCCTTCGAAAAAGATGTTCTCCAAGATGAACACTTCGAGCTGGAAAAATAGAATGCATTTTTTTAAAGTGGATTCAGATAATTACCGGAACAATCGGATATTCTGCATTAATTTTAGGCGACAACTTGCATTTCGTTGTTTGGAAAGTTATAGAAAAATGCATACCTACGGATGGCATTGCAGACAAATGGACTTTTATTTAAAACTTAAGCAGAAGTTGCATAATTACGCTTTCAGACAGCAATTTTTCAATTTTAATTAATATTGGGAAGAAAAAAATTATTATATTGTACCTAGAAACTAACAAGCCATTATTAATGCCAAATAACCTATTAAACCGGATCAATTACGTCCATGTTGGAAAACATGGCACATTCTATCCTGATACCAATCCCCTGTACAATTCGACTCCCGCTGAAATTGATGCATTATTCAATTTCTTAGAGGAAAACAATAAATCGAAGTTACTATTATATTTTCATGGTGGTTTAGTTAGCGCCGACGAAGGATTGAAAACAGCCGAAAGAATCATAAGATATAGCAGCTCAGGTTCTGATTCCCATGCATTCTGCTTTGTTTGGGAAACTGGCTGGATGAAGACCATTACAGATAATTTAACGACCATTTCTAATTCAGATTTTTTTAAAAAGATTTTAATAAAAGTTTTAAAAGTCACAGGTTCAAAATTAGGAATTGAACTTGATGATCTATTTGATGGAGCAAAAGGATTTGGTCAACTTACAGAAGAAGAAATTGAAGCCGAACTCAGAAAAGAAGCACCTTTTGAAAGTTATCAGATTAATGCGGGCGCAAAATCAGCAACTATCATAAATGCTGAATCAGCAATGGATGAAAGTGGTATCCATATTCTAGAGGGCGAATTGCAAGCAGAGCTAGAACTAGAAATAGAAAGCGACCCAGAACTACAGGAACTTATTTCTACTGAAAAAAGTCAGGCCGAAGAAAATATCTTAGATACTAAATATAAGTACGGTTCAGAAGAAAATGCCAAAGGGTTAATCACCACAATGGAAGTGATCATAGGTGCAACCAATGTTGCAATCCGTGTTATAAAGCGTTACATAAAAAAAAGAAATCATGATTTTTACCCCACAGTAGCAGAAGAGACGATGCGTGAATTGTATGTTTCGGAACTCGGAAACTGGCTTTGGGGAAACATGAAACGGAAAGCCGTAGATATGTGGAAGCACAGCGATTTTGAAGGCAACTTTTTTCATTGGCCTGTAGGATCATATTTTATAAAAAAACTTACTGAGTATCAAAAAGAAACTGGTAAAAAATTAACAATCGATTTAGTTGGACATTCTGCGGGTTCTATCGTCATCTGTGAATTGATCAAAATGATATCAGCTAAAGGCTATGACATCAAATTCCGTAATATTATTTTCATGGCTCCAGCATGTCGTACAGATCTTTTTAAAAATACTGTCCTTAAAAACCCTTCGATGTTTAATTCCTTCAGATGTTTCACTATGTCAGACGAATTTGAGAAAAAGGATAGACTGTTTTACTTTGTGTATCCTAGATCCCTCCTTTATCTAATTTCGGGAATTCTAGAAGATGAGAGCGATGCATTGATTTTAGGGCTCCAAAGACATACAACAGGTAATCACCCATATAATGATGATCAATCCATTATAATATCAGATTTTCTAAAAAAAGAAGGTCACACCGTCTATGCGGTAACTAATACAAGTGCTGAAGAGGGGTTCCGATCTGGCGCGCAAAAGCATGAAGCCTTTGACGATGATGAAGAAACGACATTGGATAGTATTATCCATATAATAAAGCAATAACAAAATGCCTGCAAATATAGACGATTATGCAGTAATAGTTGGTGTTAACCACTATGCTGAATTAGCGACATTAAAGGGGCCGGATAAGGACGCCAAAAGATTTCACAATTGGGTTGTTGATGAAAAGGGAGGATTTGTTCCACCTGACAACTGCTATCTGGTACTTTCAGAAGAAGATTCTTTATTACCTATACAGTACACCATTGATCAATGTTTCGGTAGAATCAACAATAAAACCAAGATGCGAAAAGGTAGAAGGTTATATTTCTACTTTTCTGGACATGGCCTTGGACTATCATGGAATGACACGGCGCTTGTTCTGCCTCAATGGGATAGCTTTTTTAGAAACCACGCCCTTTCATCAGGTGATTACCGTACCACCTTGATCGAATCTGGAATATTCAGTGAAATATTCTTTTTCTTAGATTGCTGTAGAAATCGGAAAGTAGCCGTGAATGGTGCGCCACCATTGTTTGGCAATGTTATGCCTGCTGCAACGGCAGGAGCATGCAGATCATATGTCTACTCAGCTTCCGAATTTACTAATCAAGCTTATGAAGCGCTTTTACAGTCAGAAAGTGGCAGTATACAAGAAGTTGGAATTAGGGGAATATTTACGGAATCGCTTTTAAATGGTTTAAGGGGAGCCGCTGAAAAAGATGGGAAAATAACTTCCCTTTCGTTAGCGAATCATCTCGAAAGAGATCTTCCAAAGATCGCTGAACAGACTAACAAAGTTCAGGTCCCAAATATTCAAGGTCATTATGCTGACACAACAATAATAGATGGGCTGACTGTAAATATCACCAATGTGCAGATTACTTTTACTGTCAGCGGTAAAAAGGCCATATTGGAAGATTCAGACCTTAATGTTTTAAAAGAAGGTATTTCAGATGTAGGTGAACCTTGGACCATAGATTTATTTAAAGGACTTTATACGATTTACTACGAAAATGAACAATCTGATGCAAAAATAATGAGGATAGATGGGACAATAAAAACAGTAAGCTATGGTATTTAGAACACAGGAGATAAGTGAACGAAAACAGTTTAATTTCAAATTTTCTGTTGTAGGCCCGCTGAGTGAATTTGTTTTGCTTAAACTGTTCAGTGGTAAAGGAGAAATTTTAGCTAGCGAACATGAAGAAATAATACAAGATCTGCCCCGCGGACTATATCAGCTACAGATCTTTTCAAATGAAAAATTTGAACAGCAATTGATCAGATTGGATGAAGATCTTCACTTAACATGGACAAATAAAGGGTCCTTTTCATCTATTCCCGCCGATTTTTTGCGTAGTACCAAAAATTATTACCAAGATGCTGTCAATCGCTGGAGCCAAAGATCCACCATGGATAACGTCGGAATTAGGGATAATGATGCATCGCTGTTTTTATTTTTTAGATACCCTGATGAAATCATAAGAGGAAATCAAGAAAATGTAGCTCAGTCTATGGGATGGCGCTTTTCAATACTGAACAGTAATAGAAATGTGATTTATCGCCTTTACAATAATACTAACATTAAAGAAGATACGCATAATGGATGGTTAGCATTCCACGCAATAATGGAACCCGGTATCTACTATCTTGTATATAAAGGAAACTCTAAATCAAGAGAAATCCCATTATATGTGTTTCCGGAATGGCAAACCCAATTCTACCTCACCTTTAAACGTACTCCAATTTTTTCTACCGCTAGGGTCCAGCTTGTTCGACAGAACAAACCTTATGAATTGCAAGAAAAGGAAACAATTCAGTTAGACGCAATTCTAAGAAACCTGGAAAATGAGATCTACTATGTTCCCCAGTCTCTTATTAGCAATATTGCACATTCAAAATGGCGAAATCCTATTTTAGCAATTGCGGTTTGCTACGCCTATTTACTTAGTAATGAAGAAACGAATGACCAACTTTTTCGTATAATGCTGCGGAATATTGAAGAAAGAATACTTCCCTTGGAAAATGCTTCTGACCTAAAAGCATTAAGATTACTGGCCGCAAACCATTTCGGAGATCCTATTCCTCATCTGGAATTACAGGAACCTTGCATGTTTAATGCAGGAATGAGGGCATTTATTGAAAACTCCATTAAGCATTTGGACAAGATTACCATAAATGACATGTGTGAAGAAATGATTTCAAATCTACATAGTGACAGTGCCTGGACATCATATAGACCTATTGAAAAGTTTTATATAAATGAAGTATGGGACAATTCAGAACAGATAAGCATTTTAGAAACTTTTCAACTGAAAAATAAGCCTTATGAAAATATAACAAATTCCTTATCCAAACCTAAGAACCTCCGACTAGAGGATTGGCTAAGTCTCAGTATTACTTCACAATTAATGGCTAAGAAAGAAAGCCCAGTAACAGCAAAAAGCTTGGCATTTCAGTTTCAGGTAACACAATCAATGGTTGAACATAGCATTAGTAACATAAAAAACAAGTTGATTAATAATGAACAGCAAAACTTGTTATTAGGGGATAGTGAGGAAATAGAAAATTTAAGGGACAATATTTATAATGTAATCACCAATGATTTAAATAACATTTAGTAAACTTTTATATTAACTGCTACTTTTAAATAAAAAATAAAGGTCTCGTTTTAAAATGAAAAATGGCAGGTCAATTTAAGAATGATCTGCCATTTTAGGGAATAAGAATTTTATGCCACTATTTCGGTGATGCGCTTTATTAGAAGTAACTTCCTTACTTCAATGAATTCTCTGAAATTTGAAACCTCCAATCTAATGTGCGATGGTATAATATGTGAAATTAAATCTATCTCATTTTCCTCAATCCACACTTTTAGATGCTTGTCTTTTTTACTGGAATTAAGAGAGCCATTTAGCATCTGCAGATTTAGGATACTATTCCAGTTTTGGGGATCTTTATAAAAATCTATATCAGATTCTGGAATTATAGAAATATATTTATCTAAATTTCTAAATAAATTGGCAGAATATAAGTGATCTTTATGAGTGTCCTGATTAAAATAATCTAAATTAGGGTAGAGTAGTGATAATATTAAGTGAGCCTGAGGATCTTCATATTGTGTTTTAAGAATTTCGTCAACGAATGCGCTATCAAAAGTCAAATTCTTAGAAGGATCGGACGCAAACTCGTCCACAATATCTTGAAACGGAAATTTTGGATCATTCAACTTTAATGACATTATTTTGCGAATCTTAGTTAAGACACTATCAGACTGTCCTCCAAAAACTCCTTTCAGCAACGAAATGAGCAACCATTTATGAATAAGGGCTCTAACGTGGTTATGTTTTAAAGGATGATTGATCTCTCCTACCAATTTTTTATGGTAAATAAAATAAATAATTGGAATAACCGCATTCTTTGCTCGTAATGTAAAATTGGTCAATCCTAGATTAGCTACTAATTCAAAGCTTGTTATAATCGCTTTTTTAATTTCAAGCCAGTGCTCTTCAAAATTCACAATGTTTGCCTCATCGAAATTTTTAATCTGAAATTTTACGTTATCATTAAGAAGTACCAAGCATGTTTTTAGTACAAAATCTTTAGTAATATGAAATTCCCTGCCGCGGATTGCAAATACTTGATTGATAACATCTGGTATTTCTTTTCGTGCATCTAAGTTTTTCCAGCTTGCAGTGATTAAAGACATTAATAAATCTGAAAATGACAAAGGTTCTCCTCCACTATTAGTCCTTATAAAGATATCGAGCACTGTTGACAAATCTTGACTATTTTCAAGATAATAGTTTATTAGAGGTCTCTCATGTACAATTGTCCATAACTTTCTGAGAGTTCCCTTTTTAAATATATCTCCCAACCAGCCATTCTCCTCAATAAAGTTATCTAGTGCATTTCTATCTCCAATAGTCAAAATATCTCCAACCTTAAACCACAGCTTATTTGAATCATGTTCAGCATGCCAAACAATATCCTTTTCCCTTAAAAAACGAAAATCATATTGTACTTTTCTTTCATTATCTTCATGTATTGGATTACTGATATCCAGATAAAGAAATCGGGTTGGAAGATTAGTCTCATCATTTATCCACCATTTTTTATATTCTTTATAAGCATAAGAACCTTTTAGCCCAATATATATACTTGTCAGGCGCTGTTGTCCATCTATGACTGCATAAAAATCTTCATAACCTTTTGTTTCGAATTCTGGATTGAGCTCATTATAGCGCTCTCTATATTTCTTCAGAAATTCATAAAATTTAAAATTGTTTTTTATACTGGAATCAGTGACTCTCCAAAGCATAAATGAATTTATAGGGTAGTCTCGCATGATACTATCAAAGAGTATTTCTATTTGCGCAGTAGACCAAACGAACTGCCTCTGCAATGCTGGTAATAGATATTCTCTTTTGTCTATATGCTTGATTGCCTGCTGAATTGTTATAGGCTTTTCAAAACCACTTATCATTATCGCTGAATGTTATTAGTTAATAAAGGTAATTTGTCGAGTATTTTTTTTGAGAAGGTGCCCTCAAAAAAACAATTTACAAAAATTTATATCAAAATTTGCGAGTATTTAATTTTAGAAAGAAAAAATTATATTAATGTTGTTGATTCGGTGAAACGGTGGACAATATTTGTACAAAATCTTGTCCAATATATCATTACGCCTATTTTCTAATCCTTTGAAATATATGCTCCAAACCCCACCGGTTCAATTTTCTCTTTTCTAATCCATTCAAGTGCGTAATCCAACTGATCAATAAATCTCTTCTTCTTATCATCCCAATCAAGGAAATCTTGTTTCAAAATATCATCGGTGAACAGTTCTTTCTTTATCAATCTGTTATTCCAAACAGCATACATAGTTGAAATCATTTCACAAAACTCCCAGGTTTTCGCTTGAAACTTATCTAAAAGATTGCTTATACCGTTAGCTTGAGCTTTAAACTCCCGATTAAATAAAGAAGGTAATTCATTTGATGCCGATAAAGGTGTGTAAGTAACTTTTGAGGTGCTACCAAACTTATCTTTTTTTATCTCGAAAAATCTTAGAGACTTTAATTTTGGTTCTATTACATGTTCTAGTTCCCAAGCATACGGTCCGGCTACATTTTTCAGATATTTCAATTCTGAAAACAATTGACAATGATACTCTACCAAATGAAGCATCTTTTGCAATTTCACTCGACCAAAATCTTTCGAATTCTGTGTACTTAACTTTTTTATAATATAGCCTGCAAGAATTGCCATATCTCCAGTATCACAATTCTTCTGAATATTTTTCGAAATAGAATAAATTGGAGATTCTTCTCGAGTAAATTTTAGATTTTCATTTTCTACTTCATTCTTTCCATCAAGTTTTTCTCTTAAAACTTGTTGAAGAAGTTGTTCAGTATAGTTTTGACTTTCCTTTCTTGATTTTTCCAATTCATCACAGTATTCCATTAAACTGTCTAATCTGGAGTTAATACGGTTTATTACTTCCTCCGGCGGAAGTGGTATTAGAATATTTGAAAGTTTAGTTCCATTAAAATTCGCCTGACCATTCTGTTGAATAATATTGGGTTCTAATTGATTAATTCTACATACTTTACTGTTAATGTACTTACAAATAAAATTAGAGAACTGATTCTTTTTAATAAATCGAACAATTATTAAATATGATGCACAAGTAAATTTTCCAACCTCATTAAAAACAGCAGATTTACCTACTAATTCAAAACTGTTTGTTCTATTGAAAAGTAAATCATACTCTTGTAGATAGAGAGATGGTAAATCAGCAATATCTGAATCTGTATATTTTAAATTTGATAACAATAATTTGCCGTCAGTTGTTATATTGCCCATTCTTAATACTGGTACTTCTCCCTCATCTTTAGTTTTAGTAGAGGTACCATAAACTATACTCTGAGATAATTCCCCTAATCTACACCAAGCCCAATTTTCAGGAATCTCAAATGGAATATCATCTTCAGAAATTGGAGGTAGAGATTTAGATTTTTTAATCTTTTTTTCTTTAATTAATTTCTCTTTCTCATTTTGAATTTCTTGTAGAAGATCAGCACCGGTTATATTATCGGAAGTTTCGTTACTAACCAATTTTCCTTGCATTGCTTCTTGAAGAAATACTTGACGCAGTTGATCAATTAATTCAAGTTGGTAATCTAATTCTTTGGATATCTGATTGGAAGTTTTTTTTAAATCCGTATAAAATTCTACAAATCGGAGCTGCTCCTCGATACTCATTACTGGGATTGGAATTTTTTCAATCTCTTTAATAGGCAAAGTAACATTTGCCATTCCTTTCATCCTTCCAACTAACTCTTTTTCTTTAACAAGATTCAGATAATAATATAAAAATTGAGAATTTATCTCATCTTGATCTTTAGGAATTATTGCACAAAGAATTGATCCAAGTGCAAATTTTCCTTCTTGATAATGAATTCTTTTTATACTTGCATGTCCGTGTCCCGTTCCAGAAACCAAGGGAACAATTACAGCATTTGCATTAAATTGAAACTCATTATGAGATTTTCTTTCTTCACTAGTCACTACTAACGGATACTCACCTTTAACTGCCTTTTGAATTCCAGTCTTTCCTTTTGTAATAGTACATAATTGTTTTAATGTTTTGTACTCCATCACTTAATCATTTCTTTCATTTTAAACAACAATCCTTCGGCATCATGAAATGATTTTGATAGTTTACCGATCAATTCTGTAGAAGAAAATTCAATCACTTCTTCTTTCTTGTTTGGATTTTTTATATCAAGATCAAAGTTGCGATCTTTTAAACTGTCAATTGACACTTTCCAACATACTTCCGATTCTTCACGATTATTCCACCATTCTTTAATAGGATCAAACTCTGACTCTTTAATTGGTTTTGTTTTGCTATAAGACTTTTGCCCTTCCGGTAATCTGTGCTCATAATACCAAACTTCTTTTGTAGCAAAACTTGAGGTATCGTTATTATGATGCACTTTATCAAAAAACAAAAGATTGGTAGCTACTGTTGCATAAGGTTGAAACACAGAATTTGGTAAACGGATAATAGTATGTAATCGACAATCTTTTAACAGTTTTTCTCTTACCCTTTGTTTCACACCATCGCCTGTTAAAGATCCGTCAGGCAAAACAATTCCTGCACGACCACCTACTTTTAATAAGTGAATCATTAATATTAGAAATAAATCCGCAGATTCTTTAGTACGATAGTTTTGAGGAAAGTTGTTTTCATTATTATTCGCTACAATTCCCCCAAACGGAGGATTTGCTTCGATAACATCCACACGATCCTTCTCACGATATTCCGATAAAGGTCTATCCAAGGAGTCACGATAAGTGATATTGGGAATTTCTACATCGTGTAAAATTAAGTTGGTAGTCGCAAGAAGATAAGGTAATGGTTTATATTCCCACCCAATAATATTATCCTGTAAAGATTTTAAATCATCCAATGATGAAACTTTTTTAGAGATGTTTTCAATAACCGCAGTTAAATAACCACCCGTCCCGCATGCCGGATCTAAAACCTTCTCTCCTAATTTTGGATCAAGAATATGAGTGATAAATTGTGTTATAGCCCTTGGTGTATAAAACTCACCGGATTTTCCGGCAGACTGTAAATCTTTTAAAAGACCTTCATAAACATCTCCAAAGGCGTGTTTATCTTTTGTATTATTAAAATCAATTTCATTAAGTTTATTTAAAACCTTACGAATATTGATTCCACTTTTCATATAATTGTTGTTGCCGTCAAAAACTTCGTGTACGATTACAGCACGTTGATTTCCTGTACTTAAATCTAAATTTCTGAGAGCAGGAAAAAGTTCTCTATCAATAAAATAAAGTAATTCATCTCCTGTCATTCCTTCATCATCTGATGCCCAATTTTCCCATCTGTATTTTTCAGGAATTGGAGATACATAATTCTCATCCATGAGTTCCATTTCCTGGTCTTTATCACAGAAGACCTTGAAGAACAGCATCCATCCCAATTGTTCCAAACGTTGTGCATCACCGTTTAGCCCGGAATCCTGCCACATTATTTTTCTTATACTTTCTATTACTCCTGTAATACTCATTTTACATTTTATTATTTTGCAAAAGTACGTTCCTAAAAAATCTATACCAACATTATGGTGATATAATTTAAGCTATTGAGTAGATTTCATTTTCAAGTTCCTTTAAAGCATTGAGATACATTTCTCTTCCTCCGAATGTTTTAACAATTTCCATGGGCGAACCGAATTCAGAGATTGGGTTTAGCTTCAATACTTCCATAGATTCAATTGTTTCAACACCTTCATCAGCATACTTATCTACCAATGCAGTAAGAACATTTCTCGCCTGCTCACCATATTTTGCAAAATAATTTCTTTTTTTAACCTCATTTGCACGTTCTTTACGGGTCAAGGGTTTTTGATCAAACGCAACGTGACAAATAATATCAAAAAGATCACATTCTTTGTTTACTGCCTGTAAAAGTTCTTCAACCATAACCCCCTGTTCTGCCAATTCCTGGATAATTGCCTCTTTTCTATCGGAATTTTTCCAAAGATTTAAGAACTGATCTAAAGAGGTATATTTTTCACTTAAAATATCTTTGGTGTAGTCTTTTAAACTTACAGTAATCGGTTTACCTTCTTTATCAAAATACAATTCTCTTGAATTTAAAACAGTAACATCCACACCATTTACGTAGATTTTTGAAGGTTTCGTTTTCTTTTCGGTAAAGGGATCTGAATAGTCTGGTTTTGGGTCTTTCACTTGAGCTGTGCTCCCCTTTTCATCAGTTTGTAATTCGTCCGGAAAATCATTATCGAAATCATCGTTTGCCGCAGTATCTACATCAATAACTTTTATCCTAACAGGATCACCATCAAAATTGGGATCTGCAAACAAATCTGTTACATTTCTAAAATCCATGATGGTAAAATATAACTTCCCGAATTCTTCGTTCACTCTAGTCCCACGCCCAACAATTTGTTTAAATTTTGTCATTGATCCTATTTCGGTATCTAATGCAATCAGTTTACAAGTTTGGGCGTCTACTCCTGTAGTCATTAATTCCGATGTTGTGGCGATAACAGGATAAGCTTGTTCGGGATCAATAAAATTATCCAATTCTCTTTTTCCTTCATCATTATCACCGGTAATTCTCATAACATACTTATGATTTTGCAGTATAAGATCAGAGTTTAGATTTGCAATTGCTGACCTCATTCTCTCTGCATGATCTATATCTCTGCAAAAGACAATTGTTTTATTAAATCGACTAGTATTTTGCAGAAACTCGGTCACTTTTCTTGCGACCGCCCAAGTTCTGTTATCAATAACTAAATTTCGGTCAAAATCTTTTCTATTGTAAATTCTATCCTCAATAACATTACCATCTTTATCCCTCTTGTCTTTTTCTGGTCTCCAACCTTCAACATCTACATCCAAGGTTACTCTAATAACCTGGTAAGGTGCCAAAAATCCATCTTCAATTCCTTGTTTCAAACTGTAAGTATAGATTGGATCACCAAAATATTCTGAATTACTTACGGTCTCTGTTTCTTTTGGCGTTGCAGTAAGACCTATTTGCGTAGCAGTTTTAAAATACTTTAGAACCTCTCTCCATGCCGAATCTTCCTTAGCACTTCCTCTATGGCACTCGTCAATAACAATTAAATCAAAAAAATCTTCACTAAATTGTTTGAATATATTTTTTTCATCTTCACTTCCGGTTAAGCCCTGATAAATTGCTAAATATATTTCATAAGATTTGTCTACCTGTCGTTTTTGAACAATAGTCATCTTATCACGAAAATGTTTAAAATCGCCCCTTTTGGTCTGATCAATTAAGGAATTGCGATCCGCAAGAAATAAAATTCTTTTTTTTGTTCTTGATTTCCATAAACGATGAACAATCTGAAAAGCAGTATAAGTTTTACCGGTTCCAGTTGCCATCACCAACAAAATTCTATTTTGACCCTTAGCAATAGCTTCGAGCGTAAGATTTACAGCATTCTGCTGATAATATCTCGGAGATCTTCCTGAACCATCAAAAAAGTAATCTTGTTCAACAATAGATTTAGAGTCGATTTCATTAATCCCCTTAAATTCTAAATATTTACTCCACAATTTTTCCGGTGAAGGGAAATCATCTAATTCAATTTCGGTTTCAACGTTTGTAGAGTTAGTTTTATCATGGAATAAAAAACGATCTCCATTGGTTGAAAAAACAAATGGTAATTGAAGAATGTCAGAATATTCCAATCCTTGTTGCATTCCTGCACCAACTTCATGATTATTTTCTTTTACCTCGATGATTCCTATAGGAATATTTGGTTTATAATATAAAATATAATCCGCCCTCTTTTTTTTACCACGACTGGACAATTTGCCCCTAACGATAATTCTACCGTCTGTAAAATTGACTTCTTCTCGAAACTGTTTCATTTTATCCCATCCAGCATTTTCTAAGGCAGGAGTAATAAATTTTGTACAAATATCTCTTTCAGAAAACAGTTTTTTACTCATTTTTATGTAATTAAAGAAAATTATTTCATAATTAATATTGCAATATTACATATTATCAACTGTTCTCTTTTATTTTTTGAAACATTAAGTCTATTTTATATCTGATTCTCCGCAAACA